>SVGN01000044.1 GCA_015056315.1 Clostridiales bacterium
CCCTCTGAAGAGGGAGCCTGCGCCGGGGGGCTGCTCCCGGGGGGATTGCCCCGCCATGGCGGTGGGAGGGAACTGCGGTTGGGGTTGAATCCCTCAGCCCCTAACGGGGCAGCTCCCTTTAGCAAGGGAGCCTTGTGTGAGGGCGGGAGCCTGGGTAAGGGGTTGCTTTCTTAGTTGGCGTGTAACGCGGGACAGCCTATGGGAAAGAACTTGCTTTTGCAGCCGACCCGCCACGCCAACTCGGGGTTCGGGAGGCAGGGGATGCTGCCCGCAGCCAAGCCGCTCCCCGCACGCGACGGTAGCGAACGACGTCAAATCCCCCTGCCGTTTTTCGGGGCGGGTTAAGGGAGCAGTGGGCTGACCAAGCAGCGAGTAAGCTGACCTGTATCTGCGGAGTGACCTTGATTGCGACCGCCGCCACGAAAAAGGGCAATCAAAGGGATTTGACCAAAGAGAGCGTGTCGCTGTTTTCTGGTTCCTCTTTTGCGTCAAAAGAGGAACCGCAGGTGTGGGGCGCGGAGCCCCACCCTGTTCCTCGCAGCGGTACTGCGAGAAAAAAAGCTATGAGCGGCTTGGGTGGAATGACGCTTGCCGGGAGGGGTCTGCGGGCGGCACCCTCAGTCGGCTTCGCCGACAGCTCCCTCTGAAGAGGGAGCCTTGTGTAGGGGCGGCTGCCGATGGGGGTCTGCTATTCCCAAGTTTGGGTGGCGCATTGCTGCGGTCGGTAGCCAACTGCTCAGGCTCCCTCTTTAGTGGGCACCGGAGGGAAGCGCGTGCCCAGTGGGCACAACGCCGAAGGCGTTAGCGACCCGCAGGTGGGGAGTGAAACGAGTACAGACCACGGCAGTGGGCTGTACGACGATTGAACGACCGGGGCGCAGCCTGCCCCGAAGGGTGACTGAGGGTGCCGGGGGGGTGACCACCGGGGAGGATGTGTTCTCCGGCTTGGCTGCCCACCGGAATCCCCCCGGCGGCTATGCCGCCACCCCCCTTTAGCAAGGGCGGGCTGCAGGGGTGGGTCTTGCCGATGGGGGTCTGCTATTCCCGAGTTGGGGGTAATGGTTTCTGCCGGGAGGGGACTGCGGGCGGCACCCTCAGTCGGCTTCGCCGACAGCTCCCTCTGAAGAGGGAGCCTTGGGGAGCTGCCAACACAAAAGCCGCTGCAGGGTCTCCCCCACAGCGGCTCCGGATCCATCCGCAAGCGCTTATTCGGCTGCGGCTTCGGTCTCTTCTGCGCCATCCTCGTCAGCATCCACCTGACGGAGACCCGCCACCTGAGATACCGGCAGCGAGAAGCAGATGGCACCGGCAGAGGTGCCCGGGCCCGCCTGCTCCACGATGGCCTTCATGATGGCGGCCTTCTTCCGGGCTTCGGCTACGATGAGCACCACATCCTTCTCGTTGGCGAGAGAGATGCCCAAAAACTTGCCGTTCTCCCGGCTGCCGGTGCCCTTGCCCAGCAGCACCGTGCCGCCGGTGGCCCCGGCAGAGCGGGCCGCATGCATCACTTCGTCGGATGCGCCTTCGTTCAGGATCACATAGATCAGCTCATGGGAGAAGACCATACTGGGCTTTCCTCCCGTGGGCGCTTTCTTATCGGTCAGGTATGCCATGGTCAGTCCTCCTCCTACGCTCTTGATGGGCACGCTGAGCATGATGCCGTTGCCCGGGATGTCGATGAACATACGCAGCTTGGCAGCCCGCATCAGCTTCTGGGTCTGCTCACCGTCGGCTGCGGTGCAGATAAGAGCCTTATCCTTGGGCACCAGCCCGTAGAGGGACAGGTGCTCGCCGGTGGCCGTGCCCTGGCAGAGCATGGTCAGCGTCAGGGGCAGCTTCAGGTTCTGGCAGATGTTTTCCATGGTCTGGGAGCGTTCACGATCCACGATGGTCATTACAAGATTCAGTTCCACGGTCACACCTCCCAGAGCTCGATCACGTCGGTATCGCCGTAAGCCACCTCGGGCTCCACAGGCGCTTTGCGAACCTTGATGACATAGATGAGACCCATGATCTGCACAGTGATCAGCGGCATCATGGCAACAAGGGCCACCAGACCGAAGGCATCGGTCATGATGTTGCCGCCCGTGGTGCTGCAGGCACCCATGGCAAAGGGCAGCATGAAGGTGGCGGTCAGGGGGCCGGAGGCAACACCGCCGGAGTCGAAGGCGATGGCGGTAAAGGTGGGCGGCACGAAGAATGCCAGCAGCAGCGCCAGCCCGTAGCCGGGGATCAGCAGCCACATGATGGGCATACCCGTGATGACCCGCAGCATGGCAAGGCCCATGGCCGCCGCCACAGCGATAGAAAGGCTGTAATGCATGGCCTTGGCAGAGATGGCACCGGCGCTCAGCGCCTCCACCTGCTTGTTGAGCACATGCACCGCAGGCTCGGCATTGATGATGAACCAGCCCATCAGCATGGCAACGGGGATCAGCACCAGCTGCAGCTGCGGTGCGGCCAGCCGCTGGCCCAGAATGTAGCCCAGCGAAGAGAAGCCCACGTTCACGCCCATCAGGAACAGCACCAGACCCACGCAGGTGAGCACCAAACCCAGCATGATGCGGGCAAAGGGCAGCTTGTGTAGCCGGAGCGCCACCACCTGAAAGATGAGGAAGAACACCACGATGGGCAGCAGCGCCACGAGCACCTCCAGCAGGTACTCGGGCAGGGCGTGCAGGTAGCCTGCGCCCAGCTGCACCGTATCGGCATAATTGTTGACGATGGAGGCGGCAGCGCCGTCGGGGGCATCCTTGTAAACGAAGCTGAGGATGAGCACAGCCAGGATGGGGCCCACAGAGCACAGCGCCACCAGACCGAAGGAGTCGGTATTGGCGTTGCCGTCGCTGCGGATGGAGGCCACACCAACGCCCAGTGCCATGATGAAGGGCACCGTCATGGGGCCGGTGGTAACGCCGCCGGAGTCGAAGGCCACGGAAAGGTAATCCGGGTGGGTAAGGGCCGCCAGCAGGAATACCAGCCCGTACAGCCCCAGCAGCAGCCATTTCATGGGCACCGCAAACAGGATGCGCAGCATGCTCACCAGCAGGAACAGGCCCACGCCCACCGCCACCGTGATGATGAGCACCGTGGTATCGATGGCGGGCACATTGGCTGCCAGCACCTGCAGGTCGGGCTCGGCCACGGTGATGGCCACGCCCAGCAGGAAGCTGACGATGAGGATCAGCGCCAGATTGCGGCTCTTGGTGAGCTTTGCGCCCATGTGGTTACCGATCTGGGTCATGGATACATCGCTGCCTACCGTGAACAGGCCCATGCCCACCACCAGCATAACAGAGCCCAGCAAAAACGCCAGCAGCAGGTCGGTGGTCACCGGTACGAAGCTGAGGCACATCAGCGCCACGATGAGCGTGATGGGCAGCACCGAGGCAGCGGCTTCCTTGAATTTTTCGTAGAACATCGCCTTGGAGTGCAAAAGGGTTCCTCCTTTCCCGTGAGGGTCTCTATGAGGCGCGCGGGGCTTCCCGCAAAGCCTCTGCGAACACGGGCGGAGCTTCTCTGCCGGCTGCCTGCGGGCTAAACAGGGGGCAGAAAGCAAAACAAGCAGAGCCGAAGCCCGGCTCTGCCCTGACATCTGCACTCCCGGCGGGAAGGGGTACAGCCCTCCCCCGCAGGCGTCGAGATAAATCGGAGGGGCACTCCCGCCGCCCCGATGACAGACTCCACCACTTATTTCGACTATATCAACTGTAGCATGGAGGGGCTTTTTTGTCAATGTTTCCGAGGCGGTGAAGGTGTGCTGCTTTTCCCAGTTTTTTCTTGACAACTCAAGTTGTAAATAGTAGAATTGTAAACAATGGAAAACATTCCCCTTCACGTTCTAACTCAGAAAGGACAGTGACCCAATATGACGATCCGCAAGTTCGGTCGTACTGCTCTGGTCTCCGCTCTGGTGCTGACCATTCTGCTCAGCATTACCAGCGGTACCATCGCCTGGTTTACCGACGAAGTTACCAGCACCAGCAATATCATCAAGTCCGGCACGCTCGAAGTGAGCATGTATTACCGCGATGCCGAAGATAACTACGAATGGAAGGATGCCTCCGAAGGCACTCTCTTCGACTACCAGCTCTGGGAGCCCGGCTACACCCAGCTGCGTGAGCTTCAGATCACCAACACCGGCGATCTGGCACTCAAATTTCAGCTCAGCTTCGCTTCCGATGTGCTTCCCATCGCCGGTATGCCCAACCTTGCCGATGTGATCGATGTCTACTACGGCACCGAGGAGGTGCCCACCAATCTGGCCGGTGTGAAGGCCGGTACGCGGGCAGGCACCCTCTCCGAGCTGATGACCGCCGACAGCGGTATCTCCTTCGGCGCTCTGCTGCCCGTGGGTGCCGGGGCCCCCGACTGCGAACTCATGAACATGTGGGTCGCCCTGCATATGCAGGAAAGCGCCGGTAACGAGTACCAGAACCTGCCCGTGGGCGACGGTTTCTCTGTAAAGCTGCTGGCCACCCAGTATACCTTCGAAGAGGACAGCTTCAACAACCAGTATGATGCCAATGCGGAGTACGATACCGGCGTTCCCAGCCTGGATGCAAAGCTTGCCGAGCTGAAGGAAAACTACCCCAGCGATGCCACCGTTCTGCCCGCCGGTATGGTGATCGATGAAACCACCGATACCATCACCCTCAGCGATCTGGACAGCCTGCTGTACTTCGCCTATGTGCTGGATCCCGTCGAAGCCCAAAAGAGCAGCCCAGACTATAAGAATGGCCAACCCTATAAGAGCGTTTGGTATGCCGACGCTACCGCCCGGAAACTCGTGCTGGATGCAGACTTCGATCTGGAAGGCATGGTGCTGCCCAACGGCTTTGGCAACATGAGCGATTTCGCCATCGATGGCCAGAACCACACCATCAAAAACGCCAAGATCAATTACACCGGTACCGGCAGCGCCGGTCTGTTCGTGGGAGGCAACCGCGGTCTGAAGAATCTGATCGTGGAGAACGTCTACGTGACCGCCCCCAACATCGTCGAAGGCTCTGCCGCCATTGTCTGCTCCGACCCCAATGCCAATGTGGATAACGTGATTGTTCACAATTCCTCCGTCAAGGGCGGCAAGTACACCGGCGGCGTGGTCGGCTATAACTACGGCAGCGTTACCAATTGCACCGTAGAGAACTGCAGCATTTCCGGTCGCTACAAGACCGGCGGCATCATCGGTTTTATCTGCAGCTCCTCCGGCGAGCCCCAGTATGCCAGTAATAATACCCTCACCAACGTGAACGTGGTCGTCGAGGATCTGCTCTCCGGCAAGACCGCCGTGGTGGGTCAGGTCGTTGGCAACTGGAACAGTGTTGTGGGCGAATGTGTCAACAACACCCTCATCAACGTTACCGGCGCTACCGCCAAGATCGGTAAGATCGAAAGCAACTGCGAAGCCGGTCTCGTGCAGGACTGATCTTCAAACGAAACGGTGCTGCTGCATTCCGCAGCAGCACCGTTTTTCTGTCTGTTCCCGGTTTCACCCGCCCGAAATCGGGGGATACTGTAAGCAGAAGCAAACCCCGAAACGGAGAAGGAGGCATCACGATGGATCCCAAAGCATTGTTCAAGATCACCTATGGGCTGTACCTGCTCACCACCCGGCAGCAGGGCGAGGATAACGGCTGCATCATCAACACGGTGATGCAGATCGCCGAGGAGCCGGACCGGCTGGCCGTTGCCGTAAGCAAGCGCAACCTGAGCTGCAGCATGCTCCAAAAGACCGGCGCATTCAATATATCCACCCTGACCACCAAAGCCGATCTGGCGCTGTTCCGGCGCTTTGGCATGCAGAGCGGGCGGGATGCGGACAAGTTTGCGGGCTTTGCCCCGGTGGAGCGCACCGAAAACGGTATCTACCGGCTTACGGAGATGACCAACGCATTTTTGAGCGGCCGGGTGGTGGATCAGCTGGATCTGGGCACCCATATCCTGTTCGTTGCCGAGGTGGTGGACGGACAGGTGCTCTCCGGGGAGGAGCCGTGCACGTACAGCTATTATCAGGAGAACATCAAGCCGAAGCCTGCACCTGCCGAAAAGAAGGGCTGGGTGTGTGAGGTGTGCGGCTATGTGTATGAGGGCGGGGAGCCGCCCGAGGGGTATGTGTGCCCGGTGTGTCAGCATGGGCGGGAGGTGTTCCGGCCCGTGGGGGAGGTGTAGACGCCGGGGGGATCCCGGGGGCTGCCGAGTCGGGCGGGACAGCTCCGCCATGGCGGTGGGAGGCGACTGCGATCGGGAGTTGAATCCCTCACCCGCCTACGGCGGGAGCTCCCTTTGGCAAGGGAGCCTTAGGAGTTGGGTACCGCCAGGGTGGGTAAGCGTTACCCGGGCTGGGGGGAAATGAGCGTTCGCAGGAGGGGGACAGCTCTTGGCACCCTCAGTCGGCTTCGCCGACAGCTCCCTCTGAAGAGGGAGCCGGTGCGGGGTGGACGGCTGCCTGTCTTTACACTTGGAGCCGGTGTGGGGTGGGCGGCTGCCTGTCTTTACACTTGGAGCCTGTGTGGGGTGGGCGGCTGCCTGTCTTTACACTTGGAGCCGGTGCGGGGTGGGCGGCTGCCGCCTTTACACAAGGGAGCCGGTGCGGGGTGGGCAGCTGCCTGTCTTTGCACTTGGAGCCGGTGCGGGGTGGGCGGCTGCTCCCTTTGGCAAGTGAGCCGGGGGTAGGCAACCAACCCCTTTGCCCAAGGGTACCCTTTGGAGCAGAATCCATTTCACGCACACAAAAACCGGGGCTGTTGCTTTGTATGCAGCAGCCCCGGTTTCTTATTGAGGTTCGCTTATCCACCTATTCGGGCACTCAGTTTTTGCCCATTCAGGGATCCGGTTATCCATTCATTCGGGCAACCAATGATCCGCCCATTTGGGCGTCCGGTTATTCGCTTACTGGAAATACGTATTGCTCACGCAGTAGCTGACCAGCTCGGTCATCAGTTCATTCTGGGTCAGGTCGCCGCCATCCAGGGCGAAAATGAAGTTGTACAGCCAGCCGTCCTGACCCACGAAGCTATAACCGGCCATCTCCAGGTCGGCGGTCACATACAGAACTACCTCCTGGCCGTGCTCGTTGGTCACCAGCTGGGCGGTGGCGTAATACGCATCGTTCTGGTAGACGCTCAGCAGCAGCTCGTTATCCGCATTGGCCATTTCGCTGGCCATGACCAGCATGCTGCGGCCGTTCGCCTCATCGCTATAGGCGGCAAGGCCGCCCTCCGCCATCTCCGCTTCGGTCAGTTCCAGATCCGACCAGTTGGCAGGAGCCGGGAACACCGGGCCATCGGCGATGCCAACCATCATCAGCTCCACTTCGCCATCGGCAATGGTGGCGATGATCCCTTCCTCTTCTGCGGGTTCCGCTGCTGCCTCGCCCAGCACGGTGGCTGCCATGCACTCCTGCGCAACCGCCAGCAGCTCCGCATCGTCGGTCAGGGCAGAGCCGTCCAGATGCATGAAGCCGAAGTTGTACAAAAGGCCTTCATCGGAGCAGAACAGATAGCCGATCATCGTCTGGTCGGCATAGGAGTAGATGACCATCTCCTGCCCCTGTGCATTGGTGTAGGCCTGCATGCTCGCATAGGTATCATCCTTCATCGCATCGACGATCTCCTGTGCGGTGAAGGCGTCTTCCACATCGCTGACGATGAGAACATACAGATCGCTCTTATCCGCAGAGACCATCATCAGGGCATAGCCCTGCTGCTTTTGCTCCTCATCCAGCTCCAGCTGGCTCCAATCGGCAGGCACGGCAATGGTCAGGCCCTGGGAGGTCTCGAACAGCGCTACCTCCGCGCAGGCGGCAACGGTCGCAAGGCACAGCATCAGCGCCACCAAAAGGGCAGACATTCTCTTCATCATAGGGGTCATTCCTCCTCTGTATGGGTCGTGTATTCGCATCCGGTTTGTACCAGTATACCACACCCTGCCGCCTGCTGGCAATGCCGCAGCACTTGCCACCCAAGCCCTTCCGGCGTATAATGGGAGCAACCGAGCCAACAATTCCACACCCCCGAAAGGATGGATACCATGACCGACCGTACTCTGTGCTGGCAGCCCCGGGTGCACCGCTGGGATGTGCAGGAGATCGCCTTTACGCTCCCGGTGGAGGGAAACCCCTTTGAGAGAGCCATCGCCGCCGCGTTTACCGGCAGCGGGGAGCAGCTTACCGTGCCCGGCTTCTACGACGGCGACGGGCGGTACATGGTGCGCTTTATGCCCGCCCATGAGGGCGAGTACCGCTTCCGCATCCCTCTGCCGGAGGGAGAGCTGGGGGGCAGCTTTACCGTGCTGCCTGCCCGGGAGGGGGTACACGGCCCGGTGCAGGTGTACCGGCAGTATCACTTTGCCTATGCGGACGGCACCCCCTACCGCCCCGTGGGCACCACCTGCTATGTGTGGCACCTGCAGGGGGATGAGATCTTCGAAAACACGCTGCGGCAGCTGGCGGCATCGCCGTTCAACAAGATCCGCTTCTGTGTGTTTCCCAAGCACTACGATTACAACCACAACGAGCCCTTCGCCTACCCCTTTGTCCAGGCCGAAAAGAAGCCCGGCGAGGCCTATGCGTGGGACTTTACCCGCTTCGACCCCGCCTACTTCCGCCATCTGGAGAAGGCCATCCTGCGCCTTGGGGAGCTGGGCATCGAGGCGGATATCATCATGCTGCACCCCTACGACCGCTGGGGCTTCAGCCGGATGGACATCCGCCAGATGCAGCGCTACTTCCGCTACCTGATCAGCCGCATCGGGGCGTACCGCAATGTGTGGTGGTCGCTGGCCAACGAATACGACCTGATGCCCCTGATGGTGACCGACCACTGGGAGGCGCTGGGCCAAGTGATCGGGCAGTGCGACCCCTACGGGCGGCTCACCTCCATCCACAACTGCTTCGGCTTTTACGACCACACCCGCCCGTGGATCACCCACTGCTGCCTACAGCGGCAGGATCTGTACCGCACCACCGAGCTGGTGGATACCTGGCGGGAGCAGTATGGCAAGCCCGTTATTGTGGATGAGCTGGGCTACGAGGGCAACATCCAGCACGGCTGGGGCAACCTGACCGGCGAGGAGGAGACCCGCCGCTTCTGGGAGGCCTCCATCCGGGGCGGCTACGCGGGCCACGGCGAGACCTACTGGAGCGAGGACGAGATCCTCTGGTGGAGCCACGGCAACCGGCTCAAGGGCACCTCGCCCGCAAGGCTGCAATTTCTGCGCACCTTTCTGGAGAGCCTGCCCGGCCCGCTGGAGCCCTGGCGCAGCAACTGGGATGACCGCTGCGCCTGCGTGCCCGGCGATGACGAGAACGCCCCGCCGGTGATCGTGTACTACTACTCCTTCATGCGCCCCGCCTTCCGGGATTTCACCCTGCCGGAGGGCACCGCCTACCGGGCCCTGGTGCTGGATACCTGGGAGATGACCACAAGGGACGAGGGCGTGAAGGAGGGCTCGTTCCGGATGGAGCTGACCGGGAAGCAGTATGCGGCGGTGTGCTTTTGGCGGGTGGGGTGAAGGGCAAAGAAAACCGGTTCTTCCTCCCGGCACTCCCTTGCCATTGCACTCATCCCAAGTGCCAGCTCAAGTAACTCCCGGGCGCAGCAAACAACATCCGGATGCATTCCCTCCCATCCTGTGGTATAATCCCCCCATCAGCAGGAGAAACCAACTTCATCCCCAGCTCTGCTGCCATCCCATCAGAAAGGAGCCTGCATATGTTCTGCCTCAAACAATACGATACGCCGCTGGTATGGTTTGCCATCACCGATGATCCCATCGATGGTCAGCAGTGCCGGATCAGCCGGATCGATCGGGAGCAGATGAGCCGGATGCCCCTTGGGCTACGGCTGGATGATGCCGGGCTGATGGAGTGGCTGCGCAGACGCATCATACCCAAAAACCGGGAGTATGTGGATACGCTGCTGGCAAAGAACGGGCTGTCCCACAGCGATACCCGGGGCATCCTGCGCATCTGCCGGGGGCTGTCCCTCAACGATAGCTACTGGGTGGTGGAGGATGACTTTTCCGGCACCTTTGCCGATTTCAACCTCTACCAGCACGATTTTGTCAAAGTACTGTCGCTGATCGCCTATACCGGCTATGGCAGCTCCCGGGTCAAGGGTTTTTCCTCCTCGCCGGAGTTTACCACCTCCGGTATGCTGCGCAAGGGCTGGCGGCGACTGAATGGGGGCATCTACCTGTTCAAGGGCGGCACCAGCGGTGCAGCCAACACCGGCAATGAGCCCTACAGCGAATACTACGCCTCCCAGATCGCAGAGCGTATGGGCCTTCGCCATGTGCACTACGACCTGAGCAAGTGGAAGAAAAACGTCTGCTCTGTCTGCGAGCTTTTCAGCGATATCGACCATTCCTTTGTACCCATCTACCGGCTGGTGGAGAACGCCACCCTGCGCACGGTGGCAGAATATCTGCGTTCTTTTGATCCCGGGGTCTACGACGAGTTTGTGGATATGCTCATCTTCGATGCGGTCATCTGTAACGAGGATCGTCACTTTGGCAATTTCGGCATGATGGTGGATAACCGCACCAACCGGCCCTACGCACTGGCACCGATCTTCGATAATGGCCTCTCCCTGTTCAACTACGGTATGCCCGATGATTTTGACGACCTGCCCGCCTACGCCAAAACCCGCCTGACCGCCACCGGCGTTCCCTTTGAAAACGTGGTCAGGGAGTTCATCACCCCCCGCCAGAAGGAGCAGCTGCGCAAAATGATCGGCTTCACCTTCACCCGGCATAAGTACTATAACCTGCCCGCCAAACGGCTGAAAGCCATCGAGCAGTTCTTGCAGCAAAGGGTGCGGGAATTGCTGGAGATCCCTTGTAAAGAATAACTGCCCACCCCACACACAAGGAGGTACCCCCCATGCGCCAAAACTTCGGCCCCAAGCCCATCCTCTACCCCCAGCCGGTGTTCATCATCGCCGCATACGACGAAAAGGGCATCCCCAATGCCATGAATGCGGCCTGGGGCGGCATCAGCGAGGAAAACGAGATCACCATGTGCATCGCCAAGGATCACAAGACCACGGCCAACATATTGAGCCGCAAGGCCTTCACCGTCAGCATGGGCACGGTGGATACCGTTGCTGCCTGCGATTATGTGGGCATCGCCTCCGGCAACCAGGTGCCGGATAAGCTGGCCAGGTGCGGCTGGCACACCTTCCGCAGCGATTTTGTGGATGCGCCCCTGATCGACGAGCTGCCCATGGCGGTGGAGTGCCGCCTCAAGAGCTACGACCCGGAGACCTGCCGCATGGTGGGCGAGGTGGTCAACGTGTGCGCCGATGAAAGCGTGCTCACCGATGGCCGGATCGACCCCAAAAAGCTGCGCCCCATCGTGTTCGACGGTATGAACCACACCTACCTGAGCCTTGGCGAAAAGGTGGGCGACGCCTTTGCCGACGGGAACCTGATCGGCTGAGCCGCCCCGTCAGGCTGAATAAGCAAAGGAGAAAAAGCTATGATCTACTGTACTTTTCAGGATAAGCAGCTCAGCCAGCTGGGCTTCGGTGCCATGCGCCTGCCCATGAAGGATGGGGCCATCGACGAGGCACAGGTGGAGCGCATGGTGGCTGCCGCCATGGCGCAGGGCGTGAACTATTTCGATACCGCCTACCCCTACCACGGCGGCTATTCCGAGATCGTCATGGGCCGGGTGCTGAGCAAATACCCCCGGGAGAGCTGGTATCTGGCCAGCAAGTACCCGGGCCATCAGGTGGTGGAGAAGTACGACCCCGCCGCCGTGTTTGAGGAGCAGCTCAAGAAGTGCGGCGTGGAGTATTTCGACTTCTACCTGCTGCACAACGTGTGCGAGGCTTCTATGGAGGTGTATCTGGATCCCCGCTGGGGCATCATCGATTACTTCAGGGAGCAGAAGCGGCTGGGGCGCATCCGGCATCTGGGCTTTTCCAGCCACGGCTCGGTGGATAACCTGCGCGCCTTTCTGGATGCGGCGGGCGATAGCATGGAGTTCTGCCAGATCCAGCTGAACTATCTGGATTGGACGCTGCAGGATGCCAAGACCAAAGTGGAGCTGCTGAATGAGCGCCATATGCCCATCTGGGTGATGGAGCCGGTGCGCGGCGGCAAGCTGTGCAAGCTCTCCGAGGCGGATGAAGCCGCCCTGCGTGCCCTGCGCCCGGAGGAGGGCATCCCCGCCTGGGGCTTCCGCTTCCTGCAGGACATCCCCGGTGTGGCGATGATCCTCTCCGGCATGAGCGACATCCATCAGATGGAGGATAACCTGCGCACCTTTGAGGCCCGCAAGCCCCTTACCGAGGGCGAGGCAGCGGAGCTTCTGCGCATTGCCGAGGGCATGAAGGATTCCGTCCCCTGCACCGGCTGCGGCTATTGCATGGCAGGCTGCCCCATGGAGCTGGATATCCCCAAGATGATCGCCACCTACAACGAGCTGCGCATCGCGCCCTCCACCAACGCCGCCATGTGGCTGGAGTTTGCCCCGGAGGAGAAGCAGCCCTCCGCCTGCATCGGCTGCGGTGCCTGCGCCGCCTCCTGCCCGCAGGGCATCGACATCCCCGCCGTGCTCAGCGATCTGGCCCAGCGCCTTACCGCCATACCCAAGTGGAAGGATATCTGCAAGGAGCGGGAGGAGGCCGCGAAGCGGCTGGCGGGCAGGTAACGGGTATGGGCAGGGGCGCTTCCCCTGTACCCCGCCAAAGGGATCTCATCCCTTTGGGATCCCGATCCTGCGCCCCATGACGGGTGCGGCGGCAAACAAACAGAATCAAACGAGGGGACTGCGGCTTTCTGTGGCCACAGTCCCCTCAAGCTGTCGAAAAACCCATACATACCAACACGAGCCGCACATCTTGCACCTTCGGTGCTCGCTGTGCTCACAAGAAAGCGCTGCGGCGCAAGGTTTGTGGGCTCTGCCCACACCCGGCAGGAAACTGAGTTTCCTGCACCTTCCCCTTTTTTGACAACCTGAGGGGACTGCGGCTTTCTGTGGCCACAGTCCCCTGTTTGTATGCTTCGTTATGTCTGTGCCCTGCGAAGCGGATCTGCCGCCGGGCTCAATAGGAGTGCACCGGGTCGTGCAGGGGCTCCCCGGCCAGCTTGGCCTTGGCCCTGTCCAGATTCCAGCGGATGTGCTCCTCCAGATCGTCCATCCCGTCAAAGCGGAGGCCGAAGACCCGGTCGATCTTATCCACGCAGTACAGGTTGGGCTTGCCGCACTCGCCCTCGGCGGTGATGCGGCTTTGACAGCCGGGGGTCAGCTCCCTGGCCATGCAGGCGATCTGATACCAGGTGATGAAGTTGCTGCCAAGGGCGTAGAAGATCTCCTCGTTCAGGTCGCTTTCCACCAGCTTTACATACACCTGCGCAATCTGCCGGGAGGAAAGGAACTGGGTACCGTCCCCGGCGGGGAAGGTGAGATCCTGCCCCTGCACGATGGCCTCGGCGATACGCTGGAAGCGCTTATCCGACTGGGATGCGCCGCCGGGCACCGCAGGGCTGGAGAAGGTGTAGCCCGGGCGGATGATGTTGCGGTGCATGCGCACCTTTTCGCCGGGGCCGCCCTTTTTGCTGTAGTACTGGCGGAAGCCCATCATGTAGACCTCGGTGGCAGCCTTGGTGGCTCCGTACAGGTCGGTGGGCACCCGCAGGCCGGTCTCGTCCATACCGTCGTACAGGTCACCGGCAGCGGCGGTGGAGCTGGTGTAGATAAACTGCTTTACCCCGGCCTGCTCCGCCGCATCCAGCAGGATGGCGGTGACCCGGGTATCGTTCATCAGCATTTCTTCGGGGGTGAAGCCCCAGCCCAGTGCAATGTGGATGACCGCATCGCAGCCCTTGAGGGCCGCGATCATGCTCTCCGGCTCCTGCAAACAGCCTTTGACCACATGCACGTTCTCCATGGTCTGAAAAGCGGGGATCCTGTCCGGGGTGCGGGTGAGCAGCTCCACCTGATGCCCCCGGGCCGCCAATGTCAGCGTAACGTGCTGGCCGATGTTGCCGGTACCGCCGGTGACGAAGATCTTCATAGCAGAAATGTACCTCCTTTGCCGCAGCGGGGTGTATGCGGTTGTTTTTTTCGATGGTAGCACGGAGGTCGGGCGGGTGTCAATGCAAAAATGACGTTTGCCGTTCAGCCCTCCCGCCACCGGTATTCCACACGATCCACCGCCGCATGCAGGTACACTTCCCGATACTTGCGGGAATACAGGCTGATGATCACCGAGCAGTAGGCCACATGGCAGTACAGGTATTCCAGCCCGGTCGCCACCAGCTGCCCGGGATCCGGCTTTTCGATCTCCCGATAGTGCCCGCCGGGCTGCAGCCAGCGAATGCCCCGGTGCCAGCGGGTAAAGGTGTACTCTCCGGGCGAGAGAAGGTGGTAACGGACGGTCACTGCCTTTGCCTGCGGGCGGTCGCAGCGGATGGCATCATGCCTGCCGAGATCCTCCTCTTCAAAACGAAGGGTGATCCACCCCTCCTCCAGCGCCATGCCGGTAATGGTGCAATCGTGCAGCGAGGGCAGCGTGGGCAGGGTGCCTTGGTCAAGGGCGTAGCTTTCGGTCACGGTCATCGTCCCCTTCACCCCCGGCACAGCCTTCCCCCATCCTCCCGGATGGGGTAGAACACAGGCCGCTCCTCCAGATGCCGGTTGGGGCTGTGGAGCGTCAGGTACAGCTGCCCGTCCAGCCCACGGAACACCATGCCGTGGCCGCCGTCATCCTTGAACAGGGGCTCTGCCTGCACGAAATGCCCGGTGATATCGCCGTTATCCGATACCGCCGCCGCCTCGGTGTAGCCGCCCTCGGAGAAGCTGGCCCACAGGCACAGCAGGGTACCATCCCCGGTGCGGTAGAAGAAGGGGCCGTCGGTCACGCAGCCGCTCTTGCCGCTGGAGTGGTGCATCACCTTGCACCAGGGGGCCTCCGAGGCACGGAACAGCAGGAAGGGGCTCCCCGCCGGAGCGCTCAGGTCGTCTGTCAGGGGGATGGCGCAGATCTCCCCATCCCCTGCCTGCACCCACTCGTGGCAGAAGGCCATGTAGGGCTTGCCCTCCGGGCTCAGGTACAGGGTACCGTCCAGACACTCCCACTCCTGCGGCGTTACGCAGCCCGCCGAATGGGGCCGGAAGGGGCCAAGGGGGCTTTCGGCCTTCAGCACCGCCGTGCCCCGGCAGACCCCCTCCCGCTTGAAGCTGGCAAACATATAGAATGCGCCCCTGTAAGCATACACCTCCGGGGCCCAGTAGTTGCGGTCAGCCCAGAAGGTACCGTCGTTGTGGAAGCACGCCACCGGCTCCGACCAGTTCTCCAGATCGGTGCCCACGTACACATCAAAGCCATCGGCAGGGCCCCAGCAGGTCTCGCCCCGGGTGCCGTAAAGATAGTATTTGCCCTCATGCACCAGCACAAAGGGGTCGCGGATGTTGATATCGCTTCTCTTCATACGGTTTTCTCCTTGCTGCGGGCGGGGCGGTGCCGGGCGGGCGATGCCTCCTGCCGCAGGGTGTTTTCGTAGCTTCATCATACCACCCCGCCTGCCCCGGCGTAAAGCGGTACTTTTCCGACCCGTTTGTGTTCAAAAACGACTTTTGACCCTCTTGGTATTGGAAAATGTCTGCATTTCAACTATAATGGTACTGCTTACATTCCGTTTATACCGAGGTGAGAGCATGCTCCCCCTTACCGGCGTTACCTTCCGCACCCGCAACCGGGCGCTGCAGCAGCTGTTCGATGCTGCCGAGGCCAAGTGCCTTGGCAATCTGCAGATGTTCGGGCCCCATCAGGTGCTGGTGGAGGGCGGCGGCTACGAAAAGATCTGGCTGGAGACCCAGCCCATGGGCGGCGAGATGTACGCCAAGCGCAACCTGACAGCGGCGCTGAACAATGTGCTGCTCTTTATGCGCACCCAGCGGGCGGACGGGCGGCTGGCGGGCAGCATACAGAGCTTCCCGGATGGCAGCATCGAGGCCCAGTTCAACAAGTTTCAGGGCTTCTGCTTTCCTGAGCCTGCGCTGGAGCTGTACTGGTGGCTGGGCGAGGATCAGGCGTACCTGACCGAGCTGCAGCAATGCCTCATCCGCTTTGACGAGTACCTTTGGCGCACCCGGGATACGGACGGCGACGGCTGCCTGGAATCCTTCTGCGTATACGATACCGGCGAGGATAACGCCCTCCGCTACGGCGATGCGCCCGTTTACTGCCTGACGGATACGCCCCCGGAGGGCAGCCGCGTGGTGCCCATGGCCTCGATGGATATCATGTCGTTTTCCTACTCGGCCAGGGATGTGCTCAGCCGCATCTCCGCCATACTGGGCGATGGGCAGGAGGGCCGCTGGCGCACCGCCGCCGATGAGGTGGCCGCCGCCCTGAAGGCCCGCCTGTGGGATGACCGCATCGGTGCCTGCTTCGACAGGGATCGCTTCGGCAACACAATGCCCATACTGACCCACAACAACCTGCGCTGCATGTACTGGGGCAGCTTCTCCCGGCAGATGGCGGACCGGTTCGTGCGGGAGCATCTTTTGGAGCCTGCCGAGTTCTGGACGCCCATGCCCCTGCCCTCGGTGGCAGCCAACGACCCCGCCTTCCGCAACGCGCCGGAGAACAACTGGAGCGGCCAGCCGGAGGGGCTCACCTACCAGCGGGCCATCCGGGCGCTGGAGCGCTACGGCTGGGAGCCGCTGGTCACCGCTTTGGGGCACAGGCTGTTCCGGGCAGTGATCGAGGGCGGGTACGTGTTCACCCAGCAGTTCGACCCCTTCACCGGCGCGCCCAGCCGGGTATCCGCCATCACCAAAGCGCCCATGGAGCCGGGCAGCACCGATCCCTGCCAGGAGGGCTACGGCCCCACCGCCCTTTCGGTGCTGGAATACATGGCCCACATCTGGGGCGTGCATATGCACAGGGGGCAGCTCTGGTTCAGTCTGGGCAGCGGCGAGCCCTACACCTATCAGCAGCGCTGGGGCGAAAACACCTACCGCATCGAAAGCGATGGGCAGGAGGCCCATATCTTCTTCAACAGCAAAGAAAAGCTGGCCTCCCCCTGCGGCATCCGCCTGATCACCGACCGGGAGGGGCGGCTCATCGCCACCCGCCGCATCGAGGATGCGCCCCGCTGACCCACAGCCCCCTTTCCGGCAGGCTGCCCGGCGGCTGCCAGGCCGGTCAAAGAATAGCCAAAGCACAACACAAACCATACAACACCAGCAAAATGGAGGGAAAACAACCATGATCAACACCGGCGAAAACAAACGCACCGGCCTCAATGTGGCCTACATCGGCGGCGGCAGCCGCGGCTGGGCCTGGGGCTTTATGATGGATCTGGCCAAGGACGAGCAGCTCTGCGGCACCGTGCGCCTGTACGACATCGACGAATCCGCCGCCAGGCGCAACCTGACCATCGGCCAGAAGATCAGCGCTCACCCGGATGCCGTCTCCCGCTGGGAGTACGCGGTGGCGGGCAGCCTGAAGGAAGCCCTCACCGGGGCAGATTTCGTAGTCATCTCCATCCTGCCCGGCACCTTTGAGGAGATGCGCTCCGACGTGCACCTGCCCGAGCGGGTGGGCGTGTACCAGCCCGTGGGCGATACCGTGGGCCCCGGCGGCTTTATGCGCGCCATGCGCACCATCCCCATGTTTGTGGAGATCGCCGAGGCGATCCGGGACTATGCGCCCGAGGCATGGGTCATCAACTACACCAACCCCATGACGCTGTGCATCCGCACGCTGTATGAGGTATTTCCCCGCATCAAGGCCTTCGGCTGCTGCCATGAGGTGTTCGGCACCCAGGGCCTCATGTGCCGGATGCTCAAGGATCAGCTGGGCATCGAGGGCGTGGACCGGCACGAGATCCACACCACGGTAACGGGCATCAACCACTTTACGTGGATCACCCGGGCCAGCTACAAGGGCATCGACCTGTGGCCCCTGTACGAAAAGTTTGCCGAGACCTATGCCGAGAGCGGCTACGACAAGGGCGGCGACAAGAACTGGATGAACTCCTCCTTTGCCAGCGCAGAGCGGGTGAAGATCGACCTGTTCCGCAAGTACGGCGTGATCGCTGCGGCGGGCGACCGCCATCTGGCAGAGTTCATGCCCCCCTGGTACACCCGGGATCCCGAGACCGTGCGCAGCTGGATGTTCGGTCTGACCACCGTGGATTGGCGCGTGAACGACCTGAAGAACCGCATGCAGCGCAGCGATGACCTGATCTCCGGCAAGGAGGAGATCGACCTGAAGGTCTCCGGCGAGGAGGGCCACCTGCTGCTCAAGGCCATTCTGGGCCTTGGCGATCTGGTGAGCAATGTGAACGTGCCCAACCGGGGCCAGATCTCCAACCTGCCGCTGGGCGCCGTGGTGGAGACCAACGCCATCTTTGGCCGCGACCGCATCCAGCCGGTGTTTGCGGGCGATATTCCCCAGAACGTGCTGCCGCTGGTGGCCCGCCATGTGTACAACCAGGAGAACACCCTGAAGGCCGCCATGACCTGCGACCGCAAGCTGGGCTTTGCCACCTTCATGAACGACCCCCAGATGGGCCATGTGACCCCCGCCGACGGCCAGAAGCTGTTTGACGACATGCTGGAGAACCAGCGCAAGTACCTGCCCGAGAAGTGGTTCAAGTAAAATTTGCCCTCCATGCCCCTGCACCGGTTTCGGTGCGGGGGCATATCGTGTATAATGAAGTTGAAAAGACAGCGGGGCAGCCTCTGCCCCATACAAGGAGTGAAATACCATGCGAATGGTTCTTCTTACGGCCCTGGGCGTGGGCGGCGCAACGGTGCTGGGCGCGCTGTTGGGCTTTGCCACCAAAAAGATCAGCCACCGGTTCAGCGACATCACGCTGGCGTTTGCCGCAGGCGTGATGCTGGCTGCGGCGGTGATCGGGCTCATCCTGCCCTCGGTGGAGCTGGGCGGCGCAGGCGGGCTGCCGGTAACGGTGCTGGGCATCTTTGCGGGGGCTTTCTGCCTGAGCCTGCTGGATAAGCTGGTGCCCCACCTGCACAAGCTGAGCGGCGTGGAGCCGGAGAGCCATCCGGGCACGGGCGACCAGCTCAACAAGGTGCTGCTGTTCGTAATGGCCATTGCCATCCACAACCTGCCGGAAGGCATCGCCGCGGGCGTTGGCTTCGGCACGGGCGATGTGGGCGAAGCCCTGACCATTGCGGCGGGCATCGCGCTGCAGAACGTGCCCGAGGGCATGGTGATCATCGCGCCCATGCTGGCGGCGGGCATGAGCAAGGGCCGCACCTTCATCGCCGCGCTGCTGACGGGCGTGGTGGAGGTGCTGGGGGCGCTGCTGGGCTACCTGGCGGTGAGCGTATCCACGGCCATCCTGCCCTTTGCGCTGGCCTTTGCAGGCGGCACCATGCTGTATGTGATCAGCGATGAAATGATCCCCGAGACCCACGCCCACGGCTCCGAGCGGGGGGCCACCTACGCCCTGCTGGCGGGCTTCTGCCTGATGCTTGCCATGAGCCACTACCTTGGCTGAGCCCGGCCCATGCCGGCGGACGCAAATACGGACGATGAGGTGAGGAAATGATCTACACGCCCATGACCAACAAAGCCATGCAGATCGCCTACGCCGCCCATGCGGGGCAGGTGGACTACAACAACGTGCCCTACATCTTTCACCCCTACCACCTGGCAGAGATGATGGAGGACGAGATCAGCTGTACGGCTGCGCTGCTGCACGATGTAGTGGAGGACACCTCCGTTACCCTGAAGGAGCTGCAAAAGGAATTTCCCCCGGCGGTGACCGATGTGCTGGCGCTGTTGACCCACGAGGAGGGCGTGGATTATTTCGACTACATCCGCAGGATCAAGGAGCACCCGGTGGCCACCAAGGTAAAGCTGGCCGATCTCAGGCACAACTCGGATCAGACCCGGTGCGTGGGCTGCGATATCCCCGAGGAGCAGCTGCGGCGCTGGGCGGAGAAGTACCAAAAGGCCTGGCGTATGCTGACGGAGTGAGCACCGGCGCAGGGGGATGGGGGCCGGGAGCGGAGAATGAAAAATGGCTGTTGCGATGGGGGAAGGGTTCTTAAGGAACAATTTGTCCTGCAGCGAATAAATGAGCATCCGACGCTTTGGATGCTCGTTTGTTTATGTGCTCGTGTAAACACAATGCACGGGTATCGTGCGTATAATTGCGCCCTCACCTAACAAGGGAAAGTGGGCTTTGGGCCTGCTCGACCAATTGAAATTTATCGTTATAAATCAATGTTGATTTCGTACTTATCGTCAATGAGTATATAGTTCACATTATGCTCTCGTGCAAGGGATAACATTTCTAAATTGTCTGCGAACGCACTCTCCATTGTGCACCATTCATCATCCAAACGATTTTCAATGACACTAGCATATTTCTTAATGTCGGCAAAGTGGTTTCTGATATATTCCTCACTCATTACCAGACAGTAATATTTGATGCTTTCAAGATATTCGGAGTCAAAGTCTTTCTGCCAATCGAATGGAATATAGCAACCTTCGACAATTAGGTTCTGATTATTTTCAATAGCCGTTTTAATCATTTCACGGACAATGGGCCATAAGTATGCGGTCAAATCCTTATCATCACTCATAGGAGTAAGTTCTGTATTACCGCTACGAATCAGACCCATTTTTAGATGGTCTATTGAAAGATATGGGTATTTATATTTTTCAAGCAGTTTTTGAGCAAGTGCAGTTTTGCCTGTATGCGATGCTCCTGTAATTAAAATAATCATTATCTCACCTGCAAATTCATGTTTATCGCTTTCATTCTATCACGCAGAACAAAAAGCAGCAAACCTTGGCTGAACTGCACCCCATTTGTTAGACAGTATGATATACTGAATAACAAGTGGGGTGTTTAATATGCCAAAAGGAATGCCAAACAAGAGGTATACACCGGAATTTAAGGAACAAGTAATAAGGACAATG
>SVGN01000101.1 GCA_015056315.1 Clostridiales bacterium
AGTGCGCCGGGCGGCGAAGCCGTTAGCGACCCGCAGGTGTGGAGTGAAACGAGCAGAGGGCACGGCAGTGCACTCTGCGACGATTGAACGACCGGGCCGGAGGCTGTCACCCGAAGGGTGACTGAGGGTGCCGACCGCCGCCCACCTCACGGTGAGCGCATCCACCCGCCACGACCACCCAGCTCTCTTCCTTTGCCCCCCTGCCTATCCTCCCTCCCTTTGCGCCGTGAAACGGCGCAACCCGTGGGTCAAGGGCCTCAGGCCCTTGCGGGGTGCAGGGGCAGAGCCCCTGCCCTCGTCGCCCCTGCCCTCGCCCCCATACAAAAAAACCTCCCCGCCGCGGATGCAACGCTCATCCGCAGCGGGGAGGTCGATACGGTGCCCCGGCGGCTCATGGAGAGCTGAGCAGCCGGAGGAAGTAAGATCTGCCATTACCGGAGGGGGAAGGGAACTTGTGCAACAGGAAGGAGAGGGAGAAACGGCTATGGCAGACGGAGAGAACAGGGGGGGCTGTTACTTGACCAGCTCCAGCAGGCCGAACACGTTGGGATCGTTCCAGCCGGTATCGCTGGCATCGGCAAAGTTCATCAGGCGGCGTACACCGTCGGCAGCGGCATCGTTGTAGCGCAGGTCAAAGCCCAGCTTGGTGCCCGCCGCAGGCTCGATGGCGGTGAAGGGCATGGTGAACAGGGCGGTGAAGCCGTCGTCGGTCAGGGCCACATCGGCGGTGACGGTATCAAAGCCCGCATCGATGGTCAGGTCGCCCTTGTAGTTGACGCGGTAGTGGTGGTCATCATCGCTGTAGGTGGCGGTGCGGTCGTTCTTCTCATCCACGAACAGCTCCACGGAATCCTGCTCGTAGCTGTTGGGGGCGGTAGCGTTCAGCCAGGGATCCACCACGTTCATCTGCACGTAGAGGTTCTTCTCATCCCAGGCAGCCTTGGCGGTAACGGCCACCTTGCCGCCCTCGGTGTAGTCGGCGCTGAGGGATGCATTCAGGGCGATCACCTCGGCGGTGTCGATGGCATCCAGGCCGTACACAGCCTTGGCCACGGGCAGGGAGGCGGGCACCTGGGCGGGCTCCTCCTCGATCACAGGCAGCTTGGAGGGATCCACCAGACCCCAGAAGGCGTACTTGGGCTGCAGGTTCTTGTCGAACAGCAGGGGGTGCTCGGCGCTCTTCCAGCTGCGGTCGTCGGTGACGCCCCACACCTGTACGGCCTCCATCTGGTCGGCGTAATCGTCGAAGATGTCAAAGAGGCGCTGGTAGCGCTCGGCCTGGCGCAGCAGGGTGGCCTCGCTGGTATCGGCAATGGTGATGTCCAGCTCGCTCACGCGCAGCTTGATGCCCTTCTCGGCAATGCGCTGGAAGGCGGCGCGCAGCTGGGTGTAGCTGGGGCTGCCCAGCTGGTAGTGGCACTGGAAGCCGTAGCCGTCGATGGTGCCATCGGCAATGAGGCTGTCCAGCAGGTTGCAGATGCCGGTGAGCTTGGGCTCGTAGGGGGTGGAGTAATCGTTGTAGTAGAGCTGTACGCCGGGGTCGGCATACTTGCGGGCAAACTTGAAGGCCTGGTTGACGAAGTCTTCGCCCACCACCTTGGTCCAGTTAGACTGGCGCAGGTTGGCGCTGCCATCGGCCACGGCTTCGTTCACCACGTCCCAGCTGACCACAACGCCGGGGTACTCGGTCTGGATGGTGGTGAGCACGGTCTTGATGTAGTTCTCCAGGCGGCCCAGCATGGTTTCGCGGCTCAGGTAGGGCTTGGCGGGGTTGTAATCCTCATGGAAGAAGGCCTCGGGGGTCTGGTTGTGCCAAACCAGCACATGGCCGTGCAGCTTGATGTTGTTGGCCTGGCAGTACTTGATGAGGGAAGCGCCCTTGCTCAGGCTGATGGCAACGGAGGTCTGGTCGCCGCTGTCGGTGACCAGCTTGCGGCTGGCGGTAACATCCAGCACGGAGTCGGGCTTCAGGTCGTTTTCGTGGGTGAAGATGTTGAACTGGTGGGCGTAGATGGTCATCTTCTTGGCGTTGACCGCATCCCAGCCGTTTACGGCGCAGCCTACATCAAACTTGTCGGCATAGGCTTCCTTCAGGGTGGGCAGGGCCAGGGCAGCCAGGGTCTCCTCATCGTACTGGGGGGCGGGCTTGATGGTGGAGGCGGCGGTCTGGGTAACGGTGAAATTCTTCATACTATACTCCAATTCCGGTGCGTTGGTGGTTTCCACATACAGCACGTTGGTAACGTAATCGCCGGGCTTGTACTTGCCCTTCAGGGTGACCCATTCGCCCTTGGGCACGGTGCCGGTGGCCAGGTTCTCGTAGCTCTCGGTGCCTGCGTCGTTTTTGTGGGCGACGGAGATCATCATCTTGGCGCTGCCCTGGCTGTTCTGGTATACCTCCACGCTCAGCTCGTACTCGGCGGTGTATTCCAGCTCAAAGTCGCGGCCGGGGGAGTGCCAGTCTCCGCTGCGGCCGGTGATGCACAGGGCTCCGTCTGCCACGGTGACCGCCGCACCGCCGGTGGAGCGGGCGTACCAGCCGTCGGTACCGGCGGTAAAGTCGCTTACATAGGTGAACATGCCCTCCTGCGCCATGGCGGGCAGGGCGGTAAGGCAGAGCACAAGGCTCAACAGCAGGCTAAGGATCCTTTTCATAACTGGGTTCGCTCCTTCCGGGATGATCGGCAACTGTGTTTGGTAACAATGTTTGTTAACTATTGTAGTGGACGGGGCTGCCTTTGTCAAGCAAAAGCCTGTGGGAACGGCCAAAGAACAGCTTTGCAGAGGGGTTACATTCGTAATGATTTTCTGTGTGATGCATCGTACAGACCGCAGGTGGGGGAGGGGTTTGTTGTACGGTTCTTTCCTTCAAAAAGATCGCAGTTTTTGAACACCATTTGTTACAAAACACTTGTAATTTGTTACCATCCTTGGTATAATAGCAAAAAGTGGGCATGCTGTGCGATAACTGCCACGCTACCTGCGCAAAACACAAAAAAGGAAGGCAAAAACCATGAGCAAACGCACCCTTCTGATGGTGGTCTCCATCGTGGCTTCTCTGGCCCTGGCGGCTACCGGCACGCTGGCGTACCTGTCCGACAGCGACATGGACGTGAACGTGATGACCCTTGGCAAGGTGGATATCGTACAGAACGAGCAGGAGCGCCGCGACGACGGTACTCTGGATGCGTTCACCGACAACAAGCCCCTGCTGCCCGCCGTGTTCCCCGGCTCCTCCATCCCCTACGCTGACGGGAGCAAGTGGCCCGTGCCCAACGACTTCACTTGGCGTGTGGTCGAGGATAACGAGAACGTAGTGGACAAGTTCGTTACCGTTACCAACACCGGCAAGACCGATGCCTACGTCCGTACCATCGTTGCGGTGGAAGCGGGCTGCGTGGGTGCCGATACCCTCATCCACACCGTGCAGAACGATGCCAACAGCTCCA
>SVGN01000045.1 GCA_015056315.1 Clostridiales bacterium
CAAAGCGCCCCCGCGCCGCCCCCTCTACCGACCGGGGCAGTTTTATGGTATAATGCTATTTGATTCGTTTTCTGAAACTTTCCCGCTTAGCAAAACGGAGGATGATACCCTATGCGCAAGACCCGTTCTTTTTTGATCGGCAGCCTTCCCATCGGCGGGGGTGCGCCTGTTTCTGTGCAGAGCATGACCAATACCGACAGCCGGGATGCGGCTGCCACCTCCGCCCAGATCCGCCAGCTGGCAGAGGCCGGGTGCGATCTGGTGCGCCTTTCTGTATACGATGAAGCCTGCCTGGATGCGCTGCCCGCCATCATTGCCGCCTCTCCCGTGCCGCTGGTGGCCGACATCCACTACCGGGCAGACCTGGCGGTGGGCGCTATGGAACGGGGCATCGCCAAGGTACGCATCAACCCGGGCAACATCGGCAGCGAAAGAGAAGTAAAGATGGTGGCCGATTGTGCAAGGATGCACCGTGTGCCCATCCGCATCGGGGTGAACAGCGGCAGCATCGAAAAGGACATCCTGGCCCGCTACGGCGGCGTTACCCCCGAGGGCATGGTGGCCAGCGCCCTGTCCCACGCCCGGCTGCTGGAGAAATACGGCTTTGAGGATATCGCCATCAGCCTGAAGGCCTCCAGCGTGCCCCTGACCGTGGCCGCCTACCGGCTGGCTGCCGAAAAGACCGATTACCCCCTGCATGTGGGCGTTACCGAGGCCGGGCTGCCCGGCAGCGGCAACATCAAGAGCGCCATCGGCATCGGAGCCCTTCTGCTGGACGGCATCGGCGATACCATCCGGGTATCCCTTACGGGCAGCCCCATCCCCGAGGCAGCTGCCGCCATCGATATCTTAAAGGCGGTCGGGCTGCGCAAGGGCTTTGTGAACGTGGTCTCCTGCCCCACCTGCGGGCGCACCGGCATCGATGTGGCTGCCATTGCCAAGCGGGTGGAGACCGAGCTTGCGGACATCCGCATACCCATGACCGTGGCCGTGATGGGCTGCGTGGTCAACGGCCCCGGCGAGGCCCGGGAGGCGGATATCGGTCTGGCGGGCGGCGGCCTTTCCAGCGCAGGCGGCGCTGCGGGCGGCGAGGGCAGCACCTATGCCGTGGGTGCGATCTTTGAAAAGGGGAAGGCTCCCCAGAAGGTGGAAGGCGACCTGGCGGAGATATTGATCCGGCGGGCCAGAGCGCTGGCAAAAGAAAAAGAGGCAAGCAATGAATAAGACCGAACTGCTGCATGTGCTCGAGGAGACCGTGCCGCCCCTCAGGGGCAAGCTGCACATCGAGCGGGTGCTGTACAAAAAAGAGATCAATAAGGCGTATATGTCCTTTTTGTGCGACGAGCTGGTGGGCGAGAAGGACTATCTGCTGCTGGAAAATAAGCTGCGGCAGCTGTTTCCCCAGCTGACGGTGGCCATGCGCATCGCCAGCCCCGGGCTGGGTGAGAGCTTCCTCGGCGATGTGAACGCCTACAAAAGCGTACTGACAGACTTTTTGCGCCGCCTGAGCCCTGCTATGGCCGCATGGGTGGATGATACCGGCTGGAGCTATGAGGATGGCGGCATTCTGCTCACCTGCCCGGATGCCATCGCCATGCGTTTTTTCAAGAGCCATCAGGTGGATGAAAAGCTGCAGACCGCTATTTACGACATCTTCCGGGTAACGGTGCCCGTATCGCTGACGGTATGCGGCGAGCGGGATGCTTGGACGAAGAAGATGCGCGCCGAGCGGGGCTTCTCCTTCCCCACCCGGCAGGAATCCCCCGACGAGCCGCCCCTGTGGGACGATGCCGTGCTGGCTCAGCAGGATGCGGAGCAGAGCGGCGCCCCCGCAGGCGGTCTGGCAGCGGCGGCAGCCAAGGCAGCTGCACGCCCCGCCGCCCAGCGCACCCCCGCCCCCGCGCGCCCCGCAGCCAAGAGCGAGCCCAAGGGCGAGGTGATCAAGGGCCGGGGCATCGCCGACCCGCCCGTGCCCATCTGCGAGCTGGCAGAGGACAGCGGCGTGGTGGTGATCGAGGGCATCGTGACCGGCCTCAACGACCCCAAGGAGCTGAAGGGCGGCGAAACGGTGCTTTCCACCTTTGCCGTCTACGACGATAACGGCACCATCTACTGCAAGGCCTTCTACCAGTACCGGGCCCGCCGCACCCCCATGGGCGAGACCCCCAAGCCGCCCACGGACGAGGAGCGGCAGAAGGTGAACGACCAGCTGAAGCTGATCAAGAACGGCATGTGCGTACGCGTGCGCGGCGAGTGCCGCATGGATAACTTCCTTGGCGAGCTTTCCATCACCGTGCGGGACATTCAGCAGATGCCCAAGACGGAGCGGCAGGATACCGCCGAGGAAAAGCGCATCGAGCTGCACATGCACACCACCATGTCTACCATGGATGCCACCGCCGATGCGGGCGCGCTGATCGCCCAGGCCGCCAAGTGGGGCCACTCTGCCGTTGCCATCACCGACCACGGCAGCGCACAGGCCTTCCCTGCCGCATTCGGCGCTGCCAAGAAAAACAACATCAAGCTGATCCCCGGTGTGGAGGGCTACCTGTGCGAGATGAACCCCATCGTGCGGGATGCGGACGACCGCCCTCTGGATACCCCTATCGTGGTGCTGGACTTTGAGACCACCGGCCTGAGCCACGCCATGGACAGGATCATCGAGGTGGGCGCGGTCAAACTGCAGGACGGCCAGATCGTGGGCGAGCTGAGCATCCTGTGCGACCCCGGCATGCCGCTGAAGCCCAAGATCAGCGAGTTGACGGGCATCACCGACCTGATGCTCCGGGGCAAGGGCACCCCTGCGGAGGCCGTTGCCGAGCTGCTGGATTTTATCGGCGATTGCCCGGTGGCGGCCCACAACGCCCCCTTCGATATGGGCATGCTCCGGGCCGAGTGCGAACGCATGGGCGTTACCTTTCAGGCCCCCGTGCTGGATACCCTCACCCTTTCCCGCAGGCTGTACCCCACCCAGAAGAGCCACAAGCTGGGCGCGGTGTGCCGCCTTTTGGGCGTATCGCTGAAGAACGCCCACCGTGCCGTGCACGATGCCGCCGCCACCGCCCAGTGCCTGCATAAGATGCTGGAGGCAGCCAAAGAAAAGGGCGCTGCCACCTACCGGGATCTGGATGCCGTCCTGGAGGGCGAGACCATCGGCGAGAGCTACCACATCATTCTGCTCTGCAAGACCCAGAAGGGCATGCAGAACCTGAACCACCTGATCTCCGACTCCAACCTGAAGTATTTCTACCGCCACCCCAACATGCCCCGGGAGAACATCATCAAATACCGGGAGGGGCTGATCATCGGCAGTGCGTGCGAGGCGGGCGAATTGTTCCGCGCCATTGCCGACGGCAAGCCGGAAAATGAGTTGGAGCGCATCGCATCCTTCTACGACTATCTGGAGATCCAGCCCATCGGCAACAACCAGTTCATGATCCGCAACGGCTCCGCCCGGGACGAGGAGCACCTGAGGGACTTCAACCGCCGGATCGTTGCCCTTGGCGAAAAGCTGGGCAAGCCCGTTGTCGCCACCGGCGACGTACACTTCCTGAACCCGGCCGACAGCATCTACCGCACCATCCTGCAGGCGGGCCTCGGCTTTGACGATTGCGACAACCAGCCGCCCCTGTACTTCAAGACCACCGACGAGATGCTGGAGGAGTTCAGCTATCTGGGCAAGGAAAAGGCCTATGAGGTGGTCATCAAGAACCCGAAGCTGATCGCCGACATGGTGGATGAGCTGCGCCTCTTCCCCAAGCACCCGGAGGGCAAGGATACCTTCCAGCCCTTCTGGCCCGATGCGGCGGACGATATTCAGAACCGCTCCTGGAACACCGCCAAGGCCCTCTACGGCGACCCGCTGCCGGAGATCATCCAGAAGCGGCTGGAAAAAGAGCTGGGCTCCATTATCGGCTACGGTTTCGGTACCCTGTACTCCATTGCCCAGAAGCTGGTGAGCAAATCCCTTTCCGACGGCTACCTGGTGGGCAGCCGCGGTTCGGTAGGCTCCAGCTTCGTGGCCACCATGTGCGGCATCACGGAGGTAAACCCCCTGCCGCCCCACTACCGCTGCGACCATTGCCACAAGATGTTCCTTACCCCGCCGGAGCTGGCCAGCGTAGGCGTTGACCTGCCCGACAAGGATTGCGAGATCTGCGGCCACAAGCTGGCCAAGGATGGCTTCGACATTCCCTTTGAGGTGTTCCTGGGCTTTAAGGGCGACAAGGTGCCGGATATCGACCTGAACTTCTCCGGCGAGTACCAGCCCCGGGCCCATGCCTACATCGAGGAGCTGTTCGGCGAGGGCTTCGTGTACCGCGCGGGCACCATCTCCGGTCTGGCAGAAAAAACCGCCTTTGGCTTTGCCGCCAAGTATCTGGAGGAGCGGGGCATCCCCGCCGGGCGCGCCCACAAGGAGCGGCTGGCGGCGGGCTGCGTGGGCGTAAAGCGCACCACCGGCCAGCACCCGGGCGGCATCGTCGTGCTGCCCAAGGAGTACGACATCTGCCAGTTCACCGCCATACAGCACCCGGCGGACGATATTGAAGGCTCCACCCTGACCACCCACTTCGACTTCAACTCCATGCACGATATTCTGGTCAAGCTGGATTGTCTGGGCCACGACGACCCCACCATGATCCACCGGCTGGAGGAGCTGACGGGGGTCAACTTCAAGCAGATCCCGCTGGATGACAAAAAGGTGATGAGCCTGTTCTCCAAGCCCGATGCGCTGGGCGTTACCGAGGAGGACATCATGTGGGAGACCGGTACCCTGGGCATACCCGAATTCGGCACCAGCTTTGTTCGCGGCATGCTGATGGAGACCCGCCCCACCACCATGGAGGAGCTGGTGCGCATCTCCGGCCTCAGCCACGGCACGGACGTATGGCTGGGCAATGCGCAGGACATCATCAACTCCGGCAAGGCCAAGCTGGCCCAGTGCTTCTGCACCCGCGACGATATTATGAACTTCCTCATCTCCAAGGGCATGCAGGAGAAGATGAGCTTCGACATTATGGAGTCCGTCCGTAAGGGCAGGGGCCTGAAGCCCGAATGGGAGGAGGCCATGCAGGCCCATGACGTGCCGGACTGGGCCATCGAGAGCTGTAAAAAGATCAAGTACATGTTCCCCCGGGGCCACGCCGTTGCCTATGTAACGATGGGTCTGCGCGTGGCGTGGTACAAGGTGTACCGGCCCCAGGCCTACTACGCGGCGTACTTCACCATCCGCGGCGACGGCTTTGATGCAGCCCGCATGCTGCTGAGCATACAGACCCTGCGGGATCGCCTGACCGATTTCGCCAACCGGGAGGAAAAGATGAGCGTGCGCGAAAAGCAGGAGGAAAACGCCTACCGCATGCTTTTGGAAATGCAGATGCGCGGCATCCGCATGCTGCCGGTGGATCTGTACAAGAGCCATCTGAACCGTTTCCTCATCGAGGGCGACGATCTGCGCTGCCCCTTCACCTCCATCAGCGGCTTCCCGGAAGCCTCGGCTCAGGGCATCATCGATGTGCGGGACCCGGAGAAGCCCTTCATCAGTATCGAGGATCTGAAGACCCGCGCTCATGTGGGCTCCAGTGCCATCGAGGCGCTGCGCAACCAGGGCGCACTGGAGGGGCTGCCGGAGACCAGCCAGGTGGATCTGTTCTCTTTGATGATGTAACGGGGAGGGCTGCGGCCCGCACATTCTTTCGGCAGTTTGAGGCCGGCCCTCCGGGGCCGGTCTTTTTTCGTTGGCAAACCTGCTGCATTGCGCTATAATACTGCTTATAGAAAAAACCGAAACTGAGGTGCGTACCGTATGAGATTTCTGCACTTGGCCGATCTGCACTTCGGCAAATCCATCCACGGGGTATCCATGCTGGAAAACGGCGATCAGCCCTTTTGGGTGGAGCGTTTTCTGGAGCTGGTGAAAGACGTTGTGCCGGATGCGGTGCTCATTGCAGGCGATGTGTACGACCGTGCCATGCCCTCCGGCGAGGCGGTGCGGCTGCTCAGCCGTCTGCTCACGGCGCTGTGCGAAATGCACATCCCGGTGCTGATCACCGCAGGCAACCACGACTCGGTGCAGCGGCTCAGCTTTGCGGGCGATATCCTGGCCCGGCAGCAGCTGTACATCTCTGCGCCCCTCAGCGATGCGCCCGCCCTTACCCATGTGACCCTGCGGGACGAGCACGGCCCCGTCACCTTCTGGCTGATGCCTTATGTGTTCCCTGCGCTGGTGCAGGATGCGCTGGGCGATGACACCCCCCGGGATTACGACGGCGCCGTGCGGCAGCTGCTGGCGGCCCAGGAGCTGGACACCGCCGGGCGCAATGTGCTGGTTGCCCACCAGAACGTTACCCAGAGCGGCGTGGAGGTGGAGCGGGGCGGCTCCGAGACCATGGTGGGCGGCGTGGGCCAGGTGGATTACACCGCCTTTGACGGTTTCGATTATGTGGCGCTGGGGCACATCCACTCCGCTTACCCTGTGGGGCGCAAGACCGTGCGCTACGCCGGTTCGCCCCTGTGCTACCATTTTGAGGAGACCCGCCAGCCGGAAAAAGGGCCGCTGCTCATCACCCTTGGGGCAAAGGGCAGCCAGCCGGAGATCCGGGTGCTGCCCATCCCGCCGCTGCACCCCATGCGGGAGGTGAAGGGCGCGTATGAGGACATCCGTGCCGGGGAGCTGGCCCACGAGAAACGGGGCGAGTACCTGCGCTTCGTGCTCACCGACCGGCGCATCTCGCCGGAGGTCTCCGCCTTTTTGCACGAGCTGGCCGAGAAGCGGGGCTCGGTGCTGATGGAGCTTACCTCCGAATACAGCCGCAGCTATGCCGATGCTGCCCTTACCGACAGCAAGGCCCTGGAGGAAAAGCCCGTGGAGGAGCTGTTTACCGGCTTCTACACCGAGCGCAACAACGGCCGGGAGCCGGATGAGCAGGATCTGGCCCTGCTCGCCTTTGCCGCCGAGCAGGTGCGGCACACCGATACCCACGGCAAGGTAGACCCTGCGCAGGTGGAGCGCCTGTTGCAGCATTTGCTCAAGCAGGAGGAAAAAGCATGAGACCCATCCGTCTGGAAATGACCGCCTTCGGCTCTTATGCGGAGCATACCGTTGTGCCCTTTGACCGGCTGCGCTCCGGGCTGTACCTGATCACCGGCGATACGGGTGCAGGCAAGACCACCATTTTCGATGCCATCATGTTTGCGCTCTACGGCACCGCCAGCGGCACCGACCGCAACGACGAAATGATGCACTGCGACCATGTATCCAAAGGCGTGGATACGGTGGTCTCGCTCACCTTTGCCCAGAGCGGCAAGGTGCACCGGGTGGAGCGTACCATCCATTTCAGCAAAAAGCGGGGCAGCAAGGAGGAGTACGGCGACCCGAAGGTATCCGCTGTTTTACAGGAGGAAGGCACCGAGGCCATTGAGGGTGCCAGCAAGGTATCCACCCGGTGTCAGGAGCTGCTGGGCATGGACAAGGATCAGTTCCGCCGCATCGTGATGCTGGCTCAGGGCGAATTCCGCAAATTTCTCAAGGCCGACAGCACCGAGAAAAACGAGATCCTCAGCAAGCTGTTCGACCATTCCGAGTACCTGTACTACCAGAACCTGCTGGCCGAGACCCGCGCCGCCCTGCAAAAGCAGCGGGGCGAGCAGGCGGTGGAGCTGGAGCGGCTCATGCGCAGCGACCTGCATCTGCCGGAGGATACCTCCGATGAGGACAGGCTTTTGTATCTGCCCGGCCACCCGCAGCTTCTGGAGAACCTGAGCACACTGGTAGCCAGGGCAGAGGCCGAGCATCAGGAGATCGGAGCAAGGAGCACCCGGCAGCAGCAGCAGATCGAGCGGCTGAACCGGGAGCGGGGCGCTGCCGAGCAGGTGAACCGGCAGCTTACCGAGCTGGAGGAGAAGCGTCATCGGCTCCGGCTGCTGGAGGAAGCCGCCCCTGAGATGGAGGATCTGGCCCATCGGATCGACCGGGCGGATGCGGCGCTGCACACCGCCTACCCGGCGCTGAAGGCTGCAGCCGAGGCAAAAAAAGCCGCAGAGCGCACCCGGGAGGAGATCGCAAAGCAGCAGGAGCAGCTGTCGGCGCTGGAGGAGTCCCTGCGGCTGGCCACCGAAGCCAGGGCCGCCGACCCGGAGGATACCGCCAGACAGAACGCCCTGCAGAGCCAAGCCGCCCAGATCGGGCAGCAGCTGGAGCGCTACGGGGTACTGAACGCACAGAAAAAAGAGCTGGCAGAGGCGCAGCGCCTGTTTGAGGCAGCCTCCGCAGAGCAGAGGGCGCTGGAGGAGCGGCACCGGCAGGCCAAGGAACGCATCTCCGCTTTGGAAAAGGAGCTGGCGGCAGCCGGTGATACCGGCGTTGAGCAGCTGCGGCTGGAGACCCTGCACAAGGCCCGGCAGGGCTATGTGCAGGAGCTGACCGGCAACGGCGGCATCGTGAGCAGGGTACAGCAGGCAAAGGCGCTGGAAGAAAGCCTTGCCCTCACCCGGCAAAAGCTGGAGCGCAGCGCGGCGCAGGCCTTACAGGCCAACGAGCAGCACCAGCAGCTCTACCGGGCGCTGCTGAGCGGGCAGGCCGGGCTTCTGGCCCGGGAGCTGTGCCGTAGGATCGAGAAGGAGGGTGGCGCAAGCTGCCCGGTATGCGGCGTGCATCACGATGCCATCGGCGCAGGGTTTGCCCCTCTGGCAGCGGATACCCCCTCTCAGGAGCGGGTGGATGAAGCCAGGGCCGCCTTTGAAGCAAAGGATGCGCAGCGCCAGCGCTGCCAGCGGGAGCTGGACAGGCTGCAGGGCGATCTGAACGCTGCCAGAGAGGCGGCGCTGGAGGCGCTGCGGCGGCTGCCGGTAACGCTGGAGGGCTGGGAGCAGCCCGCACAGCCCGGCTGGCTGGAGGATGTGGTGGCCCGCTTCCGCAGCGAGGAGCTGCAGACCGCCCGGGAGCTGAACACCGCGAAACAGCAGCACGCCCGTGCCCAGGAATGGAGCAAGGAGGCGGAGCAGCTGCGCACCTCGCTGGAGGGGCTGGCCGCCGCTGCCGGAGAGCAGGCAGAGAAGGCCGCCGCCCAGCAGCAGGCCATCATCCGGCTGGATACAGCTATCAAGGAAACGGAAAAGACCCTGACCTATGCCAGCGGGCAGGAGGCCGCCGCCCAGCAGCGCCGCCTGCTGACCGAAGCGGAGGGGCTCCGGAGGCTGCTGGAAAAGCGGCAGAAGGCCTGCGAGGATGCCATGCGCCTGCGGGATACCGCCGTGGGCACCCTCCGGGAGAAGGAAGCCAGCCTCCGGGAGCAGGATACACAGCAGGAAAACGCCCGGCAGCAAGCCAAAAAAGTGCTGGCGGAGACCGGGTTCGAGTCCCCGGCAGCCGTGCGGGAGGTGCTGGAGGGCTTTGGGGCCATGAACGGCGAGGATTGGCTGCGGCTCCAGCGCAAGACCGTGGCGGATCACGACCACGAGACCAAGGCCACCCGGGAGCGCATCCGGGAACTGGAGGAAGCGACCCGGGGCAAGGTGATGCAGCCGCTGGAAAGGCTGGATGAGCAGATCCGGCAGGAAAACGAAGTGCAGAACGGCCTGAACGCCCAGCATTCGGAGTGCTTCACCCGCCTGAGCGGCTACCGCGGCGTGCTGAACGGTGCCACCCGGCTGAAAGGCTCGCTCAAGGATACGGACAGCGCCTGGCAGCGCATCGACCGGTTGGGCACTTTAGCCACCGGCGAGAGCAGCGAGGGCGGCAAGCTGAGCTTTGAGCGCTATGTGATGGGCTCCCTGTTCCGGGAGGTGCTGGAGATGGCCAACCGCCGCATGGATGTGATGAGCGGCGGCAAGTATGAGCTGATCCACAAGACCACGGTGCGCCGCAGCAACGCCAGCGCAGGTCTGGAGATCGAGGTGCTGGATGTGACCACCGGCCAGCAGCGCCCGGCGGGCAGCCTTTCCGGCGGCGAGGCGTTTTTCACATCGCTGGCGCTGGCGCTGGGCCTTTCCGATGTGGTGCAGAACCATGCGGGCGGGCGCAAGCTGGATGCGCTGTTCATCGACGAGGGCTTCGGCACCCTGTCCGAGGGCGTGCTGGACAAGGCCCTGGAGGTGCTGGGCCAGTTGACCGAGGGCAACCGGCTCATCGGCATCATCTCCCATGTGGATAAGCTGGATGAGAGCATTGCCCAGAAGATCCGGGTCAAGGGCAGCGAGAAGGGCAGCACCCTGGTCCTGGAGGGGATGTGAAGAAAAGCGCCGTCCCGCAAACCATGTCCACGCAGCAAAAACAACATTTCCCCAAAAAGCTCGAATGAATTTCGTCGAAGATCGGGAACAAACCGGCGGTGTGCATCGTCTGTTCTGAATGAAAGGCACACGGGATGTTTTCACCGGCTGCCGACGAAAGGAGTTAACGCTATGAAGAAGATGATCGCATTGTTGATGACCCTGATGCTGGCTGCTGCCATCCCCATGGGCGCTTTTGCCCTGGATGCCTCCGAGCCGGTGATCCCCTTTGAGGGCATCGTTACCGAAGTATTCGAGGGCGGCTTCCTGTTTGAGGATGTCCAGATGGGCCTGATGCAGGTAAACACCGACGAAAACACCGTCTGGGACGGCATTCTGAGCCAGCAGCCCATTGAGGTGGGCATGTATGTGCTGGTGGACCACAACGGGATGATGACCCGGAGCATCCCCCCGCAGATCTACGGTGTGCGGGTAGGCTGCTACACCCTCAGCGGCGTGGCGGGCGAGATCACCGAGGAGGGCGTACTGCTGACCGGTGACCCCATTTTCGGCGATGTGTTCGTGCAGATGAGCCCCACCATGACCACCGTTTTCACCGGCGTGCCCATGCTGGTGTACTACGACGGCATCATGACCATGAGCCTGCCCGGCAAGGTAAACGCCCGCTGTGTGGTGGTGCCTGAGCTGACCGGCGTGGTGAGCGCCAAGGACGGTGCAGGCTTCACCCTGACCGATGAAAACGGCAACAGCTACCGCATCCTGACCGACGACAGCCTGTCTGTAGGCCTGCTGACCGAGCCTGTGGAGGAGCTGCTGGCCCAGGAGACCGTGGCTGTGGATGAAGCCATCGCTGCCGCAGAGGCGCTGGTGGAGAATGCCGAAGAGGCTGTGCAGGAAGCGGTCGAGACCGTAGCCGAGGAAGTGACCGGGGCTGTGGACGAGCTGCTGGGCCAGGAAGCCGCCGATGATGCGGATGCAGGCGTGCCCGCCGAGGAAAACACCGAGGAGCTGCCCACCCCCGCCCTGCCTGCCGATGCGGATGCGGATGCAGGCGTGCCCGCTGAGGAAAACACCGAGGAGCTGCCCACCCCCGCCCTGCCTGCCATCGAGTGGAATGACGGCGACACTGTGACCGTGTTCCATCAGGGCCCCATCGAGGTGGAGCCTGCCGCCGAGGGCGAAGAACCTGTGGAGCTGGTGGCTGTCGGGCTGCTGGTGCATCGGTAAAAAACGGAATAGCTGCAAAACGCCCCTGCCTCCCAATGCGGAGACAGGGGCGTTGTTCGTGTACAGCCGCACCGAAAACGCCCTGCACGGCACAGGCCATGCAGGGCGTTCCTGTTGGTTCGGTATCAGCAGGCCGACGGGCGTTCATCTGCCCTCAGCCCGCATCCCGCTGCGCCCGCTCCGCCATCTGCCGGGTATCCCGGAAGATGCGAAGGAGGAAGCACACGGCGGCGATGGCCAGCACCACCTCTGCACAGAGCTGGGCGTAGGCCAGACCATACATGGGGAAAAGCCGGTTCAGCACCAGCAGCGCCGGGATCTCCAGCGCGATCTTGCGCAGGAACGCAAACAGCAACGCCCGCTTGCCCATGCCGCAGGCCTGAAACACACCGACGACCAAAAAATCCATACAGAGGAAAGGCTGGGCAAGGCAGAGGCCCCGCATGAAGGCCGCCCCGTAGGCGACCACCTGACCGTTGGACATGAACAGCCCCACCAGCTGCGGCGCAAAGAGGTAGTAGAGCACCGTCATCACCAGCATCACCGCCTGAGAGGCCTTGGTGGTGTAGACAGTGGCCTCCTGCATGCGCCGGGCGTTGAGGGCGGCATAGTTATAGCCGATCAGCGGCATAACGCCCTGCGAGATGCCCATGGCAATGTAGCAGGGGATCATCGTGGTCTTCTGGGCAATGCCCATGGCCGCCACCGCCTCTGCCCCATAGACCGCAATGGCGTTGGTCATCACAGTCATGCCGGTAACATTGAGCAGGTTCTGGATGGAGGCGGGCACGCCCACACCCAGCACGCCCATGACCAGCTTTTTGTGAGGCCGGAACGCTTCGGGGCTGATGCACACCAGCGTTTTGCCCCTGCGCACCCGGATGAGCGCAAGAAAGTACACACAGGCGGCGCAATTGCTCAGGAAGGTGGCCAGACCTGCGCCCGCCGCGCCCATGCCCAGCCCCTGGATGCAGATGGGATCCAGCGCGATGTTGAGCAGGCAGCCGCTCATGGTACCGATGGAGGCATGCAGCGTGGCCCCCTCGGCGCGGAACAGATACGCCAGCACCACATTGAGGATGGAGGGCGCAGCGCCCCAGAGGGCCGTCCACCGCAGGTAGGCCGCCGTGGGGCCGACGGTATCCCCCTCCGCACCCAGCAGGCGCAGAAGGGGGCCGTTCAGCAGCCCCACCAGCAGTGAAAACAGCAGCGCGCTCAGCAGGGCGCAGTAGAAGCCAAAGGCCGATGACCGGCGCACCGTTTCGTGATCCTTGGCACCAAGGGCACGGCTCATCATGCTGGAAGCGCCCACGCCGAACAGGTTATTGATGGCATTGAAGGCCAGCAGCACCGGTGCAGCCAGCGTGACCGCCGCATTCTGCACCGGGTCGCCCAGCCTGCCGACAAAATAGGTATCCGCCAGATTATAGAGCACCATCACCAGTGAGGATGCGATGGTGGGCAGCGAAAGCGACCACACCGCCTTTGGCACCGGCATGCGCTCGAACAGTTCCGTTCTTTCGTTTTTCATAGCTTACAGGGCCAGCTTATAGATGGCGAGCACATCCTGCCAGTAGAGCTTCTTCAGGCCGCCGATGGGGCTTTCCCAGCCAAAGCACTCGTGGGTGGCCTTGCGGGCCATCTCCTCCAGCCGCTCCTCGCCGATGCCCAGCTCGGTAAGGGTGGCGGGCTGGCCGATGGCACAGAAGAAGGCGCGCAGCTTCTCGATACCCTCGGTGATGATGGCTTCCGGCTCCCGGTAGGAACCGTCCACGCCCATCACCTTGGTGGCGAACTGCACGAACATGGCGGGGTTATCCTTCCAGACGTAGGTCATCCAGGCTGGGGTGAGTACGGCAAGGCCTGCGCCGTGGGCCACATCGTAGATGGCGCTCAGCTCGTGCTCCATGTTGTGGCAGCCCCAATCCTGGGCACGGCCGCAGCCCACCAGACCGTTGTGGGCAACGGTACCGGCAAAGCCGATCTCGCTCCAGGCCTCATAATCCTCGGCGTTTTTGAGCACACGGGGCGCGTTGTGCATGATGGTGCGCAGCACGGTCTCGCACAGGCCGTCGGTCAGCTCCACGTTTTTGGTGTTGGTAAAGTAGCGCTCAAACACATGGCTCATCATATCGGTGATGCCGTTGGCCACCTGGTTTTTGGGCAGGGTGTAGAACAGCTCCGGATCCATCACGCTCATCAGGGGGCGCAGCTTGGGGCTGCCATAGCCGTACTTGAGGGCTTTTTCCTCGTTGGTGATGACCGTATCGCCGCTGGCTTCGCTGCCCGCAGCCGGAATGGTCAGGATCACCGCCACAGGCAGCGCCTTTTCGATGGCAAGGCCCTTCTCGTACATATCCCACACATCACCGTGGTAGTACACGCCCATGGCGATGCACTTGGCGGAGTCGATCACGCTGCCGCCGCCGACGGCCAGGATCAGCTCCACGTTCTCCTTGCGGCACAGGTCGATGCCCTCCTGGGCCAGCTTGAGGCGGGGGTTGGGCTGCACGCCGCCCAGCTCTACGAATTCGATGCCCGCTTCGTTGAGGGAAGAAACCACCCGGTCGTACAGGCCGCTCTTTTTGATGCTGCCGCCGCCGTAGTGGAGCAGGACCTTCGTGGCGTAGGGCTTCAGCTGCTGGCCGATGGTGTTCTCGGCACCCTTGCCGAAAATAAGGCGCGCAGGGGAGTAGAACTCAAAGTTTTCCATGTTGGTTCTCCTTTATGCTGTATTGTTTATGATGCAGGCGGCACGCACTGCCGCCATCAGGGAGCGGGGGTCTCTTCCTCCGCCTTGGCGGGGCGGGTTGCGATGCCCAGCAGCAGCGGCGTCATGGCCACGATGGGCAGAAAGTAGCGGAAGTAATCGTTCACCGGGCTCACGCAGCAAACGATCAGGCTCATCAGCGCAGGGGCGAACAGGCACAGCGCCCGCCGCCGCTTCTGCTTACACAGCGACAGCGCAGCCCCCACCAGCAGCCAGGTATAGGCGGCGCAGCAGTAGGTGAGGCTCAGCAGCGGGATGTGCCGCCAGCCCCGGGCGTACATGGCCGCCAGCGAACGGATACGCTCCGGCACGGGCTGGCTAACATGCACCAGGCGGGGATCCTCCCCCATTTGGTTGATGTAGTTCTCGAACACCAGCCGGCTGCCCGCCTGGTTGTTATAGGTCTCGCCCTCCAGCTTGGGGGTGAAGCAGTAGTAGCTCACATTCCCCGCAAAGAAGGCCTCCGCATAGGTGAGGGGGTATTTTTGGAGCATGGAGAGCCAGGCTTCGTTATAGCCCGCCAGCGCAGCCTTCTGCACCTCTTCGGGCTGCCCGAAATAGCGGAAAGTGTACTTGACCGGGTCGGAGATCCACGGCTCGTAAAGCTCCGGCAGGTTTTCCGCATCCAGCACACGGTCGATGGCGGCGTATTCCGCTTCGGTGACCGTATCGGCATGATCCCGCAGGGAGCGGGCGGTCTGCTGGAACAGGGGCGAATAGAGGGAAGCGCCGGTATCATCGCCGATGCCCAGGCCGGGCACCACCACATAGCTGAACAGCATGGCCCCGCCGGCGGCGCACAGGGCGCAGACCGCCGCATTGAGCCGGATGACCCGGTGCAGGCGTTCCTCGCCCTTCCTGCCGCAAAGGAGCAGCAGCACCGCCATGGGCGCTACCGCCACCAGACCGTTGGGCCGGATGGTGCAGGCCAGCAGCCCATAGAGGAACACCTCAAGGGCGAAGGGCCAGGAGAAGCGGCGCAGTTCCTTCTCCTCCCGGCAGAGCAGCGCCTCCCCGCAGCGGAGCAGGAACAGCCCCAGCGCAGCCACGTAGAGGGTATCCTTGCCCACGAACTGCACATAGCCGCCCCAGAGGGGCGTTACCGCAAAGAACAGGAGCACCGCCAGCAGGAAGCCTCTTTTCAGCCCCCGACGGTGCAGGAAAACGACCATCTGCGCCGCCATATGGGCCAGCAGGAACAGCTGCAAAAGCACATACAGAAGGATGCCTGCATTATCGCTGCCGACGAGCCGCCCCAGCCACACGCAGCCGCCGAACAGCCAGGTAGCCAGCACGCCGTGCCAGGCATTCATGGGGCGCAGACCGAAGAACATCTGGGCTGCCTCGCCCAGATCCCAGCAGACGGTGCCGGGGAAGAACACCAGCACCCAGGGCAGCCAGCACAGGCAGAACAGGAGCCACAGGGCAAGAGAGGGGTGGTGGCGGGCAAAGCCTGCAAGCCTGCGCGTTTTCAGCATTTCAGTCATGGGGATACCGGCGCAGATCTCCACGGTGGTCTCGAGCCATGCACCGCTTTCCAAAAGATGGCCCAGCCAGCCGAAGAAGGCCATCATGGGCAGGGATTGCCCCAGCGCCCGGAGCAGCGTGATGAGCAGGGTGGGCAGGCTTTGCAGCATGGCCCAGCTGTCGTAGGCAAAGAGCATGCCGCCCAACGTATTGACCAGGCCGAAGACCAGCCCCCATACCACCTGCCCGGCGGTGAGGCGCACCGCCAGCCGCCCGTATACATAGCGGTAGAACAGCCCGAAGCACACCGCCAGCGCACACCACAGGTAGCTGGTGGCAGAGGCAGGCAGCTCGCTCATGCCGGTGTAGCCCTCCTGCCCGATGGCAAAGCTCATGGCAGACAGCACCGCTGCCGCCCAGCAAAGGGGCTGCGCCCAGCGGTTCCGTTCCTTGCGGTGATCCAACATGCGTATGCCTCCTTGCTTTGCTTCCGGACGGTGCCGGGGTTCCCGGGCCATGCTGGTTTTCATCATTCCCATATACAAAAGATAATAGCATCACGGCGGGGGGAATGTCAAACCGCGGGCGGTCTCGGTTGCACTTTTCGGCGTTGGCGGTTATAATAAAGGTTACCCCGTTGCCGTATGTCAGACCCGGGCCATCGCCGGGCTGCCGCAGGGCATACGCCGTATGCGCCGGAGCTTTTTTCTCCCGGCTGAGGCGGCTTCACCGTTACTGCAAACGCTTGGCTGCAAGCCTTTCTTTCCGAAAAAAGGAGGTTCTTTCTCATGGGTATCCTGAACCGTCTGCAAAGCTACTGGAGCTGGCTGACCAGCGATCCGCTGGGCTTTATCCTCTACGTTGTGTATTTCTCCGTTTCTGTGCTGCTGGCGCTGATCCTGCACGAAGTGGGGCACGCCTATGTGGCCTACCGCTGCGGCGACCCCACCGCCAAAATGCTGGGCCGCCTTACCCTGAACCCCCTCAAGCACCTTGACCCCATCGGCACCGCCTGCATGGTGCTGCTGGGCTTCGGCTGGGCCAGACCCGTGCCGGTGAACCCCCGCAATTTCGGCAACTTCCGCCGGGATGATTTTCTGGTCAGTGTGGCGGGCATCACGGTCAACTTTACGCTGTTCATTCTGTCGCTGGCGCTGGCGGTGGGCTTCAACGGCCTGCTGTGGAAGCCGGAGGTGATCGCCGTCAACGGCGGCGCCAAGGAGTTTCTCTCTTCGGACGGCATCGGCTGCGCGGTGCTGCTGAGCGGCCTGGCCCCCGAGTACGAGGTGCTGATGCTCCACCCCTGGGTGCAGTACATCCAGCGCTTTTTGCTGATGTTCGCTTACATGAACCTGGCTCTGGCCATCTTCAACCTGATGCCCTTCCCCCCGCTGGACGGCTTCCACATCGTGAACGACATCCTGCTCAAGGGCCGGCTGAACCTGAGCGGACAGATGCACCAGATCGCCCACTTTGCGCTGATGGCGCTGTGCTTTACCGGTGCGCTGAGCAGCATTCTGAGCTTTTTGAACGATGCCATCGGCGGTGCGGTGCTCAACCTGCTGCTGATGATGGTGGGCAAGCGGTAACATGGCAGTACACGTACGACTGAAGCAGTTCGACGGCCCGCTGGATCTGCTCCTGCACCTGATCGGCAAGGCCAAGATCGACCTGAAGGATATCTTTGTGAGCCAGATCACCGAGCAGTACATCGAGGTGGTGCGAAACGCGCCCGACTACGATATGGACGAGGCCAGCGAGTTTATCGCCATGGCGGCGCTGCTGGTGGAGATCAAGAGCCGCAGCCTGCTGCCCAAGCCCCCCAAGCAGGAGGAGGAGGATCCGGAGCAGGCCCTCATCCAGCGGCTGATCGCTTACAAGCAATTCAAAGAAAGCACCCGCCAGATGGCGGAGTTCGAAAAGAGCGCCAAGCAGGTCTTTGGCAAGCTGCCGGAGGAATACCCCCTGCCGCCTCAGGAGGTGCAGCTGGATAACCTGACCCTGGAGGCGCTGTGGCAGGCGCTGAAGCGCATCACCACCCGTACCCCCGCCCAGCCCCAGGAGGCGGTGTTCCGCCTGCGGGATATCCGGCGGGACAGCTTTACCGTGGAGGGCTGCATGGAGACCATCGAAAGCCGCCTCCGGGAAGGCCGCGTCCACTTTGAAAACCTGTTTTCCGACCAGCCCTCCAAGGAAGAGGTGGTCACCCTGTTCATGGCGGTGCTGGAGCTGCTGAAGCTGGGCAAGGCGCATGTGCGCCAGAAGGATATGTTCCAGCGCATCACCCTTGTACCGGGAAGGAGAGTTGAGGATGGAGAAGCCTGATATTGCCAATATCATCGAGGCCATCCTGTTTGTGGCGGGCGAGCCGGTGAAGATCGCCGACCTTTCCGCCGCGCTGGAATTGAGCGAGATGGAGACCATGCACGCCGTGGAGGAGATGCAGAAGCGGTTCGACCTGGACCGGCGGGGCGTGTCCCTGCGCCGCTACGGCGACCATGTACGCATGGAGACCCGCCCGGAATACGCCCCCTATGTGGAGCGGCTCCTGCAGCCCGTGCAGCGGCAGAGCCTGAGCCAGACCGTGATGGAGACCCTGGCGGTGATCGCCTACCGGCAGCCCGCCACCAAGGGCGAGGTGGAGCAGGTGCGCGGCGTCAAGTGCGATTACTCCATCCAGGCGCTTCTGGCCAAGGGGCTCATCCAGGAGGCCGGGCGCAAGGAGGCGCTGGGCCGCCCCATCCTGTACGTGACCACGGACAAGTTTCTTGAGCACTTCGGCCTTTCGGATATCCGGGAGCTGCCGCCCCTGCCCGACCCGGTGGAGAAGATCGAGGAGCCGCTTACCCCCTGAGGAAAAATGTATCATCCGTACGCTTCCGGCACACAATAGCGCCGGGAGCGTTTTTTGTGCTCCCGGCGCTGTATGCGCCACCACACCCGGAGGCGAGAGGGCATGAAGCAACTGGCGATCCTGATGGCATTTTTACTGGCGGTGATGCTGCTGATCACATCGGTGATGGCAGTGGGCAATGCGCGGCAATCGGAGCAGATGGTGGCCCGGGGCAGGCAGCTGAGCGCCGCCCGGACGGATCTGCGCAAAGCAAAGAAGGAGAACACGGCGCTGACGGCTGCTCTGGAGAAGAGCCGGGATGCGAACCGGCATCTGCAGGCAGAGCGGCAGGCGGTGATGCAGCGGCTGAAAAGCGCGCTGGCGCTGACGGAGGAGGATCCGGCGGATGGAGCCGGGCAGGCCACCGGCGGGAAGGGCAGCAGTGAGCTGTGGGCCGGGCTGCCGGAGGGGATGGGTGTGCAGGGAGAAGTGCTGCTGTGCGCCCGGGCATTGGAGCTGCGGCTGATGCGGGTCAGGAGTGCGGAGCCGGAGCGTGCGGCGGGCGCATTGGCTGCGGCGACCGGCGGTACGCAGGGTGGAGCGGAACCCATCTGCTGGGCGATGGAGGTCGGGGAGGCCGGTGAGGCGGGGCTGGCAGCCGGGGCGGCGGTCGGTGCTGCGGGAGGAGATGGAGCGGCTGACGGTGCGGCGGCCGGTACTGCGGGCGGAGATGGAGCGGCTGACGGTGCGGCGGTCGGTGCTGCGGGAGGTACAGCGTTGCGTGGCTTGGGCGAAGGCGGCACCCTCAGTCTGCCCGGTGGGCAGACAGCTCCCTCTGAAGAGGGAGCCCTGGCGGGGGAGATGCCGGGAGCGGAGGGAACCGCTGCCGAGGTTGGTTTGGCGGAGGGTACAGCGTTACAGGGCTTGGGCGAGGGCGGCACCCTCAGTCTGCCCGGTGGGCAGACAGCTCCCTCTGAAGAGGGAGCCTTGGCGGGGGAGATGCCGGGAGCGGAGGGAACCGCTGCCGAGGTTGGCTTGGCGGGGGGTACGGCGTTACAGGGCTTGGGCGAGGGCGGCACCCTCAGTCTGCCCGGCGGGCAGACAGCTCCCTCTGAAGAGGGAGCCTTGGCGGGGGATGCGGCCGTGCTGGCGGTATCGGAGGTGATACAGGTGCCTGTGGCCGGTGACCGGCGGGCGATCATCACGGCGGCGGTACGGGAAGCTGTGACCGTCGGGTGGCAAATGGCTGGCGAAAGAGAGCAGCGGGAAACCCCGGCTGCGGGGCAGCAGGAGGGTGCCGAAGACGGGCCCCGGGAGGCTGTGGCGGTCGGGCGGCTGGAGGCTGCTGAGGAAGCCGAACAGGCGGCCATCCCTGCGGAATGCGTGCTGCGGCTGCTCAGGGAGCAAACGGGACGGATCCTGCGGTTTTTGGAGGATCTGTGTGCAATGCTGCAATGGGCAGTAGGGCAATAGCTGCAAGGAGTTCATGCAGACCGTGGGCAAAGCGGAAAGCCCGGGGCTATATGGCGCAGGCGGGGATACCGCCGGTGTATGATGCCCCGGCTGTGTCGCCGCTGCCATCGACAAGCGCAACGAAAAGAGCTGTGCCCGGTGGTGGGAGAACTGTTAAGGAACAATTTATTCTGCAACGAACAAAGGAGCATCCGACGTTTGGATGCTCCTTTGCATATGTAGGTGTACAAACGCAATGCACCGGAACGGTGCGTATCATTGTGCCCTCCTAAGAGGGAGAAAATCTGCTTTGGTTTGCTCAACAAATTGGAATTTTTCAAACAATTAAGTGTCAAATTCAAAATAATATAATATGTTCGTATCTAAATCATATACGGCAATGGAAAAGTTATAAGAGTATCTTTCAAAAAGGCTTGCATCATCTGACTTGTCAACCGCTTCTG
>SVGN01000007.1 GCA_015056315.1 Clostridiales bacterium
ACCGCTACAAAAGGAAAAACCCCGGAAACTCAGTGTTTCCGGGGCTTTCAGGCACTTTTCTGATGAAATTAGCGCTTGCTGAACTGGGGCGCGCGACGAGCGGCTTTGAGGCCGTACTTCTTACGCTCCTTCATACGAGGATCGCGGGTGAGGAAACCGGCCTTCTTCAGGGCATCGCGCAGGTCGGGGTTAGCCTTGATGAGGGCGCGGCTGATGCCATGACGGATAGCACCGGCCTGGCCGCTGAGGCCACCGCCAACAACGTTGACGAGGATGTCCATATCGCCGCCGGCCTTGGTCAGTTCCAGGGGCTGACGAACGGTCATCTTGAGGGTCTCCAGACCAAAGTAGTTGTCAAGCTCACGCTTGTTGATCAAAATCTTACCGTCGCCGGCGACCAGACGGACGCGGGCAATAGCCTTCTTACGGCGGCCAACGGCATTGTACTCAACTTTTGCCATTTTACTTTACGCTCCTTCCGTCTTACTTGATCACGAGAACTTCGGGCTGCTGGGCGGCATGCTCGTGCTCGGCACCGGCATATACCTTCAGCTTCTTGGCCATCTTGCGGCCGAGGGGGCCCTTGGGCAGCATGCCCACCACTGCCTTCTTGACAGCGAACTCGGGCTTTTCGGCGATCAGGCGGCGATAGACGGTCTCCTTGAGGCCGCCAACGTAGCCGGTGTGATGGTAGTAGATCTTCTGATCCAGCTTCTTACCGGTCAGCTTGATCTTGTCGGCATTAATGATGATGACATAGTCGCCAGTGTCCACATGAGGGGTATAGGTAGGCTTGTTCTTACCGCGCAGGATAGCGGCAACCTGGCTTGCCAGACGGCCCAGAACGACGTCCTGAGCATCGACAATGTACCACTTGCGCTGTACATCCGCGGCCTTGGCCATGTAGGTATTCAAGGCTAAGTCCTCCTTCAGGGAATCTGTGTTTGATGATGTGTGCGGCTGTTTGATGGTCGCAAACCTCCGCGAGTGTCAATAGGATTCCGGGGCTGGCGGAGTCTATTGATGCCAAAAATCATTCTACCAAATACATCAACTTCTGTCAAGCACAAAAACAAAGATTTTGCAGCTTTTCGAAAGAATTTCTCCCCGCCGCCGCACCTTTGCCCCCCTGCGCGGCTCCCGGCAGGAATTTGCCTGCCCGGGAGCGAAACAAACAGAAGAAAAACCGCGGCATACCGCCGCCTTGCCGGAGGTCTACCCATGCAGCACCGCAACGCACTTACCGCACGCCGCGACCCCATTAAGGGCATCGCCATTCTCTGGGTGTGCTTCTTCCATGCCCGGCTGGGGCTGGAGAACACGCCGGTGCTGGGGGCGCTCCAGCAGGTGGGCTATCTGGGAGTGGATATCTTCACCCTGCTTTCCGGCTACGGGCTCTGGCATTCCCTTGCCAAGGCTCCCTCCGCCGCTGCTTACCTGAAGCGCCGCGCCGCCCGCCTGCTGCCTGCCTTCCTTCCGGTGGCGCTGCTGTGGTGCCTCTTGATGCTGCCCGGGCTTGGGCTCACCGGCCGGTCGGCTGTGCACACTGCGCTGGGCACCCTTACCATGACCGGCTACCTGACCCATGCGCCCTTCACCCTCAACTGGTACCTTTCGCTGCTGCTGGTCACCATCCTGCTGGCAATACCGGTATATGCGCTGCTGAAGAACGCCCCCCGTCCCTGGCTGGGCTGCCTGCTGCTGATGGCCGGGGCCGGGCTGTGCGGCGTTGCCTTTATCGGCAAAAACCAGCTGATGCTGGTCTCCCGCCTGCCCATCTTTGTGCTGGGCATGGGGCTGGCCGCCACCCGACCCGCCCGTCAGGACCGCAAAACCGCGGCGCTGCTGTGCCTTGCAGGCTTTCTGGCCGGTGTGGCTCTGCTGTGGTTCGGCTTCACCAAAAGGCCCGATTGGCTGCTGCGCTACGGCCTGTACTGGTACCCGGGGCTGCTGCTGGTGCCCGGGCTGTGTGCCGGGCTGGGCTTTCTGCTGGACGGGCCGAAGGAGAACGGCTTTCGCACGCCCCTGCTCACGGCGCTGGGCAAGGCATCCTTTGAGATCTTTCTGTTCAACGGCTGGTTCGAGCTGTACCTGAAGCGCGTGCTGAACAACAATACGCCCCTGTACCATCTGCTGTTCATGCTGCTGTCCATTCTGCTGGGGCTGGTATGGCACATGGCGGCAGAGCGGCTTCTCAGGCGGCTGAAAAAAACTGACAGTACCCCTTTGCCGGAGGAGAAAAAGGAGGAAGGTCAATGATCATCCGCAAGCTGGAAAGGCAGGATCTGCCCGCCTGTGCAGGCATACTGCAAAGCGTATACAACAACGAGCTGTGGCAGTGCCGGTGGCAGCAGGAGACCGCCGAAGCGTACCTTGGCGACTTCTTTGATATGAAGAAATTCGTAGGCTATGCCGCCGAGGAGGATGGGCAGCTGCTGGGCGCGCTGTTCGCCCACGAAAAGGTATGGTGGAACAACAGCGAGGTCTTTGTGGAGGAGATGTTCGTTCTGCCTGAGCGGCAGGGGCAGGGCATCGGCTCCCGGCTGATGGATGCCCTGTGGCAGTACGTGACCCAACACCGGCTGGCGGGCATCACGCTATCCACCAACCGGTATGCACCCGCCCCCGCCTTCTACCGCAAGCACGGCTTTACCGATTGCGGCCATGTGCTCTTCATGGCAAAGGAAGCGCAGGAATAACCCCCGCAGCAAAACCGTCGAAGCGCCAAACGGGCTTCGACGGTTTTTTCTTTCAGCAATAACGTTTATGTTTTCTTTTTCCGCTTCGGAGTGGGCTTTTTGCCATGCTTGGCGGGCTGCTTCACATGGGCGTTCACCATGGCTTGCACATTGCTGAGCTCCTCCACCGGGCAGCGCACCGCCATCACCTGCCACCAGGAGGGGCGGTAGATCAGCAGTACGCCGTTTTCCTTCCAGAAATGGGTGCGGCGCACGTCCTTCCAGGCGATGAACTGGTGGCGGATCAGCGTCATATCCAGCAGGGCCCGCTCATCCCCTTCCAGCTGGGTGAGCATATCGGGGGTCAGCAGCCGGGCCTTGAGCTGCACCGGGCTGTAGTTTTCCAGATATGTCCATGCATGCAGACCCAGCTTATCCATCGCATAATGGATGCGTTCGCCCCCCTGCAGCCCCAGGGCGACCCAGCCCACAACCAGCGCCGCCACCAGCAGCGCCAGTATGATGGGCAAGAAGCTGCTGCCCAGCAGCGCAAGGGCTGCTGCTGCACCGCCAAAGGCGTACTCCGCCGCAAACACACCTGCCGCCACCAGCACCGCCGCAGGCAGTGCGATGCGCAGCCAGCTGTTCCAGCAGAACCAATCCTTTACCGGCACATGGATCACATCGAACGCAAGGGTCTCGCTGTTGCGGCCCAGCCTGCCCCCGCAATGGGCGCAATGCTCCGACAGGGGCACTTCCCTGCGGCATTTTTTGCAATATTGTACCAACGGCAAAACCATCCGCTCCTTTCCGGGGTCATTTTGGCTGTATAGGCAGATATCCGGGCGGGCAGCCTTACAGCGAGGTGATGATCAAAATGAGTATGTACCCCACTTTGCAGGCCCTTATCAAGCATGATGCCCGGAGCAAGAGCCTCTTCGATGCCCTGCCCACCGATGTGCAGGTAGCGCTGCAGGAGCAGCAGCAGAGCATCGGCAGCTACGAGGAGCTGAAGCAACGGGCAAACGGTTTTTTGCGCAGGGAGGCGCAGCGGTAGGCAAATCTGCCCCCGGAGCCTCATAGGGTATAGGGACGATCCGTCTGAAAGGAGCTTTGATCCCTATGACTCAGAGGCAAAACGGTTCCATCTGCGCAGAAGAATACGTGGTAAAGCGAGGCGACAGCTTCTACCTGATCGCCCACAAGCTGGGCGTTCCCCTGCGGGATCTGCTGGCCGCCAACCGGGATATCCACCCTGCAAGGCTGATGGTGGGCGATGTGCTGTGCATCCCCCGGGAGGAGGATGACCGGCCCCAAACCGGCGGCACGGCGGCTCCCGCTCCGGATGCGCCCTCGCTGGACAGCGGCAGCAGCGGCTCCGGCAATGCAGGCAACAGCGGTGCGAATGGCTCCGGCAATGCAGGCAACAGCGGTGCGAATGGCTCCGGCAGTAGCAGCAGTGCAGGAAACAGCAGTACGGGCAGTTCTGGCAACAACAGCAGCGCAGGCAACAGCGGTGCGAACGGCTCCGGCAGTAGCAGCAGTGCAGGCAGCAGCGGCTCCGGCAACAGCGGCGCAACCAGCCCCGGCAGCAATGGCAATACCGGCAGCAGCGCCAGCCCCGATGCCTCCCCCACGCCCGTGCCTGCGCCTGCCTGCCCCCTGGAGGAACAGGTGACCGTGCGCCCGGGCGAGACCGTTGCGGATATCCAGCTGCAAAGCCTGCTGAGCCGCAACACCCTGCAGACCGCCAACCCCAGCGTGGATCTGGATGCGCTCCGTGCCGGGCAGACCCTGTGCGTACCCGCGGAGAACACCGCCTGTACGCTGCCCTCCACCTATACGCTGGTAGAGGGCGAAACGCTGGAATCTGTAGCCATGCGATTCAATCTGCCCCTTGGCAGCCTGCTGCGGGTGAACCCCTGTCTGGCCCCGCAGGATTTCGAGGAAGGCGTTACCGTGATCCTGCCGCGTTAACCATTGCCGGCCAACAGGCGCTCCACCAGCTTTTCGATGTATTGGCGTGCCTCCTGGGCTGCCATGAGCGCATCGGTCTGGCTCTGGGGCGTATCGCCCATCAGGCCTACGAACTGGCTCACCTTCAGGCCCAGTGCATCCTGCATCTCCTGGTCGCTGCCACCGGCGGAGACCAGGTAATAGCAAAGGATGGAGTCGGTCTGCCCCATACGGTGCGCCCGGTCCTCGGCCTGGGAATGCACGGCAGGCGACCAATCCAGTTCGCCAAAAACCACACAGCTGGCTCTTTGCAGGTTCAGGCCGGAAGCCGCCCGGAGAGAGATGCAGCAAAGATCTGTCTTGCCCGCCATGAAGCGCTCCACAGCGCGTTCCTTCATGGCGGGTGTTTCTCTGCCGGTAATGAATGCAGGCGAGAAGCTGTGCAGCTCCTTCTTATAGATATCCATCACCTGATGGTGGTGGGCAAACAGCAGCACCTTCTCCCCCGCCTCCAAGAGTGCGCGCACGAATTGCGCCACAGAAGGGGCTTTGGCAACACCGGTGGCCTGCCGCTCGCCCTCCTCCACCTCCATGGCCCACAGGGCCCGCTGGGAGGGAGTGGCCTCCTCCTGCCGGAGGCGGGCAAGAGTCTCTGCCACAGGCTGCATCAACTTGCGGTATATGCCCTCATCGCTGTCCACGGCCATGACCAGCCTGCGCTTGGGGGGCAGCTCGCTGAGCACCTCCTGCTTGGTGCGCCGCAGCATCAGCCCGTCGGAGCGCAGGCGTTCGCCCAGCACATCCGGCTTGGCAACGATCCGGTTGCCGTAGCCGTAGCACCATTCCCGGGTAAAGCTCTCAAAATCGCCAAGGCAATGAAAATCCAGAATATTCACCACATTCCAGATCTCTGCGCCCTGGTTGTAGATGGGCGTACCGCTGAGGCCCACCACCCGGTTGGCCCCTTCGGCCAGCAGGCTGGCAGCGGAGTATTTCTCGGTGCCGCTGCGGCGCAGCTCCTGCACCTCGTCAAAGATCACGGTAGGGATGCCGCACTCGGGCAGGTACTCCTTCCAGCCGCGGAGCAGCAGGTAATGCATCAGGTAGATATCCGCCTTGGGCAGCGCATAGGGCTTGAGGCCCTTGATCACATGCACGGTGAGCTTCTCCCCGTCCGGCTTCTGCACAAAGCGGTCGATCTCTTTCTCCCAGTTGCGCATCAAATGGGGCGGGGCAATGATGAGCGCCGGGTACTCGCCGGTGTGGCTGAGCATGGCCAGCGCCTGCACCGTTTTACCAAGGCCCATCTCGTCTGCCAGCAGGCAGCGCTCGGAGCGGAGCAGAAAACCCAGCCCCTCCTTCTGGAAATCGGTCAGCTTGCCCAGAAATGCCGTGGGGTGCGGCTCCACCTTATCCGGCAGGCGCAGGGAAAGCTCCCGCTTGATCACATACTCCCGTGCCTCGGAGACCGCACTCTGCCAGCGTTCCCAATCCTGCGAGCGCACCAGCAGCGGGTAGCGCAGCATGAGCCAGTTCAGGTCGCCGATGATGCGCTTATGGGCGGTGAAGCGCGCCTCGCCCCGGCGGCCCGTATCGGAGCCGGGAAACAGCCGCTTGCACAGCTCGGTAACGGTAGGGTCGCCCTTCACGGTCCAGCACTTGCGTTTTGCGTTGTAGCTGAGCGTGCCGTAGGTGCGGCGATGCTGCTCGGAGGCCACCTGCGCCCCGTCCGTATCCATCAGGTAGGGCGGTATGACCGCGTATTCGCTCTCATCGTACATGGGGCACGCTCCTTTCTGCAGGTTTTCTCCGGCGGGGCCGTTCAGGGCAAAGCAATACCCCACAGCTGGCTCAGGGTGATGAGCCGCACCGGCTTGCCCAGAATGGTCTTTGGCAACCGTACGCTGCGCTCCGTAACAACGATCAAGCCGCCTACCGCATCGCAGGCTGCGTAGCGCTGAAGCTGCGCAGCCAGCGTTGCCGCAGACGGCTTGCCTTTTTTGATCTCCACGCCCACGGTGTCCACCAGGAAATCGATCCGGCAGCCCGGAGCCAGCCTGGCCTCGTGCGTAAAGGGCAGACCGGCTGCTGTGAGCCGCTGCCCTACGCAGGCGTGGATATCGGTTTCGTACATGGCGATGGGCGAGCGCAGCTCCATCAGGGCTGCTGCGACCTGTGCCATGGTAACTTGCTCAAGCATAACTCAATCCAGAATGATCTGCTTGTTCTTGCGGCTCTCCCGGTACATAACGAACCGGCGGCCGATGCACTGCACAGGCTCTGCGCCCAGGCGGCCGCACAGCTCGTCCAGCGCCTCACGGGCGGAAAGCTCGCAGTTCTGCTGCACCACACACTTGATAAGCTCGCGGGCCTCCAGTGCGTCGTAGGCCTCCTTTACGGTGCCGTCGGTAACGCCTTCCTTGCCGATGAAAAGGATGGGATCCATGGTATTGGCCATGCTGCGAAGCTTGGCTCTCTGCTTGCTGGTCATTGGGTTATCTCCTTACTTATTCCACAAAATCGAATTCCATATCGCCGATGCAGATGGTGCTGCCCTCACCCGCGCCCTTCTGGCGCAGCGCATCGATGATGCCGCGATCCCTGAGGGTGCGGTGGAACCAGTTGAGGCTCTCCTCGTCGTCGAAGTTGACGCTGTCGATGAAGTGCTGCATGGCTGCGCCTTCCACGAAGAAGGTGTCGTTCTCCCGACGGATGGTGTAGCCATCGTCGGTAATGACGGGCACCTCCACCTCCTCCTCGGCAAACACGCGGGGCGGCGGCAGCTCGGGCAGCAGGTTGACCACCCGATCCAGCACCGCGTCGAAGCCCTGCACCGTGGCGGCGCTTACCGGGTAGGTCTCGTAGCCAAGGGCCTCGAAGGCATCCTCCAGCTTATCGATCTCGCAGGGGTCGGCGATCAGGTCGCACTTGTTGAGCAGCACCAGCTGGGGGCGGCCCTCCGGCTCGCCGTACTTCTGCAGCTCCAGATTGATGATGCGGAAATCCTCCAGCGGGTCGCGGCCCTCGCTGCCGGAGGCATCCACCACGTGCAGCAGCAGACGGGTGCGCTCCACATGGCGCAAAAAGTCGTGGCCAAGGCCAACGCCCTCGCTGGCACCCTCCACCAGACCGGGGATATCCGCCAGGACGAAATCGCTGCCGTGGCGCTTTACGATGCCCAGATTGGGGGTAAGGGTGGTAAAGTGATAGTTGGCGATCTTGGGCTTGGCAGCGGTCAGGGTGGCCAGGATGGTGCTCTTGCCCACGTTGGGGAAGCCCACCAGGCCCACATCCGCAATGGTCTTCAGCTCCAGACGGAACACATGGGTCTCGGTCTTGATGCCGGGCTTGGCAAAGTTGGGAGCCTGACGGGTGGGGGTGGCAAAGTGCATATTGCCAAAGCCGCCGCGGCCGCCGTTCAGCAGCACCTTGGTCTGGCCCGGTTCGCTCATATCGGCTACCACTGCGCCATCGCTTTCCCGGAGGAACACGGTGCCCACAGGTACCTTGATGGTCAGATCCTGGCCCCGCTTGCCGTGGCAGCGGTTGGCGCTGCCGTCGCCGCCGTTTTCGGCCAGATACTTGGTATGGAAACGGAAATCCAGCAGGGTATGCATATTGGGGTCTGCATAGAGGATGATGTTGCCGCCGCGGCCGCCGTCGCCGCCATCGGGGCCGCCGTTCTGCACGAACTTCTCCCTGTGGAATGAAACGCAGCCGTTGCCGCCGTTGCCGGCCTTCACGGTAATGGAAACTCTGTCAACAAAAGACGCCATAACTTACTCCTTTTTTCAACTGCGGCTGCGGATCACGCACCGGCGGTTTCTGTCTTCTTTGCCGCTTTGGGGGCGGGCTTATCCTTCTTTGCCTTGGGCGAAGGCACCGGCAGACCGGTCTTCTTTGCCGCATCGAAGGCCTTGCACATGGCATTCAGCGTGCAGCTGCCGCAGGCAGGGCGCTGGGAGTGGCACACCCGCCGCCCGTGGAAGATGAGCCAGTGGTGGGCAGCTACCCAATCCTTCTTGGGAATGGCCGCCTTGAGCTGCTCCTCGGTCTTTTCCACATTGGCTGCATTGGCCAGCCCCAGCCGGTTGCTGACCCGGAACACATGGGTATCCACCGCGATGGTGGGCACACCGAAGGCGTTGGCCAAAACCACATTGGCGGTCTTCTGCCCAACGCCGGGCAGGGCAGTGAGGGCCTGCATATCGCCGGGCACCTGACCGCCGTGGCGGTGCAGGATGAGCCGGCAGGCCTCCACGATATTGCCGGCCTTGGTCTTGAAGCCGCAGCTTTTGACCATGGGGTACACATCCTCCACAGAGGCTGCGGCCATGGCCTCCACATCCGGGTAGCGCTCGAACAGGGCGGGCGTTACCTTGTTTACCTGCTTATCGGTACACTGGGCGGAGAGCATGACCGCCACCAGCGTTTCGTAGGGGTTGCGGAAGTTCAGCTCCGGCCCCGCATCCGGGTATACCCTTGCCAGTTCTGCAAGAATGGCCTTTTTGCTTACTCGCATAGTTGCTCCTTATCGTGGGGCTGGGATCAGTTACGCAGCGCCATAAAGGCGGGCAGATTCACCTTGCTGAGGCCCTTAAGGCACAGGAATACCAGCACGATATTGGCAGGCACCTCCACCAGATAGTTGGGGCCGCGCAGCACCAGCCAGCCCATGAAGCCCTTGGAGGAGTACAGCAGGCTCAGCCAGAAGGAGTTGAGGGGCCAGTTGATGCACACCAGCGAGACCGCCACCGCAATAATGACCCGCACCCAGTTGGGCTTGCGGCGGTGCAGCACCAGGCCGCACACCAGGCCCACCAACACATTGGTGAGGGTAAAGCCGGGGAAGTACGCCCCCTGCGGGAAGAGATGTGCGCCCAGCAGATCGCCCAGACCACCCACGATCATGGCAGAGGGTGCGCCCAGCAGCGCGCCTGCCACAGCGATGGGCAGAAAGCCGAAGTTGTACTGTTTCTCCATCAGCGGTACCTGCAAAAGATTGCCCAGCACCACCTGCAGCGCCACCAGCAGCGCGGTAAAGGTAATGGTCTCCACCCGGAAAGTGCCCTTGGTTTTTTGCATAGAAAAAGCCTCCCTGTCATTTGTAGTCGACTCGCAGGAGGCAGCACCAAGACAGCGGGATGCGCCGCATACACCGCACCGGCTGTGCCGGTTTCGTTTCATGACAACTCCCCGTTCATGAACACTTAACGCGTTTGCAGCTACTCTGCCTGACACGAATCGCAGGACGAAGCTATTATACATGGATGCGGCGCAAGATGCAAGAATTTCTATGGTTTTCCTTCTATGGGCACACAGGGGGCGCAGCTGCGCCTCCCTCACACCCGCCAGAGAGCCCAGTCGCAATTTTCGGCCAGCAGCTGTGCCACCGCTTCCAGCCCCGTGCGATCCGCTTCATCGAAGCGGCCCACAAGGGGGCTGTCGATATCCAGAACGCCAAGAAGAGCGCCATCCCGGATCAGCGGCAGAACGATCTCGCTGTTGGAGGCGCTGTCGCAGGCGATATGCCCGGGAAACAGATGCACATCCCTTACCAGCTGCACCCGGCGTTCTCTGGCAGCCGCGCCGCACACGCCCCGGCTGAAGGGGATGCGGATGCAGGCGGTCTTGCCCTGAAAGGGCCCCAGCAGCAGCTCCTCGTTGCCGGTATTCAAATAGAAGCCTACCCAGTTGATCTCTCCCATGGCCTGCCACAGAAGAGCGGCTGCATTGGCCAGCACGGGAAGCGGATGGCTTTCGCCCTCCATGAGGGCAGCAAGCTGACGTGCCAGCAAACCATACAGCTCCGTTTTTTCTTCAGGCCAGCATTCCGTATATTGTCCTTCCCGCATGGCACAAACCGCCTTTCTGTCTTCAGGGGGGCTATACATTCTTCAGTCAAACCGCAGACCCTTACCAGTATACAATACTCCCGTGACCGTTGGAAAGCCCCCGCTGTACAAATAAGCGAAAAAAGAATATAATATGGATCGAAATCCATCCATAGGGGGAATAGTGTGAGTCGCACCAAAACCGAGACCGCCGGTCTGCGGCCCAAGCAGCATTTTCAGCCTGAGCAGGTGCTGGCGCTGGGCTTCCTGGTCGCCATCATGGTTGGCAGCCTGTTGCTTTCGCTGCCCTGCTGCGCAGCCGATGGTCGCTCCGTAGGGCTGATGGGTGCCGCCTTTACAGCCACCTCTGCCGTATGCGTCACAGGGCTCAACATTGTGGATATCGGCCTTGGATATTCCACGCTGGGGCATGCGGTCATCATCGTTCTGATCCAGATGGGCGGTCTGGGCTTCATGATCTTTGCCACACTGGGCATGATGGCACTGGGCCGCCGCATTTCACTGCGCAGCCGGGTGTTGATCCGGGACAGCATGAACCAATCCAGCCTTTCCGGCCTGGTCCGCCTGACCAAGTGGACCACTGCACTGGTGGTGCTGATCGAAACGCTGGGCGCTTGCCTGCTGATGATACGCTTCATACCCACATACGGCATCGCCAAAGGCATTTGGTACAGTTTTTTCCATTCTATCAGTGCCTTCTGCAACGCAGGCTTCGACCTGTTGGGCAACTTCACCAGCATGGTGCCCCTGCAGAACGACCCGCTGATCATCGCAACGCTGACAGGCATCATCATCTGCGGCAGCATGGGCTTTGTTGTATTCGTGGAGCTTCTCAACAAGCCCTTTCAAAAGAGCAAACTGACCCTGCACACCAAGCTTGTGCTCATCTGCACCGGTGTGCTGCTGTTTGGCGGCACAGCTGTTTTTGCACTGCTGGAGTGGAACAACCCGGCCACCCTCGGAAGCATGACCGTTGGCAACAAGCTGCTGAATGCCCTGTTCCAATCCACCACATGCCGTACCGCCGGTTTCTGCAGCGTGGATCAGCTGGCGCTGACCGACAGCTCCAAGCTGATCAGCTGTGTGCTGATGCTCATCGGCGCATCCCCTGCCTCTACCGGTGGCGGCGTGAAGACCACCACATTCGCCATGTTGCTGTTGATGATGGCCACCGTCATCAACGGCAGAGAGGATTATGTGCTGATGAAAAAGCGCATCGCCCGCGATGCAGTGGCCCGTGCCGTTACCATTGTTTTTATCGTGCTGGGGGCGATCATCGGCTGCACAGCTGTTATCTCCGCAATCGAGCGCAACCGCAGCTTTGATATGATCGACCTGCTGTTTGAAGTCACCTCGGCGGTCACCACCACCGGCCTCAGTTCCGTCGGCTCCGGCAACCTGTCCACTCCGTCGCAGCTGATCCTGATGCTGCTGATGTACCTTGGGCGCGTAGGGCCTTTGACGCTGGGCTTTGCCTTTGCCAAACGGCTGAACACAGCAGCGAAGAACCGCATTCACTACCCCGAGGAAACGATTATGATCGGTTAAGGGAGGAAACTTGTTATGAGATCCAATTCTTATCTGGTATTTGGCCTGGGTCGTTTTGGTTCCAGCCTGGCCCGTTCCCTGTGCGAGCAAGGGCAGCAGGTAATGGCGATCGACACCAACGAGGAGCTGGTGCAGGACATCGCCCCCTACGTAACTGAGGCGATTCAGTTGGATGCCACCGACGAAGTAGCCCTTGGCTCTCTTGGCATCAACAACTTCGACGGGGCTGTGGTCTCTATCGGCCAGAACATCCGGGACAGTATCCTCATCTGCGTGCTGCTCAAGGAAATGGGCATCCCGCTGCTGATCGCCAAAGCCAGCGATGAGGTCCATGCCAAGGTGCTGCGCAAGATCGGCGTGGATCGGGTAGTCTTTCCCGAGCGGGATATGGGCGAACGCGTTGCCCGTTCCCTCACCTCCCCCGGTGTGCTGGAGCTGATGCAGCTGGATAACGACTTCCAGATCGTTGAGATCCGCATGCCGGAAAAATGGGCAGGAAGCTCCCTGATGGAGCTGAAGATACGCCGCCGCTACGGCATCAGCGTTCTGGCCATACATCGGGGCGGCAGCTACATCGTCTCTCCCGAGGCAGAGCAGCTGCTCCAGGAGGGCGATGTGCTGCTGGTGCTGGGCAAGCTGGAGGATATCGAAAAGCTGAACGCATAACAGGGGTGAGCCCCGCATAGTTTTCTTTGTACAGAAAGGAGAATGGCGATGGACTACACCTCCGTTTTTGATAGCGATGTATGCAGACCGTTTTTTCACAAAGGCGGCGAGGACGGCATTCTCCTGATGCACGGCTTTACAGGGTCTGCGGCGCATATGCGCAAGCTGGCCGACGGGCTGGCGGCAAAGGGCTACACGGTAATGAGCATCAACCTGCCCGGCCATGCCACCTCCGAAGAGGATATGGCCAAATGCACCTGGAAGGATTGGCTGGAGGCCGCCAAGCAAGGGGTACTGGAATTGAAAAAGCACGCAAAGCGGGTAACCGTATGCGGCCTCAGCATGGGCGGCGTGCTTTCGCTGCTGGTGGCGGAGCAGATGGAGGTGGATGGCTGCATTCCCATCTCTGCGCCCATGGATGTAAAGAACAGGCTGCTGCCGCTGGCGGGCATCGCTGCGCCGCTTGTGCCCCGCATTCCCTGGGGCAAGGGCGGCGAATACCATAAGGGGCTGGATAAGGCCTACGACCATGGCTATTCCGGCTTCCCCACCGCCAAGGGCGCCGATCTGCACAAGCTGATCCGGCTGGCCAGAAAGAACCTGTTCAGCGTGGTCTGCCCCATCCTGTGCGTGCAGAGCGAGCACGACGAGACCATCTGGGCGGGCAGTGCAGACTGCATCCTGGCCAATGTGAGCAGCGACACCCGGCAGAAGCTGTGGCTCAGCGGCGTGCCCCATGTATGCACCATCTCCCCAGAGGCTCCCGCCATTGTGGAGGGCATCCACAGACTGCTGCAGCACATTGCCCAAAAGGCCTGAAACCCCTTATTTTACACAAACGCAACCGACGGTTGACAGATTGAAAAGCCGTCTTGATAGCATGCAACCGCCCGTCCGGCTATGATCATCTCATCAGCGGCGGGCGGTTGTCGTACCGCTGAAATACCACCCCGAGGTGAAGCACACATGATACTGGCAGACAAGATCATTTCATTACGGAAGAAGAACGGTTGGTCGCAGGAGGAGCTGGCAGAGCAGCTGGGCGTATCCCGGCAGGCTGTTTCCAAATGGGAGGGGGCGCAATCTACGCCCGATCTGGAGCGGGTGCTGCGCATGTCCCACCTGTTTGGTGTGAGTACCGACTACCTCTTGAAGGATGAAGCGGAGGAGATCGATCCCGCTGCCCAGCCCGCCGGGGAGCTGCGGGAGGAGAGCGCAGCCCGCACCGTTACGCTGGAGGAGGCCAGCGCCTTTCTGAAGGCGAAGGAGGCCACCGTGGGGCGCATTGCGCTGGGCACCCTGCTTTGCACGCTGGCACCGGTACCTCTGATACTGCTGGCGGGCCTCTCCACTTTTACAGAGCCGGGGCTGACTTCCGAAGAAGCCAGCCTGATCGGGCTCGTGCTGCTGTTCCTGTTCGTCGGCCTTGCGCTGGTGATTTTCTTCTCCTGCCGCAAGCATACCGCACCCTTTGACTATTTGGAGACCGAAGTGATCGATACCGCCTACGGTGTCAGCGGGCTGGTACGGCAGGAAAAGCAGAGAAGCGAGACCGCCCACATGCGCCTGGCTGTTTGGGCAACGCTGACGGCACTGTTGAGCCCGCTTCCGCTGCTGGCAAGCGCATTGCTGGAAACATCCCCGATGATGAATATCGCCGGGGTGTGCATGAGCATTCTGCTGGGCGGGCTTTGTGCGGTGCTGTTCATTCTGCGGGGCGTTCCCCGGGCCGCTTGGGACAAGCTGCTGGAGGAGGGCGACTACACCCGTGCCCGCAAGACCTCCCCGATCCCGCTGAGGGCTATCTCCACGGCCTTCTGGCTGGTGACCACTGCGGTTTATCTGGCCTGGAGCCTGACGGCCAACGATTGGGAGCACAGCTGGATCGTCTGGCCCGTGGCCGGGGTGCTGTATGCGGGGCTTTCCGCCATCCTCTCCAGCATCGCAGGCCGCAGGCTCAGCTGAACCGTACAGTGATCAAGCAGGGGGCTGCTGCATTTTTGCGGCAGCTCCTTTTCTTTTGGCTTCTTTTCTCATAGGCTGCAAAAAAACGCACAAACTAACCGCATTACAGATGCGGAGGTTTTTGCTATGCTATGGTTCCTTCCGGCTGCGGGGCTGCTTTTCCTGCTTGGCTGGTTGTTCCTCTCCCTGCGCCCGCTGCCGCCGCAGCAGAGCCGCAATGCCCCTTTGGAGGATGCTTTGCCCGGGTACCTTGCTACCCTCAGCGCCCGGCCCCAGCGGCGCAGCCCCCTGCCCCTCAGGTATGACCATCGCCTGCACCGGCAGCTGGAGGAGAGCCTGCGCCTGCTGAGCGAGCTGCCACCGGAGGAGCTGCTGCCCGCCTCCCGCTGGCTCAGCGACCACGGACGCATGCTGCAGGAGGCAGCCGCTGCTCTCAGCTGTGCCCTTGCCAACAGCCGACCCTTGCCCGCCACCGAGGAGGGCGAGACCCGCATCGGCTGCTTTGCGCGGGCTTTGCTGGCGCACACCAACGGAGTGCTCACCCCGGATGGATTGGAAAAGGCAGTGGAGGCCTGGCAGCAGCAGGTGCCGTTTTCCTTCCGGGAGCTGACGCTGCTCAAACCCGCCCTCACCCATGCGCTGCTGGTGCTGCTGGGCGGGCTGGCGGAGCAGTGTGCCCAACAGCAGCAGCTCTGCCAAGCAGCGGACGATACCCTCGCCGCTTTGGAAAAGGGCCAGGAGCGCAGGGCCCGCAAGCTCTGCGAGCGCAACAAGCACAACAGCCTGTACCTGAGCCGCCTGTCTGCGGGGCTGCGCAAAGCCCCGGAGGGCGAAGCTGCCCTGTGGCAGCGGCAGCTTTCGCTGCTGCACGGCCTGTCTTTGCAGCAGCTGACCGATGAGCAGCGCACCCATCAAAGCGAGACCGTCTGCTGGGTGAGCAACGCCATCTCATCGCTGCGCTGCCTGGATCGGTTGCCCTGGGAGCGGCTTTTGGAGCAATGGGATCACACCCATCAGGCACTGCTGCGGGATGAGACCTACCGCCGCATGGATCGGGAAAGCCGTACCGCCTACCGGCACCGCGTAAGCGAGATCGCAAGGATAGGCAGGCGTTCCCAGCATTCGGTATGCGAGGCGCTCTTTGCCCTGACAGATGGCTTTGAGCAGGAGGATGTACGTGCCCACATCGGCTATTACCTGTTGGACAGCGGTGTGGAGACCCTGCTTGCAGCACTGAAGCTGCAACAGCTCCCCGGGCTGCGCCTGCGCTTCGGCCTCCGGCTGGATATGCCTGTGCGGCTGGTTTCGGCTACCCTTACCGTGCTGCTATGGCTGGGGCTGTGGCTCAGTGGCGGGCAGGTGGTGGCGGCGACTGCGTTGGCGCTGCCCTGCGGGCTCTGCATCGGGCAGCTCGTGCGCAGGCTGGTGTGCCGCTTTACCCTGCCGCGCATCGTGCCCCGCATGCGGCTGAAAAAGCTGCCGGATGCTGCCCGTACACTGGTGGTCTGCCCGGTGATGCTGCTGGATGCGGCCCATGCCCTGAAAATGGCCCGGCAGCTGTCCATCCTGCAAAAAGCGAACCCGGATCCCAACCTGCATTTTCTGCTTCTCGGCGATTTCCGGGACAGCATGACCGGCACCCTGATGAACGACCAGGAGACCGTCTCTGCCATGGCTGCGGCGGTGCAGGCCCTTGCAGAGGATACCGGGCACCCCTTCTTTTATCTGCAACGGGAGCGGGTCTACCATCTGCCGGATCACCTCCACATGAGCAGGGAGCGGAAACGGGGCTGGCTGGAGACCATCATGAAGCTGATGGAGGGCCAGCCCGTGGAGGATACCTTCACCTACGCCTCCCTGCCTCCGGAGGAGTTAGCGGGACGATACCGCTACCTGATCACCCTGGACAGCGACACCATGATGCCGCCGGGGGCCGCCCTGCGGTTGGTGGGGGCCATGCTGCACCCGCTCCAAAGGCGGCAGGCCTCCGCAGAGGGCATGCGGGGCGTGAGCATTCTTCAGCCAAGGATGGAGACCGCCCTTTCCGGCAGCCCCACCCTGTTTGCCCGCCTGATGAGCGCACCCGGCGGCCTTGGCCCCTACAGCGCGCTTCAGACAGACTACGAGCAGGATGTATTGGGCAGCGGTTCCTTTCAGGGCAAGGGGATCATCGATCCGAAAGCCTTCCTGAATGCCACCCGGGGGCAGATCATACCTGGGGCGGTACTGAGCCACGACCTGCTGGAGGGGCTGCTGAGCGGCTGTGCCCGGGCAAGCGACATCGTTTTCTTCGAAACACAGCCCGCCACCGCCGGGGAGCTGCTGAACCGCCGCCACCGCTGGACGCGGGGCGATTGGCAGCTGCTGCCCTACCTGCTCCCCTTCCTGCCCAAAGAGATACGACCGGAGAAGAACGCCCTGCTCCGGGCCGACCGGCGGCGCATCCGGCAGGCGCTTTTTGCCAGCCTGCTGCGCCCCATGCAGCTGTTTGCCGCCGTGCTGTGCACGGTGCTGGGGCAGGGCTGGTTGCTGGCGCTTTCGCTCATTTTGCCGGATGCACTGCTCGCCGGGCCGCGGGGCCTTCTGCTGCTGCCCCTTCGGCTGCTGCTGTTGCCGCAGGAGGCTCTCACCCAGGGGGATGCGGTACTTCGCACCCTGTACCGGCTTTTGGTCAGCCGCCGCCATCTGCTGGAGTGGACCACCGCTGCCGAAGCAGCGCAGAAAAACAAACAACCGGATATGCGTTATTTCTACATGAGCATGGCTGCCGCAGGCGGGCTGGCTTTGCTGTGCCTGCTGCCGGGAGCGCTCCGGCTCAGCGGCGTTCTGCTGGCGGGCTTCTTTACGGCGGGGCCGTTCCTCATCCCCTTGACAGAAAGACCGGTGCAGACGCCCCTGCGCCCCACCGGTTATATGCAGGAGGTGCTCCGGCGGCTGGCCAAAAGCACCCTTCTGTTCTTTGAGACCGCCATCTCGCCGGAGGATCATGGTCTGCCGCCGGATAATGTACAGATCGAACCCAACAAGGGCATCTCTCACCGCACCTCACCCACCAACATCGGGCTGTACCTGTGCGCGCTCATCTCTGCCCAGCGGCTGGGGCTGCTTACGCCGGAGGAACTGGCCGGGCGCATCCGGGCAACGGTGGAGACCATGGAGCAGCTGCCCAAATGGCAGGGGCACCTGTACAACTGGTACGATACCCGCACCCTGCAGGTATTGAAGCCCACCTTCGTCTCCACGGTAGACAGCGGCAATCTGGCCGTATGCCTGGTAACGGCGGCACAGGGGCTGCGCTGCCTGCTGGGGGAGCTGCACCCCCATGACCACGATCTGCCCCGGCGGCTGGATGCCCTGGCAGCAGCCATGCGCTTCCACCCCCTGTACGACCCGGATGCAGAGCTGTTCCGCATCGGACTGGATGCGGACAGCGGCGAGTATACGCAAGCCCATTACGATCTTCTGGCCAGCGAGAGCCGCCTGGCCTCCTTCTATGCGGTCATGACCGGGCAGGTGCCCCTGCGCCACTGGTACCGGCTGGAGCGCACCCGGGTACATACCCGCCGGGGGCAGACCCTGCTTTCCGGCAGCGGCACCCTCTTTGAATACCTGATGCCCTTTCTCTTCCAGCCTCCCGCTCCCGGTTCGCTTTTGACCGATGCTGCCGTGAACGCCATCCGGCTGGCGACTGGCCACAGGCACCAGGATGTATGGGGCGTGAGCGAAAGCGGCTACTATGCCTTTGACCCGCATCTGTATTACCGCTACAAGGCCTTCGGTCTCAAGCAGTTGGCGCTGGATGCAGGTGCCGAGGCCGGAGTGATCGCGCCCTATGCCACGCTGCTCTCACTGCCGCTGGTACCAAAGGAAGCCTTCCGCAATCTGCTGCATTTACAGAGCCTGGGGCTGGAGGGGCCGCTGGGCCTGTTTGAAGCAGCCGATTTCGACCCGGTGCGCATCGGGGACGGGCAGCCCATGCGGCTGGTGCACAGCCATATGGCGCACCACCAGGGCATGATCCTGTGTGCGATCTGCAATTTCCTGTGCGATAACGCACTGGCGGAGCTGTTTTTCCATCTGCCCGGGGTACAGGCCTACCGGCTTTTGCTGGAGGAGCCTATGCACCGCCTGCCCGGCGTGCTGCGCTCGCCCCTTCGCCGGGTGGAAAGTGTGCTGGAAAAGCCCTCGCTCCATGCTTCGAACAAAGTACACAGCCTGCGATTTCCCATCGATGCCCATGTGCTCCACGGCGGCGGCACGACTTTGGTGGCCACCGGTTCAGGCGGCGGCTACCTGAGCAGGAACGGCGTCATGCTCACACGGTTCGAGGAAAGCTGCCACCTGCCCTCCGGCCTCCGCCTCTACCTGCGGGACAGCCAGACCGGCCGGTTCTGGCAAGCAGCGGAGCCCGCCGCCGAAGCGGTCTTTGAGACTGCGCAGGCGGTCTATACCCTCAACCGCAGCGACATCCGCTCGGAGCTGCGCATCTTTGTGGATCCCCTCAGCGGAGCGGCGGTGCATGCGCTCACGGTGGAGAACCTGTGCAAGGGGCAGCGCATGCTGGAGGTGTGCAGCTATCTGGAGCCCGCGCTCTACCCGCAGAGCGCCTTCAACGCCCACCCGCTCTACCGGAAGCTGACCCTTGAAACAGAAAAGCTGGGCACCTACGGTGCAGCTGTGCACAGACGCCCCGCCTCGCCGGAGGAAGAGCCCCTGCGCCTGTGGCATACGCTGGCAGCGGATGTGCCCTTCAGCGTGTTCCACATCCAGACCGACCGTTCTGCCTTCTTGGGCCGGGGGCGCACGGTCTATGCGCCCCGGGAGCTTGAGATGCCGCTGAGCGGCCTTGCCGATGTGGTGGGTGCAGTGATCGACCCCTGCCTGAGCCTGCGGGGGCAATTCGTGCTGCAGCCGGGCGGACAGGCGCGCTTCGTCTTTGTTACCCATCTGCCCAAGCAAAGAGAGACCGCCTCGGCCTTCCTGCTGCGCACCGACAGGCCGGAGGGCATACTGGCCTGGTACGAGGCCGCCCTCACCCAGGCGCTGGTCACCGCCCAGACGCTGGAGATCTCCCCTGAGGAGCAGGCGCTGTATGCGCCCCTGTGCGGCGCGATCTGCTACACGGGGCAGCCCTTCCAGACCCTTCATGCAGAGGGCAATGCCCTGCCCCTCAGCGCCCTTTCCCGCTGCCTGCCGGAAAGCGGTCTGCCCTTGCTCGTCTGGCAGACGGATGACCGGGAGGGGCTTGCGGATGCGGCTCTGCTGCTCCGCTTCCACGCCCTCTGCCGCATGAGCGGCCTGTGGTTCGACCTGGTGCTGCTCACCGGCGAAAGCACCAAAACCGCCCTCCGGCGCAGCCTGAAGGAGCTGGTGGAGTGCAGCCCCTCCGCTGACCTTGCGGATGCCTCCGGCGGCGTGCACCTGCCGGAGCCGGACAAGCTGACCCCTGAGCTCAGGGCGCTTCTGTTTGCCGCTGCCCGGCTGGCGCTTCGCAGCGGCGAAGGCACGCTTGCCCAGCAGCTTGCCGGGCTGGAGCGGCCTGCCCAGACCCGCCCGGTCTACCACCAGAAGGCCCCCGCTGCCTGGAAGCTGGCTCTGCCCAGCATGGAGGAACCGTTGTTCTTCAACGGCTACGGCGGCTTTACAAAGGAGGAAGGCAATTACGTCATCACCCTGCCGCCCGGCAGGCAGACTCCGGCCCCCTGGTGCTGCCCGCTGTGCAACGAGCGTTTCGGTACACTGGCCGGGGAAAGCGGGCTGCTCTTCACCTATGCGGAAAACAGCGGCACCGGCAGGCTGACCCGCTGGCCCAATGACAGTGTGAACCCGGTAGGCAGCGAAAACTTCTTTCTGCGGGATGAGAACCACCGCCTGCTCTGGTCGCTGACCCGGCAGCCGCTGGGCATCGGGCTGGCGGTACGGGTCAGCCACAGCCCCGGCGAAACGGTCTACGAGGCCTCCGGCTACGGCATCTACAGCCGTATGCACTGCTTTACCGACCGGGATGAGCCTCTGGGCATCCGGGTGATCCATCTGCGCAACGAAGACAGTTCGGAGCGCATCCTCACCTTCTGCCACAGCCTGGTGTTGGGCGGCGGTGAGAGGCCCGAAGAGGCGCAGCTGTACCGCGTTGCCCGCATCGGAGGCGGTTTCCTGATGGATACGCCCCAGCGGGAGGAGGTCTTCGGGCTGTGCTTCCCGGAGCAGGAGGCCACCATCCTCTCTGCCATGAGCCCGGGAGCCTTTCAGGGACTGTGGGGCGTGGCACCCGCTGCCCTCAGCGGTGCGGAGCTGCCCCCGGGCGATGGCGGCAACGCCGCCCTGCTCTGCACCACCGTACAGCTGAAGCCCGGAGAGACCCGTACGCTGGTCGGTGCGCTGGGCTGCGCCAAAAAGCGCAGCGAGCTGGCCAAGCGGTTCCAGCGGCTGCGCAGAGACGGAGCCACCCAGCGCCTGCATCGGGTAAAGCAATACTGGGAGCACCGGCTTTCCGCCCTGCGCTTCGACCTGCCGGATCCGGCCCTGTGCCTGATGCTGAACCGCTGGCTGCCCTATCAGGTGAGCGCCTCCAGGCTGATGATGCGGGCAGGCCTGTACCAGGCAGGCGGCGGCATCGGCTTCCGGGATCAGCTGCAGGATATGCTTTCGCTGCTCTATACCGAGCCGGAGGCGGTACGGGCGCACCTGCTGCTGTGCGCCGCCCATCAGTTTGAGGAAGGGGACGTACAGCATTGGTGGCACCCGGAGCGCTGGGGCGTTCGCACCTATTGCAGCGACGACCTGCTCTTTCTGCCCTATGTGGCAGCCCAGTATGTACACACCACCGGCGACCGGAGCCTGCTGCTGGAGCAGGTGCCGTTTCTGGTGGGAGAGCCGCTTGGCGAAAACGAACGGGAGCGGCTCTTTGAGCCGGAGGTGTCCGAGACCACAGCCACGGTGGCGGAGCACTGCCTGCGGGCCATCGCTCATGTGGAGGAAGGCCCCCACGGCCTGCCCCTGATGGGCAGCGGCGATTGGAACGACGGGCTGGATCGGGTCGGCGGGGAGAGCGTATGGCTGGGCATGTTCCTGTGCGAGGTGCTGCGGCTGTTCGCACCTCTATGCGACGAGGAAACGGCTGCCCTGCTTAACAAGCGCCGTGTCGGGCTGCTGGAGCGGATCGACCGCTTCGGCTGGGATGGCGGCTGGTATCTGCGGGGCTGGTACCAGGACGGCACACCGCTGGGCAGCCAGCACAGCGAGGAATGCCGCCTGACACTGCTGCCCCAGGCATGGGCCGTACTCAGCGGTGCCTCCCGGGATCGGTGCCAGATCGCCATCGAAAACGTATGGCGCATGCTCTACCAGAGAAATCCCGGGCTGCTCCGGCTCTTTACGCCGCCCTTTGAGAGCGGTGGCCGGCCCGGGGCCATTGCGGCCTATGTGCCCGGAGTGCGCGAGAACGGCGGGCAGTATACCCACGCCCTGCCCTGGACGGTGGCAGCCCTGCACCAGCTGGGGCAGGATGACCGGGCCTGGGAGCTGGCTCTTGCCATGCTGCCGGTGAATCACACCGCAGGCCGTCAGCTGGCGCTGCGCTACCGTACCGAGCCCTATGTGCTGGCAGGGGATGTATACGATGCGCCCGTTCAGCGGGGCCGGGGCGGCTGGACATGGTACACCGGCAGCGCAGCCTGGTACCTGACCGTGATGACCGGGCAGCTGCTGGGCCTGACGAAAACCGGCGACCGGCTGAGATTCCGGCCCATATTGCCTGAGGGATGGGAAGAGATCCGCATCACATACCGCTACGGCAGCGCCACCTATCATCTGCACGCAGTCAGAAGCTGCACCCAGCCTTCGGCAGACGGGCAGCCGCTGCCGGATTGCACGCTACCCCTGCTGGATGACGGGCGCATCCACGAGGCGGTGTTCCCGGCACGGTGAATACGCAAGAGCCCCGCCCGGGCAATGCCGGGCGGGGCTTTCTGTGTTCGCTATGTTTACTCCACCGTAACGCTCTTGGCCAAGTTGCGGGGCTTATCCACGTCGCAGCCACGGCTGACCGCCATGCAGTAGGCGAACAGCTGCAAGGGGATCACCGCCAGCAGCGGAGCCAGCAGATCGTCTGCATCAGGGATGGGAATGATCTGCTCCACGCTGCCTTCCACCTTCTCCACCAGGCTTTCCCGGCAGACCGCCACCACAGTGGCACCACGGGCGGTCACCTCCCGAAGGTTGCTGATGGTCTTTTCCAGCAGCGCGGGCTGGGTGATGGTGGCCACCACCAGCCTGCCGGGCTGCAAAAGGGCGATGGGGCCATGCTTCAGTTCGCCCGCCGCATAAGCCTCACTGAAGATGTAGCTGACCTCCTTCAGCTTGAGGGCGGCCTCCATGGAGAGAGCGTAGTCCAGCCCGCGGCCCACGAAGAACACATGCTTCTTCTGGCTGGCACCGGCAGCAAAGCGCTGCAGCAGCGGCTCGCTCTCCAGCGCCTGATGGGCTTTGGCGGGCAGCTGGGCCAGCTCCCTGAGCATACGGTCTGCCTCCTGCCTTGGCAAAGTGCCCCGCAGCTCGCCCAGGGCAATGGCCAGCATCACCATCATCTCCACCTGGGTCATATAGGCTTTGGTGCTGGCCACGGCGATCTCCGGGCCTGCATAGGTGTAGAGGGTGCCGACTTCGCCAACCTCCCGGGCAATGGTGGAGCCCACCACATTGCACACCGCCATCACCCTTGCACCCCGCCGCTTGGCCTCCCGGAGGGCAGCCAGCGTATCGGCGGTCTCGCCGCTCTGGCTGACGGCGATGAACAGCTCCTCCTCGCCGATGATGGGATCCCGGTAACGGTATTCGCTGGCGATCTCTGCCTCCACCGGCAGGCGGGCCAGCCGCTCGATGGCATACTTGCCGATGACCCCCGCGTGGTACGCCGTGCCGCAAGCCACGATACTGATCTTGCGCAGCCTGCGGGCCTCCTCCGGGCTGAGAGGCAGCCATTCATACACACCGGGTGTCTGGGGGCGGCGGGGCGCAAAGGTCTTTTGCAGCGCCTCCGGCTGCTCGTGGATCTCCTTGAGCATATAGTGGGCGTAGCCGCCCTTTTCGGCGCTGTCGATATCCCAATCCACATGAAAAAGCTCGTGGTGGCTGGGGGTGCCGTAGGCATCGTATACGCTTACGCCGCCGAGATCCAGCCGAGCGATCTCCTTGTCCTCCAGAAAGAGCACATCCCGGGTGTGGCTCAGAAGGGCGGGGATATCCGACGCGATGAAGCCCTCACCATCCCGGAAGCCCACCACCAGGGGGCTGTCGTTGCGGGCGCAGTAGAGCACGCCCGGCTCCGCATCGCACACAACGCCCAGGGCATAGCTGCCCTCCAGCATGGCGATGGCCCGAAGCAGGGCCTCCTTCATATCGCCCCGGTACAGGTGCTTGAGCAAATGAGCGATGACCTCCGTATCGGTCTGGCTGACGAACACAGCCCCTTCGGCGGTCAAAAAACGGCGCAGCGCCTCGTGGTTCTCGATGATGCCGTTATGCACCACGGCAATGCCGCCCTTCACATCGGTATGGGGGTGGGCGTTCAGGTCGCTGGGCTCGCCGTGGGTGGCCCAGCGGGTGTGCCCGATGCCCACGCAGCCCTCCGCCGGAGAAGCCGCCAGCAACGCGGCCAGGTTTTCCAGCCTGCCCTTGGCTTTGCGCACGGTGATCCTGTCCCCCGCTCCGATCACCGCAATGCCTGCACTGTCGTAACCCCGGTAGGAGAGCTTCTCCAGCCCATCCATCAGAATAGGGGCTGCATTCCGTTTGCCGATATAGCCTACGATCCCACACATAGCAGAAACGCCTCCGATTTGTTATGATACGTATTGTAATGTATCATAATGTATTATTGTTTGTCAATGCCCAAAAATACCAACAGCGGATCCACCGGCACCCCCTGCCTGCGCACCTCGAAATGCAGATGGGGGCCGTCTGCCCCCTCCGCCAGCACGCCATTGCCCGCAAGCCCGATGGTCTGCCCCTGCTGCACCGGGTCGCCGGAGCGGACGAGCGCCGTTTCGGAAAGCCCTGCATAGAAGGTGCTGTAGCCGTTGCCGTGGTCGATCTCCACACATTGCCCCATGCTGCCGCTTTCCCCTGCCAGCACAACCGTGCCGGAGGCGGCGGCAGCTACGGCCTGGCCGTAGTCGGTCTGCAGATCCACGCCGGGGTGCACCTGCCAGGTGTTGGAGGCAGAAAAGAACTGAGGCTCCTCTGCGGAAAACAGCCGAATGGTGACGCCTGCCACCGGCTGAGCAAAGCGGAGCGGCGTTTCGGTGGGCACGGTAAGCGGCACCGAAGGGCTGCTGCTCTCCACCAGCGCCTCCGACAGGGTCTGGGCATTCTGGCTGCCGCCCACCGGCTCCGCCTCCTCCACCACCACGGGGATCTGTGCCTCCCTGCGCTGGCCGAAGGTGATCACCGCGCTGACCACGATGATCAGCACACATACAGTGAGCACCACATAAAAGCCCTGCTTCTCCATCATGCGGTCGTAGCGGCGGTATGCGCTGCGCATCCTGTCCCAAAAGGTTTGTCTTTCCATGGCGATCCCTCCCATGAAAAGGCTGCCCGGAGGCGGTGTTTTTATACGCCCGTCAATGCTTCTCCAGCGTGGTGCCCGGGTAGTAGTGGGCAAGGATCTGCGGGCAGGTGCTGCCCCCTGCCGCCATACGGTTGGCCCCGGCCTGGCTCATACCCACGCCGTGCCCGTAGCCGGTCTGGTGAAAGGTGATGCCCTCATCATCCATCGAGAAGGTGAACAGGGTGCTGCGCAGCCCAAGTGCACGGCGGAAGTCGGTACCGCTCACTTGTCCGCTGCCCACCAGCAGGCTCTCCACCCGCCCGGTGGGGGTATGAGCAGCCACCGTCAGGGTACGGCGCAGGTTCTCCTCCGTAATGCCATGGGCGGGAAAAGCCTCTGTCAGCAGCCGGGCCGCCTCGCCGTAGATAAAGAACGCATCCTGCCGGAAGCCCCGCACATCCTCCTCCCCTGCACTCTCCACGCTGACCAGATAGGGCAGCGCCTGCGAAAACACCGCCTCCACCGCCTCGGTACGCCCACCGCTGATGGCGTGGTACATCACTGTGATGGGCTCCCCCTCCCAGGTGAGGATCTGCCCCGCTGTGGCAGCTACTGCCTCCAGCACCCGATCCCGGTAGAGGGGGTACTCGCTCCCCCACTTTTCATGAAGGCTTTCCTCCTGGGCAAAGGCCTGACAATGCCCACTGCCGGTGCACACATCCGCGCCCGGGTGATCGGTACAGCCGTTTGCCTGCTGCTGTGCCACCGCTCTGGTGCGGGCCGCCACCGCCTGAGCCTTCAGCGCTTCCAGATGGTAGGCAGCGGGCATCTCTGCCGCCACCACGGAGAACACGTAGCTCTCCAGCGGCATTTCCTCTACGCGGCCCAAGGCTTCATCCCATACCCGGAGCATGAGCTGCTGCTCCGCACCGGCAGAGAGCAGCGTAAGTGCCTCCTGCCCGGCTGCTCCTGCAGTCTCCTGCCCGAGCATAGAGAGCGGCGGCAGCCACAGCCGCAGCACACGCCCCAGCCTGCCCGGCAGCAGCGTGCGGGCCTGCCACAGGGGCACATCCAGCGCCCGCCACTCCCCGATCGTTACCGGTGCGCCCAGCATGCGCCACAGAAGAGCCAGCACCACCAGAAAAGCCGCCAGCCTCAGTGGCGGATATCCACGTTTCATAAGCATCCCTCCGGCTAAAGGTATGCAGCCGGGCAAGGAAATATGGATCATGGCAGCAGGGTTTTGCGTTTTTTGCTCGTTATATGTTACAATAGAATTACAGGGAGGTGAACCCAGGTGAAACAATTCTGTTGTCTTCTGCTCTGCGCCCTTTTGGCGCTGCTGCCCATCGCAGGCTCTGCGGAGCTGAAAAGCGGCAGCAGCGGCGAGGAGGTGCGCCTTTTGCAGCAGCGGCTGATCACGCTGGGGCTTCTGGAGGGCACTGCGGACGGTGCCTACGGCAAAAAGACCGAAAGCGCGGTAAAGGAGGCCCAGCGGCTCCTGGCCTTCGCCGGGCAGCCCCTCACCCCCACCGGCATTGCCAATGATATGACCCTTGCGCTGCTGTTTGACGAAAGCGCCGAAAATGCGCTGCTCACTCTGTGCGAAGGTTCTTCCGGCCAGCGGGTGAAGGAGGTACAGAACCGCCTGATCGACCTGAAGCTGCTGGAGCCGCCAGCGGATGGCGACTACGGTGCCGATACCGCCCTTGCGGTGCAGCAGTTCCAGCAGATCATGACCCAGCTGAGCGCCTTTGTGACCCGAACCGATGGTGTGCTGGATACTGCCAGCCAGCAGCTGCTGTTTTCCGACCTGTCGATCTACCACTACCCTGCTCCCGTCTGTTTTGACGATTCCCAGCCCCTGAGCCTGACCGGCGATTACCTGTACGGCGATGCCTGCCTGGTGATGGAGGCCACCTCCGGGCGTGTGCTGTTTGAGAAAAGCAGCCGCCAGCCCATGTACCCAGCCAGCACCACGAAGATCCTTACGCTGCTGCTGGCGCTGGAGACCGCCGACCTGAACGCCACCGTGACCATTCCCGCAAGCGCCGCAGAGGTGCCTGCGGACAGCTCCCTGGTGCCGGTGACCCCCGGCGAGCGCATGACCATGGAGGATCTGCTCCACGGCCTGATGATCCGCTCCGGCAACGACGCAGCCAATGCGGTGGCCACCCTGTGCTGCGGCAGCGTAGAGGCCTTTGTGGAGAAAATGAACCAAAAGGCCGCTGCGCTGGGAGCCAACGATACCCATTTCGTCAACCCGCACGGATACCACGCCCAGGAGCACCGCACCACCGCCTACGATCTGGCGCTGATGGCCCGGGCAGGACTCACCAATGCGGATTTCTGCCGCATCGTTACCTGCCTCCATTACACCATGCAGCCCACCGCCAAGCGGGATGCGCTGGCGGTGGGCTGCACCCATGAACTGTTCGACCCCCAGAGCGAATTCTATATTCCCTATGCGGCGGGCATCAAGAGCGGCTACACCTCCATGGCGGGTTTCTGCTACGTAGGCGCTGCCCAGACCCAGCAGGGCACGCTGATCGCCGTGGTGCTGCACGCCCCCACCCGTAACCGGGCATGGATGGATCTGGACAGGCTCTTCAGCTACGGCTACGCCGCCCTTTCGGAAGCAGCGGAATAACAAGCCAGGCAAACAGAGGCCCCCGATCGGAGCATTTCCGGTCGGGGGCCTCTGTTTACTTATGCAATTTGCATTTCTGCCTTCTGTGCCGCTTCTGCCTCGAAACGTCTGCGCAGCTTTCGCATCACATAGAAATAAGCGGGGATCAGGAACAGGTCTGCGGCGATCCATGCAGCCGGGTTGGCGAAGCAGGCACCCACAAAACCCATTGCGGGCACCAGCGTAAAGGCCACGCCTGCCCGGGCGATCATCTCCAGCACACCGGCAACGATCGCCAGCTTGGAAAAGCCCAGCCCCTGTATCAAAAAACGAACGATGTTCACAAATGCCAGAAAGATGTACATCGAGCTGTTGATGATCAAATGGGTACGGGCATTGGCCAGCACCTGGGTCTCGGCTGCCTCTACGAACATCAGCGTCAGCTGGCGGCTGAAAAAGAAAATGACCGCAAAGGCAAACAGCGCATACACGATGCCCATTACAGAGCAGCTCTTCAGGCCCTTGGATACACGATCCAGCCTGCGGGCACCCATGTTCTGGCCGCCGTAGGTAGCCATGGTGGAGCCCATGGCATCGAAGGGGCAGACCAGGAACTGGCTCACCTTGCCGCCTGCGGCAATGGAGGCCACCGCCGTGGAGCCAAGACCGTTGACCGCCGCCTGCAAAATGATGGCACCCACCGCCGTGATGGAGTACTGCAGCCCCGTGGGGATGCCCATACCGATCAGCTTTTTGATGCAATCGCCGCTGAGTTTCCAATCCTTCTTTTGCAAAAACAGCGCATCACTGCGAAAGATGTAGTTGACGCACAGAAGCGTGGAGGCGCACTGGGAGATGACCGTTGCCCAGGCGGCACCGGAAACGCCCATATCAAACCCAAGAATGAACAGCACATCCAGCGCCACATTCAAGAGGGAGCTGAAAATGAGGTACAGCACAGGGGTCCGGCTGTCGCCCAGGGAGCGGATGATGCCGAAGAACACATTGTAGAGAAACACGATGGGGATGCCCAGAAACACCACGAAGATGTAATCGTAGGCGTACTCGAAAATATCCGCCGGAGTGTTCATCCAGCGCAGAAAGGTGCTGCACAGGAGGCAGACCAGGGTGGTCATTACGGCGGCAAAGATCATGGAGAGCATGATGGCGTTGGTCACAAAGCGCTTCATGCCCTGGTAATCCCGCTCGCCGAATTTCTGCGCCACGGGGATCACAAAGCCGTTGCACACGCCCATGCAGAAGCCCAGCACCAGGAAGTTGAGCGAGCCGGTGGAGCCAACGCCCGCCAGCGCATCAACACCAAGAAATTTGCCCACAACGATGGTATCCACCATGTTGTAGATCTGCTGGAACAGCATACCCAGCAAAAGCGGGATCAGAAACCCGAAGATCAGCTTCGTGGGCGACCCCTCGGTCATATCACGTACCGCACCGCGGCTCATTGCACATGCCTCCTGCCAAAAGATATCCGGACTAGCTTACTCGCATCGCTGCGCTTTTGCAAGGGGGGAAATACAATTTTACAATCCCTTTTTTGACAACACCGAAAACCGTTGTATCGTACCAAAAAGCGCCCGGAGGCGCATTGCTGCTGCCTCCGGGCGCAGGGGGTACCGGGGTCTTTACTGGGCATTCGTTACAGGAGCGCAATCGCTGATGCGGATGATCAGGGCATCCTGTAGCTCCAGGTCGGTCTGGCGGTCGTTGATGCGGTTGGCCTGCCGCTCTGCATCCGCATGGAACCAGGCTTCGCCGTTCAGGGTGAACAGCTCCGCCCCGAAGAGCAGATCCTGACGCTTTTCCGCCATGCGCTGCTCAATGATGGTGCCATCCTTGCCCACAAGGGTAAAGAGGAAGTGGGTGTAGGTCTTTTCCATCCAGGTCTTTTTGAACATCCAGCCTGCATCGGTAATGGTAAAGTTACCGCAGACATCCTTGGGCAGCACTACCTGCCACAGCTCCTTGCCCTCCGTATCCAGGCAGATCATGCGGCTTTCCAGCACGGTATCGTTTTCCCAGTCGGGCTTGTACCAGTTCACCAGCATGGTGCCATCCTGCTGGAAGCAGGGGTCGCTGAAGATGCCGTCGGCCAGTTCCTGGGGAGCATAGCGCCACAGCCGCTTGCCGTTGCCATCAAAAGCCGCCACAGCCACGAAGGCATTCTCATCCCGGGTGCGTCCGGCAGCTACCCAACCTTCGCCCCAGGGGATCATGCCCTCCACCGCACCGGTGAGGATGCCTTCCTCCTTGGTCAGCTCCAGGGTACGCAGTGTGCCGTCCAGACTGGCGGCCGTGTAGCCCTTCTCCCAATCATAGAAGACGAAGCCATCGGTCATGATGCCCTCTACCAGACCCACCTCCAGGGGCAGGGGCACTTTTTCTTTCAGCTGGCCATCCATAGAGTAGATATGGATGGCGACCTCGGTGGTCACCTGGCTGGGTGCGTTGTAGAACAAAACGGCGATATCGCCGCCGGAGGTGATCAGCGGAGACACATAACGGGTGGTGCCCTTGGTCTCATCCACCGCCTCCCAGAGGATGCTGCCATCCGGCTTCAGGCACAGGAGCCATGCGCGGGTCTGGCGGGGTGCGCCGGTGACCATCTCCCGGCCGTTGCGGCCCAGCTGAGTGTAGCCGGTCAGCAACAGATTGCCGGTGGGCAGGGGCGTTGCTACATAAATGGTATCCTGTCCGGTACCGCCGAAGTACCAGCTGTCGGCAGTGCGTTCATCCGCAAGGGCGGGCAGGGCTGCGGTAAGGCACAGCAGCGCCAGCAGCAGAGCAAGCATTCTTTGTTTCTTCATAGGTGGTTTTCCCTCCTTAACAGCAAAGGCTTATTTTTCCTGTAAGCGTGCCGTCGCCTATATACTACATTCCGTCTTACATCCTGTCAACCCATGAAGGGCTTTTGTTACAAAAGCAACAATCCCGCCGCCGGGGTTGACATGCTGTAAGACAGGTTGTATGATAAAGCCATCCTGTAAGACAAGCCGTCTTTCGACGAACCAAGGAGGATATGGACCAATGAAATCGCAGCGTTTACCCGACACCGAGTTTGAGATCATGGATTACCTGTGGAGCCTCACGCCCCCGGTGACCACCGGCATGGTAATGGAAAAGATGGGCCGGGAGCGGGGCTGGAAGATCCAGACCGTGGTAACGCTTTTTGCGCGGCTCACCGAGCGCGGCTTCCTGCGCGTAGAAAGAGGAAGCGGGCGCGAACGGGCCTTCTACCCCCTCATTACCCGGGAAGAATACCTGCGCATGGAGACCGAAAGCTTCGTGGAGCGCTACCACAAGAACAGCTTTACCAGCCTGCTGGCTGCCCTGCACCGGGAGCAGCTCACCGATACCGATCTGGATGAGCTTACCCAGTGGCTCAGCAGCATGAAAGAAGGGAAGGAGCAATGAAGACCGTTCTGCTTTGCGTACTTTCCACCTCAGCGGCGCTGTCGCTGATCACGCTGGTATGCCTGGTGCTTTCGCCCATGCTGGAAAAGCGCTACTCCCCCAAGGGGCTGTACACCGCAGCCGTGGTGCTGATGCTGGGCTTTCTGGTGCCGTTTTCGTTGCTGATCCCCAAGCCGCTGGTAACGGTAGAACTGCCCACGGAGCTTTCCCAGCCGCTGTTCTATCGCCCGGCCATCACCTGGTCGGCAGGCAGCATCCAAACGGCACCGGCAACAGAAGCAGTCACCGGCAGCGAGACCGCCGCATCTGCCATTGCCACCGCTGTGCCCACCGTGCAGGAAGCACTGCCCGCCCCCGCCCCCATCCAGGCCACCGAGCAGGGGATCCTATACGAAGAGGCCCCCTCCGCCGGTCTGTGGCAGCGGCTGAGGAACATCAACTGGCTCAGCCTGCTGGGCTGGGTGTGGCTGGGCGGTGCCATCGTTACGCTGATGTGGCAGCTTCTGCGCCACAGGTGTTTTCTGCGCACCCTGCGCCGCTGGCGGGAGCACTGCGGCAACACGCTCTACCTGCATACCCTCTCCGAAGTACAGGAGGATATGGGCATTGAGCGCAGCCCTGCGCTGTTCCTGTGCCCCGGTGTGCCCAGCCCCATGCTGATCGGGCTGAAAAGCCCTGCCATCTATCTGCCGGACGAAGCCCTCACCGCCGATGAGCTGGCACTGGTGCTTCGCCACGAGCTTACCCACTACCAACGCCGGGATCTGCTGGTGAAAGCCGCCCTGCTCCTCTGCCGGGCCATACACTGGTTCAATCCCATCATGCTGCCCCTGAGCCGCTGGCTGTGCTACTGCCAGGAGGCCTCCTGCGACAGCTGCGTTACCCATAACGCCTCGCAGGAGGAACGCCGCTTCTACTCCGAAACCATCATCCGGGTCATCCGGCGGCAGGTTCAGGCGCGCACACAGCTTTGCACGTCTTTTTACGGAGGTAAAGAAGGTATGAAGAAACGAATTCTGTCCATTATGAACACCGCCAAGCGCCGCGCTGGCGTGGTGCTGTGCATCTGTCTGCTGGCAGCCACGCTGGTCTGCGGCGGCGCGCTGGCGCTGGACGGCGATATGCTGCTGTCCTTCCCCCAGGCGGCTTGGGTGCAGGCCCAGAACGGCACCGGTGCCTATCTGCTCACCTGCCCCTCTGCCAACGATCTCTCCTGCCCCATGGGCATCTACCTCAACGGTACCCCGGTGATCATCGAGCAGGTGGTCTCCGGCGGCTCCCTCAAGGAGTGGGGCCAGGAGGAGGGCGAACTGAACTGGGCCGAGGTGCTCATCGGCGGCGATGGCTACGAGCAGGGCATCCACGGCTGGATGCCCCTGCGGGATCTGGCCCATGCAAGCGCCGAACGGCTGCCCGCCGCCACCCTGAAGGCCGCCAGCGACAGCGGCTACACCGATCTCTATGCCATCAACGACCGGGAGAGCGAGGTGACCGCCCTGCGCCCCGGCGGCACGGAGGTTCGTGTGCTGGGCCAGCTGAACCACTGGCTGCACGTTGCGCTGGAGGAAGAAAGCTACTTCGTGCTGCTGACGGATACCGAACTGAGCCAGGAGGCCGACAAGCGGCTTTGGGAGCTGCTGCCGGAGCGCTTTGGCGGCACCACCCGCATCGAATACGATGCCCAGCACATCTACAGCAAGCTGCTCGAAGAAAAGCAGCAGGTCTACGGCGATCTGGATGTGATCTTCTGGTCTGTGGCGGATAAAGCCTACTACGGCGAGCTGGAGGAGCAGTATGTGGGCATGCACGACCTTTACTACCTGCTGCCCGGCAAAGACGACATGACCGAGCAGGAGGCAGTGGAAACAGCGCTGGCTGCCTACGCCAAGGCAGCCCAGCTGGAAACCGTGACCACAGAGCAGGTGGATGTATACCCCGGCTTCTACCGCATTGGCTATACCGAGCCCACCTACTGGGATGTGATCATCACCTTCAAGGGCAGCTATGACTATATCGCCTGGGTGGTCATCGACAACGCTACCGGCGAGGTGCTGAACATCAACGGCACTGCCCCTGAGCTGATCATCGAGCCCATGGTCTCGCCCGAGGGCAACGGCTGATGCCTGCGGTTGCGGCAGCCCCCTGCCGCAACCCTCTTGTGTAACGAAAAGCTGCCACAGGATATTTCTGCGGCAGCCTTTGTTGTCTGTTATTCGTTTTCGCCAAGAGCCCGGTCGCTTTCGCGGTAGACGGGGTAACCGCCCACCACCACACGCCCGCACAGACGCACCACACCGTTGCAGCGATCCACGATCAGCTTTACGGCGGTATCGATGATGGTCTGGTAATCCAGCCGGAAGGTGGAAAGGGCAGGCTGGATGGCACCGCCGGGCAGGTAGTCGTCGAAGCCGACGACGGATACATCCTCCGGCACACGGATGCCCTCCTGCTTCAGCTGCTCGATCAGGTGCCGGGCCACGTTGTCGCAATTGCAGACAAAGGCGGTGGGCAGCTTTTCGGGCAGCTCCAGATGGATGTAGTTGCCGTGATCGTCCCGCTCCTTGACCACGCACTCGGGCCGGATGGGCAGATCGTGGGTGATCATGGCGCGCATGAAGCCCAGATAGCGGTCCATGATGCTGCTGGTGGCCCGGGTATCGCCGATAAAGCCGATATCCTTGTGGCCGTTCTTGATCAGGTGGCTGGTAAGCCGGTAGCAGCCGTAGGTGTTATCGCCCACCACCGCATCGGCACGGGCCTGATCGTCGTAGAAGTCCAGAAAGACCACCGGGGTGGTCTGGGAGGCGATCAGCTGCAGGTAAGCCTTGCTGGGCTGGCCCAGAAGAATGAGGCCATCCACCCGGCGGTTGCGGAGCAGATTGGGCTGCACCAGGGCCTGCTCCTCGGCCTCCTCCAGCAGCTCCAGCAGGCAGAAATGGCCTGCATCCGCCAGAGATTGCACCAGCAGCTTATACAGCATGGCATAGTAGGTGCCCTCGCCGAAAAAGCGCTCGGGAATGAGCACGCCGATATCCATGCCCCGTTTTTCCTGATGCTTGGCCGTGTTGGGGTTTACATAGCCCATCTCCGCCGCCACTTCCAGGATCTTCTGCCGCACAGCATCGCTGACGCCGCTTTCGCCTGCCATGGCTTTGGATACCGTTACCGCACTGACACCGACAGCCTTGCCGATATCCCTCATGGTTACTTTCTTCATGGGTGCTCCTATCTCATCTCAAGGATGGGTACGATCAGCCCTGGGATGCCTCCCTTTCGGCGATCGCTTTGCTGTAAGCCTTGAGTACTTCCCCTGCGGGTTTCCCGTAGACACAGTAGCCATCGTTGGTAGCTGCCTTCTCCAGCGGGTACAGGCGCACGGCGCTCCAATCCCACCATACGCAGCCGCGCACCCAGGGGTGCCGGATGAGCGCATCGGTAAAGGCCCGGTACCATGCTGCCTGCGCCTCATTGCTCTGCGCACCGCCATAGCTCCAGTTGTTGGGAATGAACTCGCTGCCGCTGCGGGAGGGGCAGCCGCTCTCCATAAACAGGAAGGGACGGTCGAAACGTTTGGCTACTTCTGCGATCCGCTGGAAATTCTCCTCCAGCGCATTAATTGGATAATACCCCGAAGCGGAGATGCTGTCAAGTGCATCCCACCAGGTTACACGATCTTCCTGATATTTATCGCAGTTGTAGTAACGTGACCGGAGTAGCAGGCACGTACATCGCTCACCAGCTTGCGCCATTCGGCATCGCGGTGGTCTGCGCCGACCATTTCGCAGCCGACGCAGAACATTTCCGCCTGTACCTCCTGGGCCACCTTGGCCAGCTCGCACACGAAGCGGCCGTAGCTTTCGAACCATTCGCCCCAGGTGGGCTCGGAGGGTACATAGTTATCGATAAAGTGGATGTAAGCACGCCAGTACCCATCACGGCAGTTGACCATGGCCTTGAGGATGATGCGCAGCCCCAGCTCCCTTGCATAGGCGCATACGGCGCGTACATCGTCCATGCTCATTACGTCGGGGGTCTCGAAATCCACCTGAGTGGAATAGGCGTGATCCTGCAATGCGCCTACGGGCAAAAGTAGGGTATCGCAGCCGGTGGTCTCCACCATTTTGTGCATGGAATCCTTCCAGCCGTCGCGCCGGGTAAAGCCCCGGGGGCTCATAAAGCCATAGGTACAACCGTTGAAGTACTGCATACTGTTACCCCTTTACTGCGCCATTGGTCATGCCGTTGTAGATCTGCTTCTGGAAGAGAACGAAGATGATCAGAATAGGCAGGATGCAGATGAGAACGCCCGCACAGATAATCTCATACTGGCTCTTGGTGGGGCCCAGATAGGTATACAGAGCCGTGGAGACCGTCTTGTAGAGCTTCTTATCCTGCAGGTACAGGCTGGCGTTGTAATATTCGTTGTAGATACCTACACCTTTGAGAATCATACACGTTACCATGGCCGGGCGCAAGAGGGGGAGCAAAATTTTAAAGAAAACGCCATAGTAGGTGCAGCCCTCGATAATGGCGGATTCATCCAGCGCACGGGGCAGGTTCTCGAAGTATTGCAGCAGGATGTAGATGGAGATCACGTCCGTGCCCGCCATCATGAGCACATAGCCGAACAGGCTGTTGACCAGCTTCAGCTGGGCCATCATCTTGTAGATGGTCACCTGCATGGCAAGGCCGGGGATGAGGCTGGCCATGTAGAACGCGCCGCGGATGAGCCCGTTGCCGAAGAACTTGAAGCGATCCAGCACATAGGCCAGCATGCTGCCCAGCATAACGGAGATGCAGACAACCACCACCATTACGCCGACAGAGGTAACGAAGCCCTGCAGGAAGCCGCTCTCGTTCCAGAAGTCGATAAAGTTATCCAGATGGCCCCAGTTCTGCGGCGGTGCCACTTTACTGGTCATGCTGAATTCTTCCTTGGTCTTGAAGGCCGCAAACACGCAGCTGACCAGCGGCAGCAGACAGATGACAGAAGTAACGATCAGCGTAAGATGCTTGAAAAATTTGCAGACATAGTCCTTAAACGTACGTTCAACGCCCACTTACTTCGCCCCCTTTACAGCCTTGGTCTCGGTGGTCGCATTGCGGAAGGCATACTTGAACAGCAGCTTCTGGAAGATGGTGCATACCGCAATGATCAGCACCAGCACCACCGCCATGGCGCAGGCCAGGCCCACACGGTGCTCCACATGCGCTGTCTGGTGCATCTGGATGAAGTAGGTAGCCGTGCCGTTGCCGCCCATGGAGGTGATTACGTACGGCGGCTCAAAGGCGCTCAGAGAGCCGGTGATGGAAAGGATCACATTGAGGGTGAGCACGGTGGAGATGCTGGGCAGAATGATGTAGCGGAACTGGTGCCACTTGTTGGCACCATCGATGGCGGCGGCCTCGTAGAGGTTGGGGTCAACGCTCATGATGGCACCGGAGAAAAGCACCATGTTCTGGCCCATGTACTTCCAAACGGAGGTAGCCACCAGCGACCAGTTGTTGATGCGCACATCGCGCAGCCAGTAGGGCAGTTTCTCCAGCGGGATGCCCAGAAAGCCAAGGGTGGTATCCAGCACATAGCCGCGGGTATAGAAGAACTTGAAGATGAAGCCGATGGCAATGCCGTTTACAAGGAACGGGAAGAACATGATGCCCTTGTAGAAAGCCGTGCCCTTGGTGCGGAAGCTGAGGATGGTGGCAAAATACAGCGCCAGGGCGATCTGTACCAGCGCACCCACCATGTAGTACAGGCTGATGCGGAAGGTGGAGAACAGCTCATCCTTGGTAAAAACGCTGATGTAGTTCTTCAGCCCGATAAAGCCGCGGTTCTTGGTGTAGCTCATGTTGAAAAAGCTGAACTCCACCATCTTGGCAAAGGGGAAGTAGGTGAACATGATGAGCAGGAACACCGGCACCACCGCAAAGGTGAAAATGACCAGCCGCTGCTGGTTCTTCGGCAGTGCGAACCATTCCTTGAAGGTCTTGCGCCCGGCCTGACGGGGCACAGCATTGTTGACAACAGACATGCGTGAGACGCTCCTTCCTTTGGAAAAAGGGAGGCTGGAGACGGGCTCCAGCCTCCCTTGAGAGGTTTGGGATCAATTACTGAGCGGTGATGCTCAGGGTCTCCTGAGCCTCGGCCCAATCGGCGTTCCAATCAGCCATGATCTCATCGAAGGTAGCGGTCTGGTTGAAGGCAGCCTCGATGATCTTCTGGATCTTGGCGTCGCCGGCGCGGTTGATGAGCAGGCCGCTCTCGTTGTTCAGGTCGTCTACCAGCTGCTGGTCCACAGCGGCGGTGTCGGGCACGAACTCGATGCCGTCAAAGGCAGCGTACAGATCGGGGTACTTGCCATCCTTGTTGATCGGGATGCCGCCCTCGTTGTAAGCGAAGCCGCTCTCGTGGGTCATCCACTTTACGAATACCATGGCAGCGATCTGGTTGTTCAGCTCGGCCTTGGTGTTGATGGCGTAGCAGTAGTCGGCACCGGCGGAAGCATACTGCTTGCCGTCAACGGTGATGGGGAAGCTCATGTAGCCGATATCGGCGCCGTTGGGGCCGGCATCACGCATCTGGGAGAAAGCCCAGGAGCCCAGCACCATGCAGCCGATCTGGCCGTTGTTGATCATGCCCTTGCAGCCTTCCCAGTCGGTGGTGGTGTAGTCATCCTCGATGAGGCCGTTGGCAACTGCATCGTAGAGGATCTTGTACACAGCGTAGGGGCCGGTGCCGTTGCCGTTGTCGGCAAAGGGAGCGGGGTTGGTGATCATGTCGATGTTGATGAAGTTGGCGTTACCGGTAGCGGAGCCGCCGATGTAAGCATCCCAGGCGCCCATGGTCCAGCCGGCAGCGTAGTTGGTGTACAGGGGGATAGCATCGGTGTTGTCCTTGATGGCCTTCAGCGCAGCGATGAAGGCATCGGGGGTCTTGGGCAGCTCGGTGATGCCGGCCTTTTCGAACACGGCCTTGTTGTACACGATGCCCTGAGCATTGCCGGTGGAGGGGATGCCGTAGACCACGTTCTCGAAGGCCTTGGCATCGGCGAAGTTGTAGCTCTCAGCCAGGGTGGCCAGATCGCCGTAGGGGGCGAAGTAGGTGGCGTACTCGCTGGCTTCTACCTGAGGCAGCATCATGATATCGCCCCAGTCGTCGGAACCGGTGAGGCGGGTGAGGCTGTCCTGAGCGTAGTCGGTGATGCCTTCGAACTCAACGGTGATGTTGGGGTACACCTTGTTGAACTCAGCGATGTAGTTGGCCAGAGCGCCGTTCTCGACCAGGTCGGTACGGTGGGTGAGCCACTTGATGGTAGCGGTGACGTCGGTGTAGCTTTCGCCCAGAACGATAGCATCGAAGGTGGGCAGGGTCTCCGCGGAGGCAAAGCCGAACGCGGACAGGATGAGCATGAGGCTCAGAGCCATAGCCAGGATCTTTTTCATAGTTACGTTCCTCCCTTTTATTTAACAGTTAGCTAACTGTTAACCTGTGATTGCATTATAATCTTGTTAGAAACGGATGTCAATACCCCACAAACAACATTTTTGACTTTTTCAGAAAATGTTTCGTCCGAAAGTTTCGGAAAATAAGGATTTGTCTATAAAAACACCCTCCCAACTTTTTTGGGAGGGTGTTAACGATTAGGTAACGATTATCCTTCGGCAGGCAGCAGCACCGAGAAGGTGGTGCCTACATCCACCTTGCTGCGCACGCGGATCTTGCCCCCATGTGCCACAGCGATGATGCGGGCGATGGAAAGGCCCAGGCCGTGGCCGCTGGTCTGGGATTTTCGGGAGACATCGCAGCGGTAGAAGCGGTCGAAAACACGGGTCAGCTCCTCGGGCGGGATGCCCATGCCCGTATCGGTAACAGACAGCACGCACTGCCCTTTCTCCTTGCGCATTTTCAGCGTGATGGTGCCGCCCTCGGGGGTATACTTGATGGCATTATCCACCAATATGCGCATCAGCTGCTTGATCATGCCCTTATCGCCGTTGATGAGGATGTTTTCGGCAGGCACCAGCTCGAAGGTATGGGCAGAGGAAAGCATCTTGGCTTCCCGGTTCAGCTCGCTCATTACCTCCAGGGGGTCGAAGACCTCCATTTCCAGCATGAGGGTCTTTTTATCGTGGCGGGCCAAAAAGAGCAGGCGCTCCACCAGCTCCTTCATGCCGGAGGCCTCCTGAGAGATGGCGGTGATGCCCTCATCCAGGATCTCCGGGTCGGTCTTGCCCCAGCGCTCCAGCATGCTCACATAGCCCTGAATGACCGCAATGGGCGTGCGCAGCTCGTGGGAAGCATCGCTGACGAACTGCTTCTGACTGTTGTAGCTCAGCTCGATGCGGTCCAGCATGCCGTTGATGACCAGCGCCAGATCTCTCAGCTCGTTCTTTGCGCCATCCACGCTGATGCGGTCGCTCAGGTTGTTGGCGCTGAGGGTGGCAGCGGTCTCCGCCATATCAGAGATGGGCTTGAGCACCTTTTTGTTGAGCCGGTTGCGGTTCTGGATCAAATACAGGATGCGCAGAAGGTCTGCGCAGAGCAGCACCCAGAACATGACCCGCATGGAATGGCGCAGGCTGTTCAGCGGGTAGCGGATCACCAGCCCGCTCTCCCCCTTCAGCCCATAGAGCAGCATGCCTGCGGCATCCTTGCGGGAGCCAAAGGAAAGCGCCACCTTTTGGGTAAAGCCGTTCCACCCGGCAGGGTAGGGGGCTTCGGTCAGGTAGGCCTCGGAAGCCTTGAGCCCCAACAGCTGCTCGGGGGTGTAGACAAGGCCGTTGGCAGGCTCCAGCGCAGCCACCTCGTTCATCGCCTCCCGGGCAGGGGCCACCTCCAAAAGGCACAGGGTGATGGTCACCGCCAAAAGCAGGGGCAGGGTGGTCAGCAGCAGCTGGCCTGCATAGTGCAGCGCAATGCGCAGCGTAAGCGACAGCCGCAGGTGGCTGAAAAGCTCCACCAGCGTGCCGTGGAGCCAATCCGAAAGCCGGTTGATGCTGAATTTGGGAAGCCGGATCTGTTTCTTTTCACGCTGGGCGGGTTGCTCTTCCTCCAGCCCCTCCAGCGTGACCTCCTTATGCGTCTTGCTCATAGCGGAACATGTACCCCACTGCACGAATGGTATGGATGGTCTTGATCTGGAACTTATCATCGATCTTCTGGCGCAGATAGCGGATGTACACATCCACGATGTTGGTATCGCCGGTAAACTCGTAGCCCCACACGTTGGTGAGCAGCTCATCGCGGGTGATGGCGTGGTTCTCGTGCTGCCAGAGGTAGTTGAGCAGGTCGAACTCCTTCTTGGTAAGGGTGATGGGCGTACCGTCGAAACTGGCGGAGTAGCTGGCGGGATCGATCCGCAGACCGCCCACTTCCTTGGCGCCGCTGTCCTCAGCCACATCCGCACGGTGCTTCTTGAGGCAAACACGGATGCGGGCCAACAGCTCTTCGATGGCGAAGGGCTTGGTCATATAATCGTCCGCGCCCATATCCAGGCCCATCACCTTGTCGCTCACGTCGTCCTTGGCGGTGAGCATGATGATGGGCAGGTCGCTGGTCTGCCGGAGGCGGCGGCACACCTCGATGCCGCTGAGACCGGGCAGCATCAGGTCCAGGATCATCAGATCCGGCTTCCAGCTCTGGGCCATCTCCAGGCCGGTGCGGCCATCGTGGGCGGCCTGCACCTCGTAGCCCTCGTGCTGCAGCTCAAGCGTAACAAAACGGGCGATCTTTACCTCGTCCTCAACGATCAGGATCCTGCTCATACGTATCTCCTCCCAGTTCATCAACCGATATCGGCTTCGTGGTAACCGTCATCGCCCACGTGCACATCCACCTGGCTGCCGCCGGGGAACTGCACATTTACCGGGCGGGTGCCGCTGGCAGCGCCCTGGCTGTGGGGGTGTTCGGGCTGCTCACCGCTCTCGGGCTGTGCGCCCTCCTGCGTAAAGCCGCGGGAGAAGCTCTGCACCGTGTTCTGTACATTGCTTTTGGCGGTGCTCACAACGCTGTCGAAGGTCTCGTTGGCAAAGGCCTGGCTCTTGCGGTCTACAGAGATGCGGTAGCCCAGCACCAGCGAAGCGATCAGGCCGATGATGGCGATATGAGGCGCGATCAGCAGGCTGACGAGCATAAACAGTACGCTCAGGTTGGCCACCACCACGGTCTTGTTGCGCACCATCAGGCGGGTGCGGTACAGGGTGTTGAACAGCTTCTTGAGCCCGGCGTGGCCGCCGCTGCTGCCGGTGGCGGCGGCGCGGGTGGTGGGGCCGTTCTCGTTCAGGCGGCCGTTGCGCTCCAGATCTACCAGAGAGCGGGCCAGGCTGCCGTTGTGGTACTCCAGCAAATTGACGGCCTCTTCATAGGTGATGCCGCTTTTCTTTCGCAGAATCTCGATATCGTCAATGGTGTAGTTTGCCATAGGGCATTCCCTCCTTATCACGCTGCTATTGTAGCACAGAAACCGCACCCATGCTTGAGGATTTCCTCAAAGATTTCTTAGAAAATGATGAGGAAGCAGCAAACCTTCCCTGTATGCCATTTTGTGCCCTCCGGCTGCATATGCTTTCCAAAACGCCGGGAGGGGTTCATGTGCAGAAAGACATCCGGGAGCGATGCATCGCCATCGGGCAGTATATTGCCGATACGGGAGCCACCGTGCGCAGTGCGGCGCAGCATTTCGGGGTGAGCAAATCCTCCGTGCATAAGGATATGAAGCAGCGCCTGCCGCAGCTGAACCGCACGCTGGCGATGCAGGTGCGGGCGGTGCTCAGCTACAACAAAGCCGTGCGGCACCTGCGCGGAGGCGCTGCCACGCGCAGGAAATACCGTGCGAGAGCAGACGAGCGGGCATTCCCGCACCCGAACGCCGATCAATGAAAAACCACCAAAGGGAGCTTTGGTGGGCAACGGTCTCCGGCAGGCGCCTGAGCTCCTGCATCTCTTTTAGCCTACAAGGCGTGTGGTAGCAACGAAATCTACCACCTCAAAAACCTTTGCAGGAACAGTGTATCACCATGATACAGCCCTGTAAACAAAAATTCATATATTCTGCCCTGCTTCGTAACAAAAAGCAGGAGTTTTCCCGCCTATGGCGAATACATCCAGATAAGGCTGCGAAGACAGCACTTCTTTGTGTACCGCAAAGCAAGGAGGCCAGGCAAAGGTAATGGCACGAGTCAGTGATATCGGCATCGATCTGGGTACTTCCCGGGTATTGATCTACATGAAGGGCAGGGGCATCCAGCTCAACGAGCCCGCCGTTGTAGCCGTAGACAGGGATACCCGCAACATTCTCGCCATTGGCGACGAAGCGGAGAAAATGATCGGCCGCACCCCCAGCAACATCCTCGCCATCAGCCCGCTGCGTACAGGCGCGATCGTGGATTTCGACCTGGTGAGCACCATGCTCAAGGCCTTTGTGAGCCAGGTGATCGGCAAGCACTATTTTGCGCGCCCCCGCGCGGTGATGGCTGTGCCCAGCGGCGTTAACGAGACCGAGCGCCGCTCCCTCATCTCCACCATGTTCGACGTGGGCATGAAGCGCACCCAGCTGATCCACCGTTCGCTGGCGGCTGCGCTGGGCGCAGGTCTGCCCATCGACAGCTCCTACGGCACGCTGATCGTGGATATCAGCGCAGGCGTTACCGATCTGGGCGTTATCTCCATGAACCGCGTTCTGGTGGAGGACAGCGTCAAGGTTGGCGGCGATGCCTTCAGCGATGCCATCATCAGGCATCTGCGGCGCAAGCATAACCTGTACATCGGCGAGCGCACCGCCGACGAGCTGAAGATCAACCTGGGCTCTGCCATTCCCCGTACGGAGCAGACCTACATGGATGTAACGGGCCGTAACCTGATTTCCGGCCTGCCCAAGACCATGCGTATCTACAGCGACGACATCACCGAAGCCATCGACGAGCCGCTGCGCCAGCTCACCGAGAGCATCCAGGGCGTGCTGGAGCACACCCCTGCCGAGCTGGCCTCCGACATTTTCGAGTACGGCATCCTGCTCACCGGCGGCGGTGCCCAGATGTTCGGCCTGTGCGAGGCCATCGCCGATGCGTTGAAGGTGCCCTGCTCCTGCGCAGAGGACCCGCAAAACAACGTGGTGGTCGGCTGCGGCCGCGTGCTGGAGAACCCCCAGGAGCTGAAGAAGTACCTGGACGACGGCAGAAAGCGCAGATAAGCAAAAAACGCAAACAGAACCGTGCAGAAAACGCTCTGCACGGTTTTTGGTTGCCAAAGAGCAGCAAAAGCCGCCGTGGGCCCGGCTGCACCGAGCCTGCACGGCGGCTTTTCTTTACTTATTGCTCAGGTACTCATCGATGGCAGCAGCAGCGGTCTTGCCTGCGCCCATGGCCAGGATGACCGTTGCCGCACCGGTGACCGCATCGCCGCCTGCATAGATGCCCTCGCGGGAGGTCCTGCCGGTCTCCTCCTCAACGATGATGCCGCCCCAGCGCTGGGTATCCAGCCCCTGAGTAGTGGCCTTGATGAGGGGGTTGGGCGAGGTGCCCAGCGCCATGATGACACAATCCACCGGCAGCTCGCTCTCGCTGCCCTCCACAGCCACGGGGCTGCGGCGACCGGAGGCATCCGGCTCGCCAAGGGTCATCTGCTGGCAGCGCATGGCGCTTACCCAGCCTTCTTCGTTGCCGGAGATGGAAAGCGGATTGGTCAAGAAGCGGAACTCGATGCCCTCCTCCATGGCATGCTCCACTTCCTCCCGGCGTGCGGGAAGCTCCGCTTCGGTGCGGCGGTACAAGATGGATACCTCCGCGCCCAGACGGCGGGCGCAGCGGGCAGCATCCATGGCCACATTGCCGCCGCCCACCACCGCCACACGCTTACCGCGCTGGATGGGGGTGCTGCTGTCGGGCTTATAGGCCTTCATCAAATTGATGCGGGTGAGGAATTCGTTGGCGGAGTACACGCCCTTCAGGTTCTCGCCGGGGATGCGCATGAACCGGGGCAAACCGGCACCGGAGCCGATAAACACAGCCTCGAAGCCGTATTCCTGCATCAGCTCATCGATGGTGATGGTCTTACCGATGACCACATTGGTCTCGATCTTTACGCCCAGCTGGCTGAGGGTATCCACTTCCTTCTGCACGATGGCCTTGGGCAAGCGGAACTCGGGAATGCCGTAGACCAGCACGCCGCCCGCCAGATGCAGCGCCTCAAAGACCGTTACCTCATAGCCCTTCTTGGCCAGATCGCCCGCACAGGTGAGGCCGGAGGGGCCGGAGCCCACCACAGCTACCTTATGGCCGTTGGAGGCAGGTCTTTTTGCGGGTTCGGTGGCGTTGGCGTTGTGCCAGTCGGCCACAAAGCGCTCCAGGCGGCCAATGGCCACCGGCTCGCCCTTGATGCCGCGCACGCACTTGCTCTCGCACTGGCTCTCCTGCGGGCATACGCGGCCGCAGACCGCAGGCAGAGAGCTGGCCTCCGAGATGATTTGGTAAGCGGCTTCAAAATCGCCCTTAGCCACCTGCTGGATAAATGCAGGGATGTAGATCTTTACCGGGCAACCCGCCACGCAGGGCTTGTGCTTGCAGTTGAGGCAGCGGTTGGCCTCCGCAACGGCCTGCGCCTCGGTATAGCCCAGCGCCACTTCGTTGAAATTCCGGCTGCGCTCCGCAGCATCCTGCGTGGGCATGGGATTCTTTTGCATTGCCATATCAGGCATCGGTTTCCACTCCCTTGAACAGATTACAGGCTTCCTCGTAGGCATGGCGCTCAAAATCGCGGTAGGTGGCACCGCGGGCCATAGCCTCGTCAAAATCGATCAGGTGACCGTCGAACTCAGGGCCGTCCACACAGGCGAACTTGGTCTCGCCGCCCACGGTAAGGCGGCAGCCGCCGCACATACCGGTACCGTCGATCATGATGGGGTTCATGCTGGCAACAGTCTTGATGCCGTACTCCTTGGTGAGCTTGCAGACGAATTTCATCATGATCAGCGGCCCGATGGTGATGACCTCGTCGTACGCCTCGCCGCTTTCGATCAGCTTTTTGAGGGCATCGGTCACAAGGCCCTTTTCGCCCCAGCTGCCATCATCGCTCATGCGCACCAGCTTGGTGCAGGCGTTGGAGAACTCTTCTTCCAGAATGACCAGATCCTTGTTGCGGAAGCCCACGATGGCATGCACCTCACAGCCCTGCCGGTGCAGCTTCTTGGCAACCGGGTAGGCAATAGCGCAGCCTACGCCGCCGCCCACCACAGCCACCTTGCGCAGACCCTCGGTATGGGTGGCGCGCCCCAGCGGGCCCACGAAATCGTGGATGAAGTCGCCCTCGCTGAGGTGGTTGAGCTTTTCGGTGGTAGCGCCCACCACCTGAAAAATGATGGTGACGCTCCCTTTTTCCCGGTCATAATCCGCGATCGTCAGGGGGATGCGTTCACCCTCGCCATCCGCACGCAGAATGATAAACTGACCCGGCTCCGCCTTTTTGGCCACCAGCGGGGCTTCCACCTCCATCAGGGTGACGGTGGGGTTCAGTACCTTCTTTACAAGGATCCGATTCATGGTAGTCCTTCCCTTCAACGGCCCGGCATCGCACCGGACAGGCTGACGGTCGATCCGCTGCCCTGCGGCTTGGGCATAAGCGCCAACAGATGACCTAATTATGATAGGGTACCCTCCGCGAGCCGGTTTGTCAAGAACAAGACAAGAATCATACAAAACAGGGAATGCTGTCGGATGGGCAGCATTCCCTCCGCTCACCCCCGCAGGGTGAGTGAGCGTACGCAGAGCCGGTTCAGCCGGATCTCGTAATGGCAGCAGGTCTCCGCCAGCAGAAGGTAATCCTCCTCCGGCTCCACCTCAAAGGTGAAGGGCTGCAGCCCGCAGCCCTGCCAGACCGACAGCACCTGCCGGCTGCTGAGCAGCTGCAGCTTGAGCCGCCACTGGCAATGGCCGCTGGGCAGCATGATACCGGAGATGATGCCGTTCTCGCAGCACACCGGGCACTGCGGGCAAGCCGGGCATTCCGGGCTTTGGGGCACCTCCGGCGCAGGCTGCTGATCCGCCTGGGGCGGCGCTTCGGGCAGGGCCTCCGGCTGGCAGCTGCCGAGGCCCGTCATACCGCCCACAAAGGGGAACCAATGCAGCTCAAAGCCGCTGCCCTGGGGCACCCGAAGCCCGGCCAGCACCGTGTTGCCGTTGATGTTGCCGCCGGTGGGGTGGGCATTCCACACCGTTCCGGGGGCCAGCAGGCTGCCGTAGATGGCAGCGGCCACCGGCATGGATACCTCCTGGGCATCCATCAGCACATAGAGGGTATGGGCAGCCCTTGCTTCGCTGCCCCACAGCCCGTTGGTGATGCGGAGGCTTTTGCCGCTGCGGATGCGCACGATGCTGAGGCTGCCCTCCGGCGTATCGATGGCGATGGGGCCGGTCAGGGAACCGTCTTCGGGCCATTCCAGATCGAACACGTTCTGCAGGCTGTCGCTGCCGGTAAGGGTAACGCCGCCATCGGCCCACCGGGTGGTGCCGGCGGGCGGCAGAGCGGCTATGTTCTGCATGCGGCACAGAAGGCTGCTCCGCGCATCGGCAAAGAAGGCGGGCACATCTGCGCTCAGCCTTGGGGCAGGGATGTATCGGGGCGTATCGTAGCCGGATATGACCCAGCGGCTGCCGTCATCCTGGGGCATCCAGTAGGGGCTGCCGTTGGCGGCGTACAGGGCTGCCAGTTCCTGCCGCTGATCCGGGGCATCGCTTTTACCGATCAGGTAGGTGCTGCCCAGCCCCGCCTGAAAGCTGCCGTTGCCCACCACATTGCCCACCACCGTCTGCGCCCCGGCGATGCTCACATTACCGCCCGCCAGAAAACGCACCGCAAAGGGGTCGTAGGGAATGGTCTGCTGTCCCCTCCGCCCGAAGCCCACCGACATGCCCCGGTTGCTGGTCACGCTGCCCTCAACAGCAATGGCGCCCTCTGTATCGATCAAATTGCTCACATCGCCCAGGATCAGGCCATTGTAGCCCACACCGTTGCCGAAAGGCTGGCCCTCCATCTCCTGCCACCTGAGTGCCTGATAGGGAACACCGCTCAACACTGCCAATTGCATCCGCTCCTTTCTGTGGCATCCTATGCGGAAAAATACAGACTGTGCGCAGCCGGAGGGATTGAATGCCGTCCCCGCTTTTGCTATGATAGGATGCGTACCGGGAGCTTAGGTACACTACGCCTGTGAGGTGAGGGTATGATCCGTGGTCTGTTGGTGGTGAACGCCTTTTTGCGCACCGGCAAATTCGATGAGCTGTATACATTTCTTTCCGAGGCTGCCGAGGCAGAGGGGCTCTGCCTGGAGGTAATGACCAATGCAGAGCTGGTCTGTGCCCTTGCAGGTGACTTCCGGCCCGAAGACTATACCTTTGTGGTCTATTGGGATAAGGACATCCTTCTGGCGCAGCGGCTGGAGCAGCTGGGCATGCGGCTGTTCAACAGCGCCCGCAGCATTGCCCTGTGCGATGATAAATCCCTTACATGGCTGGCGCTGGCCCAGAGCGGGCTGCCCATGCCCCGCACCATACCGGCCCCCAAGACCTTTCCCGCCATCGGTTACCCCACGCTGGATTTTGCCGCCAGGATCGGGCGGGAGCTGGGTTACCCTGTGGTAGTAAAGGAATGCTGCGGCTCCTTCGGGCAGCAGGTCTACCTGTGCCAAAATGAGGAGGAACTGCTGCAAAAGACCGCTGCGCTGGCCGGGGTGCCCATCCTGTACCAGCAGGCGATCACCGAAAGCATGGGGCGGGATGTGCGCATCAATGTGGTGGGCGGCAGGGTGGTGGCCTCCATCCTGCGGCAGAGCACCGGGGGCGATTTCCGCAGCAACCTGACACTGGGCGGTACCATGGCCCCCTATACCCCCACCGAAGCGGAAGCACAGCTGGCTCTGCGCGCCACCCAGCTTCTGGGGCTGGATTTTGCCGGGGTGGACGTGCTCTTCGGCAAAAACGGCCCCCTGCTCTGCGAGGTGAACAGCAACGCCCATTTCAAGACCACACTGGCCTGCACGGGCGTGAACATGGCGCAGCACATTATGCACTATATAAAGGAACAGCTCAGGTGAAGCAGATGAAAACATGCTGGCTTTTGTACGATGCCCCCGACCTTTCGGTCAACCGGGATTTTGCCGCTATGATGCGGGAATATGGTCTGCGCTACGGGCTGGATGTGGAGGCAGTCACCCTCGACCGGCTCACCCTTGGCATGGACGGCAGCGGGCAGCCCTATGCCCTGCTGGACGGGCAGCCCGCCAGGCCCGATGCGGTGCTGGCCCGCATGCGGCTGGATCTGGTCAGCGAGCACCTGGAGCGGATGGGCATACCGGTCTTCAACAACAGCAGGGTATGCCGCATCTGCAACGACAAGCGGCGCACCCACCTGTTTTTGCAGGGGCTGCCCATGGCAGATACGGTATTCCTGACCGATGCCTGCCAGCAGCCGGGGGCTCTGCCCCGGGTGCTGAAGCCCGCCGACGGCCACGGCGGCGAGGCGGTGCAGCTGATCGAAACCGAGGCCCAATGGCTGGCTGCTTCGGAAGCCCTGCACAAAGGCGGCCTCCGGCCTGCGCTGCACCAGGCGGTAGCCGGGAAGCCCGGCTGCGACCTGCGGGTGTACGTGCTCTTCGGGCAGATCCTGGCCGGGGTGATGCGCACCGCCAAAGAGGGCGTGGTGAGCAACTTCAAGCTGGGCGGCCATGTGGCGCTGCACACCCTTACCGATGCCGAACGTGCGCTGGCCCAGGCGGTGATCGACCGCTTTGAGGCGGCGGGCGCGCCCCTGTGCATGGCCGGGGTGGATCTGCTCTATGACGAGGCAGGCCCCCTGATCAGCGAAGTGGAGGATGTGGTGGGCAGCCGGATGCTCTACAAGGTATCGGACATCGACCTGGCAGACCTGTACCTGCAGGGCATCGCCGAGCGGCTGTAAACCGCCCGCAGGTGCTGGTTTTCTGCTGTACAGCCGGGAAAACCCTTGACATTTACCCCCTGTACGGCTATGATGAAACAGATTACGATTATTTACCAGGGGAGGCACTTCCAATGGCAGCTTTGACTATGGACAAGTTGGTTGCGCTCTGTAAGGGGCGCGGTTTTATCTATCCCGGCAGCGAGATCTACGGCGGTCTGGCCAACAGCTGGGACTACGGCCCTCTGGGCGTTGAGTTCAAGAACAACGTCAAGAAGGCCTGGTGGCAGAAGTTTGTTCAGGAAAGCAAGTACAACGTAGGTCTGGACGCCGCCATCCTCATGAACCGTGAGGTGTGGGTAGCATCCGGTCACGTGGGCGGCTTCAACGATCCCCTGATGGATTGCAAGGCCTGCAAGGCCCGTTTCCGTGCCGATAAGCTGATCGAAGACTTCACCGAGGGCGCTGAGACCGGCGACGGCTGGACCAACGCCGAGCTGGAAGCCTACATCAACGAGCACGACATCGTCTGCCCCACCTGCGGCAAGAAGGATTTCACCGGCATCCGTCAGTTCAACCTGATGTTCAAGACCCATGCGGGCGTTACCGAGAACTCCACCAACGAGATCTACCTGCGCCCCGAGACCGCCCAGGGCATCTTCGTCAACTTCCAGAACGTGATGCGCGCCACCCGCAAGAAGCTGCCCGCCGGCATTGCCCAGATCGGTAAGAGCTTCCGTAACGAGATCACCCCCGGCAACTTCATCTTCCGTGTGCGCGAGTTCGAGCAGATGGAGCTGGAGTTCTTCTGCAAGCCCGGCGAGGATCTTGAGTGGTTCAACTACTGGCGCGCCTTCTGCCGCGATTGGCTGCTGAGCCTCGGCATCAAGGAAGAGAGCCTGCGCCTGCGCGACCACGAGCCCGAGAAGCTGGCCTTCTACTCCAAGGCGACCACCGACTTTGAGTACCTTTTCCCCTTCGGCTGGGGCGAGCTGTGGGGCATTGCCGACCGCACCGACTACGACCTTACCCAGCACCAGAACCATTCCGGCAAGGGTATGGAGTACATGGACCCCACCACCAACGAGAAGTTCGTGCCCTACTGCATCGAGCCCTCTCTGGGTGTGGATCGTATGGTGCTTGCCTTCCTGTGCAACGCTTACGAAGAAGAAGAGCTGGAGGGCGGCGATGTGCGCACCGTGCTGCACCTGCATCCTGCGCTGGCTCCCTACAAGTGCGCTGTGCTGCCCCTGCAGAAGAACAAGCTGGGCGGCCTGGCCACCGAGATCTACGAGAAGCTGGCCAAGCACTTCATGGTGGAGTACGACGAGACCGGCTCCATCGGCAAGCGCTACCGCCGCCAGGACGAGATCGGTACTCCCTTCTGCATCTGCGTAGACTTCGAGACCGAAGAGACCCAGTCCGTCACCGTGCGCGACCGCGACACCATGACCCAGGAGCGCGTCAAGATCGAGGATCTGCCCGCTTACATCCAGAGCAAGATGGAGTTCTGATCCTGCTGAATAGTAAACGCCCGTTCCAGCCAATATGGATGGAACGGGCGTTTTCGTATGCGCTGAAAAACCTCCGACCCGGTGCTGCCGGATCGGAGGTTCTGTTCTGTTACTGTGCCACGCTGTCCAGAATGGCCAACTCAACGACCATATCCATGTATTCGCCCTCGGGGATATCATCGAAGGTCTCCATATCGTTGAGGCCCTCCACACGGTACACCTTTACGTTGGCGGTATCGCCTGCCTGCTTGTTCTGCAGGAGGTTGATCATCTCCGTGGTGCTCTTGACCACGGTACCATCGATCTCCACCACGATATCACCGGCCACCAGACCGGCCTTCTCGGCGGGGGAGCCTGCCTCCACCTCGGTGATATACGCACCGTTGGGCAGGATGCCGTTGGCCACGGCATACAGCTTGGGGTTCAGATTGGCCACCGTTACGCCGATACGGGGCTTTTCGGCAGTGGTCAGGGTGTTGCCGCTCTGCTGGCTGGCCTGTGCCTCGGGGGTCTTGCCGCTGAGCACATCCTCCAGAAGGGGCTTGGCCACATTGATCGGGATGGCCATACCGATGCCCTCCACAGAGGTGGCGGACATGTAGCTGCCGGTGTACTTCATAGAAGGCACGCCGATCAGCTCACCGGCCACGTTGAACATACCGCCGCCGCTGTTGCCTGCATTGATGGCAGCATCGGTCTGGATCATCAGGTTAACGCTCTCGATACGGCGGCCGTACAGGTCGGTGGTGGAATTGGTGATCTCCCGGTTCAGCGCAGACACGATGCCCACCGTAGTGGTGCCGGTAAAGCTGAGGGGGTTGCCGATGCAGATGGCCCAGTCGCCTACGTTGAGCAGGTCGCTGTCGCCCAGCACAACGGGCTGGACGGGGAAATCGCCCTGGATCTTGAGCACGGCCAGATCCAGCGACTCATCGGAGCCCGCCAGGATCGCTTCGTAAGCATCCTCACCGGAGGTGACCTCCAGGCGGGTGGCATCCTCTACCACGTGGAAGTTGGTGAGCACATAGCCGGGAGCCACCACCACGCCGCTGCCGCTGCCTGCCAGCACCTCTTCGGGCTCCCGGTCACGGTCGCTGCCGTAGGGGTAGCCATAGCCGTAGCCAAAGCCGAAATCGAAGGGGAAGCCAAAGCTGCCGTAGCTGTCGTAACCGGTAGACATGGCGTAGTTGTTAACGCCCACTACGCTGCCGTGCACCTTGTTGACTGCCTCGGTAAAGGGGCTTGCCACCACGGTAGCGCCCTGAGACAGGGTAACGCTCTCTGCACCCGCAACGGTGTACTGCTGAAGCAGGGAGGTGCCCAGGCTGATGGCCAGCGCAAGGGTCAAAACAATGGAAAGGGTACGGAAAAACTTTTGTTTGTTGTTCATCATGTAGTGATCCCTCCTTACTACAGCTTTATGATAACACAGAGATTTGTCCATTCTGTGAACAGAGGGTAAATAGCGTTTGCACAATCCACAAACAAGCGTTTACATTCACTTGTTTGCAGCCTGCTCCTGCTCGATGGCATAGATGGCCATGGCGCACTCCAGGCGCTTCTGCTCCAGGCGGCACTCCATCTCGTAGGGCTTGGAGATATCGCCGTTGAAGGCATGGGCATTGGCAGCGCAGCCGCCGCTGCAATAGAAGCGTGCCCAGCATTTTGCGCACTTATCCTTATTGAGCACGTTGTTCTGCTGGAATTTGCGCTGGATCTCCCGGTCGAAGCTGCCATCCACCACAGAGCCCATCTGCATGCCTTCGCGGCCCACAAACTGGTGGCAGGGGTAGATATCGCCATCGGCGGTAACGGCTACATACTCGTTGCCGCTGCCGCAGCCGGTGAGGCGCTTTTTGAGGCAGGGGCCGCCGGTCAGATCCACCATAAAGTGGAAGAAGCTGAACCACTTGCCCTCCCGGCGGTACTTGATGTACTCCCGGCCCAGCCGCTCGTACTCATCATACACGGTGGGCAGGTCGCTCTCCTTGATGGCGTAGGGACACTTTTCATCGGTGACCACGGGCTCGATGGAGAGCTGCTCAAAGCCCAGATCGGCCAGGTGCAGCACATCGTTGCCAAAATCCAGATTGTAGCCGGTAAAGGTGCCGCGCAGGTAATAGCGCTGCTGGCCGCGCTTTTCCACGAACTTCTTGGCCCGGTCGATGATCAGGTCGTAGCTGCCCTTGCCGTTGGGGGTGGGGCGCATACGGTCGTGCACCTCCCGGCGGCCATCGATAGAGATGACCACGTTATCCATCTCGGCGTTGAGGAAATCCATCATTTCCTCGTTGAGCAGCACCGCATTGGTGGTGGTGGTGAACTTGAACACCTTGCCATGCTTCTTTTCCAGCTCGCGGCCATAGGCAACTACATCCTTGATGACCTGGAAATTCATCAGCGGTTCGCCGCCGAAGAAGTCTACCTCCAGGTTCTTGCGGTTGCCGCTGTGGGCCACCAGCCAATCCAGCGCCTTGCGGCCCGTCTCGGCAGAGAGCATGGTGCGGCTGGCCATATGGTATTCGCCGGTATCGGCAAAGCAATATTTGCAGCGCAGGTTGCAATCGTGGGCCACCAGCAGGCACATGGCCTTTACCACGCCGGTATCCACAGGCTCTACGTGGCTGTAGTCGTCGTCGGTGTTCAGGTAGCCCATCTCCATGAGCTGTTTGAGCTCGGCGACGGTCTCCTCCACCTCGGTCTTATCGTACTTGTGGGCAAGGGCGGCGGCCACATCCGCGTCCGCATCCTCTACCAGCATAGCAAGGGCATCGTAAGCGATGGCATCCAGCGACAGAACAGCGCCGCTGCCCACATCCAGCGCCATGCGCTTGCCGAGGGATTCAAACAAATGGATCATGCTTCTTCTCTCCTTATTGACCACGGGGAAAACCAAAAAAGCACCGCATGGCAGCAAGTGCTCATGCGGTAGCTTTTCATGAATGGAAATTACTTGCCAAAGGAATGGTTCACCTTGCCATCGCGGCCGGCGAGGATCTGGTTTTCCTTATTGGCGCAGCTCTGATTGGCTACAGTGCAGCTGGTCTTGCAGGCGCTCTGGCAGGAGCTCTGGCACTCGCCGCAGCCACCATGGGCCAGGGACTGACGCAGGCAGGGCTGAGAAACGGTCTGAATATGCTTCATAATGATTGTTCCCTCCATGAAATTCGTTGGGGTTATTATCAAAACAATTATACATGATAGCCACCGCTATTTCAAGAGGGAACAGGGAAAAAACCTCCCCACTTTCGCAAAAGCAGGATTTTTCGCCCCTCTCTGCCGAAACAGCCATCCTGCCCGCCGCACTCCCCCACTGCCGCCTGTGCATCCGGGGAGGTTTTCTGAAAAAAAACGTTGACAAACCGTGAGACCTTCTGTATAATAAACGATGTTGTCAGCAAGGCAGCATGCGATCGTGGCGGAATTGGCATACGCGCACGTTTGAGGGGCGTGTTCTTAACCGAGTACGGGTTCAAGTCCCGTCGATCGCACCAGATCGAGTGTTCAAACGAACACTCGATTTTTTATTGCCCACACCCCAGCTGTGCCCGGGTCCCTTCTGCCCCGGCTGGACGAGCACAGCCCTGAAATGGTATAATGCCCAAGACGATACCCACGCATCCCGGGCTAAGGATGGAGGTACACCCCTTGAACATAAAGACCCTGACCGGCATACTGCAAAACGACCTTTCCCTGCTGGCCTGCCCCCGCTGCGGGCAGCCGTTTTCGCTCAATGGGGGCAGCCTCCGGTGCAATGGCAACCATTGCTACGATCTGGCCGCCAAGGGCTATGTGAACCTTGCCCCCCAGCGCGACCAGAGCAAGGAAAAATACGATGCGGCGCTGTTCGAAAGCCGCAGCGTGGTGCTGGAAAGCGGCTTCTATGCCCCGGTGCTGGAGGCTGTTGCCCAGCTGCTTTCCGCCCGTTTTGGCGATGCCCCTTTCTCCCTGCTGGATGCAGGCTGCGGCGAGGGCTACTATGCCCGCAGCCTTGCGGGGCGTTTTCCCCAAAGCCGTGTGATCGGCATCGACCTGAGCCGGGACGGCATCCTGGCTGCTGCCCGGAAGCCCGGCAATGTGCTTTGGCTGGTGGCCGACCTGAAGCAGCTGCCTCTTGGCGACGAGCGCATCGACGTGGTGCTGGATGTGCTCACCCCGGCCAGCTACGATGCCTTCCGGCGGGTGCTGAAGCCCGGCGGCGAGCTGATCAAGGTGATCCCGGACAGTGACTATCTCTGCGAGATCCGCTCCGCATTCCAGCCCTACCTGCGGCAGGAGGGCTACAGCAACCGGCAGGTGCTGGAGCATCTGGGCAAGCATGCGCAGATCCTGGAGCAGCGTGAGGTGCGCTCGACTCTGCCCCTCACCCCGGAGCAGGCCAGTGCCTTCCTGCGCATGACTCCCATGGGCTTCTCCGTGCCCGAAGCGGTGCTGGAGGAGACCCGCCTTGATGAGATCACCCTGCATTTACAGGTGATCCGCTGCAGGTTCGGAGACGAATGAAGCAAAGAGGCTCCCCGGCGGGTCGGATACCCTCTCCCCGCAGCCAAAACCGCAAGACAAACAGCGTGAGCATCCGGCATAAAGCCGGATGCTCATTTTTGAATGCCGGTTTGCCGACCATCCTTTCTCTCGTGGCCCGGAGCATGCCCGGCGATACAGAGGGCGGCACTGCCCTGCCTGTCTGCGGTGCCATACGCAGCCCTGCTTTTCCTTACGGGGTGAAATAATGACCGTTCCCGGCGAAATAGCAATGGCAGGGTACATATTCCGCATACTCCCCGGCAAACAGCAGGGCCGCCAAAAGCAAATACAGCTTCTGCTCCCCCTGGGTCAGCTCGTAATAGGTCATGGTGCTTTCGTCTATGGCCAGGGTCTTGCAGGCAAACAGGCCGCTTTCCTCCACCAGCTGCTCCAGGCGGGCAGCATCCGCTACTCCGGCCACTTTACAGAGTGCGGGCATGGTAAAGGTGAGCATCCGCTTTTTCAGGATCGCTGCCATGGCCTTACGGAAGTCCTCATCCGCCAGCAGAACGAGCATCCGCCGGTTGTTTTCGTTGCTGAACAGGCTGCTCCAGCCCTGCTCCGGGCGCTTGATGGCCATGGTGCCCACCGGCTCCCGCATATAGATGATGCTGCCGTTGCCGCTCTGGATCACACTGCGGGAAACACCATCCTTCAGCGAGGCCTGCAGCTCATCCGCCAGCTCATCCACATCGGCCTTGCTGTCTCCACCGTAAAAGCAGCGCACGATCACCCGGCGCATCTGCTCCATGGCTGCATCCCAGGCATCCTCCCGGTGGATGCGCTTTTCCACGGTGCTCCTGCCGTAGAGCGCATCCACGGTAACGCCGAAGAAATCTGCCAGTACCGGCAGCAGCATCACATCCGGGCAGGTGGTGCTGTTCTCCCATTTGGAGATGGTCTGTGCGGACACGCCCATGCATTCCGCCAAAGCCTCCTGGGTCATGCCGCGCTCCCTGCGGAGCCGGGCGAGGGTCTCTCCGATCTGGGTCATGGTGTTTCCTCCTCTGCTGTGTTGTGGCTTTATCATACAACATACAGCTGTGTTGTTCCAGCGCCCGGAAAGCGGACAGCTCGCTTTTTCGGCAAGTTGCTCGCCGGGGAGGGTGAGAACGGCGCAGGGCATACACCGCTGCCCGGACGCAGAGAAAAGACTCCGTTGCCGGAAGCCTTCCCCTCTCAGCAGCGGAGCCTGAGCTCTTCCATATTGTTTTCCACCAGGCCGGTGGGCGCGAAGCCCTCGGAAAGGTACAGCCGTTTGGCGTTTTCATTGCCCAGCAGCACACCTGTATACACCTCGTTCGCACCCTTGACCTCCTGCAGCCAGCGGATGGCCAGCTGCAGCGCCTGCCTGCCGTAGCCCCTGTGCTGGTGCGCCGCATCGATCAGAAATTTCCAGAGGGTGTACTGCTGCCGAGGGGCATAATAGCCCAGCATCACAAAGCCGACCGGCTCATCCCCGGCATACACGGCAAAGGGAAAGGCCGTATCCCTGTACACCCAGGCCTGTGCCAGCGAAGCCGCCACGGTGGAAACGTAGCTTTTCTGCGCTGGTGAGACCTTCAATGCAAGAACGCTTTCCAGATTTTCGGCGGTGATTGGGCGCAGGGTGAGCATGAGCATTCCTCCCTCTTGCGGTTCTCGGTCGATCGTTATGCAGGGCTTTGCCCCGGCGGGCTGCTCCCATAAGCAAGACCCACCGCATCCGAAAACGCAGTGGGTCTTGAGTTGAAACAGATCAGGCTTCTTCCTCGGCAAAAATACCGTTGGTCTCCTCCAGGGCCTGGCGGTGCTTCTCCAGCATCTCCAGATAGCTCTGGCGGTAAGCGGCAGCAGAGGCTTTCAGGTCGCCCAGGCTCTTGCGGATGGTCTCCCGCTCTTCGATGGCTTCATCCAGGATCTGAGAGGCCTTCTCCTCGGCTTCCTTCACGATGCCGGTGGCCTTTTCTTCGGCTTCCTTCACGGTATCATCAGCCACCATACCGGCACGGCGGAACATGCTTTCCAGCGTGGCGCCAAGGTTGGGCTGCTCGGGAGCGGTCTGCTCCTGTGCGGGAGCGGCAGCGGCCTCCTCCTGAGCCTGCTGAAGAGCAGCCTCGGTGTTGGCCAGCTTCTGCTGCAGCTCGTTGATGCTGTTATGCAGATTGGTCATCTCATCGCAGATCTCATCCAGGAACTGGTCTACATCGTCACGGTCATATCCGCCGCCTTTGAGGCCAAACTCTTTATCCAGAATATCATCGATCGTCAAAGCCATGTTCATTCTCCTTTCAGATTCCCGAAGGTTCTATTTACGCTCGCCGAAGCGGAGCATACTGAGCGGGTAGCGGCCTTTACGGGTCGGCTGCCCGATCTCGCACAATTGAAGCCTGCCAAGACCGCGAACAGAGATCGCGTCGCCCTCGGCCACATGGGCGTCGGTGCGCAGGCAGGGGATGTGCCGGAGCTTTACATGCCCGGCGTTGATCAGGTCGGCGGCTTTGCTGCGGGAGACAGAAAACCCGGCAGCCACCACCGCATCCAATCTGGGAGAGGATACGGTATCCCTAACGGGCCTGCCCTCGGGCGGGGTGGGCACGGGCAGCTCATCCAGCAGCGCCACCTGCAGATGCACCCGGCCTGCGCCGGTGAGCACCGAGGCGATATGCTCTGCCATGGCGGCCTCTGCAAACAGGTATGCTTTCTCGGCCTCCACCACGATATCGCCCACCAGACCTCGGCGGATGCCCAGCCCCATCACGCTGCCAAGCAGATCCCGATGGGTAGGGGCGCTCTGGTGCGGCCATTGCAGCTCCAGCGCCCGGATGGGCCAGGGCTCCTCCCAGCAATCGGGCGGAGCAAAGCGGGCCATAACACGCTCCGCATCCTCGTAGCCGCCGGAAAGCTGTGCGGTAACGCCTGCTTCTTTGGCAGCCGAAAGGGCCATGGGTGCCTGAGCGGGGGTGAGAAACTCGGTAAAGGTGGGGCAGCCGGTGCGGTCGGCCCGTTGGGCCAGCTCGGTAAGCCGCCGCCGGAGCAGGGCTTCATCGTCTCCGTAGGGCATGGATGCCTCCCTGCTCGATCACTGAGCGTTGTAGCGCTGAGACTGTACAGCGCGGTAGGTGCTGGTCAGGCTGCCTGCCATGGCGGTGGAAAAGCTCATGGGCATGCCCTGCGCACCCTGAGACTGGAAACGCTGGGTGGGAGAGCCGGAGGAAAAGCCGCTGCTCTGCACGCTCTCCACAGGCTCCTCGGGCATGGTCTGCCGTGCGGTGTAGCTTGCGTGCACCTGCTCGGGCTCGTAGCTCTGGCGGGCAAAGCTGCGCACCTCGGGGCTGGAGGCCAGCTTCTGGGTGGCGCTGTCCATCATGACCCGCACAGAGGGAGAGGAGATCAGGTACACACCGCGGGGAGAGATGCGGTTGAGGGCGCAGCCCAGCGCATAGGCAGCACCGCTGAGCATATCTACGCAGCGCTGGCGCTCGCTGGGGTTCTCGATGGCTTCCATGTTCAGGAAAACGGAAGCATTGGTGCGGATGTAGTCGATCACCGTGCGGCACTCGTTGCGGCTGGTCAGCTGCACGATGTACTCCACATGGGCGTACACGGAACCGTCCGCAGCGCTCTGCATACCGGGGAAGGGGATCACATTGGCCTGATTGTAGCCCTGCTGAGCAGTGTACTGCTGCTCCTGCTGGTACTGCATCTGCTGCTGATACTGAGCCTGCTGCTGGGCAGCGTACTGCTCCTGCTGGTACTGGGCCTGCTGCTGGGCAGCATACTGCTCCTGCTGGTACTGCAGCTGCTCCTGAGGGTAAACGCCGGTCTGCTGCATCTGCTCCTGCTGAGCCTGCAGCTGGGCCTGATAGGCTTCTGCTTCCTGCTGGGCACGGATGGCAGCCTTGCGCTCGGCTTCGGCTTCCAGATCCTCGCGGCTGCGATAGGGCTGACGGCCGCCGTACTTGCGGTCGCCATCGCCAAAGGGATCCAGACCGTTGCCGGAGACCTCGCTGGCATCGGCGGTTGCCTGCAGCGGCTCGTATTCCGGCTCCGGCTGATTATTCTGCCCGCCGCGGATGAAGGAATCGCTCCTGTCGGTCACCCATTGGCTGATCTTACGAAACATATCCAAACTACCCGTACCTCCCAAAATGATCGGTCACCGGCCCGAGGGCTGATACAATGCTGTGCCGATCCTTACCATAGTTGCGCCTTCCCGGGCTGCGATGGCGTAATCGCCGCTCATGCCCATGGAGAGTTCGCGCATCTCCACACCCTCAACGGCCTCCTGCGCCAGCTGATCGAACAAGCGGCGCATGCCCCGGAACAGACCGGTAAGCTCCTCCTCGGAGGCTCTGGCGGGCATGATGCTCATCAGGCCCTGGATGTGGATGTTGGAAAAACCTTTCATTTGCCGGAGGAAGGGAAGCACCTCTTCGGGAGGCATACCGCCCTTCTGCTCCTCGCCGGAGATGTTTACCTGCACCAGCGCAGGGATCACCCGGCCGCATTCCGCTGCGCGGCGCTGCACCTCCTGCGCAAGGGCGAGGCGATCCAGCGTATGCAGCATATATACAGAATCTATTATATATTTAACTTTGTTGGTTTGCAACCTTCCGATCCAATGGAGGCGAAAATCCGGCTCCAGCAGGGGCATTTTGGGCATGGCCACCTGGGCCCGGTTTTCGCCGATATCAAGGATCTGCAAGGGTTTCAGAAGATTGATCACTTCTGGTGTAACGGTCTTGGTAACGGCGATGAGCCGTGCCGGTTGAGAATTTTTGTACCGATTTTTGGCTAAATCGTCCAATATGCGCTGCACATTGCTCTGGAGGCATTCTGCGCTCACCTGTTCGCCGGTGAGCAGCGGCGCCGGGGTATTCATTGGCTTTCCCTCCCCTGTTTGTGGATCAATGGAACAGCTGTACCAGCTTGCCTTCCTCCAGCACGCCGGCCTGAATGGCCTGGATGTAGGCCAGGCCATCCTCACGCTTGAGGATGGTGACCGGCACAAAGCTGGGCACACCGTTCTGATCGATCACGACGCCCTCGGCATCGTTCTGGGTATAGATGGCTTCCACGGGCACCGTCATGCACCGCACAGACTCGCTGATGGTGGCTTCGCAGGTGCGCATGTAGAGCACATTGGCCACATCATCCACCACCGCAAGGCGGATGAGCAGCTCGCCGCCGGAGCGGGCGTAGGAAAGTACCTTGGCCTGTACCCGGGTATCGGTAAACTGCTCCAGGGTAAGGTCGTAGATACCATCCTTGGTGGGGTTCCAGTTCTTTTCGTTCACCAGCAGCAGCACCGCATAATTATCCTTCTTGATCAAGCGGTACAGATCGATCTTACCGCGCTCGGCTGCGCTGGTCTCGGGCTTTTCGCCGTTGATCATGGCCCGCACCTGAGAGGGGGTGTAGCCCTCGTACAATTCGGGAGACAGGGCATGCTCAAAGCCGTCGGTATAGAAGCTGACGATGCTCTCCTGCGCAGCCAGCTTGGGCTTGATCCAGCTCTCGATGCGCTGCTGCTGGGTGTTCTCGTCGTCGTAGAGGCGGCTGAGACGGGTATCGGTGGAGTACTTGCTGCGGAAATAGTTCTGCCGCTGGGTAATGGCCGTGGCCAGGATCTTTTCCTGATTGATCAGGTTGCCTCTTGCGCCCTGCACCAGGCTGCGCACCTCCAGGCCCCGCTCCAGCACCTCGGTCTCCAGCATATCCATACGCTGATCGTAGGCGGTCTCTGCACTGAGCAGGGTCTGCTGGTAGTCGTTGATCTGGTCGCGGTAATCCTGCAGGGCGTTCATTTCGCCGGTGGAATAGCCGGTGGAGTACACATAACAGAGCGGGTCGCCGCGGTAGACCACGCTGCCCTCGGCCACCTCGTAATCGATATCCTGCACGCCTTCTTCGTTATAGGCGGTCTCGTTGCGCACGATGAGCGCATCGCCCTTGAACACGTTGCCCATGTAGCCCAGCTCGATGCGGGCGGTGCCTGGCTTGCCGGTATTGCCCCGGAAGAACAGGAAGTACACACCCACGCCGATGAGGGCAGCGATCAGCACCAGCACAAGGAATGCCTTGCCGCTGAGGCCGCCCTGACGGTTCCCGCCCTGCTGCCTGGGGGGCTTGGGGGCTTTGGGTGCCTTGGGCTTCTTCTGCTTACGCACGGGCTGGTTCAGGTTCTGCAGCTGAGCCTGCTGGTACTGCCAGGCCTCGTACTGCATCTGCTGCATGGCCTCAGGGGTCATGGCCTGCTGGGCGCCGGGCGGGGGCCACTGCTGAGGCTGCACCGGCATCTGCATGGGCTGCTGCAGCCCAAAGGGATCGGGCTGCGCCGCGAAGGGGTTCTGAGGCATGGAAGGCTGCGGGAAGGGGCAGCCGCCCTGCATGCCTGGCTGCCCGAAGGGATTGCCCGCAGGCTGCTGCATGCCGAAGGGAGGCATGGTATTCTGCTGGGGCCACTGGGGCTGATTCATGCCCTGAAACGGGTTTTGCTGCATGGATACCTGCCTCCTTTCGTTTATTGATGATGGTCGTTATACGCTGCCTGCGGTGGCCAGGGTCTGCAGGCGGCCCAAAATGCGCCTTTCCAGGCGGCTCACCTGCATCTGGCTCACGCCCAGCCTGCCTGCGGTCTCCCGCTGGCCCAGCTGATGCACATAGCGCAGTTCCAGAAGCTCCCGCTCCTGCGGGGCAAGTTTTTCCAAAAGCCAGTTGAGCAACTGGGAGCGTTCCATTTGCTCAAAGCCCTTATCCTCTCTGCCAAGAAAGCTCTCCAGGGTGCTTTCCCCATCCTCGCCCACGGCGCTGTCCAAAGAAACGGCATTCTGCCGCTGGGCTGCATCCAGCAGCGTGAGCAGCTCATCGGGCGAGATGCCCATATAGGCTGCCAGCTGATAAGCCGAGGGGGTGCAGCCGTAGGCCTGCTCGTAGGCGGCCTGCGCCTTCTGCATCCTGTACAGCTGCTGGCGGATATCCCTGGGCATACGCATGCCGTCGCCCCGGTCGCGGATGTGGTTGCGCAGCGCACCGGCGATGGTGGGCACCGCAAAGGAAGAGAAGCGGTTGCCCATGGCAGGGTCGAAGCGTTCCAAGGCAGAAAGCATCGCCATGGCCGCCACCTGCTCCAGATCGTCCCGCTCGATGCCGCGGCCGATGAATTTGGCCGCTACCGCGCGGGAAAGGGGCAGGTAGTTTTCCAGAAGCTCGTCCCGCACAGCAGGGTCGTGATCGGCTGCATAAGCGGCATGCAGGCTTGCAATGCGTTCGTCACTCATGGGCCTCATCTCCGGCTACGGGCATCGAGCAGATGATCTCCACAATGCCCAGCTCATCCTCCCGAAGGAATACTTCGGGCATCAGCGTGGAAAGGATGCCGTAGGCGATATCCCGGTCCACGGGCTGGCCCTCGCCCTCCCCCACGCCCTGGGCGGTAAAGGTGAGCACCAGTCTGCCATCCCGGAGCGCAGCATCGGCAACGAGGGTCTCCGGCACACGGGCACGGCCCAGCAGACAATCGCAGCACTCGCCGGTAACGGCGCGCAGATCGCCGATCAGGTCTACCTCCAGCCCGCAAAGCATGCCCATGCCGCTTACAGCCATGCGCATGATGAGCACATTGCTCGCAGCGGCGGGAATTGCCAGGTGCATCTCGTGTTGTGCCATAAGCTCGCCTCCGGATCTCCCCAGTATTGGGGAGTATAATTGTAACACATTTGTAATTAACTTGGCAAGTATTTGAAGATTATTTCTGAAAAGTGTTGTAAAATCTTTGTTCTAAGAACGATCATTCGGTAACATTTTCGCTTTGCCAACACAGTGCAAGCACCACCGGCAGCGCAATGGCAGGCACGAACTGGAAGAAACGGGCATCATTGCCGCAGAGCAGCAGCATGGTAGCCAGATCGTAGATCAGTGTCGGGAAGCCCAGCGCCAGCACCTGCGGGCCCTTGCGCCAAAGGGCTACCAGTACGCCCAGCAGCAGCAGGAGCTGTGCAACGCCGATGTTTCGGGTGAGCCAGCGCAGAGGCAGCAGCTGCATGGGTGCATCCAGCACGGTGCAGATCCGGCTGCCCAGATCGTTGAAAAACGGCTGGCCGATGCTTTCCTCCGGCAGATGGCCGGAATTGGATACCGTTACCACGCCCCGATCCTCGCCGGAAATATCCATTACCAAACCGGTAACACCGGTAAAGGTCTCAAAGGCCAGCCGGGGGTCCCGCAGGGCGGTACGGCCCGCCATACCCAGCAGTGTGAGGGGCTCCTGCTGGGCGATCAGCTCCCGGGGATAGGTGAACTTAATGGCATTGTAATCGTTGCGGCGGTAAACGCTGCGCCATGCCTCCTCATCGGCCAGGGTGAGCAGGAAGGTACGGGTCTCTTCGTCCAGCGCGGCGGGGTTTTGCTGCATGGCATTGCCCAGCAGCGTCATGGGCAGGCCCACTGCTTCTTCTACAGTATTCTCCGGATACACCACATCCAACGCGCCATATACAGGGCCGCGAACCAGCAGCACACAGACCGCCATCACCGCCGCTGCCAGCGCAGCCATGCGCCGGGCGTTGCCCCAGCTCAACAGCACGATGACCAGCAGCGGCAGCGTGAACAGAATGGCATTGTGCCTCACCAGCGTGGTAAAGGCCAGCACCAGCCCGAAGCAGACCGCATTGCGCCACTTGCGCAGCCATTCGCCCCGGCTGTTCAGCATGCTGAGGCTCTGGGCGGTAAGCACCATAACGCCGATGGTCATGGCGTTATCCTTCCAGACATACATGAGGGTGTTGCGCACCAGCGGGGTCAGGTGCACCAGCAGGTGGGCGGCCAGCGCCAGCCAGGCAGGCACACCCATGCGGTGCACAGTGGCAGTCAGGTAAGCAGCTGCCAGTGCGAAGGCAGCGCACTGCACGAACACCACAAAGGGGTACCGGTCGCAGACCAGCGTGCACAGACGGATCAGCAGGGTATGGAACACCGGGTGCCAGTTGTTGTACTCGCCGCTGTGGGCCTGCCACCACTGATTGGCCGCATCGTAGCTGACGCCGCCCGGGTAGCTTTTGAAAAAAACGCTGCCCAGCACCACGGCGGAGATGCACAGGCACCAGAGCCACAGCCATTTTCTTTCTTTGCCCTTACGGAGCCTGAGCGGCAGTTTGGACACAAAAAGCAGCAGGCCGTAAAAGCCTGCTGCGCAGAGTACAAACATGACCAATGCGCCCAGCGTATTGGCGGTGCTCACAAAAAGGTTGCTGTTGGTAAGAAAGACAACATAAGCCAGATACAATGCCAGACATACCGTGCAGAAGCGGTACCAGAAGCGGTGCGCCTTGCCGCGCCCCTCCTTGGCTGCCTTGCCAGCGGTAAAGATCGTAGGCATCTTCATGGCTCATGCTCCTTTACGCAGTTGCTCAATCCTGAACAAACTCGTTGTAGATGGCGCGAATGGCCCGCTGGAAATCTTCCTCGTCCACGCCGATGAGGATGCTCAGCTCGCTACTGCCCTGGTCGATCATGCGCACGTTGACGCCTTCGCGGCTGAGGGCAGTAAAGAGTTTGGCAGCCGTACCGGGATTCTGCACCATGCCGCGACCAACGGTGGCGATGATGGCCATATCATCGTGGATGGTGAGGGAATCGGGGGCGGTAAGATCCATGATGCGCTTGACCACCTTGGCCTTGACCGGCTCCAGCTCGGCAGCGGAGACGACCACGCACATGGTATCGATACCGGTGGGCATATGCTCAAAGGACAGGCCGTTCTCTTCGATGGCCTGCAGCACGCGGCGGCCGAAGCCCACCTCGCTGTTCATCATGGCTTTTTCCACAGACAGCACGCTGAAGCCCGTACGGCCTGCGATGCCGGTGATCACGTAGGGGTTTTCCTCCTCCACAACGCCATGCATGATCATGGTGCCGCGGGCCTCGGGCTCGTTGGTGTTGCGGATGTTGGTGGGGATACCTGCACGGTGCACAGGGAATACGCTGTCTTCGTGCAGCACGCCTGCGCCCATGTAGGAAAGCTCGCGCAGCTCGCTGTAGGTGATGTTATCGATGGGGCGGGCTTCCGGCACGATGCGGGGGTCGGTCATCAGGAAGCCGTTCACATCGGTCCAGTTCTCGTACAGCTCGGCAGAGGCGGCACGGGCCACGATGGCGCCGGTGATGTCGCTGCCGCCGCGGGAGAAGGTCTTGATATCGCCGCCGGTGATGCTGCCGTAGAAGCCGGGGATCACGGCCCGCTCCACATGCTTGAGGGTGGAGGCCATTACCGTGTGGGTAAGCTCGCTGTCGAAGGTGCCGTCTTCGGAGAAGAAGACCAGATCCTTAGGGTCGAGGAAGGTGTAGCCCAGGTAGTCTGCCAGCAGCAGACCGTTGAGATATTCGCCGCGGCTGGCGATGTAGTCTTCGGTAACGCCGTGGGCGATCTCGTTCTCCAGCGCATCCAGGTGCTTATTGATATCGATGCTCAGGGACAGCTCCTGCGCGATCTGCACAAAGCGCTCGCGGATGACCTGATAGACGGTGCGGAAATCCTCGCCGCTTTTGAAAGCACTGTAGGTGCGGTAGAGCAGGTCGGTCACCTTATCGTCGGTGCCGAATCTGCGGCCGGGAGCGCTGGGGATCACATAGCAGCGCCGCTCATCCTTTTCGATAATGGAACGAACCTTACGGAACTGACCCGCATCAGAAAGCGAGCTGCCGCCAAACTTGGTAACAATCTTTCCCATTCGTCACTAACCTCCAGACGGTCTGAGGGAACTGTCTGCTCCCTCCCAAAGTCTTATTCTATCCCATACGATACGGTAAAGTCAATCCCTGCGCCGACAGGATACGGCAAAAACTGCAAAAAACCACCCTGCGGCTTGCAGGGTGGTGCTGTTCCGGCTGTTTGCCCGGTGCTCTTTCCCGGCCACCCTGCGCTGGGATGCTACAGGATATGCCCGAAAGGCGGGTGAGTGTGTGCTGTTACTCCGTTTGGGCGGTCTGCCAATCGGGGCGGATCAGGCTCATGATGCCCAGATCGGAAAAGTGACCGTCGTTGTAGTAGGCATGGCGCTTTACACCCTCCGGCACAAAGCCTGCCTTTTCGTAGCAGCGGATGGCGGCGGTGTTCTCCATATGCACCTCCAGCTCCAGCCGCTCCAGCCCGAGGGTCTGGAAGGCGAAGCCGCTGAGCAGACGGAGCGCCTCGGTGCCGTAACCCTTGCCCCGCTCCTCCGCGCAGCCGATGACCATACCGATCTCGCCCTGCCGGAGCCGCCAATCCACCCGGAACATATCCAGCTGGCCGATGTAGCGGGCATCCTCTTTGGCAGCGATGACAAAATTGTAGCCGTTGTGGCTGCTCTGCATCATGCGGCTGAGAAACTCCTGGGTATCCACGGTGGTCTGGGGTGCCCAGAAGCGGGTGGAAAGGTAGCGGGTGACCTCCGCATCGTTTACCCAGCGGCGGATCTGGGCAGCATCCTCGCTCTGGTATTCACGAAGCATCACCCGGTCGCCGATGAGTCTTGGCATGGTTACTCCTCTTCCTCGTCGCCATCCGGCTCCTCGTCGCCGTCCGGCTCTTCGATGCCGTCCAGCAGCATGGCATCGCCCATTTCGTCTTCTTCTTCCATGATGGCCATGCACTTTTCGAACACGGCGTTCAGCTCGTCCTCATCCTCGATGGTGGCGTAGACATCGTCTCCGCTTTCTTCGTCGCGGATGATCTTGAGGATGATGGCTTCGCCCTGCTGGCAATCGTCCATATCCTCGGTGGCCTCCAGCAGCACGTAGTAGCTGCCCTCGTGCTCCACGGTCATCAGGTGCTCAAAGTTGACGTCGTTGCCGTTTTCGTCCTGCAGCTGTACCAGGTTGTTGTTCTCTTCCATTGCGGTATTCTCCTTACTTGTCTTCGCCGGTGTCTGCGCCGGAAGCGATCCATTGCTCCAGAATAACGGCAGCAGCCAGCTTGTCTACGTAGTTTTTTCGGTCCTCCCGGCGCACGTTGCCGCCGATGAGCACACGCTCGGCTGTAACGGTGGTCATCCGCTCATCCTGATAAAAAACGGTGAGGCCCGCATCTGCCAGCACCTGACCAAAGGCCATGGCCTTCTGGGCCTGGGGGCCGCGGGTGCCATCCATATTCAGGGGCAGGCCAAGCAGCACCAGATCGGTATCGTAGCGCGCACAGAGTTCCTTAACATAGCGGCAATCGGGCGTATAGCCCACCCGCTTATACACCTCCAGCGGCTGCGCAATGATGCGGCTCTCGTCGCTTACGGCTACGCCGATGCGCACATCGCCCACATCCAGTGCGATAACGCGTTTCGAGCTCATTTGCCGTCGATCCCCTTCAGGTAGCCGCGTACAAGCTCCTCCATGATCTCGTCGCGCTCAACGCGGCAGATCATGCTGCGGGCCTGCATATAGCTGGTAATATAGGTAGGATCGCCGGAAATAAGATAGCCCACGATCTGCGTAACGGGGTCGTAGCCCTTGGCCTGCAAAGCCCGGTATACATGCCCGAGGATGGCATGGGCATCGTTGGCCGCTTCCATGACAGGAGAAAACTTGGCGGTCCCGCTCACTTCCATCATTGAGAAACTCCTCCTTATAACAGGATGTACAAGGCTATTATACACGCTTTGTTTTCGTTTGGAAAGTATTTCGAGCGAATTGCAGAATAATTTACCTTTCTTTCATAACCGTCTGCGCCTGCCTGGCCCACTCGCTGCGGGCCAGGCTCCACAGCCTGAGCGCCGCACGGATGCACAGCACCGCCGGTACCGCCAGCAGGATGCCCGGCACCCCTGCAAGGGAGCTGCCCAGCAATAGGCTCACCACCACCATCAAAGGGTGGAGGCGGGTAGCCTGCGCCATCATTTTGGGCGACAGCCAGCCGCTTTCCAGCTGCTGCACGCCCAGCACCACCGCCAGCGCCCACAGCAGCCTTGCTCCACCGGCCTGCACGCCAAAGAGCAGCACCAGTGCCCCGCCGAGCAGCGGCCCGATGTACGGGATCAGTTCCAGAACACCCATCACGATGCCCAGCAGCAGCCATGCAGGGATGCCGCACAGCAAAAGCCCCGCCGCCGTAAGCCCGCCCACCGCCAGCGACAGAAGCAGCTGCCCCCTCAGGTAGCCTGCGGTCTCCCGGCGGATCTCCCTCAGCAGCTTAACGGTAAGGTCTCTGCAGCCGACCGGCACCAGCAGCAACAGCCATCTGCCCAGTTGCTGCCGGTCTTTGAGAAAATAGAAGCCGAACACGGGGGCCAGGAGCCATTTACCAAAGCCGCCCATCGTGCGCCGCGCCCAGCCCAGCACTGCGGGCGCAGCGCCGGTGAGCCACTCCTCCCCCTTGGCAGCCAGCAGCTGCCTGAGGCCGCCTGTTACCGGTATGCCGTTCTGCCGGAGCAGGGCTTCTCCCTGCTCCAGCCAGGCCCCTGCCCGCTGCAGCGCCAAAGGGGCTTGAGCCAGCAGCAGCCTCAGCTGTGCTGCCAGCAACGGCGCAGCCGAAAGGACGGCCAGCACCAGCCCGGCCCCCAGCCCCAGTATGCTCAGCGCCGCGGCAAGGCCCGGCTTCAGTTTCTTTTCCAACAGGCGCATCAGGGGCAGAGCGGCCAGCGCCACCGCTGCCCCAGCCAGCAGCTGGAGCACCGCTTCCGTTACAGGCCTGCGGCAGATGACCAGCACAAGGAGTGCCCCGGCCGCTGCCAGCCACCAAAGCCGCTCCCGCCTCCACAGGTTGCCTGCCTTCAGCATGAAAACGCCTCCCTGGGTCCATCCTGTTTCGTAGAGAAAAGACAGCGGGATGCGCCCACGCGCACCCCGCACTGCTGCCCGGGCGGCTTACCGGCTCCTGGCCATGCGCATCAGCTTATCCACGCTGCGCTGCGCCTGCTTCTTCATCTTCTGGTTGCCGGGCATCAGCATAGCGCCTGCACCCATGGCAAAGCCCAGCGCACCCACCATCATGGTCTTCATCATGTTCATTCTCTCTCCTCCTCCGGCATGCGGTTCATTTGCGCCCATGACAAAAGCTGCCCTACCATGACCTGCCCCGTTTCTCCCTGCACCTGATAATCGGTCGCGTAGCTGCTTTTCCCCGCCAGCCGGTACAACGGCCCGGCGCAGACCTCCAGCGCCACGATGCGAAGATCGGTACCTTGCAGGATGTGGTCGGAGACCTGCCCCAGCAGCCTGCCGCTGGTCAGGTACACAAGGCTTGCGGGTCTTGGCAGATCTCCCGGCAGAAGGCAGGGTTCTTTTTGCGCCACGATGCATTTTTCCCCCAGCCACAGGATCGCCTCCGGCGGCAGCCATCTGGCAGCCCCCAGCCCACGGCGCACAACGATGCCGTACAGCCTTCTGGCGGCCTCATCCGGCACCGCCCGCTCCACCAGCCCGATCTCCTTGCCCTGCCTGACCACCGGCAGCCCTACCAGACGGTTCAGGGTCGTAAGCATGCTTGCAGCCCTCCTTGTTCATCGGCAGGGGTATGTTGCCCGAAGGGAGCGTTTTTTCCGCAAACAAAGCATGGCAGCACAGCCAGCCTTTACGCCGCAGGCTACCATTTTGTGCCTTTGTGTAGTAGCTGAAAGGCTGTATCTGTATCCCTTTTGGCGGGTGATGCATGGCAGGGAGGCCCATTTTGCTGCCATGGGCTGCCGCAGCTGGAAGCAACTGCCGGTATAAACCTTTCAAAACATGCAGCATACTGCCCCTCCCGTTCGTAGAATGTACGAAAGGCCGGTGAAACGCCGGCCTCCCCAACAAAGGAGGTAACCCAAATGAAAGATCCCCGTCAATACAAAAGACGTATCCAGGCCCTGACCCTTACCGCTGCCCTTGCTCTGCCCATGGTCTCTCTGGCAGAGAGCCACATGGTGGTGCAGGGCGGCAAGCTGAACCTGCGCCAGCAGCCCAGCCTGGAGGCCGCCGTGCTGGGTCAGTACCCCACCGGCACCTGGATGACCGTGCATGAGGAAACCGGCAAGTGGAGCAAGGTGACCGTGGATGGCAAGAGCGGCTATGTAATGAGCAAGTACCTGACCGAGGGCAACGCAAGCGGCACGCTGTATGTGCGCACCAACACCGGCGCAGGGCTGAACCTGCGCAGCGAGCCCTCCGAAAGCGGCAAGATCCTTACCAGCTGCAAGCCCGGCACCGCTGTAAAGCTGCTGAGCCGCGGCAACGGCTGGCACAAGGTGCAGGTGAACGGTCAGGTGGGCTACATGGCCGCCCGCTACCTGACCACCGCTCCCGCTACCGGCAACGGCAGCGGCAGCACCGGCACCACGGCTACCTTCGGCACCGTACAGAACCCGGGCAAGAACCAGGTGCTGCTGCTGCGGGAGACCGCCAGCACCCAGGCGCGTGTACTGGGCTACTACCACAACGGCACCCAGGTGACCATTACCGGCTCCCAGGGCGATTTCTACAAGGTGACCGTGGCCGGCCAGAAGGGCTACATGATGAAGAAGTTCATCTCCGTAAAGCAGGAGGCCTTCCAGCCCTTCACCGCCGTACTGGTGAACCCCAACGGCAACAAGATCGTCAACTTCCGCAAAGCGCCCGGTCTCAGCGCGCCCATCATCAAGACGCTGGCCGTGGGCACCCGCATCACCGTTACCGAGATGGGCGATGTATGGTGCAAGGTGACCGTGGATGGCACCGAAGGCTATGTGAGCCGCTATTTCTTTGAGAAGAGCAAGTAAGAGACCCTGACAACCGAATGCAAAAGCTGCCAAACGTCTTTCTGCAAAAGAACCACGACCCTGCTATCACAGATGCTGCAACAACACAAAGGGCCCTGCCTCCCGCAAATGGGAAGCAGGGCCCTCGTTTGTTTTGGAAATATCCTGTTCAGCTGCCCGTGCAGCCGGAAGCGTTACCGGCTTTGATCCTGCGCAGAGGCAGCCATCAGGCGCTTTCTGCGGCGGATCTCCATAGCGGCCAGTGCTGCGATGATTAGCGGCAGTGCGATCGCCAAGCCCATGAGGGTGAAGTCGGCATAATCGCCGGTCTGGGGCACGACGCCCAGCGGGATGCCGTATTCATCCACATAGTACCAGACGCCGTCGATGTACTGGACACCCATAGGCGGCTTGGTGCTGGGGCCGGGGGTAGGCGTTGCGTAGGGCAGGGTGGGGGTGGGCGTGGGCGGCAGATCCTCCTCGGGAATGGTGTTTACGATGGTGCGGCCATTGTTGAGGTAGGTGGTGGTGTAGCCTTCCACGGGCTGCTCCACAGCCAGGTAGGTGTAGAGCCTGCCGCGGCCATCCCGGCGGGGCAGATCGGAGATGGTGAATTTCCATTCATCGGTGCCGTTATCGGCGATGGTAACGGTCATGAAGGGGGTCTCGGGGTATGCGTCATCTGCGCCGGTCTTGCGGAACAGATCAACGATGATCGTTGCCGGGCGCAGGCCCAGTACGTTCTCCCGGTCCTCCCAGCGCTTGGTGATGTGGAAATTCAACTCGGTGGGTTCGGGGGTGGGTGTTACCTGAGGCTCCGGCTGGTCGTACATGACGATCTCGGAGCCGTTGGTGGGCGTACCATCCACCACCAGAAGACCCGTTTCCGCATCGATGGTGAATTGGATGGGATCGGCCAGCAGGTAGCCGCTGGGTGCCTGGATCTCCACCAGCGTATAGGTTTCACCGGCGGTGAACCGGGCATCCGCCACAGCGTGCCAGCCATCGTTCTCGCCGGAGGATGTCCAGCTGTCGATGACGATATCGCCCTGCATCACGGCCAGCTCTGCGCCGGAGACGATATTGCCGGTGGCGCTGTCCAGCTTGCGGAAGCGGTACACATGGCGGTTGGCGGCGGTGAAGGTGCGCAGAACGTCGGGAGTGTCGGTCTCCTGCACGGTGAAGATGAAGGGCGGCATGGTCACGAAGCCTGCGGGGGTCTTCGTCTCAAAAACAGTGTAGCTCTCGCCGGGGATCAGTCCGGTGAGCAGTTCCGGTTCTGCGCCGGAGAGCCAGGTCTTGAGGGGGGTGCCCTCCGGCCGGGCCAGGCGGCCCTTGTAGAGGGCGAAGCCAGCGCCGGTGAGGGGCTTACCGGTCTGCTCATCCACCTTGAGGAAGGCGGTCAGGTACAGGGTGTTGGTCACATCGTAGCCGTTCACGGCGGCGGTGTAGCCAGGCACAGCATCCTCGACGATGGTGTAGCGGATCTCCTGCCCCACCTTGCCCTCTTCGTACTTGGGCAGGTCGGTGAAGCTCCACTTCCACTCATCCTCGGCGGTGACCTGACGGGAAGCGACCTCTGTACCGTTGGCATACAGCCGGATGGTGATGCTCTCCGGACGGGTCAGCTCGGCGTTGTTCAGATCGTTCCAGGTCTTGGAGCCGGAGACGGAGACGGTCTCGGGAGTGTGGGTGTTGGTCACATCATAGCCGTTCACGGTGGCGGTGTAGTTGGCCGCATCCGCTTCGGTGAGAACCTCACGGATGGTGTAGGTCAGCTCGTGGCCCACCTTGCCCACCTCGTACTTGGGCAGGTCGGTGAAGCTCCACTTCCACTCATCGTCAGCGGTGACGGTGGCGGTGTCTACCACGGTACCGTCTGCCAGCAGCTCGATGGTGATCTGCTCGGGACGCTTGCCATCCCGGTTCTCGTCATCGGCCCAGATCTTGGAGCCGGAGATTGAGACGGTCTCGGGAGTATGGGTGTTGGTCACATCATAGCCGGTGACGGTGGCGGTGTAGTTGGCCGCATCCGCTTCGGTGAGCACCTCACGGATGGTGTAGGTCAGCTCGTGGCCCACCTTGCCCACCTCGTACTTGGGCAGGTCGGTGAAGCTCCACTTCCACTCGTCGTCGGCGGTGACGGTGGCGGTGTCTACCACGGTACCGTCTGCCAGCAGCTCGATGGTGATCTGCTCGGGACGCTTGCCATCCCGATTCTCGTCGTCGTTCCAGGTCTTGGAGCCGGAGACGGAGACCGTCTCGGGAGTGTGGGTGTTGGTCACATCATAGCCGCTCACGGTGGCGGTGTAGTTGGCCGCATCCGCTTCGGTGAGCGCCTCACGGATGGTGTAGGTCAGCTCATGCCCCACCTTACCAATTTCGTACTTGGGCAGGTCGGTGAAGCTCCACTTCCACTCGTCGTCAGCGGTGACGGTGACAGTGTCTACCACGGTACCGTCTGCCAGCAGCTCGATGGTGATCTGCTCGGGGCGCTTGCCATCCCGGTTGTCGTCATCGTTCCAGGTCTTGGAGCCGGAGACGGAGACCGTCTCGGGAGTGTGGGTGTTGGTCACATCGTAGCCGTTCACTGTGGCGGTGTAGTTGGCCGCATCCGCTTCGGTGAGCACCTCACGGATGGTGTAGGTCAGTTCATGCCCCACCTTGCCAATTTCGTACTTGGGCAGGTCGGTGAAGCTCCACTTCCACTCGTCGTCAGCGGTGACGGTGACGGTGTCTACCACGGTACCGTCTGCCAGCAGCTCGATAGTGATCTGCTCGGGACGCTTGCCATCCCGGTTCTCGTCGTCGGCCCAGGTCTTGGAGCCGGAGACGGAGACGGTCTCAGGAGTGTGGGTGTTGGTCACATCATAGCCGGTGACAGTGGCGGTGTAGTTGGCCGCATCCGCTTCGGTGAGCACCTCACGGATGGTGTAGGTCAGCTCGTGGCCCACCTTGCCACTTTCGTACTTGGGCAGGTCGGTGAAGCTCCACTTCCACTCATCCTCGGCAGTGACGGTGGCGGTGTCTACCACGGTACCGTCTGCCAGCAGCTCGATGGTGATCTGCTCGGGGCGCTTGCCATCCCGGTTCTCGTCATCGGCCCAGGTCTTGGAGCCGGAGATGGAGACGGTCTCGGGAGTGTGGGTGTTGGTCACATCGTAGCCATTCACGGTGGCGGTGTAGTTAGCCGCATCCGCTTCGGTGAGCACCTCACGGATGGTGTAGGTCAGCTCGTGGCCCACCTTGCCCACCTCGTACTTGGGCAGGTCGGTGAAGCTCCACTTCCACTCGTCCTCGGCAGTGACGGTGGCGGTGTCTACCACGGTACCGTCTGCCAGCAGCTCGATGGTGATCTGCTCGGGACGCTTGCCATCCCGGTTCTCGTCATCGTTCCAGGTCTTGGAGCCGGAGATGGAGACGGTCTCGGGGGTGTGGGTGTTGGTCACATCGTAGCCGTTCACGGTGGCGGTGTAGTTGGCCGCATCCGCTTCGGTGAGCACCTCACGGATGGTGTAGGTCAGCTCATGCCCCACCTTGCCCACCTCGTACTTGGGCAGGTCGGTGAAGCTCCACTTCCACTCGTCGTCAGCGGTGACGGTGACGGTGTCTACCACGGTACCGTCTGCCAGCAGCTCGATGGTGATCTGCTCGGGACGCTTGCCATCCCGGTTCTCGTCATCGGCCCAGGTCTTGGAGCCGGAGACGGAGACGGTCTCGGGGGTGTGGGTGTTGGTCACATCATAGCCGTTCACGGTGGCGGTGTAGTTGGCCGCATCCGCTTCGGTGAGCACTTCACGGATGGTGTAGGTCAGCTCGTGGCCCACCTTGCCCACCTCGTACTTAGGCAGGTCGGTGAAGCTCCACTTCCACTCATCCTCGGCGGTGACGGTGGCGGTGTCTACCACGGTACCGTCTGCCAGCAGCTCGATGGTGATCTGCTCGGGACGCTTGCCATCCCGGTTGTCGTCATCGGCCCAGGTCTTGGAGCCGGAGATGGAGACGGTCTGCGGCGTGTAATGGTTGGTCACGTTGAAGCCATCCACCTCGGCGGTATAGACCGTCACAGGGTTACCCTCCGCATCCAGCATATCGCTTTCTGCGATGGTGTACACGATGTCCACGCCCTGATTGCGCTGGGGCAGCCCGGTGAAGCTCCACATCCAGCTATCCTCGGCGGTGACCGTGACGCTGTCCACCACCTCGCTATCGCCATAAAGGGTGATAACAAAGCTGACGGGGCGCAGGCCATCCTGATCATCCGCATCATCCCAGAACTTGACGCCGCTGACGCTGGTCTGATCGGGCGTGCGGGTGTTGGTGATAACGTAGCCGTTGGCCGCGCTGCCGCTGACGGCGCTGCTGTAGCCGGACACGGAGGCTTCGGCGACGGTGTAGCCGATCTCCACGCCGCCCTCATACTTGGGCAGGTCGGTGAAGGTGTGGCTCCACAGGCCGTTCTCATCGGGCGTGATCTCGGCGCTGGCTTCGGCTTCATTGTTGGCCAGCAGATATACGGTGATGATATCGGGACGGAGACCGTCCTGATCGTTCGCATCGTCCCAAGCCTTGGTCACGCTGATAGCGGTGGTCTCGGGGGTATGCTTGTTGGTGATGGTGGTAACAGTGCCCACGGTCTCATTGCTGACGAGAGTATAGCCCTCCGGCAGCTCGCCCTCTGTCCAGGTGTAGGCGATCAGTTCACCGTCTTCATACTTGGGCAGGTTCTCAACAGTGGCCGTCCAGCTGTTGCCCTCATTCAGTTCGACTTCGGTACTGTCGGAGAGGGTCACGGTCAGGGTCTCGGGGCGGGCACCGTCATTGTTCTCTTCATCGTCCCAAACCTTGATGACGGTGGCCTCAGTCAGTTCGGGGGTATGCTTGTTGGTGATGGTGGTCACCGTGCCCACGGTCTCGTTGCTGACGAGGGTGTAGCCCTCGGGCAGCTCGCCCTCCGTCCAGGTGTAGGCGATCAGTTCGCCGTCCTCGTACTTGGGCAGGTTCTCAACGGTGGCCGTCCAGCTGTTGCCCTCGTTCAATTCGACTTCGGTACTGTCGGAGAGGGTCACGGTCAGGGTCTCGGGGCGGGCGTTATCATTGTTCTCTTCATCGTCCCAAACCTTGATGACGGTGGCCTCAGTCAGTTCGGGGGTATGCTTGTTGGTGATGGTGGTCACCGTGCCCACGGTCTCGTTGCTGACGAGGGTGTAGCCCTCGGGCAGCTCGCCCTCCGTCCAGGTATAGGCGATCAGTTCGCCATCCTCGTACTTGGGCAGATTCTCAACGGTGGCTGTCCAGCTGTTGCCTTCGTTCAGTTCTACTTCGGTACTGTCGGAGAGGGTCACGATCAGGGTCTCGGGGCGGAGACCGTCGTTGTTCTCTTCGTCGTCCCAAACCTTGATGACGGTGGCCTCAGTCAGTTCGGGGGTATGCTTGTTGGTGATGGTGGTCACCGTGCCTACGGTCTCGTTGCTGACGAGAGTATAGCCCTCCGGCAGCTCGCCCTCTGTCCAGGTGTAGGCAATCAGTTCGCCGCCATCGTACTTGGGCAGGTTCTCAACGGTGGCCGTCCAGTTGTTGCCCTCATTCAGTTCGACTTCGGTGCCGTTGCTGAGGCTCACGGTCAGGGTCGTGGGGCGTGCGCCGTCGTTGTTCTCTGCATCGTCCCAAACCTTGATGACGGTGGCCTCAGTCAGTTCGGGGGTATGCTTGTTGGTGATGGTGGTCACCGTGCCTACGGTCTCGTTGCTGACGAGAGTATAGCCCTCCGGCAGCTCGCCCTCCGTCCAGGTGTAGGCGATCAGTTCGCCGTCTTCATACTTAGGCAGGTTCTCAACGGTGGCCGTCCAGCTGTTGCCCTCGTTCAGTTCGACTTCGGTACTGTCGGAGAGGGTCACGGTCAGGGTCTCGGGGCGGGCACCGTCATTGTTCTCTTCGTCGTCCCAAACCTTGATGACGGTGGCCTCAGTCAGTTCGGGGGTATGCTTGTTGGTGATGGTGGTCACCGTGCCTACGGTCTCGTTGCTGACGAGAGTATAGCCCTCCGGCAGCTCGCCCTCTGTCCAGGTGTAGGCGATCAGTTCGCCGTCTTCATACTTGGGCAGGTTCTCAACGGTGGCCGTCCAGCTGTTGCCTTCGTTCAATTCGACTTCGGTACTGTCGGAGAGGGTCACGGTCAGGATCTCGGGGCGGAGACCGTCGTTATTCTCTTCGTCGTCCCAAACCTTGATGACAGTGGCCTCAGTCAGCTCGGGGGTATGCTTGTTGGTGATGGTGGTCACCGTGCCTACGGTCTCGTTGCTGACGAGGGTATAGCCCTCCGGCAGCTCGCCCTCTGTCCAGGTGTAGGCGATCAGTTCGCCGTCTTCATACTTGGGCAGATTTTCAACAGTGGCCGTCCAGCTGTTGCCTTCGTTCAGTTCGACTTCGGTACTGTCGGAGAGGGTAACGGTCAGGGTCTCGGGGCGGGCGCCGTCATTGTTCTCTTCGTCGTCCCAAACCTTGATGACGGTAGCCTCAGTCAGTTCAGGGGTATGCTTGTTGGTGATGGTGGTCACCGTGCCCACGGTCTCGTTGCTGACGAGGGTGTAGCCCTCCGGCAGTTCGCCCTCCGTCCAGGTATAGGCGATCAGTTCGCCGTCCTCGTACTTGGGCAGATTCTCAACGGTGGCTGTCCAGCTGTTGCCCTCGTTCAGTTCAACTTCGGTGCTGTCACTGAGGGTAACGGTCAGGGTCTCGGGGCGGGCGCCGTCATTGTTTTCTTCGTCGTCCCAAACCTTGATGACGGTGGCCTCAGTCAGTTCGGGGGTATGCTTGTTGGTGATGGTGGTAACAGTGCCCACGGTCTCGTTGCTGACGAGAGTATAGCCCTCGGGCAGCTCGCCCTCCGTCCAGGTATAGGCGATCAGTTCACCGTCTTCATACTTGGGCAGATTCTCAACAGTGGCCGTCCAGCTGTTGCCTTCGTTCAGTTCGACTTCGGTACTGTCGGAGAGGGTCACGGTCAGGGTCGCGGGGCGGGCACCATCGTTGTTCTCTTCGTCGTCCCAAACCTTGATGACGGTGGCCTCAGTCAGTTCGGGGGTATGCTTGTTGGTGATGGTGGTCACCGTGCCCACGGTCTCGTTGCTGACGAGAGTATAGCCCTCGGGCAGCTCGCCCTCCGTCCAGGTATAGGCGATCAGTTCACCGTCTTCATACTTGGGCAGATTCTCAACAGTGGCCGTCCAGCTGTTGCCTTCGTTCAGTTCGACTTCGGTACTGTCGGAGAGGGTAACGGTCAGGGTCGCGGGGCGGGCGCCGTCATTGTTTTCTTCGTCGTCCCAAACCTTGATGACGGTGGCCTCAGTCAGTTCGGGGGTATGCTTGTTGGTGATGGTGGTAACAGTGCCTACGGTCTCGTTGCTGACGAGAGTGTAGCCCTCCGGCAGCTCGCCCTCCGTCCAGGTGTAGGCGATCAGTTCGCCGTTCTCGTACTTGGGCAGGTTCTCAACGGTGGCCGTCCAGCTGTTGCCTTCGTTCAGTTCCACTTCGGTACCGTCGGAAAGGGTCACGGTCAGGGTCGTGGGCCGGAGACCGTCGTTGTTCTCTTCGTCGTCCCACACCTTGATGACGGTAGCTTTGGTATAGGGCACATAGGTGTTGGTGAAAACCACCTGCTCGGCAGCCGCATCGCCGCAGAGGATGGACTTGATCTGCGCAACAACTGCGCCCTCCTCCCAAAGCACCTCTACCTGCACGGTGTACACATCGGTGCTGGCGAGGAAGCCGGTGGCGGCATCCACTTGGTTTTCGGTAACGGTATAGGTGTACACATTGCCGACCATATCGTAGGTATAGTCAATGGGGCCGAAGGTGACTTCGGCGCTGCCCGCCGTGTACACCGCGCCCTCGGTAGAGACGGTGGCGGATGCGGGCATGGGCTGACCCACCTCCTGGGCAGCCAGCGTGAAGGTGAAGACCGTCTCGGTGGTATCGATACCATCAAGGGTCTTGACCACGGGCAGCTCCAGCACCGCGGGCTCCACGGGATCGTTCAGGAGGGTGATGGTGTTGCCGTTTGCCATCGCATAGAGCCTGGTGGTTTGGGGGGTGCCCTCCGCCCAGTTGATGGTAACGCTGCTGTTTACAGAATCCAGCGTGAGGCTCCAGCTGGAAACATCGCCCAGACGGTAGCCCTCCGGCGGCTTGGTCTCGGTAAGGGTGTAATTGCCGCCCTTCAGGTCTTTGAAGGTGTAGGTATACACGCCATCCACCAGAGCGGCGGTGGGTGCGGGCTGGCGGTTGCCCTTGGCATCCAGCAGGGTGAAGACAGCGCCTTCCAGATCGTTACCGGCGGCATCCACCTTGCGGATGTGCAGATCGCAGAGAACGGGCAGGTTCTCCACATTCAAACGGTAGACCGCCTGATTCATGACCTGCTGCACAGGCTTACCGGCGGCGATGAGCTGCTCCACGATGCTCTTTACCTCGGCATTGGCATACTGATGGGCAGTGGTGGAGAAGTAGAAGTACCACTCCTCATTGCTGGCGGTGTAGCCCTCGGGCGCTTTGGTCTCCTTGATGCAGTAGACCTTATCGTAGCCCGCATCACCGTTGAGGGTGAACTCCAGCAGGGCGGTACCGTTGGCACCGGTGGTCGCGGTCTTTTCGGCTGCGTCCAGAGTGCCGTCCGCCTTGACAGGGTAGGCAGTGAACTCAGCGCCCTGCAGCAGGGTCTGCACGCTGCTGCCGCCCTCCAGCTTGCGGATGCTGACAGCTGCGGTGCCCTCCGGCGGCGTATAGGTGGCTTCCTGGTTGGAGGCGCTTACTTTGAAGCTATCCTGCACATGGCTGTCGGTCTTACCATCCAGGCTGGCGGAGTTGGTAAGCTGATCGGTGTTCTCCCCTACCGCGCCCTGAGGCTTTACACGGTAGGTGAGCTTCAGACGCCGGGCATCGGGCACACTGATGGTGAAGCCCTTGGTATCGCCTGTGGCCCAGGTGATGGTATAGGTATTCTCGGTAACGGTGCTGCCTGCGGTGAGTACCTTGCCCGTATCCATATCGAAGAGCCTGATGCTGTCATCCCGGTAGAGGAAGCCCTCCTTGCCGGTGCCCAGGGTATCGGTGAGCGCCAGAGGTTGGCCGTTGTTCAGCGGCACCCGATGTTCGTTGATGAGGATGGAATACTCGATCTCGCTGACAGCGGTAACGATACTGGAGCTCTTATCCAGCATCGTGGTGCTGAAAGCCTGAGAGCCGGTGCTGGTGGGCAGGGTGTAAGACTCGTCGTTCCAGCCCACGGAGGCGGTGTTATCGTAGTTGATGGTAACGGTGGCCGCACCGGGAGCCGCATCCATCGCTTCTTTGATGGCCTCGGGCTTCAAAATGGTGTGGTAGTAGATGTACACATCCGCACTGCTCCACTGCTTGCCGCCGGCCCAGTAACCGCCGGGTACGGTAAAGGTAAGGGTAAAGGTGTTACCGTCCAGCTCCACGCTGTCCGGAATGATGATGTAACCCTTGTTCTTGTTGGCTTCGATCAGGAACAGATCCTTCAGTTCCTTGCCTGCGTAGGTGGGGAACATCTGGTTTTCGGACAGGGTATCCGTCACGGTGACCTTGATGGGGTTGGGGTCGTTCTCAAACTCACGGGCACCGATAAAGATCTTCCACAGGATCTCGTCGTTGCCGTCGCCATTGGCGGGGTTGTCGTCGTAGCCGCCGGTGAAGGCCACAGGTCTGTTGCCGTCCACGGTGCAGACGGTGTAGTTTCTGTACGTGGTGGGATCGTAGTAGTCGCCATAGGCAGGGGCATCCTTGCGCTTGGTGGCAAAACCGCGCTTGTAGCTGGCATTTACATACTCCAGCATCTGCGTGCCCTGGTTGGTAAAGAGTACGCCACCATCGTTCTTCAGCGTTTTTTCATTTGCACCGCCGGAGGGGTAAGCAGTGTTCTTGAGGAAGACAGTCATATCGATCTTGCTGAAGTAGGTAACATTGTTCTCAGCAAGGATCTTGCCCAGTTCTTCCATGTTCATGACGGCAGCAAAGCCGTGGTTGCCGTCGGTGCCGAAGTTGAAGCCCTCCAGCTCCTTTACGATGGTGTAATGCACACCCTCGGTGAGCGGCACCGGCGTATTGATGCCGGGCAGCGTCATATTCAAAGAAATGGGCCGATCGGCAGAGTAGATGATATCCAACTCGCCGACCTCCTGCGGGTGCGGGATCGCATCCAGCACCGCGATGGAGCTGAGCAGCTCGAAGGGCACCTTATTCTTGTTATCAACAGTGACCTGCCACTTGGTGGTGGTATCGTTGAGCTCGATCACATGCTTCTTGCTCACATACAGGTGACCGTTGGCAGTCAGGGAGGGCTCGGCCGTGCCGGGGATGGGGCCGTGGCCAAAACCATTGCCGAAGGGATCGGTATGGGTGACCACATAGCTGTTGTTCAGCCCGGAGGTAAGGTAGTTGCCCTCCGCATCCTCCGTGGGGGTGGAGAAATACACCAGCTTGTAGAGCTTTACATAACTACCATCGGAATTCAGATCCAGGTTTTCGGTCTTGAAGGTAAAGCCGTTACCCGCTTCATTGAAATCGATATAGCTGGTATCGTTCAGTTCGGTAAAGGAGGCCAGGCGCTCCTTATGCTTGTTTTTGTTATCGAAGCTGTGGATCTCGAAGGGATAGTTGTCGTTCACCAGCAGCTCCATATTCTCGAGGGTATCCACAAAGGTGGTCTTGTCGTAGAAATTCCAGCCAAACCACACATCCCAGCGGATGAGGGGCTTGCCATCCACGAAAATGAGCTTGCCGGTGGCAGGGTCTACCTCATAGCCACCCTGCTTGCTGGGCGCATCATGAGTGGGCACGAGCGACTTCCATTCCTTTTTCTCGGTGGGAACGTAGTCGTCCACCTTCACAAGCCAGGCCGTGTTGGAGTAATACTGCGGATAATCCTTCTCCAGAGCAGATGCAACAGCGCTGGTAATGTCTGCAGGCACACGCAGCTGGTACGCACCGGCAGGCAGCATCTGCCCTTCGGGAGCCGTGAGGGTGATCACATTCTTACGACCATCGATGGTATTGGTCACAATAGCATCGACATACGTAAGCTCAGCATCCTTGGGGGCAGTGTTCCAAAAATCGGCAGAGGTATCCACACCCTCCAGGGTGACCGGCATATCATCGGGAGTGCGGAAGGTGAGGGCGTAGTTGGCCCAATCGTCCACCGTAAAGGTGGAGAACGGCTCACGGATGTAGACCGTTACGCGGAAATCCACATAGACCTTTTTCCTATCTTCATCCAGATAAGCGCCGCCATATTCTTCAGTATGGTTGGTAAAGGCATCCTTATCGATCTTGAACTGGTTTTCGGTCACCTGATCCCATGCGATGGTGGCGGTAGCGGTAAGCGGGGTTTTGAGAGAAGCGCCGTTTTCCTTCACCTCAACAGTGTTGGTCTTCTGGGCCTCCGTGAGATCGGCCAGCCGCTTGAGTGCAGCGGCGCTGTCTACCTTCATCTTGTAGACCAGGGTATAGGTACCCTGGTTCAGCACCTGATCCGGGCTGGAGAGGGTAAGGGTATTGGTGGTGCCGCTGTTGGTGCACACAACAGAAGCGCTCTCGCCTTCGGGCGGCGTGATGACCGGGTCGCCAAAGAGCTCGCCCTCCAGTGCGCCGTCCGCCAGAACGGTATCCTCCAGGGTGAGGGCGGCTTCGTACAGGTTGCCTGCCGCACCCGCAGCCAGCTTCATGTTCTGGCCCAGGGTAAGGTCTACGGTGTAGTCTACCAAATAAGAAGAGGCATCGGTGCTGAAATAGGGCACACCGGCGGTCTTGGTAAGCACATAGCTCTGCTTGGCGGTAAGGGAGACGGTCTCGCCATCCACGCCGAAATGCAGCTGACCGTCTGCATCGTGGCCGCTGGCATCCAGCGTACCTTCGAAGCTCACCTTGGTATTGCTCACATCGCCCTCGAAGTTGTACACATCCTTATAGAAGCGCAGACGGATAGTGCCGGTGGCTTCATCCACCCACCAGCGGAAGATCTCCATGCCGTCATAGGAGGCAATGTTATCATCGCTCTCGTAGGAGGTGGGGTAGTTGGCGCTGCCCAGCAGGTTGAGGAAGCTGATATCCACCGTGAAAACGGTGTTCTCATCCACAAGGCCGTTCAGGTAATCCCGGCGGAGCTTGTAGATGCCCTCCTGCTTGGTAAGCTCGAAGGCCAGCTGGAAGAACAGACTTTGCCCGTCCTCTACATACTCGGGCAGCTCCGTGCCATCGCGATCCGCCGTAAGGGAGCGGGAAAGGGTGGCATAATCGCTCAGAAGCGCCTCATCTGCCGGGTCTATGCTTACCCCATCGGTATACAGCAGCACAGGCGGCGAGTCTACAGTGGGTGCATCGGAGAGCGCAACGCTCACATCGCCCATGAGCATGCATACGCACATCAGCAGGGCTACCACTTTGCGCAGCAGATCGCGGCTTACGTTCTTCATCTTTCAAAACTCCTTCTTTACACGGCGTTGTAGTATCGGCGAACCGTTCTGCAAAGGCCGGAGAGCCTGTACAGACAGGGAAATGGATGCTTTTTTCCGTTTTTTGGTGCGTAATCTGGTTGCAAACAAATTTCCAACTTAGGTATACCACACTTTCCAAACCCTGTAAATACAACGAAAACGTTGTAGCGAAATAATTTCGTACGTTTTTCGTTATTCGACAAAAACTGACCATAACCGCATAAAAAACGACCATTCCTTCAGGATGCCCGACTGCTATATTCGAAAACCACAAAAAGACCCGTTTCCGGCAAACCGGAAACGGGTCTTTTGTGTGTGAATCAGTACTTGCGCTTGCGTGCAGCTTCTGCTTTCTTCTTGCGTTTCACGCTGGGCTTTTCATAATGCTCGCGCTTACGAGCTTCTGCCAAAACACCGGTGCGAGCACATTGACGTTTGAACCGCTTCAGAGCGCTTTCCAGGGATTCGTTTTCGCGGATGCGTACCTCGGACACTGTTATCCCTCCCCTCGCTCATTCCGCCTTGCGCCTGCTCAATATCAGCAGACAGATAGCGAACTTACAGCTATTATACAGCGTAAGTGGAACATAGTCAACCATGAATTTCGGTTTTTTACATTCTTACGCCATTCGATCGGTCATTTTTTCGCCGCCGAGCACATGAAAGTGGATGTGCTTTACGCTCTGGCAGGCATTTTCGCCGCAATTGTTGGCGATGCGGTAGCCGCCTTCCTCGATGCCGAGCTCCTTGGCCACCTTGGCGCAGGTGCGCAGGCAGGCCGCCAGCTCCGTATCGGTCAGCGCATCGGCATGGGCCACATCGGGGATGTGCTTCTTGCTTACCACCAGCACATGCACAGGGGCCTGGGGGCTGATGTCGTGGAAGGCATAGGTGTATTCATCCTCGTATACCTTCTTGGAGGGGATCTCACCGGCAATGATCTTGCAAAAGAGACAATCCTGCATAGGTGCTACCTTCTTTCTCTCAAATGAACGCCCAACGGGCTGGGTGTACGATCCTGTTATTCCATTTCGACAAGGATGCCTTCCATTCCTTCCGGGGTGAGGGCGGTAAGGCGTACCGAGACCACCTGGCCGCTTTCGCCGCCCGCTACCGCCACCTGCACATACTCGGGGGTGTAGCCGGTCATGCGGCCATCGGGCAGCGGCTCCTCCAGAAGCACCGGGCGCACCTCGCCCAGCAGGCTCTCCCGGTAGGCCTGCGCCAGACGGCTCTCCAGCGCCATCAAGCGGTGTACCCGCTTTTCCTTCTCGTTTTCGGGTATCTGGTCAGGCATTTCGGCGGCAGGGGTGCCTTCCCGTTTGCTGTAGGGGAACACATGGATCTTGGCAAAGCCGATCTTCTCGCAGAAATCCAGCGTCTGCCGGAATTCCTCCTCGGTTTCGCCGGGGAAGCCCACGATCACATCGGTGGTAAAAGCAGCCTTGGGCCATACCGCCCGGAGCCGCTCCACCGCCGCCATAAACTGGGTGGTGTTGTAGCGGCGCTTCATGCGGCGCAGCACCGCATCGGAGCCGCTCTGCAGCGCCAGATGAAACTGGGGGCAAAGCGGTTCCAGCTGCCCTACAGAGGCCACAAAGGCATCGTTTGCCACGATGGGCTCCAGCGATCCAAGCCGCACACGCTTTACGCCCTCGCAGCCGCACACCGCATGGATGGCATCCGCCAGGGAAGGCTTCTCGGGCAGGTCTCTGCCGTAGCTGGTAAGGTGGATGCCGGTAAGCACCAGTTCGCCGAAGCCCGCATCGCTGAGTGCCTGGGCCTCGGTGCGGATATCCTCCAGCGTACGGGAGCGGATGGGCCCGCGCACACTGGGAATGATGCAGTAGGTGCAGCGGTTGTCGCACCCCTCCTGGATCTTCATCACCGCCCGGGTATGGCCCTCGTGGCGGCGTATGCTCAGCCGCTCGTAGGGGATGCTTTCCAGCGCATCCACCGCTACGATCTGGGTATCCTCCCGGATGGCTTTTTCCAGCAGCTCCACCACCTGCGCCCTGTGCTGGTTGCCGATGATGAGCCTTGCGCCGCTCTCCCGCAGCTGTGCGCCCAGCCGCTGGGCCAGGCAGCCTGCCACCACCACCTCTGCCTGAGGGTTGCGGCGGCGGGCCCTGCGCACCAGCTGCATGCTTTTCTTATCGCCCGTGCCGGTAACGGTGCAGGTGTTTACCACATGCACATCCGCCGGGGCGTTGCCGGGCACAACGGTGTAGCCGTTTTGCTCAAAGCATTCCAGCATGGCCTGGGTATCGTACTGGTTCACCTTGCAGCCAAGGGTGGTAAAAGAAACCGTTTTGGTCATGGTGGTCCATTCCTTCCCGCATGAGCGAGAGATTTACATTTCGCCAAGGGCCGTCCACAGGGCAGCCAGGGCGCAGAGACCGGCGGTCTCCGTGCGCAGGATGCGCTTGCCCAGCGTTACGCTCTGTGCGCCGATCTCATCCAGGCGGGCCTTTTCTTCGGGAGAAATGCCGCCCTCCGGGCCGATGACGAGCATCACCCGCTCCGGTGCGCCGTGGCTTTCGGTGTAGGCTGCCACCGCTTTGCTCAGCGGCAGGGCATGCTCCTCCTCCCAGGCCACGAGGATCAGATCAAAGGCAGCCGCCTGTGCATCCCTGAGGGCTGCATTCAGGCTGCGGGTCGGTGCGATCTCCGGCACATGGGCACGGCCGCTCTGCTTGGCAGCCTCCAGCGCGATACGGCTGAGGCGCTCCCGCTTTTTCTCGTCCTTGCCGCCCTTATCGGCTTTGGCAATGGAGCGGGTCATCTCCACCGGCCACAGCTCCCACATGCCAAGCTCCGTGCCCTTCTGGGCGATCAGCTCCAGCTTATCGGCCTTGGGCAGGCCCTGCCACAAAACCGCCTTGCAGGGGGCCTCCGGCGAGGGGCAGCGCTCCCCCACCTCCACGGTGCAGGCGCTGTCGCTTACGGCAGCCAGGGTGCCCATATGGAGGTTTTCGCCATCCAGCAGCTGCACCGCATCGCCGGTACGCAGGCGCAGCACCTTGGCGCAGTGGGCGCTTTCTTCTTTGTTCAGGGTCACGAGGCAGCCCTCCGAAAGGGGCGCCTCCACAACACAGCGGTGCATCAGGCAGCCTCGTTTCTCAGGCACAGGGCCACCCATTCGCCCTTTTCGATGCGGTCATAAACGGTGTAGCCCGCTTCCTTGGCAGCAGCAAGCACATCCTGCTCACGCTCCCGGATGATGCCGGAGCAGATGAGCAGACCATCCTTCACCAGGTGGCGGGTCAGGGGGCCTGCCAGCATGCAGATGGCATCGGCCACGATGTTGGCCACAGCCAGCTCGCAGGGCATGGCCTCGCTCTTGCACAGGTCGCCGACAACAACGCGCACCTGCTTTTCCACGCCATTGAGGGCTACGTTCTCCTTGGCCACCTTAACGGCATCGGGGTCGATATCGATGGCGAGGATGTCGGTAGCGCCCAGACGGGCAGCCGCAATGGCCAGAATGCCGCTGCCGGTGCCCACATCCATCACCCGGAGGCCGGAGGAAAGATGCTTTTCCAGCAGCTGCATGCACATATTGGTGGTCTCGTGGGTGCCGGTACCGAACGCCATGCCGGGATCCAGTTCGATGACCAGATCGCCCTTCCGAGCGGTATAGGGCTCCCAGGTGGGCTTTACCACCAGGTGGCTGCCGATGCGGAAGGGCTTGTAGTACTTCTTCCAGTTCTCGGACCAGTCCTCATCGGCTACGTTCTGCATATCCAGCGTAAGGGTGCCCAGATCCAGACCGAAATCGCTCTGGAGCAGCTCGCTGAGCTGCTGGCGCACGTTGCCCAGCACATCGTGGGTGTGCTCATCCTGGGCGAACCAGCCCTTTACCAGCACATCCTCGGGCATGTTTTCCAGCAGCTTCTTGTCGTACAGCTCCCAGTAAACGCCGGGCTTATCCGGGTCGGGCACATCGGCACGGTCGATGATCTCGGTGCCCACGGCACCAAGGCGCATCAGCAGTTCGCTGACGATATCGCTGCCTTCGGTAGTGGTATGGACGACTGCTTCACACCATTGCATGTGTATGACCGCCTTTCGTTAATCGAACAGATCTTTGAGCTTATCCATGAAGGACTTGCGGCCTTCGTATTCCTTACCGGTCATGCTGGCATCCAGCTCCCTGAGGAGCTCCTTCTGCTTTTCGCTGAGCCGGGTGGGGGTCTCTACCCGCACGGTAAGGATCAGGTCGCCCTTTACGCCGGTGCGGCGGGAGACGATGCCATGACCCTTGAGCCGGAAGGAGGTGCCCGTCTGGGTGCCCTCGGGGATGCGGTGCTTGACCGGTTTTTCCAGCGTGGGCACATCGATCTCTGCGCCCAGCGCCGCCTGGGTAACGCTGATGGGCATCTCCAGCAGCAGGTTGTTGCCATCCCGCTTAAAGAGCTTATGGGGCTTTACGCTTACGGCGATGTACAGGTCGCCCGCAGGGCCGCCCCGCATGCCGGGCTCGCCCTCGCCCCGCTTGATCATATTGACGCCGTCTTCCACACCGGCGGGGATGCGCAGCTTGATGGTGCGCTTGCGGCGGATGCGCCCGGTGCCGTTGCAGCCGGAGCACTTATCCTTAACAATCTTGCCCTCGCCGCGGCAGGTGGGGCAGGTGCGTACAGTGACCATAAAGCCGCTGCCGGAGCGGACCTGACCGCTGCCCTTACAGGTGGGGCAGGTCTGGGGCTGGGTGCCGGGCTTGGCACCGGTGCCGGAGCAGGTATCACAGGTCTCGTTGCGGAAGAAGTCGATCTCCTTTTCGCAGCCGAAGGCGGCCTCCTCAAAGCTGATGGTGAGGCGGTACTGCAGGTCGTCGCCCTGCACGGGAGCGTTGCGGCGGCTGCCGCCCATGCCTCCCATACCGCCCATGCCGCCGAAAATGGTCTCGAACAGGTCGCCCATGCCGCCCATGCCGCCGAAGCCGCTGAAGTCGTACCCGCCGCCGCCCATCTGGGGGCCGTCAAAGCCGAACTGGTCGTAACGGGCGCGCTTGTCGGCATCGCTGAGTACCTCGTTGGCCTCGTTGAGCTCCTTGAAGCGCTCCTCCGCATCCTTATCGTTGGGGTGCAGGTCGGGGTGGCACTCCTTGGCCTTTTTGCGGTATGCCTTTTTGATATCGGCCTCGGTGGCGTTCTTGTCTACGCCCAGCACCTCGTAATAATCACGCTTTGCCAATGTATCACCTACTTAAGGGATGTTTCTGTAATACAAACGTTTTTGTGCAAACAGACCGCAATCCCCTTGCCCCAAAAGCGGGAAAAGGGGATCTGCGATATGGGCAGGGCCGGGAGCATGCGGGGCTTGTGCCCCGCACTCCCCGCAGGGAGAGAGCCTCCCTGCGCCCTGCGCGTTTTCTCTGCCGCAGTGCGCTGCTGCAAATGCCGCACACCGTGGCAACGGAGATCTTTCTTAGTGGATCTCGGCATCGGCATCGATGGTGCCGTCGTCGTTCTCCTGAGCGCCCTGGAAGCCGCCCTCAGCGCCCTGCTGAGCCTCCTGCTCCTGCTGGTACAGCTTGCCGAACACGGCGTAGACCTTCTGAGTCATGGTCTCCATAGCGTTCTTGATGGCTTCCACATCGCCGCCCTCGCGAACCTTCTTGAACTCGTCGATCTCGTGCTGCACGGTATCCTTATCCTCGGCGGAGAGCTTATCGCCGTTCTCGCGCAGCTGCTTCTCCAGCTCGTAGATAAGGCTGTCGGCACGGTTGGTGGTCTCTACCTCTTCCTTGCGCTTCTTGTCGGCCTCGGCGTACTGCTCGGCTTCCTTCACGCGCTGGTTGATCTCATCCTCGCTCATGTTGGTGGAGGCGGTGATGGTGATCTTCTGCTCGTTGCCGGTGCCCTTATCCTTGGCGGTAACGTTTACGATACCGTTGGTATCGATGGAGAAGGTGACCTCGATCTGAGGCACGCCGCGGGGAGCGGCGGGGATGCCGGTAAGCTCGAAGCGGCCCAGAGTCTTGTTATCGCTGGCCATGGGGCGCTCGCCCTGCAGCACGTGGATGCTTACAGCGGTCTGGCCGTCGGCAGCGGTGGTGAAGATCTGGCTCTTGGTGATCGGGATGGTGGTGTTGCGGTCGATGAGGCGGGTAAAGATGTGGCCCTCGGTCTCCAGACCCAGAGACAGGGGGGTAACATCCAGCAGGACAACATCCTTCACTTCGCCGCCCAGCACGCCGCCCTGGATGGCAGCGCCCATGGCCACGCACTCGTCGGGGTTGATGCCCTTGAAGGGATCCTTGCCGGTGATCTTCTTAACAGCAGTCTGCACAGCGGGGATACGGGTGGAGCCGCCCACCAGGATGACCTTATCGATCTGGGAAGCGGACATGCCGGCATCCTTCAGGGCCATGTTCACGGGGCTGATGGTGCGCTCTACCAGATCGGCGGTCAGCTCGTCGAACTTGGCGCGGGTGAGGGTCATGTCCAGGTGCTTGGGGCCGTTCTGGTCGCTGGTGATGAAGGGCAGGTTGATGTTGGTGGTCATTACGCCGGAGAGGTCGATCTTGGCCTTCTCGGCGGCCTCCTTCAGGCGCTGGTAGGCCATCTTGTCCTGACGGAGGTCGATGCCGTTCTCGCGCTTGAAGGTGTCGGCGATGTAGTTGATGATGCGCTCGTCGAAGTCGTCGCCGCCCAGACGGGTATCGCCGTTGGTGGCCAGAACCTCGAACACGCCGTCGCCGATCTCCAGCAGACTTACGTCGAAGGTGCCGCCGCCCAGGTCGTATACCAGGATCTTCTGGCTGTCTTCCTTATCGAGGCCGTAGGCCAGAGAAGCGGCGGTGGGCTCGTTGATGATGCGCTCCACCTCCAGACCGGCGATGCGGCCCGCATCCTTGGTGGCCTGGCGCTGGCTGTCGCTGAAGTAGGCGGGCACGGTGATAACGGCCTTGGTAACGCTTTCGCCCAGGTAAGCTTCGGCATCGGCCTTCAGCTTCTGCAGGATCATGGCGCTGATCTCCTGGGGAGTGTACTCCTTGCCATCGATGGCTACCTTATGGGAGGTACCCATTTCGCGCTTGATGGAGATGATGGTGCGGTCGGGGTTGGTGACGGCCTGACGCTTGGCGATCTGGCCAACGAGGCGTTCGCCATCCTTGGTGAAGGCTACAACAGAGGGGGTGGTGCGGCTGCCTTCGGCATTGGGGATAACGACGGTCTCGCCGCCCTCCATAACAGACACACAGCTATTGGTAGTACCCAGGTCGATACCGATGATCTTGGACATAGTCTTTCTTCCTCCTACAAAATATCAAAACTGATGGTTGGTATGGTAAAGCATAGGGATATGCGGGTTCCCGTTGGTTACTGGGGCACGACCTTTACCATGGCATGGCGCAGTACGCTCTCGCCCAGCATGTAGCCCTTCTGGAACACCTCGCACACGGTGCCGGGCTCGCCGTCTTCGGGGCTGCCCTGCATCACGGCGTTTTCCAGCTTGGGGTCGAAGGGCTCGCCCTTGCGGTCGATCACGATGATGCCGCGCTTGGTAAAGCAATCGCAGAGCTGGCGGTAGACCATCTCCACGCCCACCTTGAGGGACTCGTCGCTGGTGTTCTGGGCGGCGGCAATGGCGCGCTCCAGATTATCCAGCACGGGGAGCAGGGTGGTGGCAAAGGCGGCTGCGCCCTCGTCGAAGGCTTCGGCACGCACATTGCGGTTGCGGCGGCGGAAGTTTTCAAAATCGGCCTGGATGCGCTGGGCCAGCGTGAGGTATTCCTCCTGCTTGGCAAGGGCTTCCTTCAGGGCCGGATCCTCCTTGGGGGCTTCCTGAGCCTCTTCGGTGCAGGCTTCTGCCTCGGGGGCTTCGGGAGCGGCTTCGGCTTCGGGAGCGGCTTCGGCTTCGGGCTGCTGTTCTGCCTCGGGTGCGGCTTCGGCGGCGGTCTCCACGGTCTCCAGTTCTTCCTTTACAGACTCCACTGCCTCTTCGTATCTTTCGCTTCTTCTTTTCTTAGACAAGGTCTCGTTCACTCCTTATATTGGCTCAGCAGGATGCTGAGCTGCTGCCCCATGGCGCCCAGTACGTTGAGCACCTGACCGTAGTGCATGCGGGTGGGGCCGATGACACCGATGGTGCCGTGGTTGTTGTCTCCCAGCCGGTAGGTGGCGGTAACCAGGGAGCAATCACTGAGTTCCGGGATGCCGGTCTCCGGGCCGATGCGCACGGTAAAGGCTACATCGCCCTGCTTTTTGAGCAGCTCCACCAGCTTATCCTTGGTCTCCAGCACGCTGAGGAAGCCTTTGGCTTTCTCCACATCGCTGTATTCGGGAAAGTTGAGGATGTTGCTGGGGCCGCCCAGCGCCAGTTTGGCTTTGGTGCTGCTGCCCGCCTGCTCCATAAACTGGGCAATGTTGTCTGCCAGGCGGCGGTGCTGCTGCAGCTGCCCGGTCTCGCTGAGGGCCTGCTGGGCCTCGGTGAGCGTCATGCCGCCGAGGCGCTCTGTGAGCATACGGCTGATGGCGTAGAGCGTATCCGCATCCAGGCCGGGGCCAACCTCCACCACCGTATCGCGCATGATGCCGCCATCGGTAACGATGACCACCAGCGCATGAGTGGAGGAAACGGGCACCAGCTGCAAATTGCGGATGCGCAATTCCTGCCCCTGGGGGCTGAGCACCAGTGCGGTGTAGTGGGTAAGGCCGCTGAGCACCTTGGCGGCGTGGTTGATCACATCCTCCATCTGGCGGGAACGGTCTGCGAAATAGCTGTGGATGCTCTCGGTCTCTCCGGTGGAGATGATGCCTCTTTCCAGAAGCTGATCCACATACAGCCGGTAGGCCTTGGCGCTGGGGATGCGCCCCGCGCTTACATGGGGCTGATCCAGGTAGCCAAGCTCCTCCAGATCGCTCATCTCGTTGCGGATGGTGGCGGAGCTTAAGCCCATCTCGTATTTTTTGGAGATGGTACGGCTGCCCACGGGGATGGCCGTGAGGATGTAGTCGTCGATGATCGCCTGCAAGATGCGGAACTTGCGTGCGTCCATCATCATGGCTGCTGCCTCCTTACGCTGTTTCTTTTGGGTTGTTAGCACTCATCGAGGTCGAGTGCTAACACTGCATATGATATGCTCCGGCGGTCGGTTTGTCAAGAGGGTTTTTCCCTTTCTCATCCAAGTTTAAGGATTGTTCACAAAACCTGCAGGGGTGGGATGGCGGCTGCCGGGCAGCTGTGGTACAATGCCTGCGGGAGGTGCACAAGAGTTATGAAAAACCAGCGATCGTTCCACATCATCCATCGGCTTCTGCGGGATGGGCACGCCACCGCGCCCGATCTGGCAAAGGAGCTGGAGGTATCCGTGCGCACCATCTACCGGGATGTGGATGCCCTGTGTGCGGCAGGAGTGCCCATCGCAGCGGAGCAGGGCAGGAGCGGCGGTTTTTCCCTGATGGAGGGCTTTTCGCTGCCCGGCTCGCTGATGACTCCGGAGGAGCAAGCCCAGCTGCTGCTGGCGGTGAAGAGCACCGCCTCGGTCACCGGCAGGGATGCCTCCTCGCTGCTGCTGAAGCTGGGCGGCCTGTTCCAACAGCAGGAGGATGACTGGCTCACTGTGGAGCTTACCCGCTGGGGCAGCCCCGGCGGCACCGACGAACGCTTTCAGCTTTTGCAAAGAGCCATCCGGGAGCGGCGCTGCGTACAGTTTTCCTATGTAGGCGCAGGCACCTCCGGGCAGCGCACCGTGCAGCCCGCCCGGCTGGTCTACAAAGCCTCGGCGTGGTATCTGCAGGGCTTCTGCCTGCTGCGGCAGGCCTTTCGAACCTTTAAGCTGAACCGTATGCGCGCCCTGCGGGAGACCGGCGAGGGGTTCGACCCTCTGCCGCAGCCCCCGCCCATCGAGAGCTTTGTTACTGCCGCCGAATACCCGGAGGTAAAACTGCGTTTCCCGGCAGAGATGGCTTTCCGGGTCTGGGATGAGTTCGGCGGCGATGCCATCACCGAAGAGGCAGACGGCAGCCTGACCGTTACCGCCCGCATGCCCACCGACGACGGCTGGCTCTGCGGCTACCTGCTCTCCTTCGGCGGGGCTGCGCAGGTGCTGGCCCCGGAGGAGCTGAAAACCGAGCTGGCTGCCCACGCCCGCCGGATGGCAGAAACATACGAAAAAGATCTGCACCGTTCTTAAACCAGACAGAAGGTGTCACGTTATCTGCTGTATGCTGATACCATCCCCTATGGGAAAAACAACGTACAGGAGGAAATCTTTATGGAACAGAAATTCTGCCAAAGCTGCGGCATGCCCCTTGGCAACGACGAGACCGTCTGCGGCACCGAAAAGGACGGCACCCTGAACCGGGAGTATTGCATCTATTGCTACAAGGACGGTGCCTTCACCGGCGAGATGACCATGGAGGAAATGATCGAAGCCTGCATCCCCTTCACTTTGGAGGCCTGCCCCGGCAAGACCGCGGCGGAAGCCCGGGCCGAGATGCAGCAGTTCTTTCCCCACTTGAAGCGCTGGGCACAGCAGAGCTGACAGGCGAAAATGAACACACCGAACACACACCGGCGGATTGAAAATGATCCACCGGTGTAGTAATTAAGAAAGAATTTTTCGAAACGGAGGGACGCCATGAACAGAACCAAACTGAGAGACCGGCAGCTGCCGGATTACACCAAGGGAGAAGAGATCTTCAATATGGTATCCCACATCGTGGGCGGCGCTTTCGGCATCATTGCCCTGATCGCCTGCGTTGTGGTATCTGCCCTGAAGGGCAGCATATGGGGCGTGGTGAGCGGCATCATTTACGGCGTGTCGCTGATCCTGCTCTACACCATGTCCAGCATATACCACGGGCTGCGGCCCAACATGGGCAAGCGGGTGATGCAGGTGCTGGACCACTGCACGATCTATTTTCTGATCGCGGGCACCTACACCCCGGTGGCGCTGTGCGCCATCCGTCCCCAGTACCCGGTATGGGGCTGGCTCATCTTCGGGTTCGTGTGGGGCGTTTCTGCCATTGCAGCTGTGTTTACCGCCATCGACCTGAAGAAGTACGCCAAGCTGAGCATGGTGTGCTATATCGGTCTGGGCTGGTGCGTGGTGCTGGCGCTGAAGCCCACCATCGCCTCAGTGCCCACAGCCGGGCTTCTGTGGCTGCTGGCGGGCGGCATCGCCTACACGGTGGGTGCGGTGCTCTACGGCCTCGGTAAGAAAAAACGGTACATGCACTCGGTGTTCCACCTGTTCGTGCTGCTGGGCAGCATACTGCAGTTCGTGGCCATCATCGGGTATGTGCTTTGACAAGCAAAACAACAGGCTGCCGAAAAAGCCCCAGAGGTATCGGAGGGCCGCAGCCCTCCGATTGCCAATTCGAAACCAGCGGCGTGTATTGCGGCCCAAACCCAACCTTCGGTTGGTTTCGGGCTTCGGCTCTGCGGAGTGCTTCGCACTGTCATCGCGCCTCGGTTCGCTTCGCTCACCCTTCCGGTGGTTTCGGAACCCTTGCGTAGCAAGGGATTCCTATCACCGTTTGCCGCCCGGGGAGCCGTAGGCTCCTAGGCAAACGGTGCAAAAGTCGTCAAAAAAGTCGCCGTTGGCGAGTTTGCAGTGAAAACCATCCTCAAAAAGTGTATAGCAAACAAGCCTATATGATATATGAACTTAGGTGGCAGAGGGAACGTAATTACCGCCTAAGTTTTTGATTTTATTCAAGTAGTACTGA
>SVGN01000046.1 GCA_015056315.1 Clostridiales bacterium
CTGATTTCGCCTTGAGAGGGCGACGTCTTAACCGCTTGACCATGGAGCCATGCTGGCTGGGGAACTAGGATTCGAACCTAGACAATACGAGTCAGAGTCGTAGGTGCTGCCATTACACAATTCCCCATCAGCCTTGCACCTCATCGGTGCGAAAGCTATTATAGGACAAACCGGGGTCGGTGTCAAGCGGTTTTTGCAAAAAAATTCGGATTTTTTTGCTGAGTGTTCGCAAACTGTTGAAAAATCAGAATTTTTTCTTTCGGTGGCGGCGCTGCTGAGGCTTCTGGATGTCTGCGCTTTCGCCCTTGAGCTGGAAAAGCTGATCGCGCAGCTTGGCGGCTTTTTCGAAATCCAGCTCCTTGGCGGCGGAGAGCATCTGGTCCTCCACGCTCTTCATCAGCGCGGCCAGCTCCTCTTCGGTCATGGTATCCGGCGCACCGGCAGCCATGCTGTCGGTGATGCGGATGAGGGCCTGCACGGTGCTCTTTACGCTCTGGGGCGTAATGCCGTGCATCTCGTTGTAGGCCTGCTGCAAGGCCCGGCGGCGGTTGGTCTCGTTCATGGCTTTTTCCATGCTCTCGGTAAGCTGGTCGCCATAGAGGATGACCCGCCCATCCACGTTTCGGGCGGCGCGGCCAATGGTCTGGATCAGCGTGGTCTCGCTGCGCAGGAAGCCTTCCTTGTCCGCATCCAGAATGGCCACCAGGCTCACCTCCGGCATATCCAGACCCTCACGCAGCAGGTTGATGCCCACCAGCACGTCGTATTCGCCCAGGCGCAGGTCGCGGATCAGCTTGGTGCGCTCCATGGTCTGTATATCGCTGTGCAGGTACCTTACCCGGATGCCCAGATTCTTCAGGTATTCGGTCAGGCTTTCCGCCATGCGCTTGGTAAGGGTGGTCACCAGTACCCGCTCGCCCTTGGCGATGGTCTTGTTGATCTCGCCCACCAGATCGTCCACCTGTCCGGTGGCGGGGCGCAGGATCAGCTTGGGGTCCAGCAGGCCCGTGGGGCGAATGATCTGCTCCACTGTGTTCTGGCTCATCTGCAGCTCGTAATCGCCGGGGGTGGCGCTTACGTAGATCACCTGGTTCACCCTGTCGCGGAACTCATCGTAGACCAGAGGCCGGTTGTCGTAGGCCGAGGGCAGGCGGAAGCCGTACTCCACCAGGCTCTTCTTGCGGGCGTGGTCGCCGTTGTACATGGCCCGCACCTGCGGCAGGGTAACATGGCTCTCGTCGATGAAGAGCAGAAAATCCTTGGGGAAGTAATCCAGCAGGCAGTAGGGCGCATCGCCGGGCTTGCGGCCGTCGAAGTAGCGGGAGTAGTTCTCGATGCCCGTGCAGAAGCCGATCTGCCGGAGCATCTCCAAATCGTAGCGGGTGCGCTGGCGCAGCCGCAGAGCGTACAGCGGCTGGTTCTCCTCCTCCAGCTCCTTGACGCGCTTTTCCAGATCGTACTCGATCTGGTCAAAGTTGGCATTCAGCTTCTCCCTGTCCATGGCGTAGTGGGTGGCGGGGAAGACCATGGCATGCTCCAGCGTGCTCAGCGCATTGCCCGTGACCACCTCGATCTCCCGGATGCGGTCGATCTCGTCGCCAAAAAACTCGATGCGCAGGCCGTGCTCCCGCTCGTTGGCGGGAATGATCTCCAGCACATCCCCGTGTACGCGGAAGCTGCCGCGGCTGAAGTCGATATCGTTGCGCACGTACTGGATCTCGATCAGCTTTTCGATCAGCTTATCCCGGCTGATCTGCATGCCCGGGCGCATGCTCACCATCATGCCCTCGTATTCGCTGGGGTCGCCCATGGAATAGATGCAGCTCACGCTGGCGACAATGATCACATCCTTGCGCTCACGCACGGCGGCGGTGGCGCTGTGGCGCAGCCGGTCGATCTCCTCGTTGATGGAGGCATCCTTTTCGATGTAGGTATCGCTGGCGGCGATGTAGGCCTCCGGCTGGTAGTAGTCGTAATAGCTTACGAAATATTCCACCGCGCTGTCCGGGAAAAACGCGCGCAGCTCGCTGCACAGCTGGGCGGCCAGGGTCTTGTTGTGGGCCAAAACCAGCGTGGGCTTCTGGACGCGCTCTATGATGCTGGCCATGGTAAAGGTCTTGCCGCTGCCGGTAACGCCCAGCAGTACCTGATCCTTCAAACCGGCCTTTACGCCGTTTGCCAGCGCCTCGATGGCGGCGGGCTGGTCGCCTGCGGCGGGGTAGGGTGCCTTCAAAACGAATTTATCCATGGCAAAAGATCCTTTCCTGTGTGTCTTCTCCATTATAGCATGGCTTTCCGGCTTCGAAAAGTGCATGGGTTGCGCAGTTTAGCCATTTCGGGCAGCGTTCGCCCCTTTTCGCTGCATTCTGCCATGGGAATGATTGAGTCCCCTTGCAGCGCCGCCGCCCGAAAAACGGCAGCTATGCAGGCAACCTTTGCCCATCCGGCTTCAAGGGCTGGCATCGGCAGCACCTGCGAACCATTTCCACCGGGGATGCTTCCTCCGCTGCCCGGCCACAATGAGGTGGCGACAGGAGGGAAGAACGCATGAAAGATCATGGAAAAGCTTTGATTTGTTGTTATTCCGCCGGGGTGATGCCGCTATGGCAACGTATCTGATCCGCCACAGCCCCAGGCTTTCGGGCGAGGTGGAGGTGAGCACCGCCAAGAATGCGGTGCTGCCGCTGCTGGCCGCCGGGCTGCTCACGGAGGATCCGCTCATCATCAAGGAGGTTCCTCACATTACCGATGTGGAAACGCTGCTGGGCATCCTCCGGGATTGCGGCGCAGAGGTGAAGCGCACCGGCAGCGATGTATCCGTCTGCGCCCTGCAGCCCCAAAGCCCCAGCCACGATGAGCACATGCGTAAGCTGCGGGCCAGCATCCTGGTGCTGGGGCCCATCCTCACCCGCAGCGGCAGCGCCTGCGTGGGGCTGCCGGGCGGCTGCGCCATCGGGCAGCGGCCCATCGATCTGCACCTGAAGGGCCTGCAGGCCATGGGTGCGCAGGTGCACCCCATCGGCGGCAGGCGGCAGCTGAGCGGGCGGCTCACCGGCACCCGCATCTATCTGGATCTGCCCAGCGTGGGCGCTACCGAAAACCTGATGATGGCCGCCGTGCTGGCAGATGGCCTCACCACGCTGGAGAACGCCGCCAAGGAGCCGGAGATCGTGGATCTGGCCAATTGCCTCAACCGGATGGGCGCATGCATCAACGGTGCGGGCACGGGCACGGTCACCATCATGGGGGTGGACAGGCTGCACGGCACCATCTACAAGCCCATCCCCGACCGGGTGGAGGCAGGCACGCTGCTGTGCGCCGCCGCCGTGACCGATGGCAGTGTGCTGGTGCGGGGCGCCTGTGCGGAGCATCTGCGCTCGCTGCTGTTCAAGCTGGCGGAGACCGGTGTGGGGCTGCGGGAGACCCCGGCGGGCATCCGGGTCAACGGGCGGGCCATTTCGCCCTTTGAGGTGCGAACGCTGGCCTATCCCGGCTTCCCGACGGATATGCAGGCGCCCATGACGGTGGTGGCCCTCAGCTGCCACGGCAGCAGCATGCTGCACGAAACGGTGTTTGAGAACCGGTTCATGCATGTAACGGAGCTGAACCGGCTGGGAGCCCATATCCGGGTGGAGGGCGGCATGGCGATGGTGGAGGGCGGCGTACCGCTGCGGGGCGGCGTGGTGCGCTCCACCGATCTGCGGGCGGGCGCGGCTTTGATGCTGGCAGGGCTGGTGGCCAGCGGGGAGACTGTGCTCAACGACCCGTCAGGCCATATCGAGCGCGGGTATCAGGATCTGCCGGGCAAGCTGCGGGCCCTGGGAGCGGATATCGAGAAGGTGGAGGATATGATCGGCATGTAGCAGGGAAAAGCGGGGGAGTTACATACCCCGTCAATGTCTCTCATTTTCCTGCGGCTGTGAAACAGCCGCAAAAGCGGGTTTCCAAAGGGCCTCAGACCCTTTGGCGGGGTTCAGGGGGCTGCGCCCCTTGCCTCGTTTCCTCCCCCTACTTGGTCTTTTTGAAATACGGCTCCGGCACCAGCACATGCTCTTCCTGGGGATTGATCCCGCCCAGCGCCTCATCCGTCAGCATCACGGCCCGGCGTACCGAAAAATACCCGTATTTCTCCCTTATCTCGTCCAGCGCATGCTCCAGCATCTGCTGCCGCTGCCTGGCCGCATCCTCCGGCAGGAAGGAAAGCTGCATATTGCCCTCCGCACGGCTCAGCCGGGAAACGCCCACCCCCATGCTGCGCAGGGGCGCAAAAGTGTCCATGCCGCCGCCGGTGAGCCGGTACGCTGCCTGAAACAGCTCCTGGCACAGGTTGGTGGGCGTGGGCAGCGTGCATTGGCGGGAGGTGGTCACCAGGTTGGTATCCCGCAGCGAGACCTCGATCACCCGCGCCTCCAGCCCCTGCCTGCGCAGCCGCATGCCCACGCTCTCGCACAGCCCGTAAAGGGTGATGCGCAGGTCGTCGTCGCTGCAAAGGTCGTGGGCGGCGGTGATGGAGTTGCCCACGCTCTTGATGACCGTCTCCGCGTCTCCGGCGATCACGCCGGAGGCATCGTTGCCGTGGGCAAAGCCGCTGAGCATCAGTCCGGTCTTGCCCAGCAGGCTGCGCAGGGTCTCCGGCTTGGCGGCGGTCAGCTGCCCGATGGTGTAGATGCCGATGCTGTTCAGCTTGCGGGTGGTGGCCCGGCCAATGAACAGCAGCTCGCCAACCGGCAGGGGATCCAGCACCCGGGCCCGGTTCTCGTTGCAGATCACGCTCACCGCATCCGGCTTCTTCAGGTCGCTGCCCAGCTTGGCAAAGATGCGGTTATCGCTCACGCCGATGCTGGCCGTCAGCCCGGTCTCCTCCCGTATGGTGTGGCGCAGGTGGTTGGCGATGCGCACTCCCTCCCGGATGGTGGTCTTGGGGCCGGAGATATCCAGCCATGCCTCATCCGAGCCGAAGGGCTGCACATGGCTGGTGTAGCGGGAGAAAATGCCCCGCACCGTGTAGCTCATCCGCAGCACCTCCCGGCTGTCCACCCCCACGGTGATCAGGTGGGGGCACAGCTCCCTGGCCTGCCAGATGGCCTGCCCGGTCTTGATACCCAGCTTCTTGGCCGGGTTGTTCTTCGCCAGCACGATGCCGTGGCGCTTCTCCGGGTCGCCGCACACCGCCACGGGCACCTCCATCAGGGCAGGCTTATCCCTGCAGGAGACCGAGGCGAAGAAGTTATTCAGGTCGGCGTGGAGGATCACCCGGGGCATGGCGGCTCATCCCTTTCTCAAAAATCGAACGAATGTTCTCTTATTATAAGAACACCTGTTCGATTTTGCAATGAACAGATCCTGGCATTCTCTGTACACCGCCCTTGCTGATGGCGTGGAAAAGCCTTGCGATCAAAGGGTTTCCGTGCTATACTCCGGGTATGTGAGAAAGGGGAAAGGGGGGGCATGGCATGGTCACGCTGAGAAGGATCACCGCCGCCAACCTGTGGCAGATCGTCGCGCTGGAGGTGGCCCCGGAGCAGCGCAGCTTTGTTGCCGATAACCGAACCAGCATCCTGGAGGCCTATGCCGCCAACGAGGGCGGCGGCACCGCCCGGGCTTTCGGTGTGTATGCGGGGGAGGTGCCCGTGGGCTTTGTGCTGCTCAGCTACGGCTGTAAGGATTGGCCCGATGCCCCCGCCATCGCCCACGATAACTACTGCATCTGGCGGCTGATGATCGACCGCCGCTATCAGGGGCAGGGCTACGGTAAAGCAGCGCTGGAGGCGGCGCTCGCCTGCATCCGCACGCAGCCCTTCGGCCCGGCGGAAAGCTGCTGGCTCAGCTACGAGCCGGATAACACCGCCGCCAAAGCCCTGTACCACGCTTACGGCTTCCGGGAGACCGGCGACAGGGATGGGGGAGAGATGATCGCTGTGCTGCGGCTCGAGCCTCCATCCGGCCTTTGCGAATGAACCCGGTTTGTGGTATACTGTAAGAGAAAAGAAGGGGGCCACCTCCGGCCGCCCGGATGATAAAAGTGAATGCGCAAGCCTGTTTTGCCCGGAACCGCCCCTTTCCTGTGCGCATAGGATGAAAAGGCGGCGTTTGCATGCGGCTGCTGCCGTATGCGATGGATCTCTGCGCCGCCTCGGAGTGTGAAGGAGCATGAAACGAGGCGATATCTATATGGCCCGGCTGGATCCCGTCATTGGCAGCGAGCAGGGCGGGCGCAGACCGGTGCTCATCGTGCAGAACGACCGGGGCAACCGTTACTCGCCAACGGTGATCGTCGTACCCCTGACCGGCTCGGAGAAGAAGGGCAGGCTGCCCACCCATGTGCTGCTGCCGGGCGGGGAGGGCGGCGTGCAGAAGCCCTCGGTGGTGCTGTGCGAGCAGGTGCGCACATTGGAAAAAACCAGGCTGACCCGGTATATGGGCAGCCTGTCGCAGGAAAAACTGAAGGAGGTGGAGGCCGCCCTGTCCGTATCGCTGGATATGAACAGCAAAGGCTCCGCCTGAAGCACGAAGGCAGGAGAGAGGGAACATGACCAAGCTGAAGAGGATGCTGAAACGGGAACAGATCATTGCATGGGGGCAGATCATCGGCGGCTGCCTGATCGGCGCGCTGGCATACCCCTGGTTTCTGGTGCCCAATCATATTGCCCCCGGCGGCCTGACGGGTCTGGCCACGGTGTTGAACTATCTGTTCGGGCTGCCGGTGGGTACCACTAGCCTGGTTTTGAACATCCCCCTGTTTCTGGTGGGCTACCGTTCCATGGGCGGTATGTTTGCGGTGCGCTCGCTGGCGGCCACGCTGCTGTTTTCGCTCTTTATCGATGCGCTGCCCCTGCCCTGCCTTACCCAGGATCCCATGCTGGCGTCTGTGTTCGGCGGTGCGCTGCTGGGCATCGGTCTGGGGCTCATCCTCCGGGCGGGTGCCACCACCGGCGGCACCGATATGGCCGCCCGCATGGTGCATAAGCTGATCCCGCACCTGACCGTGGGCATGATCCTCTTTGCCATCGACGGCATCGTGGTTGTGCTGGCGGGTATCTATATCCACATCGAGCATGCGCTGTATGCCTTCATCAGCATCTTCGTATCCGCCCAGGCCATCAATCTGGTGGTGGATGGCCTTACCACCGAAAAGGCCTGCTATGTCATCACCTCTGCCACCGACCAGGTGCGCACACAGGTGATGTCGGAATTGAACCGGGGCGTAACGCTGCTCAGCGCAAAGGGCGGCTACAGCGGCGAGGAACGGCCGCTGCTGCTGTGCGTGGTCAGCGCCCAGGAGGTGGCCCGCCTCAAGCTGATCGTGCGCCGGGCCGATGAAAAAGCCTTCGTATTCATCAGCGATGCCCACGAGGTGCTGGGCGAGGGCTTCCGGCAGCTGAATGCGGAGGAATAAAAAAAGCAAAAGAGTGCCCCCGTCATCACCAACGATGGCGGGGGCTGTTCCTATCCTCATTTTTCACTTCCGAAGCTGAATTCCGGCTCCAGCAGCTCTGCCGCCATAAAGCCGATGCTGCCGTTGGCCGATACGTGGCACCAGCCTTCGCCCACGCCCAGCACCTTCACCTGCGTACCGGCGGAGTAGGCAGCAAAGACGGGGGAGGCCGGGTCGGCGGTCTCGGTCAGCGGTGCGGCATCGCTGCGCACGGTGGCAACGGGCAGCCGATCCGCAGCGCCGGTCACGGAAGCATCAAAGTCCAGATAGGCGCCGTCCATATAGCCCTCCAGATGCCCGATGCGCACCCGGAACCAGCCGTTATCCACCGCCTCCAGCACCGCCACCAGGCAGCCGTTGTAGTACTTGCCCAGCGAGGTGCTGCCCGCGGAGGCCATCCGGCGCAGATTGAGCCGGTCGGTGGGGTCGGGATTGTTCACCGCCGCAACGGTGATCACCTGTGTAGGCGCATGGCTCTCCTTGGCAGACTTCAGGCAGCCGGGGTCGGCGGGCACAAAGCCGGTATCCGCACCCACCCGAATGTGCCACCACTCCGGGGTAAAGCCCAGCAGCGTTACCGCCTCGCCGTAGCCATGCATGCGGTATTCGCCGCTCTTGTCGGGGCTGCGGTAGACCTCCCAGGCGCTGGAGGTGGAAAGGTAGGTGGGCATGGCGGGGGCAATGGGCTGGTTGAAGGCCAGATAGCGCCCGTCCATGTAGCCCTCCAGCGTGCCGATGCGCACATGGTACCAATTGCTGCCGCCATCGGTGGGGCCCAGCACGGTAACGGTGCAGCCGTTGTAGTATTTGCCCAGAGAGGCGCTTTTTTCGGAGGCTTGCCCCCGCAGGTTCAGCCGGTCGGCGGGGTCGGGATTGCTGACCATGGCCAGCAGGTAGCCATCGGTGCTCACGCCGCTCACCTGCTCAAAGGCCTTGCTGCCTGCGGGCACAAAGCCGGTCCTGTTGCCCACCTGCACATGCCACCACCGGTCGGAAAAGCCCATCAGCAGCACCTTCTGGCCTGCGCCGTACATGGTGTGGGCACCGTTCTTGTCCGGCTGTGCATACAACTCCCAACCGCTGGACAGGGAACGGTAGGCGGGCATGGCGCTCTCCGGTTGCTTGGCGGTCAGGTATTTCTGCATCATGTAGCCCTCAAGCGTACCGATGCGCACCCTGGCCCATTCATCGTCCGAAGTGAGTAAGCGTACCTCTGTACCGTTATAGTAGCGCCCCATGGAGGGGGAATGCTGGTCGGGCTGCTCCCGCAGGTTCAGCCGGTCTTTGGGGTCGGGGTTGTTCACGTATACGGTGCTCTCTGCCAAGGCCGTGCAGGCAGCAAGAATACAGCAAAGCGCTACGCACAGCGCAAGCAGGGTACGGATGGTCTTCATGGTCTCGCCCTCCCTCATATGGTACGGTGATCTGCCTATAGAACGAAGCACCAGAAAATCCCATTCCGGCGGTGGGCATATGTTTACAAATCTTTCTGTATACAAAAACCCCTCCGCAGGCAATGCCCGCGAAGGGGAAAGAGAGGGAGGTCAATCCCTGTAACCGTTGGGGTTGTTGCTCTGCCAGCGCCAGCTGTCGCGGCACATGTCATCCAGCGTTTTTTCAGCCTGCCAGCCCAGCAGCGCCTTGGCCTTGGAGGGGTCGGCGTAGTAGCTGTCCATATCGCCGGAGCGGCGGGGAGCGATCACATAAGGCACATCGATGTTGTTCACCCGCATGAAGGTATTTACGATATCCAGCACGCTGTAGCCGATGCCGGTGCCCAGATTGATGATCTCTGCGCCGGGATGGGTGAGCAGGTACTCACAGGCCGCCACATGGCCGCGGGCCAGATCCACCACGTGGATGTAGTCGCGCACGCCGGTGCCGTCGGGGGTGTTGTAATCGTTGCCGAAAACGCTCAGCTTCTCCCGCTTGCCGGAGGCCACCTGAGTAATGAAGGGCATCAGGTTGTTGGGGATGCCGACGGGATCCTCACCGATGAGGCCGCTTTCGTGGGCACCGATGGGGTTGAAGTAGCGCAGCAGTGCGCAGGACCAATCGGGCATGGCGTGTACCGCATCCAGCAGGATGCGCTCGTTCATGGACTTGGTCCAGGCATAGGGGTTGGTGCAATCCTCGGGAGCCATGCTCTCCTCCAGAGGGCTGGTCTCCAGCGGGCCGTACACGGTGGCGGAGGAGGAGAACACGATGCACTTTACACCGGCCTCCCGCATGCACTCACAAAGGGTGAGGGTGGTATCCAGGTTGTTGCGGTAGTATTCGATGGGCTTCTGTACGCTCTCGCCCACGGCCTTGTAGCCCGCAAAGTGGATGACCGCGTCGAATTTGTGCTCCGAGAACACCGCCCGCATGGCAGAGCGGTCTGCCACATCCGCCTTGATGAAGGGCACCGGCTTGCCGGTGATCACCTGAAGGCGCTCCAGCACCTTTTCGCTGGCGTTGTACAGGTTATCCACGATCACTGCTTCGTGGCCTGCCTTGGTGAGCTCCACATAGGTATGGGAACCGATGAATCCGGCACCGCCGGAAAGAAGGATCTTCATGGAGAGTTTACCTCACTTGCTTATAGGTTTCAGAACAGCTTTTCGGGGTAGGTGCCGTTCTCGTGCATCTTCTTCAGCTCGGCCTGCACGTAGGGCTTATCCTCCTGGTAGGTGACGCCGAACCAGACCGCATCGGTGGAGAGCATATCCACCTTCAGCTGGCCTTCCTTCATGAGCTGATCCACCAGCACGGGCAGCACGTACTCGGCCTTCATTTCGTCGGGGGCCAGGCCCTTCATGAACTCCACGAACTTCTCCTCGGCCTTCTTGAACAGCCAGGGGGTAAAGCCGAAGAAGTTCATGCTCACCAGGCATTCGGGGTCCAGGATCACACCGGCGGGATCCTTCTCCGTATCGCGGATGGTGCCATCCGGGAAGGGCTGGATCTTGTAGGTCTCCGTAACGGATTCCAGCTGGCCGTTGGCATCCACGCCGCACACGCCGCGGGTAACGTGGCCGTGCTCGCTGACGGTGTTCTTCAGGTAGTAGCCCACCATGCAGCCCTGGTTTTCGGGAGCCAGCTTTTCCAGATGATCCGCCATGGTCTTGAAGGCGGGCACGCCGTAGTAGTCGTCGGCGTTGATAACGGCAAAGGGATCGGTGACCACATCCTTGGCAGAGAGGATGGCCTGCACGGTGCCAAGGGGCTTTACGCGCTCGGCGGGCACGGTGAGCCCGGCGGGCAGATCGTTCAGCTCCTGGAAGGCGTAGGCGACTTCTACCTTGTCCTTCACCACATCGCCCACCAGCTTGCGGAAGCGCTCCTCGAAGGAATGCTTGATGATGAACACAACTTTATTGAAGCCGGCGTTGATGGCATCGTAGATGGAGTAGAGCATCAGCACCTCGTTGTTGGGGCCCATGCCGTCGATCTGCTTGTCGCCGCCGTAGCGGGAGCCCATACCGGCAGCCATGATCACGAGAGTCTTATTCATTGCTTGGTTCATCCTTTCCGTTTGTGTTTATCCTGACCCCCATGCCGCGTTGTTGCAAGGGGGGAACGGCGTATCAGAGCGCAGCTGCCCGGTCGGTCTGCGGTTCGGCATCGGAGAGCTCGCAGCCGGGGGCCACACGCATGGTGGGGCAGGTGAAGGTCTTCTCTCCGAAGCCCTCGGTGCTGTCCCGCCGGAAGAATACGGTGAGCGTGCGCAGCATCAGCTTAAAGTCCTGCGCGAGGGAGAACTGCTCGATGTAGAGCAGATCCAGCATGGCTTTGTCCTTGGGGGAGGTGTTGTATTTGCCCTCGATCTGGGCAAGGCCGGTAATGCCCGCTTTCATGCGCTGGCGGTAGTGGAACTCCGGCACCTCCTGGGTGTAGCGGTCCACGTTCTCCAGCATTTCGGGGCGGGGGCCCACGATGCTCATCTCGCCCCGGAGCACGTTCCACAGCTGGGGCAGCTCATCGATGCGGGTCTTGCGCAGCAGCCGGCCCACCGGGGTGATGCGGTCGTCGTCCGCTGTGGCGGAATGGTGCTCCGTCTGCTTGGAGGCAGCGATCGACATGGTGCGGAATTTGAGTATGTTGAACACCTTGCCGTTCAGGGTGGCACGCTTTTGCTTGAAGAAGATGGGGCAACCGTCGCTCACCAGAATAGCGATGGCGGCGATCAGCATCACCGGGCTCAGCACAATAAGGCCGCACAGGCTGATGAGGATATCCAACGCGCGTTTGATCAGCAGCTGTGCAAGAGTGGGCCCCATTTTACGTATGTGCAGAAAGGGCATATCATCCAGCACGATGCTCTCGGAGGTGGAGATGATCACATCCTCCAATTCGGCCATCAGGTAGATGGTCTTGTTGTTCTGGAAGCAGAAGGTGGCCAGATGGCCTTCCTCCGTATCGGGGATGCCTGCCAGGAACACCACCTCGTGCTTCAGGATGGCTTCCTCCACATCGGGGCACTGGTAGTGCACCACCTCGCACAGGCGGTAGCGCTTTTTGTGTATCTCCAGCTTGCTGGCCACCTGATCTGCCAGCGCCTGGGAGGAGGTAACGATCAGGCTGCGGCGGGGCGGGTTGAGCCTGTAGTAGGCCTTGTGGCCGATGGTAACGATCAGCACGATGAGGGCCATCTGCAAAACCAAAGACATAACCAGCAGCAAAAGGTCTTCGCCCACCAGCACCAGGCTCTTGTTGGCCTCCGGGTTGTTGGGGTTAACGTTCATGATCTGTAAAAACAGATACGTGATCACATCGGTAAAAACAAAGTTGAGGCACATGCTGGAGAGCACCGTGCGCTTTTTCCGCATGCCGATATCGAAGCCGCCGTACACCACCGTAAGCAGCATGGAGGTGAGGGCAAAGGCAAAGACCGTGGTAACGGATGTACGGCTCAGGTTGAGCAGCTGAGGGTTGGAGATGGATTGGAACCCGTAAAAGCAAAGAAGCATCAGCATATACAAGAGGCCTTGCAAGCCGTATTTGACCAGCCTGGTAAGCCACCGCTTCCGGTTGCGCATAAAGGCTACCTCCGTATGATTGATGGGTTGGCAAATGCAGACGCCTGTTTCGTTTCATATAGGTATGCATACCATTTTGAGTATAGCAACTCGGCGGGGGGATGTCAATACACGCAACGGTTGCGGATGCCTTTAGGGGCTTGTCTTTTTCAAGCAGAAACTGCCCATTTCCGACCGCCTCTCCTGCCCGGTGCCGGGGCTGTTGGCACCATACAAAAAAATTCTGGATATTTGCAAAAAACACTTGCACTTTTTGGAACCTTTGATATAATACTTAATTGGCACATCCTTGCGCCGGTCAAGCGCATCGGCGCCATAAGTCCAAGAGGAGGTGAAAGGTAATGAATAGGTACGAACTGACCTACATCATCGACACCGCAGTAGAAGAGAATGCCCGTAAGGAACTGATCGAAAAGTTCTCCGAGCTGATCAAGGCAAACGGCGGTGAGATCGAGAAGGTAGACGAGACTTGGGGCAAGCGTCGTCTGGCTTACGCCATCAACGACAAGACCGAAGGCTACTACGTTCTGGTTACGATGAAGGCTCCCAGCGAGCTTCCCCGCGAGATCGAGCGTAACCTCGAGATCAACGAGAACATCATGCGCTATCTGACCATCAAGCTGGAAGAGAAGAAGCACAGCGTCAAGCCCCGCCCCGTGCGCGTCGCTCCCGCGGCTCCCGTGGCCGAGGCCGAGGTGGCTGAGGCTCCCGCCGCAGAAGTCGTCGAGACTCCCGCTGAGTAAGGAAAGGAACGGTGTTGAGCAATGAATAAGTTGACCATCATCGGCAACCTGACCCGCGACCCCGAATCCCGCACCACGGCAAGCGGCAGCACTGTCTGCTCCTTTACCGTTGCGGTGAACCGCCGTCGCTCCTCTCAGAACAGCAATCAGCCCGAAGCCGATTTCTTCCGCGTTTCCGTGTGGAATCAGCAGGGCGAAAACTGCCAGCGCTACCTGACCAAGGGCCGTAAGGTGGCCGTGGTCGGCCGTGTGTCCGTCAGCACCTATCAGGGCAACGACGGTACCACCCGCGCCAGCCTGGATGTGATGGCAGATGAAGTTGAGTTCCTCTCTTCCCGTCAGGATGATGCGGGCTACACCGCCGCTCCTGCCGCTGCCGCTCCCAAGGCCGCTCCCGTAATGGATACCGGCTTCCAGGAAGTGGATGACGAGGATCTTCCCTTTTGATCATAACGGCCAAGCGCCGTTTACCAGAATTTAGCCGAAGGAGGTACAGACCATGTCTGAAGATCGTGGCGAAAGAAGACCGGCTCGTCCCCGCGGCCGCAAGCCCCGTCGTAAGGTTTGCAGCTTCTGCGTGGACAAGATCGAGTACATCGATTATAAGGACGTGAACCGTCTGCGTCGTTTTGTTAACGAGCGCGGCAAGATCATGCCCCGCCGTATGAGCGGCAACTGCGCCAAGCATCAGCGCCAGCTCTCCGAAGCCATCAAGCGCGCCCGTGCCATCGCCTTGATGCCCTACTCCGTAGAGTAAGCTCACGTTTAGCGACCAAAGCCCCGGATGAAGACCCCTTCATCCGGGGCTTTTTGTATGCGGGCATTGAAAACTCCGGTTGCCTATGATAAAATAAGAAACAATATGGGGTACTGTGCCATGCGGTTCGTATGCATGGCGAATGCTCAGAAAGAGATATCGACCACCGAAAGGAGTTTTCTTACATGGATAAGCAGCAACTGGCAACCTATATCGAGGCAGGCAAGGCGGTGCTGGGCATCGAGCTGGGCTCCACCCGCATCAAGGCCGTGCTCATCGGCGCGGATCACAGCCCCATCGCCATGGGCGACCACGGCTGGGAGAACCGCCTGGAGAACGGCGTATGGACCTATCACCTTACCGATGTGTGGGCAGGCGTACAGGATGCATTCGCCAAGCTGGCCGCCGATGTGAAGGCCAAGTACGGCACCGAGCTGACCGCTCTGGCGGGCATCGGTATCTCTGCCATGATGCACGGTTACCTGCCCTTCGACAAGGAAGGCAACCAGCTGGCTGAGTTCCGCACCTGGCGCAACACCATGACCGAGCAGGCCGCTGCCCAGCTGACCGAGCTGTTCGGCTTTAATATTCCCCAGCGCTGGAGCATCGCTCATCTGGATCAGGCCATCCTGAACGGCGAAGCCCATGTGGCAAATATCGCTCACCTGAACACCCTGGCGGGCTACATCCACTGGCAGCTCACCGGCCGCAAAGTGCTGGGCGTGGGCGAGGCCTCCGGTATGTTCCCCATCAGCGATGAGACCGGCAAGTACGATGAGAAGATGCTGGCTGCCTACGATCAGCGTCTGGCCGCCAAGGGCATCAGCTGGAAGCTGGAAGACATCCTGCCCACCGTGCTGAACGCCGGTGAGGATGCCGGTTCCCTTACCGCCGAGGGCGCCAGGCTGCTGGATCCCACCGGCAAGCTGCAGCCCGGTGCACTGGTCTGCCCGCCCGAAGGTGATGCAGGCACCGGCATGGTGGCCACCAACAGCGTGGCCGTGCGCACCGGTAACGTATCCGCCGGCACCTCTGTTTTTGCCATGATCGTTCTGGAAAAGAGCCTGAGCAAGGTCTACCCGGAGATCGATATGGTCACCACCCCCACCGGCAAGCCCGTTGCCATGGTGCACTGCAACAACTGCACCAGCGATATCAACGCCTGGGCCGGTATGCTGCACGGCTTTGCCGCTGCCGCCGGTAAGCCTGTGGACATGGGCGATGTGTATGTGACCCTTTTCAACGCCGCCATGGAAGGCGAGAAGGATTGCGGCGGCGTGGTCAACTACAACTACTTCTCCGGCGAACCGGTGACCGGTCTGGAGGAAGGCCGCCCCATGCTGGTGCGTATGCCCGATGCCAAGCTGAGCTTTGCCAACTTTGCCCGCTCCCTGGTCTTTGGTGCCATCGTTTCTCTGAAGCTGGGCATGGATATCCTTGCTGCCGAGAAGGTGCAGATCGACTCCCTGCTGGGCCACGGCGGCTTCTTCAAGACCCCCGGTGTGGGCCAGAGCCTGATGGCCGCTGCGCTGGGCACCCCTGTTTCCGTTATGGAGACCGCCGGTGAGGGCGGCCCCTGGGGCATGGCGCTGCTGGCTGCCTACCGCGTCAACCGTACCGAGAGCGAGAGCCTGGAAGCCTACCTGAGTGAAAAGGTCTTTGGCGATAACAAGGGCTCCAAGGCTGAACCCGCCGCTGCCGATGCCGAGGGCTTCAACGCCTACACCAAGCTGTTTGTTGCCGGTCTGGAGGCCGAAAAGGCTGCCGCCAAGCACATGCATTGATTCTTACCCATTACAGGAGGCGTATAGCATGCTGGAACAACTCAAGAAGGAAGTCTATGAGGCCAATATGGAGCTGCCCCGCCGGGGTCTGGTCACCTATACCTGGGGCAATGTTTCCGGTATCGACCGGGAAAAGGGCCTGGTGGTCATCAAGCCCTCCGGTGTGGAGTATGAAGATCTGAAGCCCGAAGATCTGGTGGTGCTGGATCTGGAAGGCAATGTGGTGGAGGGCGACCTGAACCCCTCCTCCGATACCAAGACCCATCTGGAGCTGTACAAGGCCTTCCCGCAGCTGGGCGGCATCGTGCACACCCACAGCCCCCATGCGGTGGCCTGGGCCCAGGCAGGCAGCGATATTCCCTGCTACGGCACCACCCATGCGGACTATTTCTACGGCCCCATTCCCTGCGCCCGCAGCCTGACCCCCGCCGAGGTGGATGAGGATTACGAGCGCAACACCGGCAAGGTGATCATTGAGACCTTTGAGGAGCGCAAGCTGAACCCGGTCCATGTGCCCGCTGTTATCTGCCGCAACCACGGCCCCTTCACCTGGGGCAAGAACGCCGCTCAGGCGGTCTACCACGCCGTGGTGCTGGAGGAGGTCTCCAAGATGGCCATGTATACCCGCCAGATCAACGCTCAGGTGGAGTCTGCGCCCCAGCATGTGCAGGATAAGCACTTCATGCGCAAGCACGGCCCCAATGCCTATTACGGCCAGAAGAAGTGATGGGGGCCAAAGGGCGCTGCCCTTTGGAAACCCGCCTAAGGGGCATTGCCCCTTAGGGATCCCTGCTTTGCGCCGCTCTGCGGCGCAAGGGATGGGGGAGAGATAAAAGACAAAGGAACGCATTGCGGTTGTGCGGTGCGTTCCTTTTTGTGTGTCTTATTCAGGTAAAGAAAACCCCCGACTGCATTGCAGCCGGGGACAGTTGTGCCTCAGGAAGCCGATTCATCGGCCTTGACGGTCTTCTTCTTGGGCTTGCGGGCGGGCTTGGCTGCGGGCTTTTCCTCGCCCTCCAGCACCAGCCGGGGCGCTTCCTCGCCCAGCACGGCCTTCTTGGTAATGACCACGCTCTTTACATCGGTGCGGGAGGGCAGGTCGAACATGGTATCCATCAGGATGTTCTCCACGATGGCACGCAGACCGCGTGCGCCGCTCTTGCGCTCGATGGACTGGTGAGCGATCAGCCGCAGGGCTTCCGGCTCAAAGGTCAGGTCGATGCCGTCCAGGTTCATCAGGTAGCCGTACTGCTTTACCAGGGCGTTCTTGGGCTCGGTAAGGATGCGTACCAGCTGATCCTCGTCCAGCGCATCCAGCGTAACGGTGATGGGCAGACGGCCCACAAACTCGGGGATGAGACCGAACTTGATCAGATCCTCCGGGCGCAGCTGGTGCAGGGTCTCGTTCAGGCTGTGGTCGTCCTTGCCGTGCAGCTCGCTGCCAAAGCCAAGGCTCTTTTTGCCCACGCGGCTCTCGATGATGGGCGCGATGCCGTCGAAAGCGCCGCCGCAGATGAACAGGATGTTGGTGGTATCGATCTGGATGAATTCCTGATGGGGGTGCTTGCGGCCGCCCTGCGGGGGAACGCTGGCCACCGTGCCTTCCAGGATCTTCAGCAGCGTCTGCTGCACACCCTCGCCGCTTACATCGCGGGTGATGGAGGGGTTCTCGCTCTTGCGGGCGATCTTATCGATCTCGTCGATGTAGATGATGCCGCGCTGAGCCGCTTCGATATCATAATCGGCGGCCTGGATCAGCCGCAGAAGGATGTTTTCCACGTCCTCGCCCACATAGCCCGCCTCGGTAAGGCTGGTAGCATCGGCGATGGCAAAGGGCACCTTCAGCAGCTTGGCAAGGGTCTGGGCCAGAAAGGTCTTGCCGCAGCCGGTGGGGCCCACCAGCAGGATGTTGCTCTTCTGGAGCTCCACATCGCTGTCGGCAGCCCTGGCAGCGGCGGCATCGATGCGCTTGTAGTGGTTGTAGACCGCCACCGACAGCGCGCGCTTGGCCTTATCCTGACCAATGACGTACTGATCCAGCACCTCTTTGATCTCCCGCGGCCGGGGGATCTCCTCGCCCTTTACCGGGGCGTGGTGCTTGGGCATCAGATCATCACTGATGATCTCCTGGCACAGCAGAATGCATTCGTTGCAGATCTGCACATTGGGGCCCGCCACCATGCGCATTACCTGTTCGCTGCTTTTGCCGCAAAAGCTGCAGCGCTTGGGCTTGGGCATACGGGGATTGAAATCGTCTCCCGCCATGATGTTACCTCGCTTTATGTGTTACTTGGAGCTGCGCGGCTGGTAGATCTCGTCGATGATGCCGTACTTGAGGGCTTCCTCGGCGCTCATAAAGTAGTCGCGCTCCACATCCTGTTTGACCTTTTCGATATCCTGACCGCTCATTTCGGCCATCAGACGGGTCATCTTTTCTTTGGTCTTCAGCAGCCATTCGGCACGGATGGCCACATCGGTGGCCTGGCCCTGAGCGCCGCCCAGAGGCTGGTGGATCATTACTTCACTGTTGGGCAGGGCAAGACGCTTGCCCTTTTCGCCTGCCATCAGCAGGAAGGCGGCCATGCTGGCAGCCATACCGATGACCACCGTGCGCACATTGCACTTGATGTAGTTCATGGTATCGTAGATGGCCATGCCTGCGGTCACGCTGCCGCCGGGGCTGTTGATGTAGAGGGAGATGTCCGCATCCGGGTTCTCCATCTCCAGAAACAGCATCTGCGCCACGACCAGGTTGGCGGTATCATCGTCGATCTCACCGCTGAGGAACACGATCCGGTCCTTCAAAAGACGGGAGTAGATATCAAACGAACGCTCGCCGCGGTTGGTTTGTTCAACGACCATGGGGATCAGACCCATTAGGATTCCCTCCTTCGGTAGAATGGTTGTTTTGTCGGGAAAAAGTGAAAGGGCGCACCGCAGGATATACCCTAAGAGCATATGCATGCGGTGCGCGTTTTATGCGTTTGCCCGTGCGCACGGCACGGCCTTGAACGCAAAGACTTGCTTATTCAGCTTCGGTCTCCTTGGCTTCGTCGGCCTTGGGGTCGTGGAGCTCCTCGGTCACCTTGGCGTTATCCCAGAGCATATCCAGGGCTTTGGTAACGGCGGCGCGATGCTTGAAGTACTCCATCTGGCCCTCGCCAAAGGACTTCTTGATCTCTTCCACGCTCTGGCCCATGGGCTCGGCGTAACCGGCCAGCAGGTTGTCCACGTCCTCGTCGGAGGCTTCGATGCCCTCAGCCTTGACGATCTCGTCCAGCACCAGCTCGGTCTTCACGGTCAGCTCGGCTTCGCTGCGGTACATATCGCGCATCTGAGCGGGGGTCTGGCCCAGCATGCTCAGGTACTGCTCCATGGAGAAGCCCTGCTGCTGCATGCGCCAACCCATCTGCTGCATCATATCGTCCAGCTTATCCTCGATCATGGGAGCGGGGATGTCCACCTCGGCGTTGGCCACGGCCTTGTCCACCAGCTGCTGCTTGGCGGCTTCTTCGGCGTGGGCGGAAGCGGTCTCTTCGATCTTCTTGGCAACATCGGCGCGGTACTCGGCCAGGGTGTCGAACTCGCTCACTTCGGAGGCGAAGTCGTCATCCAGCTCGGGCAGCTCTTCCTTGGTGATGGCGTGCAGCTTCACGTGGAAGACAGCGTCCTTGCCGGCCAGCTCCTCGGAGTGGTACTGCTCGGGGAACTTCACGTTCAGGTCGCGCTCTTCGCCGATCTGCATGCCGATCATCT
>SVGN01000047.1 GCA_015056315.1 Clostridiales bacterium
GTAAACGCACTTGTTCTAAAACCAAAATATCCTACTGTGCTGCAAGAAGAAAAGACAACGCAAACAATGATAGTTACTATGATTAGCTTTACATATCTCATGATTAAAACCTCCTCCGTCAAATTCATGTTTATCGCTTTCATCCTATCACAACAGCAACAGACCCGCAAGCCAGGGCCTGCGGGTTCGCTGCTTGTATGTCAGGCGTTCTGCTCCGCAGCCTTGCGGCCGAGCCACAGGGCATACGCAACGGGGATGACCACCAGCGCCAGTGCGGTGAGGATGTTGACCAGCGTTCCCGCATCCCGCCCAAAGGCGCTCAGGCCGTTGATGGCGCAGTGAGCAATGATGCAGGGCACGATGCTGCCGCTCTTCAGGAAGATGACGATGAACAGGTACCCGATGGCGGTGGCGTAGGCGATCTGCAAAAGGGTCTCCGGCAGAGGCGCGCCGGTGAGCAGATTGACGATATGCCCCACGCCGAAGGTAAGGCTGCCCACGATGATGGCGGCCTTTTGGTCATCCCTGCACATGGCCTTGAAGAGCAGGCCGCGGAAGATCAGCTCCTCCAGAAGACCGGCTATGGCCAGGGTGACTGCGGCGGGCAGGGCTTTCGGCAGGTTTTCGGGCAGGGCGAGGCCGTTCCACAGGTTGCAGGTGGATATCAGGATCAGGGGCAGAAAGTACAGGTAACTTTTCAGGCTGCCGCGCACCGGGCACAGGCCGTAGTATTCCTTCAGCCCGTTTCGGCAGATGAAGCCGATCAGCACGGCAGCCATGGCAATGCTGAGGAACAGGGTAAACACTTTGGGGATGCCCGTAGGTTCGGACAGGCTGTCCGCAAGGCTGAAGAGCACCACATAGCAGACGATCCACAGGATGGCAAAGGTCAGTTCGTTCTTTTGATAGAGCTTTTTCACGGTCGATCCTCCTTGGCGATGGTCTCTGCCGCGCATGCGCCGGTAAAGGCACGCTCCAGCAGCAGAGCAGCTTCGTTTTCGTTGTAGTGGATGGGGTTGTTGGCCAGCAGGCTGGCGTAGCCGTGGGCGGTGAGGAACAGGTGCAAAAAGATGCGGCGGGCAGCCTCCGGCGTTACGTGCGCGGTCTGCCGGAGCAGCTCCAGCATGGGGGAGAGGGCGGAATCGTCCGCCAGTGCCATTACATTGCTGCTGCCCAGCCCGCTGGTTTGGAAGAGGAACCGGAACAGCCGCCTCTCCTCTGCCGCAAAACGGATGTAGTTGAGCCCCAGCGTGAGCATGGGCATCCCGCTTTCCTCCAGCCCCTGCAGGATGTATCCGCTGTGGAAGGCATCCGCATGGGCATAGACGGCCTTGCGTACCTCCTCCACGGTGGCGAACTGGTACAGCACCGGCTGGGTGGAGCAGCCCAGCCGCTGGGCGATGGTGCGGGCGTTGAGGGCATCAGCCCCTTCTCCCCGTACAATGGCAAAGCCCGCTTCAATGATCATTTCTTTTGTGATGCGTACTTTGGGCGGCATGGGATCCTCCTTTTTATAATTTATGTTATATAACAATAATCATAATATGCGATACGGGAAAAACTGTCAAGCCTTTGCGATCAAAACAGAAAACGATCTGCACCTGCCGCTACAGCATACTTGCAGATCCTTCCATCCACCGCCGCTCCCACAGAAAAAACCCACCCCCTGCGCCGTGAAAAACGGCGCAGAGAGCGGGTTTCCAAAGGGCCTCAGGCCCTTTGGCGGGGTGCAGGGGCAGCGCCCCTGCGCTCACTCCCCGTCTGCTGCATAAGCATCGTTGATCCTCTGTATTTCCGTTGCCCGCAGCGGTGGGTTGCAGTACGGGCATGCGCCCAGTTCTGCAAAAGCGGCGTTTTCCAGCTCGCCGTAGGTGAATTGGGTCAAAGGCAGGTATTCGTCCCTTACGCCATAGCACTTGTTGGCGCAGTGATAGTTCTCCCCGCCCTGGGGGTTGTAGTACAGCACGAGCGCATCATCGGGGATGGAAAGCTGCCGCCCCTGCCAGTCTTCCCAGATGACGATGCGTGTTCCCATTTGTCCCTTCAGCTCGTTCCACAGCCAGCGCATATTGATGCCGTTTGGCGTTCGCTTGCGCTGTACCCGAATGCAGCCGTGGCTGGCCCTGCTGCCCAGCTTGGGCTCCGTGGTCTCGTAATTCTTCCCGTAGGCATTCTCGATGTGAGGCACCTCGTGGATCAGATCTCCATCGTTGTAGCGGATCCCGTAATTGCAGATCAGCTTCTCGGAGGGGAAGGCGCCGGAGCGGGTATTCAGCACATACTCGCCCGAGCGGGTCTCGTTCCAGGGGTGCGCTTCGTCCGCAAGGCCTGTGGAGACCAGCAGCGTATCCAGCAACGCTCCGTTGCGGAACAGATAAAGCCGCTGGGTGAACTTGTCCACCACCAGCCCGAACTTGGTCTTTACGTTGCGCTCTTCCAAAAGAGAGCCGGGAAGATACCCGGTGATCAGCTCGTTGTACGCTTCCACCTCGCTGCCTTTGAACGAGCTGGAGTAGCATTCGATCTTTGCCCAGCCGGTATCCGAAACCTCAAGAACATGTACGCCCTGAGAGTCGCAGGTCACCTCGCCGATGACCTGCGAGGCCTTATCCGGCTTTTCGTAAATGGGGGCTTGGGAACGGGGATCTCCCCGAACCACCGTCATGGGGTGGGTGAGCATTTTCCAGATAGCTTCTTCGTTTGTGATATCCATCGGGGTTTCCCAAAAGCAGTTTTCGCGCCCGCAGGCTTCCCGCCCCGGTGTACAGCACTCCCCCTGAGCTGTATGCACCGTCAGGAGCATCGCACAGCACAGAACGATGAAGAGAAAACGTTTCAACAGCCTTCACTCCTTACGCAGATTTGATCTTTCGCAGGTTCGGATCCTTCGCCCGGATCGGTCTGCCAGCATTCTACCATAAGGTGGGCCTCTGCCACTACAGCACACTTGTAAATCTTTCCATCCACCGCCGCTCCCACAGAAAAAACCCACCCCCTGCGCCGTGAAAAACGGCGCAGAGAGCGGGTTTCCAAAGGGCCTCAGGCCCTTTGGCGGGGTGCAGGGGCAGCGCCCCTGCATCCCCCCCAAAAAAACTTACTTGTTGCTCTTGCCCAGATAGGCGGCCTGCACATCCTCAGAGGCCAGCAGCTCTTTGCCGGTGCCGGTGAGGGTGATGTTGCCGGTCTCCATCACGTAGCCGATGTCGGCGGCGTTCAGGGCGGCGTTGGCGTTCTGCTCGATCAGCAGCACGGTGATGCCGGTCTCCTTCAGGGTCTTGATGATGGAGAAGATATCCTTCACCACCAGGGGGGCCAGGCCCAGGCTGGGCTCATCCATCATGATCAGCTTGGGGCGGGTCATCATGGCGCGGCCCACGGCCAGCATCTGCTGCTCGCCGCCGGAGAGGGTACCGGCCATCTGCCAGTTGCGCTCCTTCAGGCGGGGGAAGAGGGAGTAGATGTAGTCGATATCCTTCTGGATGCCTGCCTTGTCGTTGCGCAGGTAAGCACCGATACGCAGGTTCTCCAGCACCGTCAGGTTGGCGAATACGCGGCGGCCTTCCGGCACCAGCGCAATGCCCTTGGAGACGATCTTCTGGGTATCCATGCGGGTGATGTCCTCGCCGCAGAAGGAGATGCTGCCGCTCTGGATGGGCACGATGCCGGTGATGGAGCGCAGCGTGGTGGATTTACCGGCACCGTTGGCACCGATCAGGGTAACGATGCTGCCCTCCTCCACGTCGAAGGAGATGCCCTTGAGGGCCTCGATGCCGCCGTAGCTGACGACCAGGTCTCTTACTTCCAGCATGCTCATTCTTCTTCCACCCCCAGGTAAGCGGCAATGACCGCGGGATTCTTCTGGATCTCCTCAGGCGTACCCTCGGCGATCAGCTTGCCGAAATCCAGCACGTAGATACGGTCGCTGATGTCCATGACCAGGTTCATGTGGTGCTCGATGAGGAACACCGTCAGATTGAAATCTTCCTTGATCTTGCGAATAAAGTTGCTCAGCTCGTCGGTCTCCTGGGGGTTCATACCGGCGGCGGGCTCGTCCAGCAGCAACAGGCGGGGATCGGTGGCCAGCGCGCGGGCGATCTCCAGATACCGCTGCTTGCCGTAGGGCAGGGAGGCGGCGTTCTCGTACATCAGGTCGCTCAGGCCCAGCATATCCAGCAGGTCGGAGCATTCGCGGCGCAGGCGGCGCTCCTCGTGCAGGTTCAGGTTCAGCGCCGACTGGAAGAAGCCTGCGTTCAGCCGCATGTGGCGGGCTACCAGCACGTTTTCCAGCACCGTCATGTTCTTGAAGAGACGAATGTTCTGGAAGGTACGGGCCATGCCCATTTGGCAGATCTTATCCGGCGTGTGGCTGATCAGCTTGTTGTACTCGCCGATGTGGGTGCCTGCGTACAGGTGGCGCATCTTGCCGGTGGGGTGGCCCTGGGCAATGATCTTGCCGCGCAGCAGCACACGGCCGTTGGTGGGGGCGTACACACCGGTGGCAACGTTGAAGGCGGTGGTCTTACCGGCACCGTTGGGGCCGATCAGGGCCACGATCTCGTCCTTGTAAATGTCGAGGCTCAGGCTGTCTACGGCAACAACGCCGCCGAACTGCATGGTCACATTATCCATTTGCATTACGATCTCACGCATCAGGCTTCGCCTCCTTCCTGAGTGTTGGCAGCCTCCGCGGCATCCTCGGCAGCGGCCTCGGCGGGGGCGGCTTCTTCAACTGCGGCAGGGGCCGCTTCGGCAGCCGCGGCGGCTTGGACGGGCGCAGCGGCAACGGCAGCCGCAGGTGCAGCCTTGGGCTTTTTCCTGCGGGGCTTGAAGAGATCCGGCAGTTCCTTGGTGCCCATAATGCCCTGGCGGAAGAACAGCACCACGATCATGATGATGATGGAGAACACCACCAGACGGAAGCCGGTGCGCAGCAGGGGCACTTCAAAGTTGCCGATCATCTGCTTCTGGTCCAGGAAGCGCAGCCACCACTCGGAGCAGGCCACGAACAGGAAGGAGCTGATGCAGCTGCCGGTCACCGAGCCGATGCCGCCGATGACCACGATCAGCAGGATCTCATAGGTCATGGCAGAGGTAAAGGCCTTGGCCTGCACGGTGTTCTGGTACATGGCCAGCATCGCGCCGCCGATGCCTGCAAAGAAGGAGCTTACGCAGAAGGAAAGCTGCTTGTGCTTTGCCAGGTTGATGCCCATGGCCTCGGCTGCGATCTCGTCATCGCGGATGGCCATAAAGGCACGGCCGTAGCTGGAGCGGAGCAGCAGCACGATGAGGGCGATGCAGATGCCCGCAATGATGAACGGCACCAGCGTGGAAAGGTAGAGCGTTACTTCGCCCTCCGCATTGCGGATGTTGAAATCGGTAAAGGTAGGGTATTCGCGGAGCATGTTGGAGCCGTTGGTCAGGAAGCCCAGCTTATCCCACTGGAAGATGGTGCGAACGATCTCGGCAAAGCCAAGGGTGGCAATGGCCAGATAGTCGCTCTTCAGGCGCAGCACCGGCAGACCGATCAGGAAAGCGAAGGCAGCCGCCACCAGACCGGCAATGATCAGCGCAGGGATCACCGGCAGCGCAAACTGCACGATGCCGCCATCATAGTACTGGTACACGATATCGCGGTGCTCTACGGGAATGGTCAGAATGCCGTAGGCATAAGCACCAAGGAGCATGAAGCCCGCCTGGCCCAGGCTGAACAGGCCGGTAAAGCCGTTGAGCAGGTTCATGGAGACCGCCACCAGCGCGTAGGTAGCGCCCTTCTTGAGCACGGTAAAGAGCATGGAGGTGGGGGGCAGGCTCTGTTCGGCTACGAACACCGCTGCATACACCAGCATGATCACCAGAGCGGAAAGCACGGTGGAGAGCTTGATGGTCTTCTCCGCGGGCTGGCCGTAGGTGTTGGATTGTACATTTCTCATCATAGCGCTCACCTCACACCTTATCCGTCGTCTTTTCACCGAACAGGCCGGTGGGCTTGACGATCAGGATGACGATCAGCAGTGCGAACGTGAAGGCATCGGAGAAGGTAGCCAGGCCGTAGCTGGTGGTGGTGATGCCCGCCTTGAACAGGATGATGTCCAGGCCCTTGATCAGGTTTTCGCAGATACCGATGATGAAAGCGCCCACCACAGCGCCGGGTATGGAGCCGATGCCGCCGAACACGGCTGCAACGAAGGCCTTGAGGCCGGGCATGGCGCCGGAGGTCTGAATAACGGTGTTGTAGTTGGTAAAGTACAGCATGGAGCCGACGCCAGCCAGCAGGGAGCCGATCACGAACGTAACGGAGATAACGTTGTTGATCTTGATGCCCATCAGCTGGGAGGTCTCGAAGTCTTTACTTACGGCGCGCATGGCCATGCCGATCTTGGTTTTGTTGATCAGCAGCACCAGGGCGACCACCAGTACGAGGGTAAGCACGGGGGTGATGAGGGTGACCATCTTGGTGTTAACGCCAAAGAGCTTTACCGTATCGGAGATAAAGGGGATCTTGGGGTAGAACTGGTTCAGACCGCCGGTGATGTACAGCACCAGGTTCTGCAGCGTGTAGCTGACACCGATGGCGGAGATCATAATGCTCATACGGGGAGCGGAGCGCAGGGGCTTGTAGGCCACACGCTCGATCAGGAAGCCGATGGCGGCGGTAAGCAGCAGCACCAGCGGGATGGAGATATACAGCGGCAGACCGCTGGCGGTGATGTACACCATCAGGATACCGGCGACCATGAACACATCGCCGTGGGCGAAGTTGATCAGGCGCAGGATGCCGTATACCATCGTGTAGCCGATGGCGATGAGCGCATACTGGCCGCCGACGGATATACCGGTCAGCAGATAGGGGAGCGCGGTGTTCAACATAGTGGGGATGCCTCCTGTATAAAGGTTGTGGCGTGGGCGATATGCCCACGCCACAGCTCAGGGTCTATATGCCATGAGGCATTGTGTAGCTTATTCGATGCCCTGCACGCCCACGAACTGCCAGGAGCCGGTGGCGGTGTCGATGGTCTTGATGTAAGCGGTGTCGCGTACAGCGTCGCCGTTGGTTGCATCAAAGACGATAGCGCCGGAAACGCCGTCGTGGGTAACGGTCCACAGGGCGTCGTTCACAGCCTTGGGATCGGTGGAGCCGGCAGCCTCGAGGGCCTTCAGCGCTACGAAGTAGGCGTCGTAACCCATGGCGCTGACAGCAGAGATGATGTCGTTGCCGCCGTTGTTGGTCATGGCTTCGGCATCGCTGTTCAGCCAGGCCTTGAAGCCGTTGTCGAACTCGGGGTTGCCGCCCTCCTGGTAGAAGGTGGAAACGTAGATCTTCAGGTTGGTGTTGGTGGCGGCTTCCAGGATCATGTTGCTATCCCAGGTGTCGGAGCCCAGCAGAGCGAACTCGGCGTTCTGGCCGGCAGCCTGGTTGATGATCAGGGTGTCGTAAGCGATGGAGCAGGGAGCGAACACAACGCCCGCGCCGTACATCTGCGCATTGGTGATGTAGGGGGTGAAGTCGGCGGTGCCGGTGGGGAAGAAGTCTTCGTAAACGGTGCCGCCCAGAGCGGTGTAGGCCTTCTTGAAGTAGTTGATGAGGCCCATGTCGTAGTCGTTGCCGTTTTCGCCCAGCAGGTAGGCGGTGGTCACGCCCAGCTCTTTGTAGGCGTAGTTGGCCAGAACGGTGCCCTGGAAGGGATCCAGGAAGCAGATGCGGAAGTAGTGGGTGTTACCGGCGGTAACCTGGGGGTTGGTGCAGGTAACGCCGATGGCGGGGATGCCGGCCTCGGCAAACAGGGGAGAAGCAGCGATGGACACGCCGCTGCCGTAGGAGCCCAGAACCACGCTGACGCCGGCGTTTACCAGCTCGGAAGCGGCAGAGGGGGCCTTGTCGGTAGAGGAAGCGTTATCGGCATACTGGAGCAGAACGGTGTACTCAACGCCGCCGATGGTAACGGTGGGCTGCACCTTGTTGGCATACTGCATGCCCAGCATTTCCTGCTTGCCGCCGGCGCCGCTGTCGCCGGAAGCGGGCTCGAACACGCCGATCTTAACGATGTTTTCGGCCATGGCGAAGCTGGGGATCAGCATCATAACTGCGAGAATGATAGCCAGAATCTTTTTCATTGTTATTCCCTCCTGAATCCGTTTTCTCATTCTGTAAAGAATGAGCACTTGGAGAATTACCCAAAGTATACTGTTAATTTATTCACATACGCAAGCGAAGTACAAAAGAAATACAATACAAACGTTTGAATGATGCAATGGATACAGTATACATACATCCGGGCAGCCGGAGGGGCCCCGTAGAGCCGCACGGGATGGGGAAAACAGCGGGCGTTCCGCCGGGTGGATCTCTTGCCCGGGCAGGGGTACAGGCAGGGCTTTGGCATACCGGTGTCGAATAACAGAAAGTACGAGGGGCGGCTTCGGAGCCGGGCACGGCTTGTGCCGGTGCGCCGCCCGCCAAGGAGGTACAGATATGGATAAGCAGCCTGTATACCCCAACCTGCCCGCCAGCCGCCACACCATGACGGTGGGCGTGCGGCTCTGGAACGGTGTACGCACCCAGTGCAGCATTTATTCCACCGCCAATGGCCTTTTCGGCTATCTGGATGCGGAGGGCGAGGTGTATCTGAAGCTGCAGAAGGTAGCGCAGATCACCACCCTGCAGCAGCTGTTCGGGCTGCTCAAGCACTCCTTCCGCATCACGGCGGATGTGGAGCTGCTGGATGCGGGCGTGGATGAGTTCATCGGCGTGGAGGACGACCTCTGGCTCTATGACGAGTACGACGAGGCCGTACACGAGGGCTACTACGAGGAGTATGACTACGACCTCTACGACCGGGAGGAAATGAGCGACCTGGTGGATGCCCGCAACGAGGCCGACGGCGAGGTGGAGGGCATGCTCAGGATCCTGCACAAGTGGGCTTCCTCCCTCAGCGATATCAAGGAGGTCTACATCCAGCGCTGCCAGGCCACGGAGGGGGCCAACAGCCAGTACACGCTGGGCTGCATCGCCTCGGCGGTGGAGCCTCACCGGGTGCTGCTGAACAACGGCGATCTGGGGCCGCTGCGGCAGGCGCTGCGCCGCTACGGCTTCTTTGCCAACATGAACGATGCATCCATCAACAACGCCATCGGCATGATGATGGATGCCTCCCGCACCGGGCAGTGGCCCTGGGGCATGAGCGTGGTCAGCCGGGAGACGCTGAGCATGGAGGACCGCACCATCCGTCTGGAGGATCGGTTCCTGCTCAAGACCGGGCTCACCATCGAGGAGATGGATGAGCTGTTCGAAGCTCCGCCTGCTCCGCCCAAGGAGCCGGAGGAGCAGCCCGCCGATGCAGAGGCCGGTGCACCCGAAACAGAGACCCCCGATGCTGCCGGTGCCGAAGAGAGCCCCGGAGGCTTCACCGCCGGGGACGGGCAGCAGGCATAAGGCCGCACCGCCTGCCCCGGGTGGATCAAAACGGTATGGCGGGCAGGAAATCTGCGCCCACCCGGTGACAAAACGCCCCAAATGGTATACAATACCCCCATCCCCAAATACGAAAGCGAGGAATACCAACGATGAGCCCCACCGTTATCGTCCTGATCGTACTGGCTGTACTGGTCGTTACCAATCTGGTCTCCTTTTTCCTGATGATGCATGACAAGAACTGCGCCAAGAAGGGCAGCTGGCGTGTACCGGAAGCCACCCTGTTCATCGCCACCGCCTGCTTCGGCGGCCTGGGCGGCGTGCTGGGCATGCAGCTGCTGCGCCACAAGACCAAGCACTGGTATTTTGCCGTGTTCTTCCCCCTGATGCTGGCGGTGCAGATCGTGCTGTTGGCTGTGGGTACGTATTTCCTGTTCAAGTAAGGGTTTCTGTGCAGAAGCGGCTGTCTGCCGCTTGTGAGAAGAACGCCGCCTCCGAGGGAGTTGAGTCTCCCCGGGAGGCGGTGTTTTTTGGTTGGGGGTGCCTCCGGCGGCTTAAGGGGAAGGGGGATCCCGCACAGATCCCCCTGTCCCCTTAAGAATCCTTTACCCCCTTTCCGCACTGGGGAGACCCCAGACCCCCTCGATGGGCGCGGGGGCGGGATGGAGAGGGTTTGGGGGTGCGGCGGGGAGGGCCGGTTGGGTGCGCGGCAATGCGCTATATGTTGAAAGACATCGAAAACTGGTATATACTGTTATTCATAGATGCTGCGTATGCATCCAGCGGTCAACGGTTCGGTTTTCATATATTGCGCTGTCTTGAAGGAGATCTAAACGAATGGCACAGAACAAAAGCTCCACCAAAGCGGGAATGCGAAAGAATGAGTGGAAGATCCAGGGATTTCTGAAGTTGATAAGACAAGTGCATGAGGGCAAGTACCAGAAGAAATTCTGCTTTGTTCTTGGTGCGGGCGCTTCAAGGAGTTCCGGCATTCCCACGGGTCAAGAATTGGTCAATCGATGGGAAGAAGACATGCAGGAACGCAATGCCGATGAGCATGAAGCATGGAAAAAAAGATTGGGCATCACCGATACGAACAAGGACCAACACTACAGCGATTATTACGAGGAATATTTTCTTGAGCCGGAAGATGGTTATAACTACTTAAAGGGCGAAATGGCGGATGCTATGCCCAGTGCAGGCTATGTTGTATTGGCGTACCTGCTGTGTCAGACCCCCCATAAGGTAGTTATTACCACCAATTTCGATCATCTGGTCGAAAAGGCTGTAAACGAATATGCCCACACCATACCGCTGGTCATTGGCCATGAGGCGATCGCGCATCATGTGCCATCTCAGATCACCGACCCTGTCGTGTTCAAGATCCATAATGATCTGCTGCTGAAACCGAAAAGCGTGAAGCGAGACCTGAAAATTCTGCCGGAGGAGTGGAAAGCTCCGCTGGAAAGAGTCTTTCGCGAATATCATCCCATATTCATTGGCTATGCCGGTAATGATCCAAGCCTAATGGATTTTTTGCTGGAAAATGTGGAGTTGTTCAAAGACAGGAAATGGAAACAGCCCTATTGGATGCTCTATGGAGAGGATCAGCCTACAGAAAAAGCAGAAAGGTTCGTCAATGGAGCAGGTGGCTTATGGATCAGGCATGAGGGCTTTGATATAGCGCTTTGTCAGATCGGCAAGGAAATGGGCTATGTCGAACCAAAGGACGAAGATGAAGAAGCGTTTCTCAAGGATGCCCGGCAGCGTTTTGCAGCACTGAGGGAGAGCTTTGGTAAACTGAAAGCCACATTGAACATGCAGAGCAGCAAAACGGACGGGCAACCGACTGCAGATTCGGCCGTTTTGAGTCTGGATGAACTCCTTCAGCCCACAGATGAGATGCAGCAATACCGCAATGCTGTGAGAGCATATTATGAAGAACGGTACAATGATGCGCTTGATATTCTCAAAGCATTGATTACTGAACGACCGGACAACGCCCACTACCACGATAGTCTCGGTGTAACGCTGCATAAAATGAAGCACTATGAGGAAGCGCTTGTGGAGGCGAAAAAAGCCGTAGAACTGGAGCCGGACAACGCCCGCTACCGCAATGAACTCGGTATAGCACTGCATGTAATGAAACGCTATGAGGAAGCGCTTGTGGAGGCGAAAAAAGCCGTAGAACTGGAGCCGGACAACGCCCGATACCGCAATGAACTCGGTATAGCACTGCATGAAATGAAACGCTATGAGGAAGCGCAAGCAGAGAAGAAAAAAGCCGTAGAACTGGAACCTGACAATGCCCGCTACCGCAATAGTCTCGGCATAACGCTGCATGAAATGAAGCACTATGAGGAAGCGCTTGTGGAGGCGAAAAAAGCCGTAGAACTGGAATCGGACAATGCCAGCTACCACGATAGTCTCGGCATAACGCTGCATAAAATGGAGCACTATGAGGAAGCGCAAGCAGAGAAGAAAAAAGCCGTAGAACTGGAGCCGGACAACGCCCGATACCGCAATGAACTCGGTATAACACTGCATGTAATGAAACGCTATGAGGAAGCGCAAGCAGAGAAGAAAAAAGCCATAGAACTGGAACCGGACAATGCCAGCTACCACGATAGTCTCAGTACAACGCTGCATGAAATGAAGCACTATGAGGAAGCGCTTGTGGAGACGAAAAAAGCCATAGAACTGGAGCCGGACAATGCCAGCTACCACGATAGTCTCGGTGTAACGCTGCATGAAATGAAGCACTATGAGGAAGCGCAAGCAGAGAAGAAAAAAGCCGTAGAGCTGGAGCCGGACAACGCCCGCTACCGCAATAGTCTCGGCATAACGCTGCATAAAATGAAGCACTATGAGGAAGCGCAAGCAGAGAAGAAAAAAGCCGTAGAACTGGAACCGGACAACGCCCGATACCGCAATAGTCTCGGCATAACGCTGCATGAAATGAAGCACTATGAGGAAGCGCAAGCAGAGAAGAAAAAAGCCGTAGAATTGGAGCCGGACAACGCCAGCTACCACGATAGTCTCGGTGTAACGCTGCATGAAATGAAGCACTATGAGGAAGCGCAAGCAGAGAAGAAAAAAGCCGTAGAACTGGAGCCGGACAACGCCCGCTACCGCAATAGTCTTGGCATAACGCTGTATGAAATGGAAGAATACAGCGAAGCCCTGGCTGCTATACAAAAAGCAGCAGAATTAGACCCTTCCAATCAAGATATCCAAGAAAATCTTCAAACCGTCCAATCAGCTTTGACGCAAGAATAACCCCACGGGCTGCTGCTCATGCAGCAGCCCCTTTTCCGCTGGTGGCCCTCCTGTTTTATTGCTGTGTGCCGATACTCGTGTGGTTGCAGTTTGTCTAAACTTGTCAGTAATTGACGATAACAGAATAATCCAGTATACTGTTATCAAGAAAACAGGAATACCGTTGCTGACAAACGACCAGAGGGATTGAGCGTAATGAAGAACAGAAAGATCACGATGGCAGGTTTTCTTGATGAGATGAAAGATGTTTCCTATGGTCCCCAATCACGAAAATTCTGCTTTGTTCTCGGAGCAGGCGCATCGCAAACCTCCGGCATTCCCATGGGCAGCGAGATGGTCGACGAGTGGGAAGCTTATTTGATGCGCCGAAATCCGGAAACTCACGAAGAGTGGAAGAAGGAGCATAAGATTACCGACAAGAACAAGTATGAGCATTATAGCAAATACTACGAGAGACGTTTTCCGATCGTTCGTGATGGCTATAACTATATGGAAAGAGCAATGGAGAACGCCGTACCCAAGACGGGCTATGTGGTTTTGAGCTACTTGCTGAGCCAAACACCCCATAAGGTGGTCGTTACCACCAATTTCGATCATTTGATCGAAAATGCGATCCATGACTTTGCGCAGGTAATGCCGATGGTGATTGGTCATGAAGCGATGGCGCATTATGTGTCGGAGCAGATCAATCGTCCTACTGTTATCAAGATCCATCATGATCTGCTGACCGAGCCCAAGAGCCGTACGAAGGAACTTGAGGGTTTGACTGAGCCTTGGCAGAAAGCGCTGGAGAAGATCTTTGCCAATTATCATCCTGTCTTTATTGGCTATGCCGGTAACGATCCCAGTCTGATGGATTATTTGTGTGCGCATCAAGCGGATTTTGAGAACAAGAGATGGCTTCGTCCCTATTGGTTGACTTTCGGTAATAAGCAGCCAACGGGAAAGGTAAAAGACTTCATCATGGGCTCGGGAGGATACTGGATCCCGCATGATGGCTTCGACGAGACCATGTATCAAATCGGTAAAGTGCTTGGTTACCCCGATCCTGATATGGAAACATTTTTGGTGAAACCTCGCGAACGTTTCAATGCGCTCCTGAACACTTTTCAGGACTTGAAAAAGAAGTATACCGAGAGCGGAGCAACCGTTGAGGGAAAAACGTCACCGGATGCCCCTCTTCCTTCCGGCAATCCGCCTGTGGTAAGTGAAGGTTCTGCAGCTGTCGACCAGCCTGCCACAGGTGGGAATTCCTCCGCTGCTGATGCTGCATCCTCATCTGCTCTTATGTCGGACATTTTCGCTATTCTCCAGCCCACGGATGCCATGCAACTGTACAGAGAAGCTGTTCGTTTGCATAATGCCGGAGAATATGAGGCGGCTTTGATGAAGAAGCGAAAGCTGGTGAAACTGGAACCGGACAATGCCCGCTACCACGATAGCCTCGGTGTAACGTTGCATAAAATGAAGCGCTATAAGGAAGCACAAGCAGAGACGAAAAAAGCCGTAGAACTGGAACCGGACAATGCCCGCTACCGCAATAGCCTTGGTGCAACGCTGCACGAAATGAAGCATTATGAGGAGGCACGTGCAGAGAGGGAAAAAGCCGTAGAACTGGAACCGGACAATGCCTTCTATCACAATGAACTTGGCATAACGCTGCATGTAATGAAACGCTATGAGGAAGCGCAAGCAGAGAAGAAAAAAGCTGTAGAGCTGGAGCCGGACAACGCCCGCTACCACGATAGTCTCGGCATAACGCTGCATGAAATGAAACGCTATGAGGAAGCGCTTGTGGAGGCGAAAAAAGCCGTAGAACTGGAACCGGACAATGCCCGCTACCGCAATAGCCTTGGTGCAACGCTGCACGAAATGAAGCATTATGAGGAGGCACGTGCAGAGAGGGAAAAAGCCGTGGAACTGGAACCGGACAACGCCTACTACCACAATCAACTCGGTGTAACGCTGCATGAAATGAAGCACTATGAGGAAGCGCTTGTGGAGGCGAAAAAAGCCGTGGAACTGGAACCGGACAATGCCCGCTACCACGATAGTCTCGGCATAACGCTGCATGAAATGAAGCACTATGAGGAAGCACTTGTGGAGGCGAAAAAAGCCGTAGAACTGGAACCGGACAATGCCAGCTACCACGATAGTCTCAGTACAACGCTGCATGAAATGAAGCACTATGAGGAAGCGCTTGTGGAGGCGAAAAAAGCCGTGGAACTGGAGCCGGACAATGCCAGCTACCACGATAGTCTCGGCATAACGCTGCATGCAATGAAGCGCTATAAGGAAGCGCAAGCAGAGAAGAAAAAAGCCGTAGAGCTGGAGCCGGACAATGCCAGCTACCACGATAGTCTCGGCATAACGCTGCATAAAATGAAGCACTATGAGGAAGCGCAAGCAGAGAAGAAAAAAGCCGTAGAACTGGAGCCGGACAACGCCCGCTATCAATGCAGCTTTGGCATCACGTTGGCTGCTTTGGAACGTTACGATGAAGCCCTCAAGGCTGTTCTGCAAGCGCGAAAACTCGCTCCCGATGATGACTATCCATACTATGGCCTTGGCATTGTCCTCAGGGGGCAAAAACGTTATGACGAAGCACTGGAAGCCTCCCAAAAAGCAGTTGAGCTGAAATCGGAAGTGGCTTACCGTCACTGGCGTCTCGCCCAGATCCTCCATGATATGGAGCGCAATAACGAAGCCCTGTCTGCTATCCAAAAAGCAGCAGAATTAGACCCTTCCGACCAAGATATCCAAGAAACCCTCCAAGCCATCCAAACCGCTCTCGACAACCAATAACCCCACCGGGGCTGCCGTCCGTATGGCAGCCCCTTTTCTGCTCTTGCATTTTCCCCAATAATTCGTTATGATGAAGGATGAATCTCAACAAGACAAGGAGGGGGCGGCGCTGATGAGCAACGAACGCCTTTCCCATATTCGAAACTTTTGCATCATCGCCCATATCGACCACGGCAAGAGCACCCTTGCCGACCGCCTGCTGGAAATGACAGGCGTTTTCGAGCAGCGGCAGATGGTGGAGCAGATCCTGGACTCTATGGAGCTTGAGCGGGAGCGCGGCATCACCATCAAGTCCAAGGCAGTGCGCATGCAGTACAAGGCCAAGGACGGCGAGACCTACACCCTCAACCTGATCGACACCCCCGGCCACGTGGACTTCAGCTACGAGGTCAGCCGTGCGCTGGCGGCCTGCGAGGGCGCGCTGCTGGTGGTGGATGCCACTCAGGGCATCGAGGCCCAGACCCTTGCCAACGTATACATGGCCCTGGAGCACGATCTGGAGACCGTGCCCGTCATCAATAAGATCGACCTGATCTCCGCCCGCCCGGAGGAGGTGAAGCAGGAGATCGAGGATGTGATCGGTCTGGATACCGACCAGGCTCCCCAGATCTCCGCCAAGACCGGCCTCAACTGCGAGGATGTGCTGGAAGCCATCGTCAAGTTCATCCCCTCCCCCGAGGGCGACGAGACCGCTCCCCTGCAGGCGCTGATCTTCGATGCCTACTACGATAACTACAAGGGCGCTATCTGCTTCGTGCGCGTGATGCACGGCAGCGTCCGCCCCGGCATGCGCATGCGGCTGATGCAGTCCGGCAGCGAGTTCGATATCGTGGAGGTGGGCACCTTCCGCCCCGGCTATGTGCCCTGCGATGAGCTGCGCCCCGGCGATGTAGGCTACATCGCTGCCAGCATCAAGGATCTGGGCGATACCCGCGTGGGCGATACCGTCACCGATGCGGCCAACCCTGCCCCCGAACCCCTGCCCGGCTACCGTCAGGTAACGCCCATGGTGTTCTGCGGCATCTATCCCGCCGATGGTGCCGATTACGATAACCTGCGGGATGCCCTTGAAAAGCTCCGCATGAACGATGCCTCCCTCTCCTTTGATCCCGAGACCTCCGTGGCGCTGGGCTACGGCTTCCGCTGCGGCTTCCTGGGTCTTCTGCATATGGAGATCATCCAGCAGCGGCTGGAGCGGGAGTTCGATCTGGATCTGGTCACCACCGCTCCCAGTGTTATCTATCATGTGTACAAGCTGGGCGGCACCATGGTGGAGATCGATAACCCCTCCAACCTGCCCGCCATCGGTGAGATCGAGCACATGGAGGAGCCCTATGTGACCGCCACCATCTACACGCCCCAGGAGTTCGTGGGCGCTATGATGGATATCTGTGTGGATAAGCGCGGCATCTTCATCGATATGCAGTACGAGGGCAGCCGTGTCAAGCTGATCTACGAAATGCCCCTCAACGAGATCATCTACGAGTTCTTCGATCAGGTCAAGAGCCGCAGCCGCGGCTACGCCAGCTTCGACTACGAGCTCAAGGGCTACATGCCCTCCGAGCTGGTCAAGATGGATATCCTGCTCAACGGCGATATCTGCGATGCCTTCTCCATCATCGTCCACAAGGATAAGGCCTACGCCCGTGGCCGCTCCATTGCCGAGAAGCTGAAGGAGGTCATTCCGCGGCAGATGTTCGAAATTCCCATTCAGGCTGCCATCGGCGGCAAGGTCATCGCCCGCGAGACCGTCAAGGCCATGCGCAAGGACGTGCTGGCCAAGTGCTACGGCGGCGACATCACCCGTAAGAAGAAGCTGCTGGAGAAGCAGAAGGAAGGTAAGAAGCGCATGCGTCAGTTCGGTACCGTGGAGGTGCCCAGCGAAGCCTTCCTTGCCGTGCTCAAGATGAGCGACGATAAGTAATACATCAAGGGCCGGAGCTGCCCTGCCCGCACCCCGCTCAAGGAAGCGCCGCTTCCGGGCGGGGTGCATTTGCCTGTGCGGTAAGAAAGGATGGTTCTTTCCATGAGATACAGTGCAAAGCCCCTTCATCTGATGGCACTGCTGCTTGCGGCGGCGCTTCTCCTTACCGGCTGCACCGGTGCTCCCAAGGGTGTCGGCCCCGATGAGGCGCAAGCCGCGTTCGAAACGCTGTGCAGGCAGATGCTGGAATACTCCGCTGCTGCCGACGGGGAGAAGGTACTCAAGCTGGTAGCTGCCTATCCGGAGGGCTATGACGAGTGCACCTATATGAGCATTTTCAATGAATTCAACCTGCAGGGCTGGCCGGACTATCTGTTCTATACCATCCCGTTGGATGCAAACGGCACCCGCTATCTGGGCAGCATTGTCAACTCCCTCACCGAGAACGGGCAGACCCGGTCGGTCAGCGACTGGCTGGTGGTCACTTTTGCGGACGGCACCTGCAAGATCGATGGTTCCCCCGAGGCGGCAGAACTGGTCGCCAAACTGGATCTCTACCCGGAGGAGATGAAGAAAGCCGAAGCGGACGGGCGCTTTACCGCAAGGCTGGGCGAAAGTGACCGGCGGTTTGCGGTGGAGAAGGCGGTCATTCCGCATTGCTTCACCCTTCGTGCCTACTCCATGTGGCAGAATGCAGACGGATCGCTGGATGTGGCGGTGAGCCTGTCCAACGGTACCGATGCGGTGCGCCCGGTGGAGAGCCTCACCATCACAGTCACGGATATGGAGGGGAACGAACTGGTGCTGTATACGGAGTCGGTCTCGCTTGCGATCGAAAGCGGAGATTCCGAAAACCTGATCATCCGCATCCCTGCCGGGCAGTTGAACACCCAGCCGGATGATGCGGTACAATATGTGGTCTTTGTGCAGGGCTGATGCCTGCCGGGCCCAATAGGTTATGAAGGAGGTTTCTTCCCCATGCCTCTGGTGAACGATCCCGATCTCATCAAAGCCCAGTACCGGAATGGCGATAAGCTGGATATCCGCATCCGGCTGCATCAGAAGTATTCCCTCAACAAGGAGCCCTTCGGGGAGTGGATCCATGCCCACTATCACCTTGCACCCGGCATGCGGGTGCTGGAGCTGGGCTGCGGCACCGGCAGCATGTGGCACGAGCCTGCCCGCTGGCTGCCGCAGGGGGCAGAGCTGATCCTTTCCGATTTTTCGGAGGGCATGCTTGAGCAGGCGCAGAGAAATGTGCCGCCGCTGCCGGGCATCACTTTCCGGCAGGTGGATATCCGACAGATCCCTTTTGAGGACGATACCTTTGATGTGGTCATCGCCAACATGATGCTCTACCATGTGCCGGATCTGCACGGGGCGCTTGCGGAGGTGGCCCGGGTATTGAAGCCGGAGGGGCGCTTCTTCTGCGCCACGGTGGGGGAGAGGGGCATCGCCCGCTGGCTGGCGGAGGTGCTGGGCTGCGAGGAAGCCGATCGATACCCCTTCTCTTTGCAGAATGGCGGCGATGCGCTTGGGCGGCACTTCGACAGCGTGCAGAAGCACATCCGGGAGGATGGCCTGCGGGTGACCGACCCGGAAGACCTGACGGACTATGTGCTTTCCATGGCCAGCTTCAGCGGCCTTCGGCAGCAGCCAAGAGAGCAGCTTACCGCACAGCTGGTGGCGCAGGCAGTGGATGGGGTCATTGCCATCCCCAAGGAGTACGGACTGTTCGAGGCCTCTCAGCCGCTGGGATGAGGGCTGTCCCCGCAGGCGGCTCCACCGGCAGCCAAAAGAAAAGTAGGAATGAATTTTCGTTGCAGAAAAAGCGTTTGCAGGAAAACAACGAAATTTGTAACGGATTTTTCAAATATCACTCTTGCCAAAACCACCATACCGTGATAAAATAGTCAGGCTGTTATGCATGCAAACTCCCGTTAGGAGGTGTAATTGATGGGCAAGTTTTGTGAAGTATGCGAGAAGGGCGCGATGAGCGGCCACAACGTGAGCCACTCCAACCGCA
>SVGN01000048.1 GCA_015056315.1 Clostridiales bacterium
TGAAGTATGCGAGAAGGGCGCGATGAGCGGCCACAACGTGAGCCACTCCAACCGCAAAACCAATCGCGTGTGGGCTCCCAACGTGCAGAATGTACGTGTGCTGGTCGACGGTCGTCCTCAGCGCATGAACGTGTGCACTCGTTGCCTGCGCAGTGGCAACGTGCAGCGCGCGCTGCCCACCAAGTCCAACGTGGAGGAATAATCTTTGTTGGCTTGAATATGTCCCGTGTCTGAAACAGGCACGGGGCGTTTTTTTATGCCTTTTTGGGGGCTTGGGGAGTGGCGGCTTCTGCTCGGCCCCATATCCGCAGCAGCCCCACGCATACACCTGTCCCTATCCAAAGGTCACAATATCCGAACAAGAACCAGCCCATTATGGTCGGTATGGCCTGTTACATAAGCAGTATCTGCAAGATCATCGTCCATTAGCATATGACACCCTACTCTCATGCGGCGAACTGGTAGCACGGCTTAATCAGATAGATGCCATCGCACAAGCACGCTACGAACTGCTGGTCGAGCAGATGAAGGAGAAGCAAGGCATCACTGAAGAACTTAACGCAACCGACAAATCAAGCATGTGAATACACTCATCCGTAGTCTGCAAAAAGCGATTGCAGCTTTGGATGAATGGATCAAAACCGTTTCGATCCCTTGCTTTTTGCTGATTGCGCCCTTCCCGCCGAAAACGTTTTTGTTCCCAATGGACAAAAATGGCACATTTTTCACAAACAAAGAGTAGACAAAATGGTTTTTATCTGCTATAATCACTTTGCTGAAAAGTGGTTTCACAAATGCATACCCCCCGGTAGGAATAGATGATCTCTATTCTCTGTTTTGTGTTCCCAACTTTCCATTCGTACCCTGAGCGGTTGGCATACCGCTTGGAAATACCGGTGTTTCACCGGAAAATTTTGAAGGAGGATACCTCAATGAAGAAACTCGTTGCCATCCTGTTGACGCTGATCATGGCGCTGGGTTGTGTGGCCGGTCTGGCTGAAGAAAAGACCGAGTTCAACATCCACGTTCTGGTCTGGAAGTTCGACGACACCTACGGCTCCTCTGTCCGTCAGGGCATGATGAAGTGGGAAGAGATCCTGGAAGACGAACTGGGCGTGACCATCAACCTGACCATGGACGATGCTCAGGACGACATGGGCAAGCAGGTCGAGCAGGCCACCCGTATCGTGAGCCAGAAGCCCGACTTCGTGATCATCAACCTCGCTGACCCGGCCGGCGGCCAGGTGCTGGTTGACACCTTCACCGCTGAAGGCATTCCTTTCCTGTTCTACAACATTCCCCCGTCTGAAGAGACCTACGAGTCTGTTGTGAAGACCCCCGGCGCCTTCTTCGTTGGCACTCTGCCCCGCGAAGCCGGCGACATGCAGGGCGAAATCCTGGCTGATCTGTGGACCGCTGACCCCGCCAAGATCGACCTCAACGGCGACGGCACCGTGCAGTTCGTTGAGTTCAAGGGCGTTGCCAACAACCCCGAAGCCATCGCCCGCACCCAGTACTCCGAAGAGACCGCCCGCGAGCTGGGCGTGCCGCTGGAGATGGTGACCGACGTTATCGTCGCTGACTGGGACAACGGCAAGGCCAACGAAGCCATGCTGTCCACCTGGCAGGCTCACCCCGAAATCGAGCTGGTCTTCGCTAACAACGACGACATGGCTCTGGGTGTCATCGGCGCTCTGAATCAGTCCGGCTACAACACCGGCAACGAAGGCGATCCCGCCATCACCGTTATCGGCGTTGACGCTACCGACGCTGGCGTGGAAGCCATCAAGGCTGGCAAGATGACCGCTACCGTTAAGCAGGACGGCGACGCCATGGGCGAGGCCAACCTCCGCTTTGCTCTCAACTTCCTGATGAACGGTTCCTGGATGGAAGGCCTGGAAGACAAGTATAAGCTGAACGAAGACGGCGTTTCCACCTACATCCCCTACTCCAAGATCACCGTCGAGTCCGTGGGCGAATAATTCCTGCGAAATTGATTTGACCTTTGGAAACCTAATCGGTTCCGGCAGCTTCGGCTGCCGGAACTCTTTTGAACAGCGGATATGACGGACGCTGTGCCTTCATACCCCCTCAATTACACGGAAAAGTGGTGAGGATGAGACATGTCCGAAAATCAATTCTTGCTGGAGATGCTGGATATTGAAAAGCAATTCCCCGGCGTAAAGGCATTGGATCACGCCAAGCTGCAGCTGCGCCCCGGCACCGTGCATGCGCTGATGGGCGAAAACGGCGCTGGCAAATCCACCTTGATGAAGTGCCTGTTCGGCATTTACACCCGGGACGGCGGCACCATCTCCATGGACGGCAAGCCCGTGACCTTTACCAGTCCCCGGGACGCGCTGGACAACGGCGTGGCTATGGTACACCAGGAGCTCAATCAGGTGCTGCGACGCAACGTGATGGAAAACGTGTGGCTGGGCCGATTCCCCACCACCAAGCTGGGTACCGTAGACAGCAAAAAAATGTACAACGATACCAAGGCCGTTTTCGAACGGCTGGAGATCGATGTGGACCCGAAGCAGATCATCGGTGAACTGTCGGTTTCCAAACGCCAGATGGTTGAAATTGCCAAGGCAGTTTCCTACAACGCCCGCATTCTGGTGCTGGACGAGCCTACCAGCTCCCTGACCGAGGACGAGGTAGACCACCTCTTCCGCATTATGAACCAGCTGACCAGCGAAGGCGTTGGCATTATCTACATCAGTCACAAAATGGACGAGATCCTGCGCATCTCCAACGAAGTGACCATCATGCGTGATGGCCAGTGGATCGCCACCAAGGATGCCAAGGAGCTTACCAAGGCTGAGATCATCCGCCTGATGGTGGGCCGCGAAATGAACAATCAGTTCCCGCCCAAGAACAATCAGATCGGCGAAGTGCTGCTGGATGTGAAGAATTTCTCCGGCATGTACGAACCCACCTGCCACGATGTGAGCTTCCAGCTGCATAAGGGCGAGGTGCTGGGTGTTGCCGGTCTGGTGGGCTCCCGCCGTACCGAGCTGCTCAACACCCTCTTTGGTTACTACACCAAGGGCGGCGGCGAGGTGCTCATGCACGGCAAACCCATCAACAACGTAACCACCGACGAGGCCCGCAAAAACGGCTTCGCTCTCATTACCGAAGAGCGCCGCGCCACCGGTATCTTCGGCGAAAACAGCATCCTGTTCAACTCTATCATTGCCAATGTGGATGCCTACGGCTCCCCCCTGTTGAGCAATAAAAAGATGGATCAGGATACCGACTGGGTCATCGACTCCATCAAGGTCAAGACCCCCAGCAAGAAGACCCACATCAAGAGCCTTTCCGGCGGCAACCAGCAGAAGGTCATCATTGGCCGCTGGCTGCTCACTCAGCCGGACGTGCTGCTGCTGGATGAACCCACCCGCGGCATCGACGTAGGCGCCAAGTACGAGATCTATCAGCTGATCCTGAATCTGGCAGAACAGGGCAAGGGCGTTATGATGGTATCTTCCGAAATGCCCGAGCTGCTCGGTATCTGCGACCGCATCCTGGTCATGTCCAACGGCCGTCTGGCCGGCATCGTGGAGCGCGGCAAGGACTTCGGCGATATCCCCGGCGAACAGGAAACCATCATGGCTCTGGCGGCCAAGTATGTGTGATGAGGTGAAAACGTATGACTAAGAAAAAGATACTCAGCATCATCATGCTGGTCGTGCTGGTGGCCGGCATCGTATGCGCGGTTTACGGCAGCACCGGAACCGCCATCTACAACAATGCTGCTGAAATGCTGGGCGGCGATAAAAAGACCGCCATGGTTTACATTCAGGAACCTTCCAAGCTGACCGAGCTGGGCAACATCGGCAAAGTGGGCGCGGATAAGGTGAAGGATTTCCTCAAGAGTCTGGGCGCGGATGCCGCTGCGGTGGATGCCGCCGTGGATCAGCGCATGGCTTACGAAACCGCCACGGCCAACGCCAAGGATCGCGAAAAGTTCCTGGTGTATGCCCAGAGCGTGGATCCTACCGTTACCAAAGACAACCTGAACGACCTGATCAAGAACCGCGACGTAAGCGAGCCCATGCGCAAGGCTATGGCCATGCAGGAAATGGGCATCGAGGATGAGGCGGCCTTTGATCAGCTGGGCAGCAACGAGACCCTGATCGCCATGTATCAGGAAGTGCTGCCTCAGCTGCTCCAGAACAAGCACATGACCAGCGCGGTCATCTGGCAGTTCATCGGTATCATCCTGATCGTGGGCGCTCTGGCCTACTTCCTCATTCAGGCCATGGATATCAAGCCCCGTGCCCGTACCAAGGCCGTTAACCCCAAGGTGGAAAAGACCACCTCCTTCCTTCTCAACTACGCACTGTTCATCATCATGGGTCTGATCCTGGTGGTGGTTTCCATCATCCGTATCGACTTCCTGAGCATGAACAACATCCTCAACATCCTGCAGAACGCTTCCACCAAGGGTATTCTGGCGCTGGGCTGCGCCGGTCTGATCGTTCTGGCCGGTACGGACCTGTCCATCGGCCGCGTGCTGGGTATCTCCGCCGCAGTTACCGCTTCTCTGGTGCAGTCCACCTCCTACATCAGCCGTATGTACCCCACCATGGTACAGCCTCTGGGCGCTTTCGGCCTGCTGATCCCGCTGTTTGCCTCCATCGCTGTGGCTGTGGCCTTCTGTATGATCAACGGCTTTGGCGTTGCCAAGCTGCATCTGCACGCCTTCATCGTCACCTTGGGTACCCAGCTGATCGCTTACGGCGCCAACTGCCTCTACATTGAGTCTCAGCCCTCCGGTACCGCTCAGGCCCTGTCCACCTTCGACCAGACCTTCCTGAACATCGCTGCCGGTGCCATCAAGATCGGCGATGTGCGCATCCCGCTGGTGGTGCTGTACTTCATCGTTCTGGCGATCATCATGTGGGTCATCTGGAACAAGACCAAGCTGGGCAAGAACATGTTCGCCGTTGGCGGCAACACTGAAGCTGCCGCTGTTTCCGGCGTAAACGTGGCCAAAACCATCATGCTGGTGTACCTGATGGCCGGTATCCTTTACGGCATCGCCGCCTTCCTGGAGGCTGGCCGTATTACCGCCGTTGGCGCTAACACCGGTCTCAACTACGAAACCGATGCCATCAGCGCGGTCGTGGTCGGCGGCGTCAGCTTCTCCGGCGGCGTTGGTACCATTCAGGGCGTTGTGATCGGCGCTGTCATCCTGCAGGCCATCGTGTACGCTCTTCAGTTCCTGGGCGTGAACCCCTACATCCAGTACATCATCCGCGGTTTGATCATCATTCTGGCTGTTTCCATCGACGTACGCAAGTACATCGTCAAGAAGTAAGCCATGAGTATGAATCAGGACGGCCGTCAGGCCCGCGCGCAGATGGAAACCGCAAAGGCTGAGGTGGAAAAGAAAACCCAGCAGCTTCCCCGCCGGTTTGGCATCTACGACAAGATCAAGGATCATGTTTCTCTGCGCACCATCGACGCGATCATTATCGGCACTTCGTTGCTGATCGTGGTGCTGCTGGTGGTGGGGATCCTTACCGGAAACCCGCAACAATAACAACCGGATGATGAAAAATGACCCTCTCTGCCGGTCGGTTGGCTGGCAGAGAGGGTTTTTTGTGACAATGAAAAGGGGCTGCGCCTTTTTCTGTGCAGCCCCTTTGTATTCCTATCCTTACATCCCCGCAAACACCCGCATGGCCTTCTCCACATCAGCCTCCATGGCCTTCTGGGCTGCCAGCGCCAGATCATGGTAGAAGGTCACATCACCCTGCGCCAGCATGTCCTTGACGGCGTTCACGCCAGCCTTGGACATGTAGCTGTAGTAGTTCACCTTGCGGATGCCGTTCCGGATGGCGATGCGGTAGTCCTCGTCGCTGACGCCGCTGCCGCCATGCATCACCAGCGGCAGGCCGGTCTTCTCGGCGATCACCTTCACCCGCTCCAGATCCAGCACAGGCTTGCTCTTGTAGATGCCGTGAGCCGTACCGAAGGAGGGAGCCAGCGCGTCGATGCCGGTATCCTTGCAGAAGGTTTCGGCCAGCTCCGGATCGGTGTACACCGGCCCGGCAGCGTTTTCTTCCTCGCCGCCTTCCCGGGCCGCCAGCTGACCGATCTCCGCTTCCACGCTGGCACCGTACTGCTTGGCCATGGTCACGGCGGTGCAGGTGTTCTTCACGTTTTCCTCATAGGGCAGCACGCTGCCGTCGTACATCACGCCGGTGAAGCCCATTTTCAGGGCTTCTTCCATGTAGGAAAGGGTCTCGCAGTGATCCAGATGCACGCATACCGGCACCTTGGAGGCCTTGGCGGCCTGCACCATCACCGGGCCGATGACGCTGAGGGGGGCCACCGGCTCGTGCAGCTCTGCGTGGCTGATGATCACCGGCACATCCAGCCGCTGTGCCGCATCCAGCACGGCGTTTAAGCATTCCAGATTGGGGGTGTTGAAAGCGCCGATGGCGCAGTTTTTCTCCGTGGCAATGGACAGAATTTCGTTGAGTGTTACAAGCATGGCTTATATCTCCTTATAGAAAGCGCGCAGTTGTTTGTACAGCTGATACCGCCGGTGATAAATGGCCTGATGTTCCGGGTTGGGCCGGACGGGCTCCGCGTATCGCCAGAAGCCCTCCGCCAGCTTGAGGGGGCTTTCCCCCAGCACCGCTGACAGGCCCAGAATGGCGCTGCCCATGGCACCGGTTTCCTCCTGCTGGACGGGAATGATCTCACAGCCCAGAATATCGGCCTTGATTTGCAGCCATACGGGGGATCTGGCACCGCCGCCGCAGGCCAGCAGGCGGTTGATGCTCACATTGCCCTCGGATAGTTTCTCCATATTATAGCGCATCTCGAAGGTGACGCCCTCTAAAATGGCCCGGTAAAGATCCGGCAGGCGGGTCTGGGTGGTGAGCCCGGCGATGAGGCCCGTGGCGTTGGGATCCACATCCGGGGTACCGCCCATGCCTTGCAGGAACGGCAGCACCATCAGGCTGGTGGGCTCACCGGGAGCGGTTTCGTTGAGGACGGCATAGACGCTCCTGCCATCCTCCTTCAGGTGGTAGGCCAGCGCATCCCGGCACCAGCGCACCACGCTGCCGGCGGAGATGTTGTAGGCATAGGTCACATAGCCCCGGCCCTCCAGATAGGGCACACAGGCGAAGTTGTTGCGCTGGAAGTCCAGCGTTTCGGGAATGGCAGGATACAGCGGCGTGATGCACTCGCAGGTGCCGGAGGTATCCACCGCGTCACCGATGGCAGCAACGCCCGCGCCCAGCGCGTTGACGATCTGGTCGTGGGTGCCGATGACCACCTGCACCCCTTCCGGCAGCCCCAGTTCCTGAGCCATGCCGGGCAGCAGACCGCCCAGCAGTGTACCGGGCTGAACCACCGTGGGCAGCTGGCTTTCGCTGATTCCGGCTGCGTCCAGCAATGCCTGAGACCAGCAGCCTTTCTCCACATCATACAGCAAAGTGCGGCAGGCCAGCGATACATCCGTCATGCACTTGCCTGTGAGCCGGTAGCAGATGTACCCGGCAATGAACAGGAACTTCCACACCGGGGTCTTTTGCAGGGTATAGAGCATTTTGGCCAGCGAATAGGAGGCATCCGGCAGAATGCGGCAGATGCGCATGAAGGTTTCCTCGCCCACCTGCGATACCAGTGCGTCAAAGGCGGCGCTTTCCGCGTTGCCAAAGTACATCAGGATGTCATCCACCGGGTTGCCGGCTTCATCGATGGCCACAAAGGACTCCCCGAAGGAGGATACCGTCACCACGGCGATATCCTCCTTGTTTGCAAGGCGCGCGGCGCAGTCCCGGATGACCCGGAACACGGAGGCAGCCAGCACCAGCGGGGGCAGGTTCACCATGCCCGCCGCCAGCGGATATTCCTCATAGCTCATGGCCAGCTGCACGCCGGTATGGTCGAAGGCGACACATTTGCAGCCGGTGCCGCCAATGTCGATGCCAAGGGAAATCATGGGGTTCCCTCCTTAGTCGATATCCACCCAGTCGTAGCCCAGATAGGTGGTGAAGGCCTCCTGCAGAATGGCCTTGTAGTGGCCTTCGCAGATGGCGGTGTGATGCTTGAAGCCGCCCCGGGCCAGCCGGATGAGCTTGTCCTGCAGATTGTCGATCTCCGCCACACCGCCGCAGCCGAAGAATTCGGGTTCGATCACATCATCGGTAAACTTGCCTTCGCTGGCATAGATGACGATCTTGCCATCCTTGGTCTGGCAGTTGGAAATGGTGATGGGCATGGCCTTGATGCGGCCTTCGTTGCAGCCCCAGCCGCTGCCGGGATCGTTCTTGGCGAACATCTTGTGCTCGGTAACGGTGCCCTTGCAGGTCATCAGGCTCTGGGCCACGGGACCGCAGTGGAACAGGATCACCTTGTTTTCGTCGTCGCCATAGTTGTTGTTCCAGTCCAGCACAGCGGTGGCGCCCTCGGAAGCCAGACTCATGGCCCGCATGGTGATGGCGGAGCACATGTCGATCTCGCAGGAAGCTGCGATGCCCCGGTCGTTCAGTTCGCTCAGCAGTACGCAGGGGCAGACCCGCAAGTAGGTCTCCATCTCGTTCCAGCAGCGCAGGGCCAGCGCGTCCAGATGATACTCTTCGATGTATTCATCGATGACCACGGATACCTTGGCAAGGGTCAGGGCGTTTTCAGCGGGCACCAGGGAGAAGTCGGTGTAGTTCTTGAGCCGCTCCAGCTTGGCCAGCACGATGGGATCATCGTTCTGCTTGCCGCGCACCTTCTCGAACAGCTCGCTCAGGTCGAAGGATTCCACATTGATGCCGTGCTTCTGCATGGCGATCTCGTCAAAGCGCACGGTCTTGAAGGCGGTGGTGCGGGCACCGATGCAGCCCAGATTGAACCGCTTCATGCCATTGACCACCCGGCAGATGGCGGCGAAATCACGCAGGTTCTGCCGGAAGGCGGGGGTCAGGGGATGCACCACATGGGGCTTCATCACGGTGAAGGGCACGTTGTACTGGCAGAACACATCCGTCACGGAGAACTTGCCGCAGTAAGCGTCCCGGCGGTGCTTGAAGTCCATCTTACCGATCTCGTCCGGATAGGCCTGCATCAGAATGGGCACGCCAGCGTCCTGCAAGGCGGTGATGGCGCCGTTTTCGTCCGCGAAAATGGGCATGGAGAAGATCACGCCGTCATACTGGCCCTCGTGCTCCTTGAGCCATTTGGCGTACAGGCGGCCCTCATCGCGGGTTTCCACGCCGCCGAAACGGGTCAGCTCCGCATCCATGGCGATGTAGTCATAGCCGGCATCGGTGACGGCCTTGATCATATCCTCACGGGCACCGTAGATCAATTCGCCGGGCATGAAGCCGCGGTTGCAGAAACAAAGGGCAAAGGTCATCTTTTTCATGGGGTCGTCCTCCTTCAGATGGTCTCAAATTGGAATGTGACTTGGGTTTTGACGGTCTCAAAGGGCGCGATCACAGGCAGGGTGCCGTTTTCTCTCTCCTCTTTGCGGCCCTTGATGTAGCAGTTGGTGGGTTCCAGCCCGCACACATAGTCGCCGCTGGCCATGCTGCGCCAATGGGCCAGAATGGGCAGGGTGTCGCTCCAGGTCATGCTCATGCGGGTATGGATGCTTTCATTGACCAAGGCCACCCGGTGCTCCATGTCCTCATGGAAGAACACCCGCTCCTCCTCGCCGGGGGTGGGCTTGTCAAAGGTGGTCTCCCGACCGATGCCGGTGGCGGCAAACGGCGTGCGGGGGCTGGTCTTGCGGTTTTCGGGCAGTTCCACGCGGGCTTCCTCCGATACCAGCGGCCAGCCAAAGTTGCAATGGTACAACAGGGCATATTCCTCGGGTGCATGGGCCAGATTGGTCAGCTCATCGGAGACCGTCACCGCCGCGCCCATGATCGGAATGCGGATGGTGCGCCTGAGTTGCAGGTTGTGGCCAAAGAGAGCGGTCTCCCGCATGGTGCCCTTGATCAGGATGGCATCATCCGTAACTTCGGTGCACACCTGCTCGGCCATCAGGCTGTGGTAGCGCCCGTGCAGCGGATGCCATTCGTCGCCATCCCGGTGGGCTCCGCCGGTGGAGCGCAGGCCGCAGGTATACAGCATGCCGCCGGGGAAGGTTTTCAGGAACTCGGTCTCATAGGGGCTGATGGCCGCCGGGCTGTCGTAGCCGTTCTTGCTGATGAAGGCCACATTCACACCCTTATAGCGCACCTGACCGATATCCAGACCCGCGTCGGGCAAAATGTCCAGTTGCAGGCCGCCGGCGGTGCAGACCTCAATGATGCCGGTACCCTTGGCCTTGCCCTCGTCGATGGTGATCCGGCGCAGGGTATACAGCTGCTGGGGATGGCACAGATAGCCGCTTTTTTGCAGCGCGTCCATAGCAAAACTCCTTTCTGGGTAGGAAGAAAACTTTTGCGGTTGTGGATGGGTGAAACATATACTTTGGGGGTCGTCACAGTTGTTGATAAATCTATTGTAAAGGAACCATCAGCAGAAAACAATAGAACATCGTTTCAAAAATATTGAAATCGTACACATCCGTGTTACAATATTCCTATATTGTTTGATTTGTTGCCGCCATACCATTCTTCGCGGCTTGGGAGGAGTCGGGATGATCTCTGTCTTTGATTTGGAAGAACTCTTGAATGTACTCAAGGATTTCTATCGTATTACCCGCATCCGCATCGCCGTCTTTGATGAGCAATTCCGGGAGTTGATCGCCTACCCGGAGACCCGCCCCGCCTTCTGCCAGCTGATCCGCTCCTGTGAGGCAGGCCGCCGTGCCTGCGCCGGGTGCGACCAGAACGCGGGCCGGATCGCCTCCAAACAGCGCAGCGCCTACGTGTACCGCTGCCACGCCGGGCTCACCGAGGCCATCATGCCCCTGTATGTGGGCGACGTGCTGGCGGGTTATCTGCTCTTCGGGCACATCTTCTCCTATGGCAGCCACGATGCGGGCTGGGAAGTGATCCGTCATTTCTGCAAGGATTACCCGGTGGATGCTGATGAGCTGGAAGCCGCCTGCCGCGCCATGCCCCGTAGGGATGCAGATTACATCAAATCCGCCGCCAGGATCCTCCACGCCACAGCTTCCTATCTGGCACTGGAGCGGGTGGCTGTGCTCCGGGAGGATTCCGCTGCCGCCCGGCTGGATGAGTACCTGAGCGGGCATTTTACGGAAGCATTGGATACCAAATCCATCTGTCAGGCGCTGGATCTGGGCAGGACGCGGCTGTTCCAGCTGTGCCGTCAGATGTATGGCGTCGGCCCGGCTGAGCGCATTCGGGCGCTGAGGATCGGGCGGGCGAAGGAACTGCTGGTACAGCAGCAGGAAATGACGGTTGCAGAGGTGGGGGCGGCTTGTGGATACACGGATGTGAGTTATTTTATTGCGGTGTTTGTGAAGGAGGTCGGGGTGCCGCCGGGAAGGTGGAGAAGAGGGATGGGTGAGAGATGAGTTTGATTGGCTACATGATTTGAGGGAAGATAAAGCCCATTGCAGCGATGGTGCTGCAATGGGCTTGGAAGATATGGGGTTGTGGGTTGGTGGGTTTGTGTGGAGGGTAAGGGGAATTGAGGTATATATCTGAATTTTCCCTTGACAAACATACGCCGGTTTCCAAAGGGCAGAGCCCTTTGGCCCCTCGTCCCCCGTTCCCTTACAGCGGCAGGGTGCTCACATGCCGCCCGCCCTCCCGTGTGATGCGGTAAAACCCGATCAGGTTGGAGGGGCGCAGGGCGTTGTACACGCCCAGCACCCGGTCATAGTCCTCCAGTTCGAAGCGTATGCTCAAGCCGCAGCCCAGCGAAACATCCCTGGGGGTGGTGATGATGGAGGTGTGCACGCCCGCGCGGCGCAGCGCTCCCTCAAATTTCAGCACCTGCTGGCGGGAGCGGAAGGATGCGATGCCGAAAACTTCGTTCATGGGTTCATATCCCCCTTTCTTGCACATACAGTATACGCAGAGCCGCATGGTGTGTGTGTGGCAAGGCAGAGAGGCAGGGGGAGCATGTGATCTACTTTGATAACGCAGCCACATCCTGGCCCAAGCCGCCCATGGTGGTCAGGGCCATGGCGGGTACGCTGACGAAGATCGGCGGTAACCCGGGCAGGGCGGGGCATCCGCTGTCGCTGTGCGGCGGGCGGGTGATCCAGCACTGCCGGGAACTGCTGGCGGAGGCCTTCGGGGCAGCAGCACCTGAGCAGGTGGTATTCACCTCCGGCTGCACCGAGGCGCTGAACATCGCCATCCGGGGCATGCTGTGCGAGGGGGACGAGGTGCTGTGCAGCCACGGGGAGCATAACGCCGTGATGCGCCCACTCAGGGAGCTGGAGGCCGCCGGGCAGATCCGGGTGCGGCGGCTGATGCCCAACAGCCTGGGGCAGATCACCGAAGAGGCGATCCGGGAGGCGGTAACGCCCCGCACGGCGCTGTGTGTGCTGTGCCACGCCAGCAATGTGACCGGGGTGGTGCAGCCGGTGAAGCAGCTTTCGCAGGTGCTGCGGAGCTACGGCATCCCCCTGCTGGTGGATGCAGCTCAGACGGCAGGCGTGCTGCCGGTATCTCTTCGCGAGCTGGGCGCAGATATGATCGCCATGCCCGGGCATAAGGGGCTGCTGGGGCCTCATGGCACCGGTGTGCTGGTGCTGGGGGAGGGCATGCTGCCCCGCCCGCTGGTGATGGGCGGCACCGGCTCGGTAAGCGAGAGCATGCGCCAGCCGGAGGCCCTGCCGGACAGGTACGAGAGCGGTACCCCCAACCTGCCGGGCATCGCCGGGCTGCTGGCCGGGGCCCGGTTCGCCCTTCTGCACCGGGCAGAGATCGAAGCATACGAGCAGGAGCTGTCCGGACGCCTGAGAGCCGGGCTGGACAGGATGCGGGGCATCCGTGTGCTGGGGCACCCGGGCGCAGAAAAGGTAGGCGTGGTCAGCTTTGTGCCTGCCTTCATGGATCCCGGCGAGCTGGCCGATCGGCTGTCCTCGGCGGGCTTTGCTCTCCGGGCGGGGCTGCACTGCGCTCCGGCCGTCCACGAATGGCTGGGCACCCTGCACAGCGGAGCCTGCCGGGCCAGCGTGGGCATCTATAACACCGAGGATGAGGTGGATCGGCTGCTGGCGGCGGTGGATCGGGCGCTGGGAGCCCGGTGATGCGGTGGGGGCGGCTGCTGGGGGGTATGCCGCAGCCCCCGCCATATCCTGCTTTCCTCGTTGCCGTAAGCCCCTCTGTAGCCATTCCTTCCCCCTGCCCTGCACAGCAAAAATTTTTTCAAAAATACCGTTGACAAATCTTCGGAATTGATATATGATAAGTAGCGTCGCATGAGCGACACAGCATCGCGGGGTAGAGCAGTTTGGTAGCTCGTCGGGCTCATAACCCGGAGGTCGAGGGTTCAAGTCCCTCCCCCGCAACCAACACATGGCGGCGTAGCTCAGCTGGCTAGAGCATTCGGTTCATACCCGACAGGTCATTGGTTCAAATCCGATCGCCGCTACCACAAACCACCTTGAAGCATCAGGGTGGTTTTTCCTTTATTGTTTGAATGTACGGAGGTGCAGCCATGCTGATCGACATCACCCTGAAGGTAACGCCCGAGCTTTCCAAAGAGGCACAGGCCAATCAGGATCGCTCCCTGGTGGGGCATCTGGGCACCCATTTCGATGTGATGAACAAGGAATTCCCGCTGGCGTACACCCGCCGGGAGGGCATCCTGTTCGATGTATCCGCCATCCGGGGGCGGGATATCACCTCTGCCGATGTGGCGCTGGAGAAGGTGGAGAGCGGCATGTTCGCAGCCTTCTTTACCGGCTGGCTGGAGGAGGTGGGCTACGGCAACAGCGTGTATTTCGCCCAGCATCCCCAGCTGGCCGATGAGCTGATCGACCGGCTGCTGGAAAAAGGCGTATCCATCATCGGGGTGGATTGCGGCGGCGTGCGCCGGGGCCGGGAGCATACGCCCAAGGATCAGTACTGCGCCGACCGGGGCTGCTTCGTGATCGAGAACCTGTGCGGCCTTGCGGCGGTGGCGGCGCAGGGCGGCCGCTTCGTTGCCCATACCTACCCCATGAACTTTGCCGGGGTCACCGGGCTGCCCTGCCGGGTGGTTGCCGAAGTGTGATCCCCTGCCCAACCACCATCCAAAAGGAGAGAGATAGATGAATGCAGGCGCTCTGGTGGCCACCATCTTTGGCGGCACGGTATTGTTTGTGGGTTTTGTGTTCTGGCTCATCACCCGCTTTATGCAAAACGACCACGACCGCCGGGTGACCGGTCAGGTGGTGGATATCACCGCCGATGCGGATGCCTTCAATGCACAGCAGGGCTTTGTTGCCCCCAAACGCCGCCTTACGGTGTATGTATCCACCAATTCCCGCACCAGGCACAGCTCGGTGCATAAGGTGTACACCTATACCGTGGGCACCCAGACCTATACCCGGGCCGACCGGGTGGCCTACAGCCGTGGTTTGGCAATGGCCGCCATCGGTAAAGAGGCGGTCGTCACCTACGATTCTGCCGATCCCGGCAACTCTGCGCTGCTTTCCGGCACCGCTTTTACCCTCGTGTACCGCATCCTGTTTGCCGTGGGCGGCGCTTTGCTGCTGCTGGCGGCCTGGCTGTGGCTCCGGTGATCTGTTTTCGCCCCTTCGCGGCCCTATGCCTGCGGAGGGGTTCTTCATTTTGACAGCAACACAGCAACCGGGGAAATGTGCCCGGCCCGCAAATGTGCTATGCTGTACTTGCCTGCAGGAGAAACATCACCCACAAAGGAGAGGGAGGGAAAGCCCATGTCGCCGGAGATCGAACGGATCCTCCAGCAAACGCTGGACAGGATCGAGAATGCCCTGCAAACCGATATCACCCCCGAGGAGCTGAGCCGCGCGGCGGGCTTCTCCCACTACCATTTCTGCCGGATCTTCAAGGCAGCCACCGGGCTCAGCGTGATGCGCTACATCACCCTGCGGCGGCTGGCGCATGCGCTCTACAGCATCAGCTGTGGGCAGGAAAAGACCGAGGCAGCGCTGGCCTACGGCTTCGATTCCTATGCCGGGTTCTACAAGGCGTTCCGCCGGGCGTACGGCGCATCGCCCACCGAGCACCTGCGCAGCCACCGGGCAGCCTTTCCGGCAAGGGTCAACCTGAAGGAAAGAGGAGAAAACATGGAAAAACATATCATCGAACAAGCGCTTGCCCATTGGGGGCTGGAGGGTGCCGCCGCCCAGGCGGTGCGCTACCCGAACACCGGCAACCTGAGCGGCAGCACCTTCTCGGTGGCGGAGGGCTATGTGCTCAAGGCCAGCCGGGGGCTGGGCAGTATGCAGCGGCAGGCCGTGCTGCAGAAGGTGCTCCACGCCCACGGCCTGGCGGCTCAAGTGGTGCCCACCCTTGATGGCCGCGATACCGCCTGTGCGGAGGGGTGGGAGTGCCTGCTGATGGAGCGCCTGCCCGGCGAAGCCCTGCGGGCGGAGCTGCTGCTCCGGGAGCCTGCCATGGGCCGCATGGTGGGGGAGGGGCTTGCCCGCCTGCACACAGCCCTGAAGGAATGCGACCCCCTTCTGTGCAGCCGGGAATGCTTTGCCGATACCCTGCGCGGCTGGGCGCTGCCCAAGCTGAGGGAGGCGGAGGGCGACCGCTGGCAGTGGGCGGAAACCTGGCTGGAAGGCTTTGCGGCGTTGGAAAAGGAGCTGCCGGTGCAGATCATCCACCGGGATCCCAACCCGGATAATCTGCTGGCGGCAGAGGGCCGCATCACCGGCTTTCTGGATCTGGAGCTCAGCTGCATCGCGCCCCGCATCTTCGACCTGGCCTATGCGGCCACGGGCGTGCTGTCTGTAGCCTTTGGGCAGGCAGGAGACGGTGAAGCCTTTGCAGAGCTGGCCCGTGCCATCTGGAGCGGCTACCACGCCGCCTCCCCGCTTGCCCCCGAGGAGCGCCGTGCCCTGCCGGATATGGTCATTGCCATCCAGCTGATCTGCGTGGCCGCCTTTACCGGCACCGATCGCTTTGCCCGGCTGGCTGCCACCAACCGGCAGATGCTGGAGCTGATCCTGGCCAACGAAGAAAAGCTCCGTGAGCCCATTGCCTGAGGGCTCGCCACAGCATGAAAGCCCCCAGCACCCGATAATACCACGGGTGCAGGGGGCTTTCTGCATAGAAGAAGGGGCACGGGAGAACGAACTCCCGTGCCCCCTGAGACCGCCGCTATGCTTTTGGGCACAGGGCGGGGATATGCTCGTTTACTGAGCGGTAACGGTCCAGGTGGAGCCATTCTTGGTGGCAACGTAGCCTTCGGCAACCCAGGTGCTGGGATCGAAGCCGAAGGTACCGCCGGTGATGATGACCTTACCGGTGCCGTCGGTCTTGATACCGCCAGTGTAGCCGGAGCGGGTGGAAGCGGGGCCGAAGGTACCGCCGGTCACATAGACGGTGGTGCCGTCCATGGCGCAGATGTAGGCGCGCTTCTGGTTCTTGGTGGGGCTGAAGCTGAAATCGCCGCCGTTGATGGTGATCTCGGAGCCCGCGCCCTCAGCGTAGAACAGGTAACGGCCGGAGGTGGAAGTGGAGTCCACGTTCACAGAACCGCTGTTGAACTCTACCTTGGCACCGTTTGCAGCAGCAACGCCGCCGCCGCCGGAGGTCAGATCCACGTCATCGAGAGTGGTGGTGGAGCCGGTCTGGCTGATCACGGCATAGTGGCCGGGGCTGCCGGCGTTCACGGTCAGGTCGCTCAGCGTGGCATCGCCGAAGTTCTCCAGGCCGTAAACATCGCTGTTCAGGGTACCGTCGGTCACGGTCAGTTCGCCGTTGTTGGTCAGCACGGTGCTGAGGGTGTTATCCTGCAGGTCGATGGTGACAACATCGTCATCATCGATGGTGGTGCTGTCGGTGGTAACGTCTTCGGTCAGGTTGACGTTGTTGCCGTCGGCAACAGCCTCGTCGAAGTTTTCGCTGCCGGCATCAACGGTGGGGGCGTAAGCGCCGCTCTTGTTGTAGGCATCGTAGGCATCTTCAACATCGGTGAAGGGCTTATCCTGGATAGCGAACGCATCAACGGTGATCTCGTGGGCGTCGGTGAGCGTCCAGCCGATGGGGTTGCCATCTGCATCCAGCAGGTTGCCGTCCTCGTCAGCGTCGATGTAGCTGTTCAGGGTAACGCTCTCGAAGGCGGGAGGCGTTACATCCTCGGGAGCCAGCAGCTCGGGGTAGTAGAGGGTAACAACGGTCATGTCCACACCGTCAACAGTGGTGGTCTCCACTTCGTCGTCCACGATCCACTCGTCGCTGTAGTCCAGCGTCAGGTGGGGGTAGAGGGCGGAGGGAATGGTCACGGTCATCCAGGACCAGGCGTTGTTATCACCCACGTTGGTGATCTGGGGATCCTTCGGTACGGGGATGCCGGGCATCAGCTGAGAGTTCTCTACCCATTCGGGCTCGTCCAGCTCGATATCCACATTACCGATGGTGAACACGTTTACCTTCTGTTCGGTGTCGGTCAGGTAAGCCAGAGTACCGGTGGTGACCATGGCTACACTCAGGACCAGCGCCAGAACCAGCAGGATGCTGCGGTTCAGTTTCATGGGAGGTCATTCCTTTCCTAAGTTTTTTTCTATGATATTGGCTTTCGCCAGTACCGCCGGGGTTTGGGCGTACACGCAGGCACGGGAGCGTTTGCCGGCGCTGGAAGAGATTACGCGCCCCATGCATAGTCTGCCCACATTGTAATATATTTACAAAAACGATAGTAACATATTTTTTTGTTTCCCGCAAGATAGAATGGTACCAAACTATTACAATTGGGTGAAGGGCGTATAACATTCGCCATGCATTTCGGATGGCAAACAGAAACGGGGCATTGCCGCTTGCGGCAATGCCCCCCCGGACTGCTGATAAACCCTAAGAGGTATCGGAGGGCTGCGGCCCTCCGATTGTCGATCCGAAACCGGTTCACTTTTCCCTCTCCGGCAGCGTGCCGTTCATGGCGGCCTCCAGCCGCCTGAGGCACACGCCCCGGTAGCGGCGCTTTACCCGCTGCTCCTCCTCCCAGCGCAGCAGGCCGCTGCGCCGAAGGGCGTTCAGCCGGAGCCCGTCCTGCTCGGCTCTTTTCAACTCCCGGTCGAAGGCACCAATGGCACGGTTACTGACAGGATCGCGGTAAGACATGTTTCGTCATCCTCCTTTGCAGTATGCAGTTTGCAAGTTGCATGCCGCATCGGCAGAGAAGCATCAAAAGACGCTGCTTCTGCAATGGGCAGACTTCCCCTGTGGGAAAGCCTCATCAATACAGAAACAGCGTCTTTTCGCTCCTCCCCGGTGGGAGGAGCTTTACTGTACCATATACAGTGCGTTTTGTCAAGAAAAGCAAAGCCCTGCCTTTGTTTGGCAGGGCTTTGCTTTGGAACGGCCTCAGGTGCCGCTGGGCAGCGAATCCACGATGCTGTTGATGGTATCCTGCACGATGCTCTCCACGGTTTCTTCCGCAGGTACCTCCTCCGGCTGCTGGCCCAGCTGCAGGAGCAGCTCGTCCCGCTCGGCGGTGAGGGTTTCCAGCTGGGTGGTCAGGTCGGTGACGGTGGTCTCAAGGGTGGTCTTTTCGCCGGTGAGGGTCTCCACGCTGGTGGTCAGCTCGGCAACGGTGGTCTCAAGGGCGGTCTTTTCACCGGTGAGAGTCTCCACGCTGGCGGTCAGCTCGGCGACGGTGGTCTCAAGGGCGGTCTTTTCGCCGGTGAGGGTCTCCAGCTGGGCGGTCAGCTCGGTAACGGTGGTCTCCAGCTGGGCCAGGCCCTCCAGAGAGGTGGCGGCGGTGGTCAGGTCGGCCTCCAGGGTGCCCTTCTCGGTGGTCAGGGTCTCCACCTGAGCAGCCAGATCGGTCTTTTCGGTGGTCAGGGTCTCCACAGAAGCGGTCAGCGTGGCGTGATCGGCGGTGAGCGTCTCCACCTGGGCAGCCAGATCGGTCTTTTCGGTGGTCAGCGTCTCCACCTGAGCAGCCAGATCGGTCTTTTCGGTGGTGAGCGCCTCTACAGAGGCAGCCAGATCGGCTTTTTCGGTGGTGAGGGTGTCTACGTTGGTGGTGGCTTCGTTCAGTGCGGTAACCACATTGTTCTTGCCCACAAAGCCGACGATCGCCAGCACCAGAGCCAGCAGCAGCAGGATGCTCAGTAGAGCGGTAAGGGAGAAGCCTTTCTTTTCAGCCATGTTCGGATGCCTCCTTATCTATGATGCGATGGAATGTTTATATATTATAACATGTATTGTAGGAAAAGGGAAGGTTTCATCCAATTTGTTCATTTCTTTTACTGTAGCGCTACAATACATCTTGGACAGTAAGAGAAAAGAAAAGAAGGATTGGCTCATGTGGTATAGTTGAGTTGCGACACAAAACTGTACGAAAGGAGCCAAACCCTTCATGAAGAGCATAACACAA
>SVGN01000049.1 GCA_015056315.1 Clostridiales bacterium
AGCTGGTCAAGGAAGACATCTACACCTCCATCCACATCGAGGAGTTCGAGTCCGAAGCCCGCGACACCAAGCTGGGGCCGGAAGAGATCACCCGCGATATTCCCAACATCGGCGATGACGCTGTGAAGGATCTGGACGAAGACGGTATCATCCGCATCGGTGCCGAGGTTCGTGCAGGCGATATCCTGGTCGGTAAGGTGACCCCCAAGGGCGAGACCGACCTGACCGCCGAAGAACGCCTGCTGCGCGCCATCTTTGGCGAAAAGGCCCGCGAGGTGCGCGACACCTCCCTGCGTGTGCCCCACGGTGAAGGCGGTATCGTTGTAGACGTGAAGGTCTTCACCCGCGAGAACAAGGACGAGCTTTCTCCCGGCGTGAACATGATGGTTCGCGTTTACATTGCCCAGAAGCGTAAGATCAGCGTGGGCGACAAGATGGCAGGCCGCCACGGTAACAAGGGTGTTGTATCCCGCATCCTGCGCGAAGAGGATATGCCCTTCATGCCCGATGGCACCCCCCTGCAGATCGTGCTCAACCCCCTGGGCGTTCCCTCCCGTATGAACATCGGTCAGGTGCTGGAAGTGCACCTTGGTATGGCCGCCAAGACCCTTGGCTGGCACGTTGCCACCCCCGTGTTCGACGGCGCCACCATGGACGATATTGCCAAGTGCCTGGAAATGGCCGGCAAGGATCCCAGCGGCAAGACCATCCTCTACGACGGCCGTACGGGCGAACCCTTCGAGAACCCCGTCACCGTTGGTTATATGTACTTCCTCAAGCTCCACCACCTGGTAGACGACAAGATGCACGCCCGCTCCGTGGGTCCGTACTCTCTCGTTACCCAGCAGCCTCTGGGCGGTAAGGCCCAGTTCGGCGGCCAGCGCTTCGGCGAGATGGAAGTCTGGGCGTTGGAAGCCTACGGCGCTGCCAACACCCTGCAGGAGATCCTCACCGTTAAGTCCGACGATATCGTGGGCCGCGTAAAGGCTTACGAAGCCATCGTCAAGGGCACCAACATCCCCGCTCCCGGCGTGCCGGAGAGCTTCAAAGTACTCATCAAGGAGCTGCAGTCTCTGGCGCTGGACATCCGCGTGCTGGATGCCAACAAGGAAGAGATCATCATCCGCGAGCTGGACGACGAAGACTTCGAGATGGATATCACCTCCGGCAGCCGCCAGGAGGAGAAGGCCGAAGAAGAAGAGACCATGGATGTGGCGATCGCCGATCAGGAGGCCGCTGCCGATGTGGATATGGATGTTGATTTCAGCATGGATATGGACGAGCTGGACGCTTTCGATATGGATCTGGGCGACGACCTGGGTTCTATGGATCTGGACAGCAGCGACCCCATGGATGAGGAGTAACACCCGACAAGCCGATACACCGAAAGGAAGTGCCGTGTTTTGTTTGACCTGAACAATCTTGATTCCATCCAGATCGGCATGGCTTCGCCGGAACAGATCCGTGCGTGGAGCTGCGGCGAGGTTACCAAGCCCGAAACCATCAACTATCGTACTCTCAAGCCCGAGAAGGACGGTCTGTACTGCGAGCGCATCTTCGGACCCACCAAGGACTGGGAGTGTAACTGCGGTAAGTACAAGCGCATCAAGTTCAAGGATAAGAACAAGGTGTGCGACAAGTGTGGCGTGCAGGTCACCCGCGCCAAGGTACGCCGCGAGCGCATGGGCCACATCGAGCTGGCTGCCCCTGTAAGCCATATCTGGTACTTCAAGGGCATCCCCAGCCGTATGGGCATGCTGCTGGACATCAGCCCCCGCACGCTGGAGAAGGTACTGTATTTTGCCAACTTCATCGTGCTGGATCCCGGCGACCCCTCCCAGACCGGCCTGAAGAAGCACGAGCTGATCAACGACGCCAGGTACCGCGAGGTAGAGGCCAAGTGCGGCAAGGGCAGCTTCCGTGCCGGTATGGGTGCCGAAGCTGTTAAGGAGCTGCTCCAGTCTCTGGATCTGGAACAGCTCAGCGTACAGCTGAAGAAGGAGATCGCCGAGCTGGCCGAGAAGGAGCGCGACCGCGATACCGAAGGCCAGAAGCGCGCCCGCGCCGTAAAGCGCCTGGAGGTCGTTGAGGCCTTCCGTCTCTCCAACAACAAGCCCGAGTGGATGATCCTGGACGTGATCCCCGTTATGCCCCCGGATCTGCGCCCCATGGTACAGCTGGATGGCGGCCGTTTTGCCACCTCCGACCTGAACGACCTGTACCGCCGTGTCATCAACCGTAACAACCGTCTCAAGAGACTCATCGAGCTGCGCGCTCCCGACATCATCGTCCGTAACGAGAAGCGCATGCTGCAGGAGGCCGTCGATGCCCTCATCGACAACGGCCGCCGCGGCCGCCCCGTTACCGGCCCCGGTAACCGCGCGCTCAAGTCCCTGTCCGACTTCCTGCGCGGTAAGCAGGGTCGTTTCCGCCAGAACCTGCTGGGTAAGCGTGTTGACTACTCCGGCCGTTCCGTTATCGTCGTCGGCCCCGAGCTGAAGCTGTACCAGTGCGGCGTGCCTAAGGAGATGGCGCTGGAGCTGTTCAAGCCCTTCGTCATTGAGCGTCTGGTGGCCCAGAACAAGGCCCACCACGGCAAGAACGCCAAGCGCATGGTGGAAAAAGGCCGCCCCGAGGTGTGGGATATCCTGGAAGAGGTCATCAAGGAGCACCCGGTCCTGCTGAACCGTGCACCTACTCTGCACCGTCTGGGTATCCAGGCCTTTGAGCCCGTGCTGGTAGAAGGCAAGGCCCTCAAGCTGCACCCCCTGGTATGTACCGCTTACAACGCCGACTTCGACGGCGACCAGATGGCTATCCACGTTCCGCTGAGCCTGGAGGCTCAGGCCGAAGCCCGCTTCCTGATGCTGGCCCACAACAACATCCTGAAGCCTCAGGATGGTAAGCCCGTTATGAGCCCCTCTCAGGACATGGTCATCGGCTGCTACTACCTGACGCTGGAGAACCCGGATGCGCTGGGCGGCTTTACCAAGGATGAGAACGGCGAGTACGTTCTGGATCAGAACGGCGAGCCCGCCCGCCACAGCTACGGCAGCCCCGACGAAGCCATGCTGGCCTACCAGACCGCACAGCTGAGCCTGCAGGCCCCCATCCGTGTGCGCGTGGAGCGCGAGTTCGAAGGTGTAAAGGCACAGAAGAGCATCAACTGCACTCTGGGCCAGCTCATCTTCAACGACGTGATTCCCCAGGATATCGGCCGTAAGCCCCGTACCTGCCTGGACGAGATGTTCCCCCTGGAGGTAGACACTCTGGTGGGCAAGAAGGAGCTGGGCAAGGTCGTAGACGAAGTGTACCTGAAGCACGGCATCCACCGTACCGCACAGGTACTGGATAACATCAAGGCTCTGGGCTTCAAGTACTCCACCCGCGGCGCCGTTACCGTTGCCGTCAGCGACATCAAGGTGCCTGTGGATAAGCCCCAGATCATGGAAGAAGCGGACCGCAACGTTGCCGAGATCAACGATATGTACCGCATGGGTATGGTTTCCGAGGACGAGCGTTACAACATGGTCGTCGAGATCTGGAACAATACCACCGCCAAGCTGCGCGGCATGATCCTTCCCGGTCTGAGCAAGTTCAACCCCATCCGTATGATGACCGACTCCGGTGCTCGTGGTAGCGCCGCTCAGGTCTCCCAGCTGGCCGGTATGCGCGGCCTGATGGCTTCTCCCAGCGGCCGTACCCTGGAGCTGCCCATTCGCGCAAACTTCCGCGAAGGTCTGGGCGTGCTGGAGTTCTTCCTGTCCTCTCACGGCAGCCGTAAGTCTCTGGCTGATACGGCTCTGCGTACGGCAGACTCCGGTTACCTGACCCGCCGTCTGGTAGACGTTTCTCAGGAAGTGATCGTTCGCGAGGATGACTGCTTTGCCACCCGTGGCGAAAAGGTTCGCGGCATCACCATCCAGGAGATCAGCATCAACAACCAGGTCATCGAGAGCCTGGAGGATCGCCTCATCGGTCGTGTGGCTGCCGAGGATATCATCCACCCCGAGACCGGCGAGATCCTGGTTTCCCTCAACGAGACCATCTCTCACGAGAAGGCCAAGCTGGTGGTCAAGGCCGGCATCACCAAGGCGCAGGTGCGCTCCGTGCTTACCTGCCGCAACGAGACCGGCGTCTGCGCCCGCTGCTACGGCATGAACCTTGCCACCGGCGGCGCTGTGGACGTGGGTGAGGCCGTCGGTATCATCGCCGCACAGGCCATCGGTGAGCCCGGTACTCAGCTGACCATGCGTACGTTCCACACCGGCGGTATCGCCAGCGGCGACGACATCACCCAGGGTCTTCCCCGCGTCGAAGAGCTCTTCGAAGCCCGTAAGCCCAAGCGCGATGCCATCCTCAGCGAGATCTCCGGTAAGGTCTCCCTGGGCGAGAACAAGAAGAAGCGCGAGATCGTCGTTACCTCCATGGACGACGCTCACGAGCAGAAGACCTACCAGATCAACTACGGCAGCCGCCTGAAGGTGAACGAAGGCCAGATGGTGGAGGCCGGCCAGGAGCTGATCGAAGGCTCCATCAATCCCCACGACCTGCTCCGCATCCTGGGCGTCAAGGCCGTGCAGGATTACCTGCTCCGCGAGGTTCTCAGCGTATACCGTCAGCAGGGCGTTAACATCAGCGATAAGCATATCGAAGTGATCGTCAAGCAGATGCTGCGCAAGGTACGCGTGGAAGACAGCGGCGATACCAGCCTGCTGCCCGGCTCTCTGGTGGATATCTACCGCTTCGAGGAAGCCAACCGCGAGACCATCATGGCAGGCGGCAACCCCGCCATCGCCAAGCGCGTGCTGCTGGGCATCACCAAGGCCTCTCTGGCCACGGAGAGCTTCCTGTCTGCCGCTTCCTTCCAGGAGACCACCCGCGTGCTGACCGATGCCGCCATCAAGGGCAAGGTCGACCCGCTGCTGGGCCTGAAGGAGAACGTCATCATCGGCAAGCTGATCCCCGCCGGTACCGGTATGAAGCGCTACAGCGACATCAACCTGGTGGAGAACTTCTAAGAAACCTTTCAAGAGGGCTGCTGCTGTACGCGGCAGCTCTCTTTTCGTTCCATCTCTTCCCAAAACTGCGCAAATGGGGGAAAACACGTATGCAAAAGCTGAAAAAATACCTGCCCAGCCTCATTCTCTTCGGTATCTTCGAAGCGGTGGCCATCACCCTTTGGCTTACCAAGAGCAATCTGTTCTATCTGTTCAATTTTTCGTATATCGGCGGCTTTTTGGCGCTGGGGCTTGCGCTCTATGCCAACCATTACAAATACGCCCGGCAGGTGGTGCAGCTGGGCGTGGGGCTGTATATGCTGGTGTATCTGGGCCTTTGCTGCAACGAGAACATGCAGATCGAGGGCTTTTGGTACTACCTGTTCCTTGGGGTGTTCGAGGCGGCCACCATCCACTATGCGGTAGCCAAGCTCTTCGGCCCGCTGCTTTTTGGCAGAGGCTGGTGCGGCTATGCCTGCTGGACGGCCATGGTGCTGGACTTTTTACCCTACAAGCAGCCCAGGGGGCCCAGAAAGAAGCTGGGCTTCATCCGCTACATCACCTTCGGGCTGGCGCTGGCATTCGTCAGCGCACTGTTCCTTTTGCAGGTAAAGCAGCTGGAGACGATCATGTTCTGGAGCTTTCTCATCGGCAATGTGCTGTATTATGCTTTGGGCATCGGCCTGGCGTTTGCCTTCAAGGATAACCGGGCCTTCTGCAAGTACATCTGCCCGATCACGGTGTTTTTGAAGCCTGCCAGCTATTTTTCCCTCATGCGCATTACCGTGGATGCGGAAAAATGCATCGGCTGCGGCAAATGCAAAAAAGCATGCCCCATGAATGTGGATCTGCTGGACCCCTCCCGCAAAAGGGAAAACGGCACCGAATGCATTCTGTGCATGAGCTGCGTGGAGGCCTGCCCCAAGAAGGCTGTAAAACTGTAATACAGTACAACCGAAATACACATATCCTGCTTGACACTGGCACAAAGAATTGGTAAAATCCCATCATAAACGCGACGACGGGGAGAAACGATCGCCCCTCCGCCTACAGAGAGTCTGCGGTTGGTGCAAGCAGATGGGGAGAGTGATCGGTACTGGCCTCCGAGCGGCTGGCTCAACGGTGCAGCGGCACCCAGTAAAGTCAGACGGAGATCCACCGTGAAAAGGAAAAGGCATTCATGGGATGCCGAAGCGGGCGGCGTAAGCCGTCAACAAGAGTGGTACCGCGGAAGATATGTTTGTAACATGCTTTCGTCTCTTGCAGTCAACTGCCGGAGATGAAAGCATTTTTCGTTCCTTCGGCGCAAAACAAAGGGAGGTACTTTGATGAAACTCGCATTTTCCACCCTGGGCTGCCCCGATTTTTCCTGGTCTGATATCTACTCCATGGCAAAGGACTTTGGCTTTGACGGCATTGAGATGCGCGGCCTCGGCAACGACATCTTCTCTGTGCGTGCACAGCCCTTCCGTGCCGACCAGCTGGATAAGACCATTGCCAACCTGAAGCGTATGCATCTGGAGATCCCCTGCCTGTCCACCGGCTGTGTGCTGAAGGATACCTACTGCTGGACCGAGACCAAGGAGGAGATCAAGGAATACATCCGCCTGGCCGAGAAGCTGGGTACTCCCTACATCCGTCTGCTGGGCGACCGCAACGCCGATCGGGAGGGCGAGGTGGACGACGATGCCGTGCTCCGCGCCCTGCGGGAGATCGCACCCTATGCGGAGAAGCATAACGTGGTCCTGCTGGTGGAGACCAACGGCGTGTATTCCGATACCAACCGCCTGCGCGACCTGCTGGTGCGTGTGGAGAGCGACAATGTAGCCGCCCTGTGGGATATGCACCACCCCTACCGCTTTAACGGCGAGAGCCCCGAGACCACCATCCAGAACCTGGGCGTGTACATCAAGCACATCCACATCAAGGATTCTAAGATGGTGGATGGCAAGGTGAAGTACAAGATCATGGGTGAAGGCGATATGCCCATCGAGAGCATGATCCGCGCGCTCCGCTCCGTCAACTATGAGGGCTATATCAGCCTGGAGTGGGTCAAGAACACCGCCCCCGAGCTGCAGGCAGCCGGTATCGTGTTCCCCCAGTTTGCCAACTACATGGAGCAGTTCCTGGGCAGCGACCGCACCAGTCACCGCCTGCAGGATAATGCCCGCAAGACCGGCAAGTATGTGTGGCCCAAGAACCAGCTGATCGACCTCACCTTCCCCCAGGTGCTGGATCGTATGGTAGAGGAATTCCCCGATCAGTACGCCTTCCGCTATACCGAGCTGGATTACACCCGCACCTATGCCCAGTTCCGGGATGATGTGGATCAGTTTGCCCGCAGCCTCATCGCCATGGGCGTTAAGCCTGGCGACCACGTGGCCATCTGGGCCACCAATGTGCCCGCCTGGTACCTCACCTTCTGGGCCAGCGTCAAGATCGGCGCTGTGCTGGTCACCGTGAACACCGCCTACAAGATCCACGAGGCCGAGTACCTGCTCCGCCAGAGCGATACCCACACCTTGGTCATGGTGGACGGCTATAAGGACAGCGACTACGTATCCATCATCAAGGAGCTGTGCCCCGAGCTGCAGGGCCACGACCCCTTCCAGCCCCTGCACACCCGCAAGTTCCCCTTCCTGCGCAACATCATCACCGTGGAAAGCAAGCAGGAGGGCTGCCTCACCTGGGAGGATGCCCTCTCCATGGCCGACCGGGTGGATGCCTCCGAGGTCACCCGCCGCGCCGCTGCCATCAACAAGCATGATGTGTGCAACATGCAGTACACCTCCGGCACCACCGGCTTCCCCAAGGGCGTTATGCTGACCCACTACAACGTGGTCAACAACGGTAAGGCCATCGGCGACTGCATGGATCTCTCCACCGCCGACCGTATGATGATCCAGGTGCCCATGTTCCACTGCTTCGGCATGGTGCTGGCCATGACCGCCTCCATGACCCACGGCGTTACCATGAGCCCCATCACCGCCTTCAGCCCCCGCAAGGGCCTCCACTGCATCAATCAGGAGAAGATCACCGCCTTCCACGGCGTGCCCACCATGTTCATTGCCATGCTGGGCCATCCGGATTTCGAAAAGACCGATTTCAGCCACATGCGCACCGGCATCATGGCGGGCAGCCCCTGCCCCATCAAGGTGATGCAGGAGGTCATCGAAAAGATGCACATGGATGAGATCTGCATCACCTACGGCCAGACCGAGGCCAGCCCTGCCACCACCATGTCCAAGACCACAGACAGCATCGAGGCCCGCGTGAACACCGTCGGCAGCGCTATCTTCGGTGTGGAGTGCCGCATCGTGGATCCCGAGACCAACGAGCCCGTGCCCGATGGCGTGGATGGCGAGTTCGTGGCCCGCGGCTACAACATCATGAAGGGCTACTACAAGATGCCCGAAGCCACCGCCGCCGCTATCGACAGCGAAGGCTGGCTCCACACCGGCGACCTTGCCCGCCGCGACAGCAACGGCTACTATAAGATCACCGGCCGCATCAAGGATATGATCATCCGCGGCGGCGAGAACATCTACCCCAAGGAGATCGAAGACTTCATGTACACCCACCCCAAGGTGAAGGATGTACAGGTGATCGGCGTGCCGGATAAGCAGTACGGCGAAGAGATCATGGCCTGCGTCATTCTCAAGGAGGGCGAAAGCTCTACCGAAGAGGAAATGAAGCAGTACGTGATGGATCACATGGCCAAGCATAAGACGCCTCGCTATGTGGCCTTTGTGGAGAGCTTCCCCATGAATGCCGCAGGCAAGATTCAGAAATACAAGATGCGCGAGTGGGCTGTGGAGTACCTGAAGCTCCACGAGGCCAATGCCATCGTAACGGCGTAAGAAGCCGCAAGAGCCGGGCTGTGAAAGCAGCCCGGCTCAAATCGTTGAAAAACTCGCCTTTGGCGACTTTTTCAACGAGGATTGCACCGTTTGCCTAGGAGCCTACGGCTCCCCGGGCGGCAAACGGCGATAGGAACCCCTTGCTACGCAAGGGTTCCGAAACCACCGTACACGCCGCTGGTTTCGGTTTGGCAATCGGAGGGCTGCGGCCCTCCGATACCTCTTGGGCTTTTCGACAGTCTGCGCAAGAGCCCACAAGCTCTCACGCCGCAGCGCTTTCTTGTGAGCACAGCGAGCACCGAAGGTGCAAGAGGTGCGGCTTCTATCGGTAAGTATGGGCGCTGTTGGTTGCTGTAATAGCCTGAATATGGTACAATAGGCAGCACATAACAGTACGAATGCCGAAACGGCAACGATTTCTTCGAAAACCTGCCCAATGCGCCGGTACAATAAGGAAGCAGCACTGGCAGCCGGTAGAGCCCAAACACCCCCGGAGGGGCATTCAACTGCCCTTCCGGGGGTGTTTGGGTATTCTGCTTTTCGTACTGCCAAGCTGCGCTGCGGCTGGCGGCTTCGCTGCTCCGCTGTGCGCCTGCTGCATGATAGCCCGCACGCTGCCTTACAGCCCGGGCAGCAGCTCATTCTCCAGCCAGCAGGCGATGCCATCCTCGTCGTTGCTGCCGATGACCGCATCCGCAGCCGCCTGTACCACCGGTATGGCGTTGCCCATGGCAATGCCCAGCCCGCACAGACCCAGCATGCCCAGGTCGGCGTAATCGTCACCAAAGGCGGCGATCTCATCAGGGGTGATGCCCAGATGGCTGCACAGCTGCAAAATGGCGCTTTCCTTGGTAACGCCGCGGGGCGTCAGCTTGTACCAGTTGCCATCGGAAAAACGGATGAGATCGCAATGGGGGAGGGCAGCACCGATATGCTCTGCCAGCGCCGGGTCGTCGGTCTCGAAGCAGAGCTTCAGGCTGGGTAGATCAAAATCGGAAAAATCGGTCAGGGTGCCGGTCTCCCAGGTGCGGTCGATCTCCTCCGGCGGCAGCTGATAGTTGCGGTAATATTCCTCCACCCCGTCCACGGTCATGGGCAGGGTACGGCCCGCCAGCACCTTCAACGAGCGCAGCAGCTCCCGGGTCATGGTGCCGGAGAAGCCGTTCACCGCCACGGTCTCGCCGCCCGCCACCACCAGCGCTCCGGCGCTGGAGATGACCGCGTCCGGTTGAAGGGCTGCCAGATAGCTCAGCGCATTCTGCTTGCCCCGGGAGGTGGCCACGCCGATGCTGAGGCCCTTCTCCCGGCAGCGCATCAGGGCAGAAAGGGTACGGGGCGAAATGGTCTTCTGGCTGGTAAGCAGGGTGCCGTCCAGATCGAACAGCAGAAGCCGGATGTGTTTCATACCTGTTGCTCCCTTCGGTATGCGGGGTGGTCAGCGGGGCTTGCGGGCAATGGCGGTAAACTCGCCGGGCTTGGTGGGGTCGGCCCAGGCGGGGTGCTCGTCGAAACGCTCCAGCACCAGCCCGCTGCCCATGATGCCGTTGAGAATTTCGCTGATGGTATACCTTCGCAGGCTGCAGGTGGGCATCTTTCGCCGGATCTCCTCCGGGTAGAAGCGGGCATGGGCCATTTCCCCTTCGAAAACATCGGTAGAGAAGTAGCTCATGGTGTGGGTCTCCAGGCCCAGCGCATCCTCCATTTTGGTAAATGGGTGGAAGTCGCTCAGGATGAGCCTGCCGCCCACCTTGAGCAGCCCGTACATGATCTGCAAAAACTCGGGCAGGTCGTGGAAGTAGTGCAGCACACCGCCCTCCATGAACACCACATCGAACTGCCCGCCGTAAACAGCAAGGTCGGTCTCCAGCACATCGCCTGCCTGATAGGTGAGGGGCGCACCGGCAGCGGCTGCCGTCTCCAGCGCATAGCGCCGGTTCTCTTCTGAAATATCGAATACCGTTACCTCTGCACCCAAAAGCGCCAGCGGTATGGCCTTTTTGCCACAGGAGCCGCAGATGTTGGCTACCCGGAGGCCCTTATAGGTATCAAAGTAGGCTGCGTATTTACGGAGCATCTTGATCGGGTCTTTCCGAAGCGTTTCGGCAAATTGTTCCGGGCTGCCGTTCTGCTTCATCCAGAAGTCGTACGCGCTGTTTTCCCAGGCCGTTTTGTTCTGTTGACTGTATTCCCGCATTGTCTGCGCCTCCTTTACTGCTGTGTGGATGAGATTTGACCATTATAGCCCAGTCGGGGGTATCTGGCAAGAGTGGTCTGCCTCCAATGGTGCAACCAAAAAGAAACGCAGCATGCAGGCTGCACGCACAGGGTATTCTCCCGGTTCGTGCAGCACTGCATGCTGCCCGCAGGCTGAGGGTTGCTCAGCCAAAGATACAGAACTCGCATTCCAGCCGCCCGTTGTAGAGGCGCCGTTTCTTATCGGCACGGCGGCCGAAGTTGCGCTCGAAGGCGCTGTCCGAGGTGATGACGGCCATTTTCCAGCCGGGGTGGCGCTTGAGCAGGAGCCCCATCTCCCTGTACAGGGCCCGTGCCTGCTGCTGGTCGCCCAGCCGCTCGCCGTAGGGAGGATTGCACAGGAACAGCCCCGGCTCCCCATCCAGCTGCAGGGTACGCAGATCCTGCTGAGAGACCGTGATGCGCCCTTCGAACCCGGCCTGCTTGATGTGCCGATCGGCCAGCACAAGTGCCTCCGGATCGATGTCGCTGCCGGAGATGGTGAATGTGCTCTCCCTGGCGGCGGTGAGCCGGGCTTCGGCCTTCAGGTCGGCCATGGCATCTCTGGGCATGAAGGAGAACTTCTCGCAGGCAAAGCTGCGGTTTACGCCTGCGGGCCGCTGGGAGGCCTTGATGGCGGCCTCGATCAGCAGGGTGCCGGTGCCGCAGCAGGGGTCGTAGAGGCGCATGCCGGGCCGCCAGGGGCTCAGATCCACCAATGCGGCGGCAAGGGTCTCCCGGAGGGGCGCTTCGCCGTTCCAGGTGCGGTAGCCGCGCCGGTTCAGCGCTTCGCCGCTCATATCCAGCGTGATGCGGGCCACATCCTTGACCACAGCCACCTCGATGGGGTACTCTGCGCCGGTCTCGGGCAGACGGTTGAGGCGCAGCTTCTGCTGCAGGCGGGTAACGATGGCCTTTTTGGCAATGGCCTGGCAATCCCGCACGCTCATCAGCCGGGAGCGGACGCATTTGCCGCTGACGTGGATGGATGCGTCTCTGGGCAGCAGGTTCTCCCACGGAATGCTCTCCACCAGCCGGAAAAGCTGGTCGAAGGTGAGGGCTTCCGCTTCCTTAAGGCAGCAGAGCACACGGTCTGCGGTGCGCAGGTGCAGGTTGGCCCGGTAGGCATCCGCAAAGCTGCCCTCGAAGCGGGCGCCGCCCTGCTCTGCCCGGGCAGCGATGCCCATGCGCTTCAGCTCGTTGGCGGCAACGCCCTCCAGCCCAAAGGCGGCGGTGGCAAGAAAGGTGTGGTTCATCGGGGGTCTCACTCCAGTACAAAGGGCGCAAGGGGCAGCCCGTTTTCACCGAACAGGTTGACGGTGGTGTAGTTGATGTGGGCGTAGCGGGCCTTGCAGGGGCAGGCAACGGCATCGCAGCTGAGCAGGATGCTGTCTTCGTTGACCTGCGCTTCGGCCTTGTGGTACTGGCCGTCGGGGCCTGCCACCTCAAAGAAGGCCAGCGCCTCGCCCTTTACCTGTACCTTGCCGGAGAGGGTCACCAGCAGGCCGCCCTCCACCGGGTATTTGCCGGTGGCATAGATGGAGCTTTCGCCGATTTGGCCGTAGACCACAGGCTTGCCCACCTGATAGAGGCGCTCGCCCACGGTGCGCTTGTCGGTGGGGTGGATGTTGCCCAGCTCGCCCAGATCGATGGTGATGGCCAAAGCGCTGTTGCGCAGGTTCTCATTCACCTTCCACTGCTGGTGGCGCAGATCGCCCCAGTTGGTGTAATCCGGCTCGCCGAAGTTCTTGAACACGGGCAATTGCACATTCAGGAAGGGGATGCTGTTATCGCCGAACAGCTTGCGCCAGTTGATGACCATGGTGGTCAGCAGCATCTCGTACCATTCGGGGCGGGCGGTATCCTCCTCGCCCTGGTAGAAGAGGAAGGCGGTAACGTTGTAGGGGGCTACCCGTTTGAGCATGGTCTCCACCAGACCGGCGGGGCGGTAGGGGCTCTTCATGCCCATGGGCGGGGGCCAGGGGCAATCGCCTGCCAGCTTTACGATGTTCTCCCAGCTGATCTGGGGATCATCCTTCTTCAGGGCCTCCACCTTTTTGCCCCACGCTTCGTTGATCTTGTTGTACTCCTCCAGCTCCCGGTCGTACTGCTCCTCGGTCTTGTCTCCGGCCTTTTCCTCGTAGATATCCAAATAGACCTTACCGGCAGCGGTCTGGGCCAGAACATCCTTCTCTACCCAGCAGGCAGCGGAGGTGCCGCCCCAGTTGCAGCCGATGATGCCCACAGGCACATCCTGCTCCTTGCGCACCTTCAGGGCAAAGAAGTAGGCCACGGCGCTCACTTCCTGGATCTGCCCGGGCTGGCACAGCTTCCAGCCGGAATGCTTGCGCTCGTCGCGGATAAACTCCTCGGACAGGTGAGGCATCTTGGGCACGTAGAAGGAGCGCAGCAGGGGATCGTTGTGGGTCTTGATGAGCTCCTTGCCCTCATCGGCGTTCTGTAGCTCCAGTTCCATGTTGCTCTGGCCGCCAGCCAGGAACACATCGCCGATGGCAACATCGCTGAAGGTGTAGGAGGTCTCCCCGTCGGTCAGGGAGAGGGTGTAGTCCACCCCGGCCTCCATGGGCGGGAAGAGCAGCTGGAAGCGGCCGCCGCAGGCTTTGGTGCTTACGGTGTTGCCTGCCAGCGTGCCGGTGATGGCGGTACCTTCTGCCGCCGTGCCGAAAACGCGGATCTCCTTGCGGCGGCTCAAAACCATATGGTCGGAAAAAATCGGTGCGGGGACGAACATGCGGGGGTCATCCTTTCGGTAGTCGGTATGGGAGGGGGTCAGATACGCTTGAGGAGGAAGCTGGCGGAGGTGTGGTCGCCGTAGCCCAGCGGTACGGAAATGCCGCTGTACATCAGCTCGTCGCCGCCGTAGACCTCGCCGGTCTCCTCGATGCGGTAGCGGGCATCTGCATCCAGACCGGCCAGGCAGACCATGGGCGGGTTGCAGAAGCTGACGGAGAGCGCCCGTTCAAAGGTGAACACGGCCTCGCTGCCATCCTGCGCAACGGTGATCCATGCGGTATCGTTGCCCTGGTAGGGGGAGAGCAGGCGGTAGAAGCGGCCGTAAAGCAGCGTGTTGCGGATCTGCTTAACCGCAGCGATCTGCCCGCTGATCTCGGTCAGTTCCTCTTCGGTCAGCTTGTTCAGGTCCAGCTCGTAGCCGAAGCAGCCGCTGCGGGCAATGTTGCCGCGGGTGCTCAGGGGCGTGATGCGCCCGGTCTGGTGGTTGGGCACAGCGCTCACATGGCTGCCCATGGCAAAGGGCGGGAACACCAGAGAGGTGCTGTACTGGATGCGGCAGCGGGTGTAGGCATCGGTGTTGTCGGAGCACCAGGTCTGGGGCATGTAATGGAGCATGCCCAGGTCGAAGCGGCCGCCGCCGCTGGCGCAGCTTTCAAACAGCACATCGGGGAAGCGGTGGATCAGCTTCTCCAGAATGCCGTACAGGCCCAGCATGTAGCGGTGGGGCAGCTCCCGCTGGCGGCTTGCGGGCAGCCCGGCAGAGCCGATGTTGGAGAAGTTGCGGTTCATATCCCACTTGACGTAATCGATAGGGTTCGCGGCCAGGATGGCGGCAACGCTGTTGTAGATGTAGTCGCACACCTCGGGGCGGCTCAGGTCCAGGGTGAGCTGGTTGCGGCCCTCGATGGGGGTGCGTCCGTCGATATGAATGGCCCAATCCGGGTGGGCACGGTACAGATCGCTGTCGGGGGAGATCATCTCCGGCTCGAACCAGAGGCCGAATTTGAGGCCCAGGCTGTGCACATCATCCACCAGAGGGCGCAGGCCGCCGGGCAGCTTGCGCTTATCCACCACCCAGTCGCCCAGGGAGGAGTTGTCGCTGTCCCGGTGGCCGAACCAGCCGTCATCCAGCACGAACAGCTCCACGCCCACACGGGCAGCGGTGGTGGCCAGCTTCATCAGCTTTTCGTGGTCGAAGTTGAAATAGGTGGCTTCCCAGTTGTTGAGCAGGATGGGGCGGGGCTGGTCGGCGAATTTGCCCCGCACGATGTGCTTGGCGCACAGGGTGTGGAACTGGGCGCTCATGCCGCCCAGGCCCTCCCGGGAGTACACGGCGATGGCTTCGGGGGTCTGGAAGCTCTGGCCGGGCTCCAGCTGCCAGCCGAAGCCGTCCGGGTCGATGCCCAGCATCACCCGGGGGGTACGGTGCTGGTCTACCATGGCACCGGCATAGAAGTTGCCGCTGTATACCAGGCTGAAGCCGTACACCTCGCCCTGCTGCTCGGTGGCTTCCGGGCTGAGCATGGCAAGGAAGGGGCTGGCCTGCAGGCTGGAAGCGCCGTTGATGGAGCTGACGGAGCACTCGCCCATCAGCATGGGGCGGCGCTGCATCTCTCTTTCGCGGCTCCAGGCGCCGCTCAGGGTGAGGATGTCCCAGCTGCGGGTGGGCAGGGTCATACAAAGGCTCATGGCCCGCTCCAGCGCCAGCACCTGCGTGCCTTCGTTGATCAGCTCCACGCTGCGGGCAAGGGCATCGCAATCGTCAAAGAGGGTGTAGCGCAGCACGGCTTTCAGGCCCAGCAGCTCATCCCGCAGGGTGAGGCGCAGGGTCTGCTCCTTGCCGTAGGATGCAGGCAGGCCGCAAAGGGGCTGCTTTTCGGTATCGATCTCTGCGCTTACAAAGCGCAGGTCGCAGCTGGCGGTGCCGTCCTCTTGGCGTACGGTAACAGCGCCGTGGCGCAGGTCGCCCAGGCCGAAGGAGGGGTACTCGCAGGGTACGTGATCCAGCGCACAGCCCTGCACAGAAAAGCTGCCGTCGCCGGGAATGTTGTGGTGCCGGAGCAGGCTGGCGGGCTCCATGGCATTGAGCCGCTTGCCCCAGTACAGCTGCATGGGCACGCCGCCGGGCAGGATGTGGATCAGGTAGCTGACGCGGTCGTTCCGGAGATGGATGAGGTTTTCGCCAATAAAGAGCTGGGACATGAGGTGTCCTCCTTTGTGTTCGGTACGCTCGCTGCTCTTTTCGGTAAAAGCAGCAGTTTGTTTCATATTATCGGTTTCGGGGGCTTATGTCAATGGTTTACTGTAACTTTATCAGCTTTTTTTGAGGCGGTTTCTCTTTACAAAAAACGGCTTTAGCGGTATGATAGGCGATGGATTCACCGGGGCTTACCGGCGAAAGACCAACCCGCACCGTTGCGTTCTTAAGGAGGATACTACCAAATGGATGCTCGTATGATGGCGACCCTCTGGTCTCAGGACCCTGCTTTCGACACCACCACCCAGCAGGAAGCCCGGGAGATCATGAACGATGAGATGAAGCTGCTGGCCACCTTCGGCACCGAGTTGCATTTCGGCACCGGCGGCCTGCGCGGCATTCTGGGCACCGGCACCGCCCGCATGAACCGCTACACCGTGGCCCGCGCCACCCTGGGCCTGGCCCATTACCTGAAGCAGCAGAAGAACCCCTCTGTTGCCATTGCCCACGACAGCCGCCACGGCAGCGAGGAGTTTACCCAGGCTGCCGCTGAGGTGCTTTGTGCCGAGGGTATCACCGTGCATGTTTTTGATACCCTGGCCCCCACGCCCATGCTTTCTTACGCCGTGCGCGCGCTGCACTGCACCGCCGGCATCATGATCACCGCCAGCCATAACCCCGCCATTTACAACGGCTACAAGGTCTATGGCGCAGACGGCTGCCAGATCACCGACAACGCCGCCGATCTCATCACCGCCGAGATCGAGAAGGTAAGCTATACCGAGGCCAGGTACCTGCCCAAGGCCAAGGCTGTCAACGACGGCCTCTGGCTGCCCGTGGGCGACGATGTACGCCGCAACTTTGCCCAGGCCTGCCTGTTCTGCCGCCCCGATCCCACCATCTGCGAGCCCATCAAGGTGGTCTACACCCCCCTGCACGGCACCGGTCTGCTGCCCGTGCGCGAGGTGCTGGCCCACATGCAGGGCGTGCAGGTGACCGAGGTGGAAGCCCAGTGCGAGCCGGACGGCGCTTTCCCCACCTGCCCCAAGCCCAACCCCGAGCTGGATGAGACCCTTGCCATGGGCATCGATCTGGCCAAGGAGACCGAATCGGATATCCTCATCGCCACCGACCCGGATTGCGACCGTGTAGGCGTGGCCGTGCGCGATGCGGAGGGCAACTACCACCGCCTCAGCGGCAACGAGGTGGGCCTGCTGCTTACCGAGTACATCCTCAAGACCCGCAAGCAGAGCGGCACCATGCCCAAGAAGCCTGTGCTGGTAAAGACCATCGTTACCTCCGACCTGGCCTTCTCCATTGCCAAGGCCTACGATGTGGAGGTAAAGGAAGTGCTCACCGGCTTCAAGTACATCGGTGAGGTGATCGGCGGCCTGGAGAAGAAGAAGGGCGAGGATCGCTATGTGTTCGGCTTTGAAGAGAGCTGCGGCTACCTGGCCGGCACCCATGTGCGCGACAAGGACGGCGTAATGGCCTGCATGCTTGTCTGCGAAATGACCCAGGCCTGCAAGCGCGCCGGTCTTACCGTGTGGGACAGCCTCTGCAAGCTCTACGAGACCTACGGCTACATGGGCACCGCCCTGCTGAACTTCGACATCGAAGGTGCTCTGCCCATGCAGGAGATGGAGCGGGTGATGGTGAGCATGCGCCGGAACGGCCCCACCCAGCTGGCTGGTAAGCCTGTTACCGTTGTAAAGGATTATCTGGGCGGCATCGAGGGCCTGCCGGTGAGCAATGTGCTCAGCTATGCCACCGAGGATGGCTGCAAGGCCATCGTGCGCCCCTCCGGCACCGAGCCCAAGGTAAAGGTATACCTTTCCGCCAAGGCCGAGAACCGGGAGGCTGCGGATGCCCTGCTGAAGGATATGACCCAGCAGATGACCGCGCTGATCCTTGGCTGATGAAAACTTTGAGGGGCATGGCCGCTGCGCCGTGCCCCTTACTTTTTAGGAGGAAGACCCTATGACCATCTGCATCCGCAAGGCATCCCGGGGCGAGGCTGCCCGGGTGGCCGCGCTGGCTATCCGTATGTGGCAGGATAACACGTTGGCAGACATGACCGATGAATTCCGGGAGCTGATCGCCAACCAGGAGGCCGCCGTTTATCTGCTCTACGAGAACGATCAGCCTGTGGCCTTTGCCCAGTGCCAGCTGCGCCACGATTATGTGGAGGGCACCGAAAGCAGCCCGGTGGGCTATCTGGAGGGCATTTATGTGGAGGATAGCTGCCGGGGCAAGGGCTATGCCCGTATGCTGCTCTGCGCCTGCGAGGGCTGGGCGAAGGAAAGGGGCTGCACCGAATTCGCCAGCGATTGCGAGCTGGAGAACGAAGGCAGCCTGGCCTTTCATCTGGCCATGGGGTTTGAAGAGGCGAATCGGGTTATCTGCTTTGCCAAGAAGCTGTAAGGGATCGGGGGGATGCCGCTATGGTATACCGCTATATGCGTATACAGGGCAGAGAAGAATCGTACGTTACCAAGTACCCTAAGGGTGTTTTCAGCCTCTGTTGGAATTTGATCCGGGACGGGGTACTGACCGAAGCGGAAAAAGCGCTGTTCATCGCCATCGATGAGTGGTTCAAGGAAAACCTGCCCGAGCCGGAGCCCTGTGTGAACCATGAAAAGGTGATCACATTTTTCAAATGCGCCGCCACGGAAGAAATGCTTGAGAAGCTGCAACCCGCCATGAACTGCACCCCATTTGTTAGACAGTATGATATACTGAATAACAAGTGGGGTGTTTAATATGCCAAAAGGAATGCCAAACAAGAGGTATACACCGGAATTTAAGGA
>SVGN01000050.1:0-5728 GCA_015056315.1 Clostridiales bacterium
ATTCGGAGTAGCGTCCATTGCGCCATTTCGACATTTCCTTCGAATGGATTATACTTTGGGTTTGCAACAACCAAAATATAACCATCCAAATTGCCGTTTTCCTCGCTCATAAACTCAACAAACGAACTTTCTTCATTAGCACCGGAGAACAGGTTAACCTCTCCGGTTTCATCAACGGCAAGGGCTACGACGGGATTAAGTACCTGCTTGATTTTCAGAAGCAGCATACAGTCGCCGCATTCTCCTTTGGCATCCAGCCATTCCTGAATAGTAACGAATTTAGGCCCTTCTTCGGCCTGCGTGGGGCATGAAAGTGAAACGAGGACGAGGACAATGGAAAGTGCCAGTGCGATGGTCTTTTTCATTGGGGGTCAACTCCTTTCATTTTTGCGCTTGTCTGATATTGACCATTATAACTGGTTTTCTCTTATAACGCAAGGAAAAGAAGGTGAAAACTTATGGCCGAAACCCTGCGCGAACTGGTGGTCGCGCTGTCGCTGGACTCCAGCAAAGTATCATATCTCGTTCAAATATCGGAAAATCCTTGCTGATTCTGCGCATATCATGTAAAATATAGCAGTATTCTTCTGCGAAAGATCATTTCATCATCCGGCAGGATGTTTTCTCTTTTTACAAGGAGCACGGCCATGAGCGATACGGATGAAGCCCTGTACCGGCGTTATCGGGCGGAGGATAACGACGCGGACCTGGAGGCGCTGCTGGCGCGTCACAGGGACGGGCTTTTGCTGTTCCTTTTTTCATTCGTGCGCAGCAATGAGGATGCCGAAGAATTGCTGATGGACACCTTTGCCAAGCTGGCTGTAGATAAGCCGCCCTTCGACCCGAAAGCGCCGGGGAGCTTCAAAAGCTGGCTGTATGCCATCGGGCGCAACAATGCGCGCATGTTCATCCGCAGGAAAAAAGTGCATACCCTCCCGATGCGCGAGGATATTCCCAGCCGTGGCGATTTTCCGGAGACGATTCTCTTAAAGGACGAAAAGAGCCACTTGCTCTATCGGGCCATGGAAAAGCTCAAACCGGAATACCGCCGGGCGCTGACCCTGCTTTACTTTGATGGCCTTTCCCATGACGAGATCGCAATGGCCATGGGGATGCGCAAAGGGCAGATTTATAGTATTGTGAAGCACGGCAAAGAAACACTCAAAAAGACGCTGGAAGGGATGGGAATCAGCGATGCGCAGTATTGACGATCAGATGCAGGAAATCCTCCGGCGGAAAGAAATCTATCAGGCCATGAAAGCCCTTCGGCAAAAGATGCTCCTGGAAACCGCGGTGTGCGACGGATGCGGCGCGCTTTTAATCGCGGTCATTGCTTTCCTGCCCCGGCTGAACGACTTCACCGATCAGGCGCCGATCCGGCAGTATGGCAGCATGGTGCTGAAAATGCCGTCCCTGGGGTATGTTCTCATTGCGTTGTTGGCCTTCATCCTGGGCGTCGCGGTGACGCTGCTGTGCCAGCATTGGAAAAAGAGAAAGGAAAAGGAGCGTGAGTTATAATGCCCGACCATCTCCTCACGCTGATTCCCGTATGTATTCAAATCGCCGTACTCACGGTGCTGCTGCAGCTATCGATGCGGCTGATCCGCGAAAGTGATCGGGCTATCCACGCCGTGTTTCTTACATTCATTCTTTCCCCGTGGCTGCTCACTGATCTGTACTGGGTGATCTACGAATTCATGCGTCCCGATTCCCGGATGCCTTTCGCAGCCAACGAAATCGGCGAGGCCGCCATTTTCCTCCTGGATGGGGCCATGCTTGCCTCCCTGGTCTGCGGATGGAAGGGCGCGCGCATCCAGACCGTCAGTGCGTTGGCGTTTGCCGTCTGTAACGTGGCGCTGTGGGTCGCCTGGTCGGGGGAATGGGTGGATGATCTTTTCATTGGCGCAGCTTACGCGGGCTTTCTGTATCAGGTCGTCCGCGCTCTGACCTTCCATCACGCGCTGAAGCCCTGGGAATGGGTGGCGCTTGGCGCTGGATGCGCCTTGCTGATCCTGGGCCAGGCGCTGACGTTCTTTGCACCCGAAGGAGCAAAGGCCGGGCTTGATACGGGCTGCTCCGTGCTGCTGGCATTGGGTACGGTCTGCTGGGCCGTCAAAGCGATATTCGCGCGCAGGAGGAACGCCGAATCCGTCACGCTTCTGTGCCTGGTTTTCGCGCTGATTGCCTGGGTCGTTACGGCAAAATACATGAGCGCGGACGCCTGGTACGCCGTGTTCATGGTCTGTGAAACCCTCTGTATGCCGATGCTGTATGGCGCTGTCAGGAAGGTGGTGGCGGCATGATCTACTCGGAAAACGTATGGGTCTGCCTGGCGGTGCCGCTGCTGCTGACGCTGTTTTTCCTGCGGGACAAGGCCCGACAGTTTGTGCTCAATTTCCTGCTGGGTATGGCGGCCTGTCTGCTGGGGGCATACGTCAGCGGCTTTGTGGATGCGGCGTCCGGCCTGGGGGTGGAGGATACGGCGATTTTCATTTCTCCCGTGGTGGAGGAGGCCATGAAGTTTTTGCCGCTGCTCTTTTACTTCCTCATGTTCGACCCGGACGACGATCATCTGATCCTCGCTGCTGTGGGCGTCGGCGCGGGCTTTGCCTCCTTTGAAAATATTTGCTCCATGATCGTCTCCGGCACGGAAAGCCTCGGCTTCTTGCTGATCCGCGGCCTTGCCGTGGGCGTGATGCACATCGTCAGCGTGTTCGCCATGACCATGGGGCTGGTGATTGCCCGGCGGTTCCAGGCCCTGCGCCTGTCCAGCACCCTGGGGGCGCTTTCCCTGAGCATGCTGTTTCACGGCGTTTACAATCTGCTGGTATCCAAGTCCGGCGTTACCTCCTGGATCGGATATGTCCTGCCCCTGCTGACCGCGCTGATGCTGTTCCTGGCCCTGCGAAGGCTGCGGAGCGAAGAATAGCAAAAGCATCTTCCCGCCATCCCGAAAACACGGGATGGTTTTTATTTGTTACAAAAATATTAAATCTTAAAAAGCACTGCCCAAAATCCCAAAAACCTGCATTTACATAAGTGAAAGTATATTTTTTACGAAAAAAGTCGGAAGAGGGCGGCGCAATGCGCACCATTCAGGAACAGATGCAGGAAATCACGAGCCGGAAAGCCTATTATGCGGCAAGACGCGAGGCACGGCGGCTGACCCAATGGATGACAGGGCTGGGGGCGTTGCTGCTGATCGCGCTGCTGTTCGCCCTGGAAATCAAGGGCCCAGCCCGGCAGCCCGCGGCATCGACTTTGGGCGCGACCATCCTGGGCCCGGAGGCGGGCGGCTATGTGATCGTGGCGCTGCTGGCGTTTGCACTGGGCATCGTGGCGACGCTGGCAACCCAGAAACGCAGGAAGATGAACCAATCGCGCACCGGCGCGGAAGGAAAGGAGCAAACCAAGTGAAACATTGGAAAAGGATCATAGCGGTATTTGCCTTGTGCATGCTGTCGGTGGGGCTGATTTCGGCCCAGCCTGCGCTGGCATCTAATGATCTCAATGAAGATCCATTCTGGCTCCCTGAAGAGCCATTCTGGCTCCATGAAGAGCTACTCTGGGAGCTCGTTGGCGGCGCTGGCACCAAAGAACGGGACGAAAGCGACCAATCCGACCAACCAAACCAGCCCGATACAGAAAAGACCGGCTGGGTGTCTGAAAACGGCCTATGGCATTACTATGAGGATGAAGAAGTACATTCGGTGGCGAACATGCTGCTTTCCTTCCCCTATGAACGCGACAACGGTGGCAGCGCGATAGGGGAAAATCGTCCCGAGCCCAGGATCATTGGGATCGGCATACCCGAATACAATACGGATGATGGGGCTATCATCCCGGACACACTATCATCAGACTCCGGGCCTGATGTTCTGCCGGCAGGCAGCGCCTTGATCGTGAGCACGGATTCTAATGGCGTGATTAGCCTCACACAATCAGAATTCAATTTGATCCTGGAGGATTTGGGGTATGATACGACAAACGGATTCTACATGACGCCGGAAGGCATTTCAGCGTTGTTTACAAATATTACCCCTTATGGTTTAGAGTTGCTTCAGCAAAGAATAAATCAGTTCGTGTCTGAGCGTTCCAAAGACCCAGACGCAGCCCCTGTGAAGGTGGATTTGGGCGCTATTTTCCTGAACGGTGAAAACGGCTCCGCGCTACTCGCCAACACCCCGATGAACCTTGAAATTAACGGTGACGCGAAGGTCGATGCGGTGGTCTTGGCTACTGGCGCTGCGGACTCCACTGTCACAGTGAAGGCTGGTTCCAGCGTGGACGCCATGACGATAGGCGCGGCAAGAAACACCGTGCATGTGGAAGCAGGTGCGAGCGTCGGCGGCCTGGTCTTGGATGCCCAAGGCGCAACCGTAACAGCCGATGGCACCGTCCAGAACGTGACCCTGACGGAGAACAGCACGGACGCGAAACTTGACGGCGCGGGTATCCAGCAAAAAATAATAAACGCCGATGCGCTCAAGGCCGGGAAAACGGCGGTTTTAACTTTGAAAGTCGGACAGCGCGCCGTCATTCCGATCAAGTGCGGGAAAAACGCCAACGTGACTGTGAATGTGACGATCGCTCCCCCCACGGCAGGGACGCCCGTTATCGAGGGCCTGGACGGCGCGTTTGCATCCGCAGGCAACGGTCAATACACCGCTTCGCTGGAGGATGTCGCCTTCCGCAAATTCAAGGTGGTGATCGAAGCGAAGAAAGATATGTCTTTTTCTATAAGCATGACGGAAACGGCACAATCCTCCGGGCATACGCACGTTTGGGGCAACTGGAAGCAGACCAAAGCCCCCACCTGTACGGAAAAGGGCGAGGAAACCCGCGCCTGCCAGGTGGAAGGCTGCGGCGAGACTGAAACCCGGCCTGTGGATGTGATCGCCCACGATTGGGACACCTCTGCCTGGATCACGGATGGAAGCAAGCATTGGCATAAGTGCAAAACGCCCGGCTGCACTGCGATAACGGACGAAGCAGCCCATTCAGGCGGCACCGCCACCTGCCAGGCCAAGGCCAAGTGCGCGGTCTGCGGCGAGGAATACGGCACGCTGGGCGAACACGATTGGGACACCTCCGCATGGATCACGGATGGAAGCAAGCACTGGCACAAGTGTAAGACAGAAGGCTGCACCGCAATAACGGATGAAGCGGCCCACTCCGGCGGCACGGCTACTTGCCAGGCCAAGGCGATATGCGCAGTATGCAATCAGCCTTATGGTGAGGTCGCCGATCACGATTGGGACACCTCTGCCTGGATCACGGATGGAAGCAAGCATTGGCATAAGTGCAAAACGCCCGGCTGCACCGCGATAACGGACGAAGCAGCCCATTCAGGCGGCACCGCCACCTGTAAGGAAAAAGCTGTGTGTGATGTATGCAAACAGCCCTATGGAGAGTTTGGCGAACACAAGATGGAAATAGTCGAACACGCTGTGGAGCCGACCTGCGAATCCCCTGGTATGACGGCGTATTACCGTTGCAGCGTGTGCGAAGTAGCAGAAATCCCCAGCGAGGAGTATGGAGAACCGCTGAACCACGATTGGGCCGAAACCCTGACCCAGGGAGATACCACCCACTATTATGCTTGCTCCCGCTGCGAAGCAAGAAAGGACGAAGCGCCTCATTCCGGCGGTACTGCCACCTGCCAGGCTAAGGCCAAGTGCGCGGTCTGCGGTAAGGAATACGGTGAACTGGCAGACCACGATTGGGA
>SVGN01000050.1:5828-18526 GCA_015056315.1 Clostridiales bacterium
CTTGCTCCCGCTGCGAAGCAAGAAAGGACGAAGCGCCTCATTCCGGCGGTACTGCCACCTGCCAGGCTAAGGCCAAGTGCGCGGTCTGCGGTAAGGAATACGGTGAACTGGCAGACCACGATTGGGACGCCTCTGCCTGGATCACGGATGGAAGCAAGCATTGGCATAAGTGCAAAACGCCCGGCTGCACCGCGATAACGGACGAAGCGGCACATTCCGGCGGCACCGCCACCTGTAAGGAAAAAGCTGTGTGTGATGTATGCAAACAGCCCTATGGAGAGTTTGGCGAACACAAGATGGAAATAGTCGAACCCGCTGTGGAGCCGACCTGCGAATCCCCTGGTATGACGGCGTATTACCGTTGCAGCGTGTGCGAAGAAGCAGAAATCCCCAGCGAGGAGTATGGAGAACCGCTGAACCACGATTGGGCCGAAACCCTGACCCAGGGAGATACCACCCACTATTATGCTTGCTCCCGCTGCGAAGCAAGAAAGGACGAAGCGCCTCATTCCGGCGGTACTGCCACCTGCCAGGCTAAGGCCAAGTGCGCGGTCTGCGGTAAGGAATACGGTGAACTGGCAGACCACGATTGGGAAACTTCTGGCTGGATCACGGATGGAAGCAAGCATTGGCACAAGTGCAAGACGCCCGGCTGCACTGCGATAACGGATGAAGCGGCCCATTCCGGCGGCACGGCCACCTGCCAGGCCAAGGCCAAATGTGAGGTCTGCGGCGAGGAATACGGCATGCTGGGCGAACACGATTGGGACACCTCCGCATGGATCACGGATTGTTACAAGCACTGGCACAAGTGCAAGACACCCGGCTGCTCCGCGATTACAGACGAAGCAGAAATCCCCAGCGAGGAGTATGGAGAACCGCTGAACCACGAAGGGCCGTTCATCCTCGTTTCCCAAACGCCTGCCACCTGCGTAAGCCCGGGCCTGACGCTTTCCAAGTGCGAAGCCTGCGGCAAGGAGATTCGGGAAGAAACGCCCATCGACCCCAATGCCCATAATAACCTGTTGGCCGAGCTGATCCCCGGCAAGGCCGCCACCTGCACCGAAACCGGCCTGACCGATGGCGAACGGTGCCCGGACTGCAAAGCCATCCTGACAGCGCAGAAGGAAATCCCCACGCTGACGCACGACTGGGGCGAATGGAAGCAGACCAAAGCCCCAACTTGCTTTGAACCGGGCGAAGCAACCCGAACCTGCAAGAGTGACGGCTGCGGCGCAACCGAGATGCTGCCTGTGGTTTTGATCGCCCACGATTGGGACACCTCTGCCTGGATCACGGATGGAAGCAATCATTGGCATAAGTGCAAGACACCCGGCTGCACCGCGATTACAGACGAAGCAGCCCACTCAGGCGGCATGGCCACTTGCCAGGCCAAGGCTAAGTGTGCGGTCTGCGGCGAGGATTATGGCGAGAAGAGCACGGAAAACCATGCGGGCGGAACAAAGAAAGTCTATTACACTGAAGGCGATACGGGCTATGAATACTATGTTGTCTGCCTAAGCTGCGGCGAAAAGACCGGCGAAACCGGCGTGACGCCTTATGATGATGAGACCTTCGATCCCAGCACGGGGGAATGGGATTATGGTGAAATCCTGGTGCCCGGCTCGTGATCCAACCGGTAAAAACGGCGCATCAATCGCTGTAAAAACGACTGAAGCATCGAAGGCCGCTGGCGTGATCTGTTCGATCATTCCAGCGGCTACTTTGCTTGATGGGCCTGACGGCTTGCGTTGACAGCAATGATAATCACAAGGCGGTCGCCGCCCGGCAGGTGCGGGACGGGGAGGATGAAACAGAATTGATTAGAATTGTTGAGAGAAGCAGAAAAAGGCAAACAAAAAATCGCCTAATCACAGTAGATCAGACGATTCTTTGTCCTTGAATCCCTCGCACTACGGCACTTCTCAACAAGTGGAAGAACACGCAAAGCACGGGCGAGTGGTTGAAGATCGAGCATATCGTTTCCGAAAAAATGCTTGATACCGATTACGTTAATCTTGATGATACGCATACTGCCGAAATGCTGTCATCCATCCGACAGAGCTTTAACGGCGGTGGTTGGGGTCTTGCCAGAGTTCTTGAATGTTGCGGAGAGCTTTGCTCCTCTGTTTTCACTCTGCTTGGCGGTCTGGCACTTACGGTTTCGCTGTTTGTGATTAAAGTTCCGGCTACTGAGGGCGAAATTCTGCTGAACGGCATTGATATTCGCAAGTACAATTATCGTGAATACATGGACATTTTCTCCGTTGTGTTCCAGGACTTCAAGCTGCTCAGCTTAAAGCTCGGAGAGAACGTTGCCGGTAAGGTTGATTATGACAAGGATCTTGTCATTGACTGTCTTGAAAAAGCAGGATTCGCAGACAGATTGTTCAGCGTGGATAGAATACCAGATACCTACGAAGATTCAGCTTGCTATTGCTCAACGTGAGGCAGACAAACACAATGCTGAGCAACCTTCCACAGGCGGAAAAGGCACATCTGTACCCGACCTGTAACACAAGAACAGCACCCAACGAAATCCTTCGAGGGTGCTGTTTAGTTAAGGTCATTCGATGTTATAAGACGGCGTGAGATGCCCTTATTCCTTACGAATTAAATTATTGGGGAAAACACCCTTGACAAAACAACTCGGAAGGCGAGACGGGGGGATTCCGGCAGCAGCCAAGCGGGGGAGCAGCCGCCCTCCCGCCCCCACACAAAAACCGCATGGCGCAAAGCGCACCATGCGGCTCCATACCCGATTCACTCAAGCATCCCCCTTGCGCCCGTGAAACGGGCGCAAAACCGGGATCCTTAAGGGATGAAATCCCTTAAGCGGGGTGCAGGGGCAGCGCCCCTGCCCTGCTCCGGCGCAGCGCCCCTGCCTCACGCTCCAAGGCAGCGCCCCTGCCATACTCCCGTTCACTTCTTCACATACCCCTCGAACCCATCGCTGTACCACGCCTGCCCGCCCTGGCCGATCCACATGGCCTCTGCGCCGTAGCGCTCCAGCAGCGCCTTGCCTTCCTCCACGGGCAGCAGATACAGCGCGGTGGAGAGGGCATCGGCGATGCCGGAATCCGGGCAGAGGATGCACACGGCGCGGTACAGCCGCCCGGGCTGATGGGTGCGGGGGTCTATGATGTGCCCGTAGCGCACACCGTCCAGCATGAAATAGCGCTGATAATCGCCGCTGGTAACGATGCTCATGTTTTCCAGCCGTACCACATGCAGGTAATCTTCACTGTCGGGATCCTGCACGCCTGCGGTCCAGCTTGAGCCGGTGAGCCGGTTGTGCCCGGTCACCCGGATGTTGCCGCCCACGGAGAGCATCATATCCTGCGGCATGTGCCGGGCCACCTGCTCCACGGCGTAGCCCTTGGCCACCGCGCCCACATCCAGCCGGGCGGCGGGGTCGGTCAGGTAGACGGTGGAGGCGGCCTCGTCGATCTCCAGCAGATGGAAGCCGGTGTGGGCGGCGGCCTCCTCCAGTTCATCGCCGCCGGGCAGCCAGGCATCCTCCGGGAAGTTGATGGCGGTCTGCCGGGCCTCGTGCCACAGGCGCAGCACGCTGCCCTGGGTCACATCCACCAGGCCGCCGGTGCTTTCGGCCATCTCCCGGCAGAACACCAGCAGCCGGAGGATGCGCTCATCCACCTGCACCGGGGCGATGCCTGCGTTGTCGTTGATGGTCTTGAGGTTGTTGATGCCCTCGTAGCTGTGGTAGATATCGAACAGCCGGTGGTACGCCTCCAGCTCTGCGCGGATCGCTTCGGCGGCTTCGGTAAAGGCCTCCTTGCTGTCGGCAATGCCCACGATGGCGGTGGCAGTATCGAACAGGCCCAGAAAGGTAGCGCTGTAGCGCTTGCCTGCGGGGGCCGGATCGGCGGCCTCTGCCAGCGCAGCGGATGGGCGCTTGCCGGTGGAGGGGCAGGCAGCCCCCGCCAGCAGGCAGACCAGCAGCAGGCATATAAGGCGTTGGATGAGCTTCATAAGGGGATATCCTCTCCTTTGGCTCCGGCTTTTCGCCGGGCGGGGATGGGGGGGAAGTGCGGGAAAGTGTTGCTTCGAATGGATCATATCCGTGAAAGAAGAAGGGCTGCCGCCCCCCTGCGGAGACAGCAGCCCGATGGCAGCGAAACTGCCCTCATTGGTTTACTGAGCGATCTTGGCCAGCAGGTCGATGAAGCCGCCGATGCCCATGGTGGTGGTGGCGCGCAGATCGGCCTCGGTGGGGTAGCCGCCCTCGTCCACGGCGATGCCGGTGGCCTCGGCCACGGTCTTGCCGGTGATGTAGGCAGCGAAGCCCGCAGCCTGCTCGTTCCACTCAGCGCTGATGGAGCTGGCCTTGCGCATGCCGTAGGCATCGCCCAGCTGGTTCTTGGTCTGGATGGGAGCGGTCAGGTCGGCGGTAATGGCGCCGGTGGCGTCGAAAGCAGCGGTGGCCTGCACAGCATCGATGGTGCAGGAGGTGATGGTCTCGCCGTTCAGGGTGATGGCGGCGATGGTGGCATAGACCTGGGTCTTGCCGGCGGCCTCAGCGGTGGCGCTCTTGCTGCCGGAAGCGTTGGTCACATGCACCAGCTTGAGGGCATCGCCCTTCTTGGCACCGGCGTGCTGGGCGTTGGCCACAGCGGCTTCTACGCCGGGCAGGAAGTTGTAAGCGCCCATGGTGCAGCCCGCAGCCAGATCGGCATCGGCGGGAGCGCCGGTCTCGGTAACGGGCATGGCCTTTACCTCGTCGATGGTCTTGCCGACGCAGTAAGCGGCAAAGGCAGCGGCCTGCTCGTTCCACTCAGCGCTGATGGAGCTGGCCTTGCGCATGCCGTAGGCATCGCCCAGCTCGTTCTTGGACTGGAACAGGGTGGCGGGATCGGTGGTCAGCTGACCGGCGGCATCCACGCCGACGGTAGCCTGCAGGCTGTCGATGACGACCGCATCGATCACACCGTTATCATCCACGGTAACGGCAGTGAAGTTGATGGTGGTCTGCACGCCGCCGTTCTTGGCAGCGCTCATGCTGGTGACAATACTCAGACCGGTCTTGACCGGAGCGGCTTCCTCGGCCACTGCGGCTACGCTGCACAACGCCATCACGATGCACAGGGTGAGAGCAAGAATTTTACGCATGATCGTTTTTCCTCCATTTTTGTTATTTTTCGGGGCTTTGCGCCCGGCACATACTTCAGGGATGTGCGGCTTATTATAGCACAATGTTTTTTTATTGTACATAGATATACCGGAATATTTCGACGGGCGGCGGGGGGCTGTCCGGGCGCAGCGGCCACGGTTCAGCCTTCCCTCACGGCACGATCTCCACCCGGCAGATCCACTCCCGGCAGGCGAAGACCACATCCATATCCGCTGCATCCAGCGCGATGCAACCGGCGGTCCAGTCGCTGCGGCTGCCGCCCTCGTGCAGGTAGATCTCCCCGCCCAGCGCCGTGCCCCAGGGCGGGCGCAGACCATCCGCCAGACGATCCGCGATGGCCCGGTGGGTCTCCAGATCGATGCGGCCCTCCCTCAGCGCCAGCTCCGCATCCTCCCGGTTCGGGTAGCTCAGGCCCAGGCTGCGCCCGTACTTGCCCGCCTCCTTGATGAGGCAGATGCTGTACACCCCCTCCGGGGTGCGGCCATCCCCCTGGGCGCGCTTGCGCCCGACGGGGGTGCTGCCCAGCCCCACCCGGCAGCGCAGCAGTACTTCGCCGCCCCGGGCAAGGGTCAGGAGCCGCTTCTGTTTTTCAATGAGCAGGGTGCAGGCGCAGCCCGGCTGCGGGCGCATCCCGGTGGAGGGTTTCTCTTGGCAGGGCATGGGGCAGCCTCCCTTCGTGCGGTGTTGCTTCTGCCGGTTGTTTTCGCCCTCGGGCAAGGGTTTTCCTGCCCGCGCGGCAAGCTGCGCCCGGTTGAATTCCACGGGCAAAAAGTGTATAGTATAAGATGCGATTTTTTTGTCGGCATACAGAAAGAGGTGAATACCCCTCATGAGCGATATGATGCAGCAGACCCTCTGGCAGAGCCTGCCGGAGCACGACACCCGCGCCCCTTTGGCCGACCGGATGCGCCCCCGCACGCTGGATGAGTTTCTGGGCCAGAAGCACCTGCTGGGGCAGGGGCGGCTGCTTCGCCGCGCCATCCAGGCGGATAAGCTGCAAAGCAGTATCTTCTGGGGCCCGCCCGGCTGCGGCAAGACCACTCTGGCCTCCATCATTGCGGGCATGACCGGCAGCGCCTTTGAAAAGCTGAACGCCGTTACCAGCGGCGTGGCGGATGTACGCAAGGTGCTCAAGGAGGCGGAGGACCGCCGCCTGCGGCAGGGCAAGGCCACCTACCTGCTGCTGGATGAGTGCCACCGCTGGTCCAAGAGCCAGTCGGACTCCATCCTGCCCGCCATCGAGAGCGGGCTGATCCGCTTTATCGGCTCCACCACGGAGAACCCCATGGCCAGCATGACCCCCGCCATCGTGAGCCGGTGCCGGGTGTTCCAGTTTGAGCCGCTGACCGCCGATGATGTGGAGGAGGCGCTGGAGAACGCCATCCGGGATCGGGAGCGGGGCTACGGCCTCAGCGATGTGCGCTGCGAGGACGGCGCACTGCGCTACATTGCCCAGATCGCCGGGGGCGATGTGCGCACCGCCCTTGGTGCGCTGGAGCTGGCCTACCTGACCACCGAGGATACCATCGACCCGGAGACCGGCAAGCCTTTCCGGCTCATCACCGTGGAGACCGCCCACGAAAGCGTGCAAAAGCCCATGCTCAAGCTGGATGAGAGCATGTATTACGATATGCTCTCCGCCTTTATCAAGAGCATGCGGGGCAGCGACCCGGATGCGGCGCTGCTCTGGTTTGCCCGGCTGATGTATGCGGGCGTGGATCCCAAGCTGATCGTGCGCCGGATCATCGTTCATGCCAGTGAGGATGTGGGTCTGGCCGACCCCACCGCCATGCTGCAGGCCCACGCCGCCGCCAACGCGCTGGAGGTGGTGGGCATGCCGGAGGCGCGCATCCCCATTGCGCAGGCCATCATTGCGGTAAGCATGGCAGAGAAGAGCAACAGCGTGGTGGAGGCGCTCTCCGCCGCCGAAGCCGATGCCCGCAAGGGCGATTTCAGCGCCGTGCCCGTGTACCTGCGGGATCAGAGCTATTCCATCCCCCATGCGAAAACGCCCCAGTACAAGTATCCGCACGAATACCCGGATCATTTTGTGCGGCAGACCTACCTGCCCCCGGGGTACGAGCATAAGGTGTACTACCATCCCTCCGCCCAGGGGCATGAGGCCAAGCTGAAAATGCGGCACCTGCGCCGCTACGGCCCGGAGGATGAGAAGAACCGGGAGTGATCGATGCTGCGGCCCTTCGGGCGGGGCAGATGAGCGATACCCAAGCCGGGGAAGCAGACCCCAAACGGCGGCACCCACCTCCTAAGCCCGCCCTTGCCAAAGGGGGGTGGCTCGCCGAAGGCGAGACGGGGGGATTCCGGCAGCAGCCAACCCCGGGCAGAGTACCCCGCCATGGCGGTGAAAGGTAACTGCGTTTGAGAGTTGAATCCCTCAGTCGGCTACGCCGACAGCTCCCTTTAGCAAGGGAGCCTGCGCAGTTGGGCACCGCCCCCAGCAATGCGCCATACCCAACCTGGGCAACGCAGACCCTACCCGGCGGCACCCACCCCCTAAGCCCGCCCTTGCCAAAGGGGGGTGGCTCGCCGAAGGCGAGACGGGGGGATTCCGGCAGCAGCCAACCCGGGAAAGCAGCCATCCTTCCGGTGGTCATCCCCTCGGCACCCTCAGTCTGCCCTGAAGGGCAGCCAGCTCCCTCTGAAGAGGGAGCCGTGTGCAGTTGGCCGCCGCCCACGCAATGCGCTATACCCACCCCAACATCCCCACAAAGGAGGCCTCCCCATGAAGCGAACCCCGCAGACCCCGGAGGTGAACAAAAACGCAATTTATGCCATCGTCATCAACTCTGTACAGCTGATGATGCTGCTTTTGTTCGTCCTTTATGTGATGTTCGGCGACCTGAGCGGGGCCGGGCGGGTCACCCTGCAATGGATCGCCCTCACCGGCGCAGTGATGGCGGGCTGGGGCGCTGCCATCGATATCTACGATGCGGTGGCCGCCCGCAGGATCAGCCGAAAGGCTCAGCAGCTGCAGACCATCAACAGCCAAATGGATCAGCTCAATTTGGAGATGCGCGCCCAGCGGCACGATTTCGTCAGCCATATCCAGGTGGTCTACAGCCTCCTGCAAATGGAAGAAAACCAGGAGGCCATCGATTATCTGGAGAAGATCTACAGCCAGCTGCAGACCGTCAACCGGGTGCTGCGCACCAAAATGACTGCCTTCAACGCCCTTTTGCAGGTAAAGAGCGCCGCCGCCGAAAAGCGGGGCATCCATATGGAGATGGATATCCGCACCACCATGGAGCGGCTGGGCATCCCTCCGTGGGAGCTGTGCTGCGTGGTGGGCAACCTGCTGGATAATGCCATGGATGCGGCTGCCTTTGCCGCCGAGCCCTACATCCACCTTACCGCCACCGAGACCCTGAGCCAGATCACCCTCCGGGTGGAGAACAACGGCGCGACCATCCCCGCACCCATCCGGGCGCGGCTGTTCGAGCCGGGGGTCACCACCAAGGGCGAGAACCACGGCATGGGGCTGTCCATCGTGCAAAAGACCCTGGATCAGTACGGCGGCACCATTGCCGCAGAGGCCGGGGAGCACTTCACGGCGTTCACCATCACCCTGCCCCGGGTGAAGCAGAACGAAGCGTAACGGGCCACGGCCCGCTCCCGCGCTGACACTCCCGCAGACCGCGCCGCTGCAGGCCGCTCCTGCGCCGTGCCTGCAGAGCCGCTCGCCCCGGGGCAGATGAGCCATACCGACCTGGGGGGCGCAGCCCCCTCCCGGCAGCGCCCACCACCGCGCCCACCCTTGCCAAAGGAGGGTTGCGGCGAAGCCGCCGGGGGATCCCTCCGTCCCATCGACCGCACAAAGAGGTGAGACCATGGCCAAAAAACACGAATTTCTCAAAAACCTGATCGGCTTTTCCATGGTCACATGGATCTCCTTTGCCCTGGGCTTTCTTTCCTCGCCCATCGCCACCCGTCTGTTCGAGCCGGGGGAGCTGGGCAAGGTGAACATGTTCTTCTCCTACACCGGGCTGATGAGCACCGTCTGCTATCTGGGCATGGATCAGGTGTATGTGCGCTTCTTCCGGGAGCCGCCCCAGGGCAAGAGCCAAAAGACCCTGTTCAGCTACTGCATCGGCGTGGCGCTGCTGGCCAGCCTGCTGCTCACCGGCGGGCTGTGCTTCTTCTGGCAGCGGCTTTCCGCCGGGGTGTCAGGCACGCCCCGGGTGAGTATTTTCGTGTGCCTGTGCATTTTCAGCTTCTGCCAGATCCTGTTTAGGTTCATGAGCCTGCGCTTCCGCATGGAGCAGAACGCACTGATGTATACGGTGCAGGGCGTGCTGCACATCTTCATCACCAAGCTGGCGTACCTGTCGATGGGCTTTGCCACCGGCAAGGGCGAGCATGCGGTGCTTTTGCTGACCCTTCTGATGGTACTGTTCTCGCTGGCGTTCCTGTGGGTGCACCGCAGGCACCTGTCCCCCAAGGCGGCGCTGGCGGCGGATAGCCCCTTCCTCCGGGAGGTGTGGCTGTATGCGCTGCCGCTGCTGCCCCTTACGCTGCTGGACTGGCTCAACAACAATGTGAATATCGTGGTCATGAACAACCTGCTGGGCAAGGAGGCGGTGGCCATCTACTCCAGTGCGCTGGGGCTGGCCGCCACCATCAACATCATCCAGACCGGGTTCAACGCCTACTGGGCCCCCTATGTGCTGGAGAACTACGATTCCCAGACCGGCCGCTTCTATACCGTACACCGGATGATGGCCTGCCTTCTGTGCCTGTTCGGGCTCACGCTGTCGCTGCTGCAAACGCCGGTGTTCCTGTTTCTGGGCAAGAGCTATCGCTCGTCGGTGGTGTTCTTCCCGTTCCTGTTCCTGTCGCCCATCTGCTATTGCCTGGGCGAGACCACGGATATGGGCATCACCATCTCCAAAAAGACCTGGTGGACGACCATCATCTTCCTGGTCTCCTCGGTGCTGAACATTGCCCTGTGCAGCCTGCTGATCCCCCGGCTGGGCATGCCGGGCGCTGCCATGGCCTCCTCGGGCACGGCGGTGATCATCCTCTTTCTGCGCACATGGGTGGGGCAGCGGTACTACCGGGTGCTGCCCAGCTGGCGTTACCTGTACCTGACCGTGGGGCTGATGCTGGCGGCCGCCTTCGGCAACCTGCTGCTGGCGGATCGGCCCCTGCCCAAGTACCTGCTGCTGAGCGGTCTGCTGGCGGCGGCTGTGGTCTGCTGGCTGCCGGAGCTGAAGGTGCTGTGCCGCACCGCTCTGGAGCTGGTGGGGTCGCTGCTGCACAGGCGTAAGAAGGGGTAAGCGGACGAGTCCCGCCCCCCTCCGGCTGTGCAGAAGCAGCCGCCTCTTTGCCGGGGCGCGGGAAGCGCCGCCCGGCCTCTCGCCAAAATACCACGGCCCCGGAAGGCTCCGCCCCCGGAGCCGACCCTCATAATGGCTGATCCCAGCCGCCGAAAGGAGCCTTTTCCATGAGCCGTATCCTGTTGATCGCCGACCCTGATTCCCTCTGGGTGAAGCGATATGTGGAAAACGTGCTGCATCCCGCCGGGTGGGAGACGGTCATCTACCCCATCTACGGCTGGAAGGGCACCTACCGGGAGGAGTACGCCCGCATGGCCGCCGCCGTGGATGCGGGCGGGCGCACCCTGCCGGTGCTGGGGCGCATCCCCCGGGTGCGGATGTGGGCGGGCATCCTTGCCAACGCCGCCGCCCTTGGCAAGCTGGGCCCCTTCGATGCGGTGCACTGTCACTATCTCTCCGTGGTGGATCTGGCGCTGGGCAGCGTGATGGCCCGGCGGCAGGGCTGCCCGCTGGCGGCCACCTTCTGGGGCAGCGATCTGCTCCGGGCCGCCCCGGCCACCCTCAGCCGCATGGGGCGCTATCTGCGCCGCTGCGCTGCCATCACGGTCTTCAACCCGGAGCATGTGGAGCGCATCCGCAGCCTGTACGGCGAAAGCGTGGCGCAAAAGACCACCGTGCTGGATTTCGGCGAGGGGGTCTTTCCCCATATCGACCGGGTGCTGGCGGAGGGCGGCAATGCAGCCGCCAAGCTGCATTTCGGCATCCTGCCCGAGCGGCTGACGGTGGCCATCGGCTCCAGCGCATCCCGGGCCCAGCAGCAGCCGGAGGCCCTCCGGGCGCTGATGCAGCTGGACAAGGCCTTTTTGCAGCGCGTTACGGTGATCCTCCAGCACACCTACGCCCATGATGACCCCGCCGCCGAGGCGGAGGTGCGGGCACTGGGCGAGCGCCTGCCCGGCCAGTGCATCGTGCTGACCGATTTTATGAACGACGAGGAAAGTGCGTATCTGCGCTGCGCGGTGGATGTGTATCTCCACACCATCCGCACCGATGCGTTCTCCTCCTCCATGAAGGAGTACCTTTACGCCGGGGCCCGGGTGGCCTACGGCGATTGGCTCCGCTACCCAACCCTCGGGGAGTGGCAGCTGCCGGTGCGCAGCTTTGCCGCCTTCGATCAGCTGCCCCAGCTGGTGAAGGATGCCTTCGACGGCAGCTGGCAACCGCTGGATGAAGCCCAGCGGCAACGGCTGGGCAGCCATTGCAAATGGCAGAGCCTGGCCGTGCAGTGGCTGGAGCTGTACGAGCGGTGAGGGGGGGACGGCAGGGGGAACGGCAGGGGCGCTGCGCCGGAGCATGGCAGGGGCGCTGCCCCTGCACCCCGCTTAAGGGATTTCATCCCTTAAGGATCCCGGTTTTGCGCCCGTTTCACGGGCGCAAGGGGGATGTTTGAGTGAATTGGGTATGGAGCCGCATGGTGCGCTTTGCACCATGCGGTTTTTGTGTGGGGTGCGGGAGGGCGGCTGCTCCCCTGCTTGGCTGGTGGCGGAATCCCCCCGTCTCACCTTCGGCGAGCCACCCCCCTTTGGCAAGGGCGGGCTGTGGAGGCGGGTGCCGCCGTTTAGGGTCAGCTGCTCCGGCTTGGGCACTGCGCATTGCTGCGGATGGTGGGCAACCGTGACGGCTCCCTCTTCAGAGGGAGCTGGCTGCCCGAAGGGCAGACTGAGGGTGCTGAGGGGATGACCACCGGAAGGATGGCTGCTTTCCCGGGTTGGCTGCTGCCGGAATCCCCCCGTCTCGCCTTCGGCGAGCCACCCCCCTTTGGCAAGGGCGGGCTGTGGAGGCGGGTGCTGCCGTTTAGGGTCAGCTGCTCCGGCTTGGGCATTGCGCATTGCTGCGGATGGTGGGCAACCGTGACGGCTCCCTCTTCAGAGGGAGCTGGCTGCCCAAAGGGCAGACTGAGGGTGCCGAGGGGCGATCACCGGGAGGGCGGCTGTTCCCCCGCTTGGCTGTTGCCGGAATCCCCCCGTCTCGCCTTCGGCGAGCCACCCCCCTTTGGCAAGGGGGGCTATGGAGTTGGCTGGTGTGCAGCGTAGAACAGCCTATGGTATGAGCTTGCTTTTGTAGCCGACCCGCCCCGATAACTCGGGGTTCGGGTTGCAGCGAAAACGGAGCACAGCCAAGCGGCTCCCCGCACGCGACGGTAGCGAACGACGTCAAATCCCCCTGCCGTTTTTCGGGGCGGGTAAAGG
>SVGN01000051.1 GCA_015056315.1 Clostridiales bacterium
GGTGGAGGACATGGAGATCACTGGTGAATTCAATCTTGTTTATATTAACCGTTCGGTTGCAGAACCCAAAGCCGATCTATTTCTTGCAAACTGCTAAAGCTATGACTTGTCAGATAGTTTCTAATAGAAAAACGAAAGCTCGGTGTTGCACCCACCGAGCCTTTTTTGCACCCAAGAACCAATTTTTGCACCCAAATGCACCCAATGCAAAACGAAAGGGTTATTGCAAAACGATAGCCGGGAATTGTACTCGTTTTTGAGTCATTTCACAAGAAAACCTTGCAGCATAAAGCTTGCAAGGTTTTTCTTTTTTCACTTCACCGGGTATTTCTTGGTGTTTTGGCGGCTATTGTTGATGCTTTGATTTGCACCTTCGGCGCTCATATGCGCAAGCGCGCATTATTCTTGCAGAAAAGCTTTACCTATTGTACAATATGTTGAGAAAAGAAGTTGCGAAAGGGCGGGTGTATATGGCAAAGCATGCATTCGGGATCATGCCCTCTGCTCCCACCGGCGGTGAACGGTATGACGAATACGAACCCGAGAAGTATGGTTGCATCTTTGTTGATGACGATCACATCGAGGGGATCCGGGAGCGGCTTTCGGTATTCGACAGCTTCTGCCACACCGTTGATATCCCCATGAAGGGGCTGAACGACATCGGTATCACGCTGATCCCTCCCACATCGATGGACGCGTTTCTGGCGGTCATTGCTGTCGGCCCGGAGTATGCCGGGCTGCGGGAATTGTTGATCAAAGCCAAAAACAGCAACCGCTTTGTGATCCATTACGGTTTGTGAGACAGGAGGTAAACGCTATGAAAAGTATCAAGCAGGGACGCGGCCCATCGATGATGTCCGGTATCGTCGGTCTTTTCATGATCGCTTTTGGCGTCTTTTGGACTGTGCTTGCGGCCCAGGCCGGCGGCATCTTTGCGCTCTTCGGTATTCTCTGGACGGGGATCGCCGTCGTGATCACGGTCTACAATTTCAAGAATGCCACCAACAAGAACCGATACTCGGTTTACGATATTACCGACGGAAACGAGGAGCCGGATCCGCTGAACCAGCAATTTGGCGAGCCTCAGCCCCAGGCGCAGCAGCGGACGGGTGCCGACAGCAGGTTCTGCCCGTATTGCGGAACGCCGGTTGCAGGCGATTTTGCGTATTGCAACAGCTGTGGTAAGAAATTACCGTAAGGCAAGGCGGAATACGCAAGAAAGCATCAGCGGCCTTGGCTGACAGGCCGGGAAAAACCTCGCAGCATGCAGCCTGCAGGTTTTTCTTTTGCCGGGCGCGCCGCCCTTTCATCAACCGGTGGTTGCGCTCTGCGGAAAAATGCGTTATTGTGCCCGGACTCATCCTCCTGTACAATGCCATTGGAAGAACGTTCTTACCTGACAAACCATCAGGAGGAAAAAAGATATGGATATGGGTAACAAGATCCGCAAGCTGCGCTACAAGGCCTCCCTTACCCAGGAGCAGCTGGCCGAACGGCTGGGGGTGAGCGCTCAGGCGGTCTCCAAATGGGAAAACGCCGTTGCCATGCCGGATATCACCCTGCTGCCGCAGCTGGCGGAGGTGTTCGGCATCTCCATCGATGAGCTGTTCGACCTGACCGTGGAGCAAAAGCTCCTGCGGATCCAAAACCGAATGGATGTGGAGGATGAGCTGCCGCCGGATGTGTTCCGGGAGTATGAGAGTTTCCTCAAAGAAATGACCGAGAACGGGGCAGAAGAGCAGCGGGCTGTCAGCCTGCTGGCCCATCTCTACCACCACCGGCTGGAGTCTGTGGCAAAGAAGACCGCCCGCTACGCCAGAAGGGCCATTCTGCATTCGCCGGGCACCAAGGAGTGCCAGTGGCTGCTGCAAAAGGCGGAGGGCGGCGTTGCTTGGGATTGGAACATTGCCAACCACAGCGGCCTCATTGCCTTCTATAAGCAGCAGGTGGATGGGGAAGGGGCGCAGCTGCCGCTGCCGTACAGCTACCTGCTGGATCATCTCATTGCGGATCATCGCACACAGGAGGCGGAGACCTACCTGAAACGCTATGCAGAGCTGCCCGGACACAGGCCCTTCATGGTGAAGGTGTACGAAGCAGCCATCGCCCTTGCCCGGTACGACGAGCCAGAAGCCGATGCCATTATGGCAAAGGCACTGGAAGTGTATGAGGGGGAGAGCGGTATGCTCTTTGAAGCCGCCCAGTACTATGCCCGCAAGTGCGATTATGAAAAGGCCATCCACTACTACGAAGCCTCCTTTGCAGCCGAAGAAGCACAGAAGCCCCGCTTCTACGATGCGCTGGAGGGCGTTGCCACCATTTACGAGATCCTGGGCGAATACCGCAAGGCAGCGGATACCTGGGAGCGGATCCTGGCGCTGCTGCGGGAGGAGTGGGGCTTTACCGAAGAGACCATCATCGCCGAGGCCCGGCAGAAGATCAATGAGCTTGTACATATGCAGCCGCAGCCCGCAGTGCCGTAAACACGGCTTTATCACTCATAGAAAACAGGTGACGAAGAAATGATCAAACCCCTCATGCACGACCCGCTGTTCCTCTCGCTGAAGTCTGAGCCTGCCACTGCAGCAGATGCCTCCGTTGCCAAGGATCTGCTGGATACCCTCCTCGCGCACAATGACAGCTGCGTGGGCATGGCAGCCAACATGATCGGTGTACGCAAGCGGATCATTGCCTTCGATGACCAGGGCATCTATACGGTCATGTTCAACCCGGAGATACTTGCGGGCTCCGGTGAATACGAGACCGAGGAGGGGTGCCTTTCGCTGCTGGGCGCTCCCCGCCCCTGCAAGCGCTATCAGCTGATCCGGGTGCGCTGGCAGACAGCGGAGATGAAGACCTGTACCGCCGCCTTTACCGGCTGGACGGCGCAGATCATTCAGCATGAGGTGGATCATTGCAATGGTGTACTGATCTGATCTCCCGCAGCCTGCCTGATAAAGACAGAAGAAAACCACCGCTTGTGTTTTTGGGAAAACACGAGCGGTGGTTTTTGCTTTTCGGGCACCGGCGCTCTGTGATGTGATCATGCTCCTGCCTGACGGATCAGCCAGGCAAAGCCCTGGGCAATGCGCTGATCCACCTCTGTAAAATGCCCGCCGTTGTGCCAGCAAAGCTCGTTTGCACGCAGGTTCGGATCATTCTTGGCAAGCTCGTGCTGCTGGCGCGTCATATCGCCTACGGCTGCCATCTCCGGGTCGCGGGTCTTTTCCTCCCTGCGGCCCAGGCTCAGGTAAAGGAAACTGCCTTCGGGGCTGCGCTTGTGCGCCATATACTCCCGCCAGCCGGGGTACCACAGCGAGCTGCTGCACCCGGCTGCGCCACGGAACAGCCTGCTTTCGTAAAACGCATACAGGCTGAACAAACCTGCCAGCGAGTACCCGCCGATCATCCTGCAGGGCACGCTCTTCGCTTCACCCTCAATGGCGGGGATGCAGCTGTCCCTGAGCCATGCCAACGTTTCTTCAGCACCGCCGGTAAAGCCCTGCCTGCGATCTGTATCCGGCAACGCCCAAGGGGAATAGTCCCGGTTCCAGTTTTCGCACTCAAAGGCAATGAGCGTCCATGCGGTATCGCCAAGGCTCCGGGAAAGAACGCGGGATACACGCTCAAACTGCTGCTCACAGCTATATGCAACGGGCCAGTAGACCACCGGGCCTTTTTGCCCACTGCTGCGGAGCCTTACCGTGAGCCCGTCGATCTGCTCTGTTTTGTACACCATAGCAAGCCCTCGTCTTTCGGAAAGAATGAACATGATAGTGATAGAGTTCTCTCAGGTGGGGTGCTTTTCCTCTGCCAGCAGGTTGTTTTGGGCAAACAAAACCCCCGAAACCTTTATGGCTTCGAGGGTTTTTACTGGTACGCCCGGTGCGATTCGAACGCATGACCTTCAGAGTCGGAGTCTGACACTCTATCCAACTGAGCTACGGGCGCACGCTTGCTTACGCAGCCCTTGAATCATAGCACATCCCCCGGGCAAAGTCAACCTTTGAGGGGAATTTCGATCGCAAACGCCAAAGGCTGGCAAAACAAACAGTCGGAAAAAGGAACCGTGCATGAGGGAGCTTGAACCCTGTTTACCGACGGTTGCTGGTAAATGTTTCGAAAGTATGTTATTTGTTACACGTTTCTTTCAAAATCTTGTTGAGTTTTCCAGGTAAATCGGTTATAATCAAAGAGCCCATTCTATTTAAGAAAGGAATGAATCGAATGAAACGTATTCTTGCTCTGACCATCGCTATGCTGATGCTGTTTGCATCCGTTGCTGCTGCCGAGGACATGACGCTCATCGGCGATACCAAGAAGAACACCATCAAGCTGAACGCCTCCTACCCGGCCAACCCCGTTATGGATACCGTAAGCCCCACCACCGGCCTCAACGCCTCCGGTGAGGCATACACCCCTATCCTGATGGTGCTGGATAATGCCGAGGATGCCTACCCCCACTGGGGCGTATCCCAGGCGGATATTCTGTTCCAGGTGCCCAACGCCGGTTCCGGTGCCACCAAGCTGATGGCCCTGTTTGCCGACAATTACCCCGAGCTGGCCGGCGGTGCCCGCTCTGCCCGTGGCTCTATGGTGCCCCTGGCCATGGCCTGGGATGCTGCCTTCGCCTTTGCCGGCGGCCCCGAGCTGGATAACAACAATGTTGACCCCTCCAAGCTGATGAGCAAGTTTGGCATGTGGAAGGCCGGTCTGGGCTTCGACCTGCTGGGCTCCTACTCTCAGCGTGAGGATTTCGTCAAGAACCCCCATAACCTGTCTGCCCAGATCCGCGCCATCCACGAAGAGCTGGTGGCCGATGGCGTCGAGTTCACCAAGCATCCCTTCTACTTTACCAGCGAGCCCCGCACCGAGGGTGCCGATGCCTCGTACATCGAGATCCTGCACTATGGCGACGACAAGGAGAACGGCTCCAATAGCGCCAGCGCCTCCAGCTTTACCTACGATGCCGATAAGGCTGCCTACATCCGCACCAATTCCTCCGGCGAATATGTGGATCGCGACACCGGCGATGTGGTACCCTTCGCCAATGTGATCGTTCTGCGCGTCAAGTTCCAGTGGAACACCAACTACGTCTACCTGAAGGATCATCTGGTGGGCGAGGGCGTTGCCGAGATCTTCCAGAACGGCAAGTATGTGCGCGGTGCCTGGGTGCGTTCCGCCCAGAACGACCGTATCGTATTCGTCGGCCCCGATGGCGAAGAGCTGGCCATGCAGCGCGGCAAAACCTTCATCATCATCACCAACGATGTGACCGACGTTTCCTACCGTTAAATCCAAAGATGCCTGCCCGCAGGCACGGCAGCAAGCCATTGCAAACGCGTGGCTTGCTGCTTTTTTTTGGCTCCGCTGCCCGCCTGTCAAGAGCGGTGCCCTGCTTTTTCCAACTGCGCATTTTTGTGATTGAACTGTGCCCGGGATAATGGTATAATGTTGAAGACTGATATGGGAAACGAAACAATCATCTGCTGCCGAAACCTCCGGCAGTGGTATGGATCCTTTTCCAAATACACAGGATGGAGTGAACGATCGTGAAGAAAAAGCAGGATTGGCTGATCCTTGGTGCTATTGCTGTTATTGCGGCGCTTTTGCTTGCCGGTACCAACCTCATCACGAAGGATCGTATAGCCGAGCAGGCCCTGCAGGCGCAGCATGCCTCCCGTATTGCTGCGCTGCCCGGTATTTCCGGCTTCGAAGAAATGCAGGAAGAGGCCGAGGGCATTGATAACTGCTACGCCGGTCTTGCTGCCGACGGCTCTGTAATGGGCTATGTGGTACAGACCACCGTAAAGGGCTACGGCGGCGAGATCGAAGTGATGGTGGGCGTGGATACCACCGGTGCGATCACCGGCCTGTCAGCAGGTGGCAGCAACTTCTCCGAGACCGCAGGCGTGGGTACCCGCGTGCAGGAGGAGGCCTTCACCGGCACCTTTATCGGTCTTACGGCTACCCCTGTTGCGGGCGGGAATGTGGAGACCCTTTCCGGCGCAACGGTATCCTCCAAGGCTGTGATCGGCGGTGCCGCTACGGCCTACGATCACGCGGTTTCTCATCTGGCAGCGGAATAACAACGATGCAGCAGCACCTCTGGCATACGCCTGCGGTGCTGCTGTTTTCGTTTTTCTGTTTTTGCAGAAAAAAACGAAAATTCCCTCTTGACAGAAATGCACCGTATGAATATAATATATTTTGTTGCGGATAAGCAATGGCTATAAGTCGATGGAGAGTTGGCTGAGTGGTCGAAGGCGCACGACTGGAAATCGTGTTTACGTTGATAGCGTAACTAGGGTTCAAATCCCTAACTCTCCGCCAAAGAATAACCGTCATTCTGATACAACGGAATGACGGTTATTTTATGCTTAAAATCACCAATTGGGGAACTTTTCAGGAAAGAAATCTTCCAATTGACCGTACAAGCCTGTGTCAAATCGTTAAAAGACAAGCAATCGTTAAAATGCTGGCATAATCGTTGATTTATAGGGGTAATCGTTGAATTACAGTCGGCAATCGTTAAGTTATTGATAATAATGCGATGCAATGATATAATTGAGGCAAAAGGAGGCATCGTTATGATAGATATTTCCGAAAAATTATATAATGCGGTGAAATCAATAATTGATAGTTGGCAAGAGGAAGGCATTTATGCTATTTCGTTCTTCGTATATTCGAACGAAGCTTATGAGTATAATGGATTTAGTAACGTGTCGTCCTTTGCTATTAGTTATAATACTGAAGAAGATTGTGAAGGTGCAGGACAATACGACGAAGAGCGATGGAACTACGCTTTTTGGCGGCAGGACGAATCGCCTGTTATTGCTCCGGATATGCCAAACGAATTGACTGATCTTTTGTTTGATTGGTACAAGGAAAATGGCATTACAAACATTGGCGAAGAAGATGATGACTGCTACGATGAAAACTATAACTACATTGGGAAAGGTCCCGTTGGTCATTATGAATTATTAGGTCTTGTTTCTAATGTTGCCAAACGTCTGCAGCAAGAAGCATTTATTGAGAAAAAATTCGGTCGAAAACTTCCCATCATTATTCACGGTCTTGAATACGCATGGTTCGATATTGAAGCAACCCAAAATGCAAATATTAACGGAGAAGCCGATGTTTTCTTGAAGGCAATGAAGGAATTAGGTGCGTACTAATTCGTATTTTGCACCCCCTGACTCAAATATGCACCCCCTAAATTGACTTTGCACCCCCTTGCTTCAAAAGGGGGTGCATTTGTATCAAAATTAGGGTTAGTCTTCAAAGAACAACCGTTATTCTGCTGCATCAGAGTAACGGTTGTTTTTTACCTTAAATCGCCGTCTTGAGTGGCTTTTGGGAGAGAAAGTTCTGAACCGAGAACGTTTTCTGTTTCAAATCGTTTAATACGCAAATGCTGAATGGCAGCCACGATCATTGAAAAATAAAAAAATATGGCTATACTGTATTTAAGGCGGTGATGGAAATGACTTTAGATGCAGCAAAAGCATTGCTTAAAGAAAACCATATTTCTTTTTCTGAATTACACTTTGATAGCGTTGCCGAGTTTAGAATGCATTTATCTCCTTTTGCTTACACAGAAAATGCAGGAGAGTGCCCCGTAAAGGCATTGGTCGTCGCGAGCAATAACAACCACAAGAATATTGAGTTACAATTCGTTGATGAAAATAATTGCGGCAACTATTCTTTTGTTGATCTGTACTTTGGTGAATATTTCTTCGAGCTCTTTGACTGCCCGGAAGAATGCTTGCAGCAGTCGATTGTTGATGAAATAAAGAGAATTATTTCCAATGAAGTGATCGTAATTGTTGCCAATGATCTGAAAAAGGGAAAATGGGTCGGTGACCAAATCTTTGCCAAGAACGAAAAAGATGGACTTGGGTTACCTGGGTTTGAAAGAACCATGCAGCGGCTTAACAAGAAGAAGGGCTTTGTTGCAAAGATCATTGGAACAAAAACACAGTATGAGATCTATGATTGGAATTCGTACCAATGCATGATCATGTAGACTGCCCACTCCAAACCTGGTTTGCGTCCCCTTATTTATCCCAATATGCTGGCACCCCCCCCCGAAATGCCTGTAAATTCTGCCTTTTATGGTCTCCCTTTCGCAGGGGGAAGGTTGACTCGCTACGCAGAAAACAGTATACTGGATGATGGAAATACTCTATATGTGTAGTATCCTCCGCACTGTATGAAAGAATACTGCCGTGCTGCCAAAGGCATGCACCGGCTTTGTTAGCAGGTGACGATATGATACGCAAGAACCAGAAGCTGATGAATTTCCTCAACGCGGTTTCTGATGGTTTCCTGGTGCTGTTCGCCTACGCCTTCTCCTCCTGGCTGTGGCTGGATGTGATCAAGGACGACCGCAACATGGCCTCCCTCGACCAGCTGGGCAGCCGTATGGGCATCACGGCGGTCATTTATGCGGTGTGCGTTGTTCTGGTGCTGGCCTGCTTCCACATGTACCGCACCAGCCGCCTTGCCAAGCCTACCAAGGGCCTCAAGAAGGTACTGGTAGCCAACGCTATCTCCCTTGTCTCCGCTGCCGCCCTTCTGTACCTCTTCCGCCTGGAGGATTTCTCCCGCGGCGTGCTGGCACTGTTCTACATAACCAGCTGTGCGCTGCTCATCGTAAAGCGCCTCTTGATGCGCTGGCTGCTGCGCTCCATCCGTGCCAGGGGCTACAACCTGAAGCATGTGGTGGTCATCGGCGGCGGCGAATTGGCCGATCGGTATGTAAAAGCCATTACCGCCGACGAGGCGCTGGGTATGCACGTTAAAGAAGTCATCCGCGATATGAGCGGCCTGGATGCCAAAATGGAAAAGCTGCTCCATAACGCCGGCGTGGATGAAGTAGTGGCCGCTTTGGAGCCCAACGAGCTGGGGTTCATCGTGCAGATCATTCAGAACTGCGAGAAATGCGGCACCAAGATCAGCATCGTGCCCTCCTATAACGATGTTATCCCCACCAAGCCCACCATCAACGTGGTCGGCGACCTGAAGCTCATCCAGCTGCGCACCACACCGCTGGATGAGCCGCTGAACGCCTTCCTCAAGCGCGCATTCGATATCGTTGCCAGCCTGATCCTGATCGTGCTCTCCAGCCCGCTGATGCTGCTGGCGGTGATCGGTGTCAAGCTCACCAGCCCCGGGCCGGTACTGTTCCGTCAGGAGCGGGTGGGCCTGAACAAGGAGCATTTTACCATGCTCAAATTCCGCAGCATGCGTGTCAACGATAAGGAGACCACCGGCTGGAGCACCGAGAAGGATCCCCGCCGCACCAAATTCGGCTCCTTCATTCGCAAAACCAGCATCGATGAGCTTCCTCAGCTGTTCAACACCCTCAAGGGCGATATGAGCCTGGTGGGCCCCCGCCCGGAGATCCCCTTCTTTGTGGAGCAGTTCCGCGAGACCATCCCCCTGTACATGGTCAAAAATCAGGTGCGTCCGGGCATTACCGGCTGGGCGCAGGTGAACGGCTACCGCGGCGATACCAGCATCGAGGAGCGCATCAAGCACGACCTGTGGTATATCGAAAACTGGAGCCTGAGCCTGGATATCCTGATCCTTTTCCGCACGGCTTTCGGCGGTATGATCAACAAGGAAAAGAACTGAGGCTCCTTTCACTCCAAGGAGGGTATTCATGAAGCAACTGCTGAGCGACCGCCCGCAGCAGCTGGCAGCGGGCATCCTGCTGATCCTGCTGCTGCTCATGCTGCTGATGGGCATGCCCGGGCGTGAAGTGAACATCATCAAAGCCTATCTTTGGCCTGCCACCGTTGCCCTGACGGCGATGATGGCTTTCGCCGTATGGAAAAAGCCAGCCCCTGCCGCCGTGCTGGGCGTGGGCATGGCGCTTTGGTTCCTGTTTTGCAATGTGGTGAACGGCGACCTTTATCTGCAGTTCAACCTGCGCTTTGTCTGTACCGCATGGCTCACCTACGGCCTGTGTCTGCCCTTGATGCTGGTGCTGGATGGCGAGCATCGGGAGAAGTGGCTCATGCTGTTTGCCCTTTGCTTTGCCCTGTTCATGCTGGCGATCTCTGTGCTGAGCTGCTATGCGGCCCTTACCGGCAAGAGCATTCTGCTGCCTGCAACGGAAGGGGCTATCGGCATCACCTCCAACCGCCTGTATGCCCTTACCAAGCACCCCAACGAGCTGGGCTGCAGCATGAATATCGCCATGCTGTGCTGGCTGTTTCTGGGTATGCGGGCGAAGAAGCCCCTTTGCCGCGTGCTGTGCCTGCTGGCGCTGGTGCCGCTGGCCTTCTCGATCGGTCTTACCGCCTCCCGCACCTCCATCGCCACGGCTGCGTTGGTGCTGGGCGTGGCTGCTGCCATCGCTCTTACTGCCGCGCTTCGAAAAAGCAAGATCTGGCTCCGCTGGGCCGCAGGTGCTGCGGCGCTGGTGCTGGTGGCATCCGTAGCCCTGTGGGCGCTGAATGCAGGTGTGCCGCTGGCCGTGAAGAACCGCGCAACGCTGGTGGAGGGCGGGCTGCTGATCCCCACGGCCTATGCCGAGAAAAAAGCCCCTGCAAAGGATAATGACGATAACGAGCTGATCCGGCGCGATTTTACCAAGGGCATCGGTACCTTCTCCCTGCGCACCGGCATCTGGGAGGCCGGTATCCGGTACATCCGGGAGAACCCCAGCGTGCTGCTGGTGGGCTCTACCGATGGGCAGGTCTCCCGTATCCCCGGCTGGATCCTGGGGCGGGATGTGTACCATATGCACAACAGCTGGCTGGAGATGCTGCTGCAGACCGGTGTGCTGGGGCTGGCAGCCTATGCCTTCATCATCGGCAGGATGCTACTGGCAGCCGCACGACAGGTGTTCTGCCTGTCACTGCCCTCCTGGCAGCGCATGCTGGCTGCCGCTCCCGTGGTGCTGCTGGTCTGCACGCTGATGGAGATCTACCCCTGCATCTCCGGCAATGTGTGGGATATGATGTACATGGTGCTGGCTGGCGCTGTGATCGCCATGGATCCCAAACGCAGGCAGGCAGCCGCTGCCTGAACCGAATGCTCATTTACCTCCTCCGGGCTGCCGGGGGAGGTTTTTTCTGCGGCGGCAAGTACGCCAGCACAGCAAAAGAACAGGAAACGCATTGCAGTACGCTTTGGGCTCTGCTACAATGCTTTGCAGTAGAGAGGGGGAGCAGCAATGAACAAAAAGGCCAACGCGGCTTTGGTCGGCTCCATGATCATCTTTGGTACCATCGGCATCTTCCGCCGCTATATCCCGCTGCCGTCGGGGCTTATCGCCTGCGCCAGGGGGCTGATCGGTATGCTGTTCCTGCTGGCATTCATCACTCTCAAGGGCATCCGCATCGATGGCGGAGCCGTGCGCCGCAACGGGGGCAAGCTGTTCCTTTCCGGCCTGTTTCTGGGCTTCAACTGGATCCTGCTGTTCGAGGCCTACCGCTATACCACCGTTGCCGTTGCAACGCTGTGCTACTATATGGCCCCGATCCTCATTATCCTGGTATCGCCGCTGCTGTTTGGGGAAAAGCTCACCGGCTGGAAGCTGCTGTGCGTGGCGGCTGCCCTGGCGGGCATGGTGCTGGTCTCCGGCGTGCTGGAGCCTGCCGGGCAGGGCAGCAACCAGGTGCTGGGCATCCTGCTGGGGCTGTGCGCTGCGGTGTTGTATGCCGGCGTGGTGCTGATCAACAAGAAGATCGAGGGTGTTCCCGCCTACGATAAGACCATCGTGCAGCTGGGTGTGGCTGCGGTCACCATCCTGCCATACACGCTCCTTACCGAGCAGGTGCCCTCCGGTTCTGTCGGCTGGCTGATGCTGGGCAGCCTCCTGCTGGTGGGCATCGTGCATACCGGCGTGGCCTATGCGCTGTACTTTGGCGCGGTCGTGAATGTAAAGGCGCAGACCGCCGCTTTGCTCAGCTACCTGGATCCCGTGGTGGCGATCCTGCTGTCTGCGCTGCTGCTGGGCGAAAAGCTGACCCTTGCCGGGGCCATCGGAGCGGTGCTGGTGCTGGGTGCGGCCATCCTCAGCGAGGTGTCGCCTGCATGGCTTGGCAGAAAAAAGGCCGGTGGCTGATCGTGTTCTACCACAGGCAAACAGTCTGAACCAAATAACAACAGCCGCTGCGGTCGTGCTTCGCAGCGGCTGTTGCTTTGTGATGCCTATTCTGCTGTTTCAATGCTCAACTCGTTGTACCCGGTCTCTGGGTCGAATGTCTTGCTGAATGCTACCCCCGCCAGCTCGCACAGCACCACCTCTGCGGTGGTGTTGACGATGCATCCCGGGCACAGATGCCCGCCCAGCAGGGTCATATCCTCCCGGCTGAGGGAAGTGTGGATGTGACATCTTGCTTCGCTGACCGTGCCCGTTACGCTGACGATCTCCAAGCGTTCCCGGTAGCTGTGCAGGGTAGCACCGTCTGCCGAGCGGAGACAGGCCTCGCTCAGGCAGCCCACACAGCAGGCGATGCAGCCTGCCCGGATGCGCTTCTCCCGGCAGAAGGCCCGGATGCTTTCCAACAGATCGCTGCCCCGTGTGAGGCGAAACACATACTGCTTCATTCCTTCTCCCTCCTGTATGCCTGTGCACTGCCGATGAAGGCTGCGAACAGGTTGTGGGAGAACGCATCGCTGAGCCGCTCCGGGTGCCACTGCACCGCCACCCGGAAGGGGTGGGCTTCATGCTCGATGGCCTCGGCTACGCCGTCTTCGCTTACGGCGGTCAGCCGGTAACCGCTGCCCAGCCGATCCACCGCCTGGTGGTGCATGGAGTTGACCATGCAGCTCTCCATAGCGATCTGCCTGTACAGCAGCGAATCCTTTTCAATGCGCACCTGATGGGTGGGCACCTCGTAGGGCTGCTCCTGCTTGTGGCTCAGGAGCCCGCTGGTCCGGCTGGGGTGCTGGGTGGGCAGATCCTGGTACAGGGTGCCTCCGGCAGCTACATTCATCACCTGCATGCCCCGGCAGATGCCGAAGACCGGCATGGGGGAGAGCCGGTCGGCCTCCTTCAGCAGCGCAAATTCAAAGGTATCCCGGATGGGGGTCATCTCGCCGATCTGCGGGATCGGCTCCTGTCCAAAATGCCATGGCCCCACATCGCCACCGCCTGCCAGCAGGATGCCATCCAGCGCCGGGAGGCATTGCGCAATGGCAACGCTGCTCATGTGCGGATCCAGCAGCAGCGGGATGCCGCCCGCCCCGGAGATGGCATCGAAATAGGCTTGTAAAAGAAACACTTTGTTATTTTTCGTTTCAATACTGCCGGAAATACCGATCAGCGGCATGGAGGCCATGGGGGTCACGTCCTTTCCTGTTTGCAGGGTCGTACTCCTGATTATACGCCCTGCGGCGTAAAAAAGGAATGCCTTTGGCAAAAACCGCTCCCTGCTCTTGACAGGCAGCACCGGCAGCGTAAAATAAAAATTCCGGAGAGAAAACCGATCTTCTATACATAAACGTTAGATATAGGAACGGGTGCTTCCGCATCCGCTCCGTCTGTCGGGCAGGCCTGCTGACAGAGCTGCCGGTACTGTGCGCACCGTACAGCCGACGGGAAGAATGCATGCATATGGACGAATGCAGCCAACGGCACACCGCTGCCCTGGCTGAAGAAGGGAACAGAAAAACATGGATGCTTTGACGTTTCAAGCGGAAATCAGACGGATCGAGAAGCTGATGTACCGCGTGAGCATGTCGTACCTCGGCAATGCCGAGGACGCTGCCGATGCCGTACAGGATACGCTGATCAAAGCCTGGGAAAAACAGAATACCCTCTCCCGCCCGGAGCAGTTCCGCCCCTGGGTGATGAGGATCCTGGTGAACCGGTGCAAGGATGTACTGCGCAAACGCAGAAGAAGGAGCTTCTATCCGCTGGAGGAGAGCATACCCGACCCGGAGATGCCGCAGCCGCAGCCGCCGGTAATGGAGGCGGTCGCCGCGCTGAAGCCCGAGCTTCGCGCTGTGATCGTGCTGCATTATGTGGATGGCTACGGCGTGCAGGAGATCGCAGACAGCCTGGGCATACCGCTGGGTACGGTCAAGACCCGCATGCGTAATGCGCGGAAGCGTCTCAAGCAGACACTCCTTGTAGAATGGGAGGGTGAAGAATGAAACAGGAAGTTTTTTGCCGGGAGCTCCAAAAGCACACCCTCGATGTGCCGGAAGGGTTCCATCAGCGCGTAGAAGCGTTTTTGGAGGCAAAGGTAACGCAGGAGGCCCGGGGAGCCGGTGCTGCCGATACCATACGGCGCAGCAGCGGCTTAGGCCGACGGGTGCTGATCATCGCTTTTGTGGTGGTGCTCCTGCTGGGCACGGCGGCTTTTGCCGCTGCTCATTGGGGCGTTTTCGATTCGTTGGGTTGGCTGTTGGGCAGCCAGCCGCCCACCGCCGACAGTGTGATGCAGAGCAAGCTGCACCGGGAGACGGTGAACGGCGTGGAGATCACGATCCAGGAGGCGGGGTACGATGGCAGGACCCTGCTGCTCCGCTACAGCTACCGCCTACCGGATGCCACAGAGCCTTTGGGCGAGCCCGGCCCGGACGGCGAGCGCTGGCTCCGGGATGAGGAACTCATGCTGAGAGAGCAATACAATGTAGGCTGGTGGATCGATCATTTCTGGGTGAACGGTCAATGCATGGATATGGCAGCCAACTCCGGAGCCACTGTCTACGGCAGCGATACCCCCGGCGAGATCGTTCATACCGAATACTGGCGGCTGGATAACATCGATGTGAAGCTGAGCGGCAAAGTGGAGATCGCCCTGCCCATTGGTCAGCGGCAGCCCCTCAGTGACTACTCCTTCAGGGATCACCCGGAGATGTACGATGAGAACGGCGCTCTGCTAAAGCCTGAGCAGGGCCTGGTCACCTTTACCTTCGACGCGGGCGATACCCTGAGCCGCGTGGTAAAGGAAACGCCCAATGCGCCCACCGTTTTGCCGGATGTGACCGCCCAGGTGAGCGAGGTCATCTATACCCCGCTGATGACCTACATCACCCTGGCCATGGAGCCGAATGCTGAAAGCCTGGCCGACTACATCGAGGAAAACGGAGAAGGCCTCTACGGCGACGATGGCACCCTGATCTGGCCGTATAACGGCGCTGATGTGTACGGCGCATGGGTCGCTTCGCTGGAGCTGGTGGATGGTAACGGAAAGCGGCTGTTCCCTGACCATTCCGGCTGCAAGAGCTATGGGGAGGATCAGGCAGAGTTCGTCTATCCTTATCTGCCGGAGAAGGACATGCCCGAGGAATTGTGGCTGGCCTGTGTAAGCAGCGAGCCTGCCGACCTGAGCGATGCGATCAGGGTAAGGTGAACACCGGGGGAGGGCTGCAAGGGTGGCTTTCCCCCTTTTTGAGACAGGCCGTGAATGCCGGGCTCAATAAACAAAGCAGGCAGCCGGTTCTTGGCTGCCTGCTCTGCATGGCGCGGTTTACTTCTGAGAGCCGCTCATGGCGCGTTCGGCCTGCTCGATCAGGCGCTTTACCATGTAGCCGCCGATGTAGCCCGCCTGGCGGCTGGGCATATCGCCGTTGTAGCCCTGCTTGAGGTTGATGCCAAGCTCGTTGGCGATCTCGTACTTCATGTTGTTCAGGGCCTGCTTGGCCTCGGGCACCACAACGCTGCTGCCGGAATTGTTGCTGCTGCTGTTATTGCTGTTGTTGCCGGTGTTCTGCTGGTTCTGATACATGGTTCATATCTCCTTTATCAAAGCTCGAAATCACATTCAGCCGTTGCTGCCGCCCTGGCCTGCCATCTGCTGCTCTGCCTGGCGGATCATCTTCTTGACCATATAGCCGCCTACATAGCCGTTCTCACGGGCGGTCAGGTCGCCGTTATCGCCCTGCTTGAGGTTGATGCCCAGCTCCCGGGCGATCTCGTACTTCATGTTGTTGAGCGCCTGGCGGGCTTCGGGTACCGTTACCTGGTTGCTGCTCTGTCCGTTGGTCATTGCTGTTCACCTCCTTGTGTGGGTACAACGCTATTTTGACCTGCGGGGCAGAAAATACGCTGCCAATTGTAGTCTTGGCAAATGAGAAAAAAGTTTGGAAAAAACCGAAAAACCTATTGACATTTCTCCTCTATCCGCTATAATAATGTTCGATTCTTTGGAAACCTATGCCGAAGACAGCGGGTCGCACCGTAAGGTGCCATAATCAGCAAAAGCTGCCCCGCCGAGGTGTAAGGCGGGAGAAATCCCCTTGCGACATGTTCGCCCTTGCGCCTGCAAGGGTTTTCTTTTTGGAATCGAAAAGATTTCTAAGAAGGAGGTGCAACCCCATGAGCAAGAATCTTGAGGTCAAGAAGCAAGTCGTAAGCGAGATCGTTAAGAAGTTCCAGGATGCTCAGAGCGTGGTCATCGTTAAGTACAGCGGCCTGACCGTTGAAGACGCTACCGCCCTGCGCGCCCAGTTCCGTGCCAACGGCGTGGATTACGTGGTTCTGAAGAACACTCTCGTTCGTCGCGCTCTGCACGAGCTGAACATCGAAGGTCTGGATGATGTTCTCAACGGCCCCTCCGCTTTTGCCTTTGGCATGAGCGATCCCGTAAGCCCTGCGAAAATCGTCAGCGACTTCATCACCAAGAAGAAGAACGAAAGCCCCATCGAGATCAAGGCTGGTCTGCTCGGCACCGAGCTGATGGACGAAGCCCAGATCAAGGAGCTGGCCAATGTGCCCAGCCGCGAAGTACTGCTGGCCCGCCTGCTTGGCAGCCTGCAGAGCAGCATTTCCGGCTTTGTGCGTGTGCTTGATGCTATCGCCAAGAAGGATACCGAAGCTGCCGCTCCCGAAGCTTAATCAAAGGCTTCACCAAACCAGTCTATAACATAATTTGAATGGAGGATATTATCATGACTCACGCTGAAATCATTGAGATGATTGAGAAGATGACCGTTCTTGAGCTGAACGATCTGGTTAAGGCTCTGGAAGAGCACTTTGGCGTTTCTGCCGCTGCTGCTGTTGTTGCTGTTCCCGGTGCTGCCGGCGCTGCCGCTGCTGCCGCTGAGGAAGAGAAGACCGAGTTCGACGCCATCCTGAAGGATGCCGGCTCCGAGAAGATCAAGGTCATCAAGGTCATCCGCGAGCTGACCGGCCTGGGCCTGAAGGAAGCCAAGGACTTCGTTGAAGCCGCTCCCAAGACCATCAAGGAAGCCGCTTCCAAGGAAGAGTGCGAGAAGATCAAGGAAAAGCTGGCCGAAGTCGGCGCTACCGTCGAAATCAAGTAAGCTTTCCCACAAAAAAGACCGTCTGGACAGTATCCCAATTGTCAGACAGAAAAAAGAAAAGACCTGAAGTAGAATAAGAACAGTTTACGCGGCCTTGCTCCTGATTTCAATAGGAGTAAGGCCGTTTTTGAGCGAAATACGCTCAAAATT
>SVGN01000008.1 GCA_015056315.1 Clostridiales bacterium
GGCTCCCCGGGCGGCAAACGGCGATAGGAATCCCTTGCTGCGCAAGGGTTCCGAAACCACCGTACACGCCGCTGGTTTCGGATTGGCAATCGGAGGGCTGCGGCCCTCCGATACCTCTGGGGCTTTGCGTATTTGTTCACGGAGGGTGGATGCCTTTACGCATCCTCGCCCACATACACGAAGCGGGGGCCGGAGTAGCCTTCCTTTTCCACGTGCTCATCCCACATGGAGACGGGGCGTACCCACCAGCCGCCCTCGCCGTAGAGCGCCTGGTAGAGCACCATTTCCTCCAGGGTCTCCGAGTGGCGTGCAACGGTGATGAGCCGGTACAGGTTGCCTTTGAAATGGCGGTATACGCCGGGCTTCAGCTGGCTCATACGCGGCTGCGCTTCCATTCCAGATAATCGTCGAACTTGCCTTCGTAGTCCAGGCAGCCTTCGCGGCCCAGGGGGAACTCGATGATGCGGTTGGCGATCTCATCGATGAACTGGTGGTCATGGCTGGCGAAGAACAGGTTGCCCGGGTAGGCCTGCAGACCGTTGGACAGGGCGGTGATGCTTTCCAGATCCAGGTGGTCGGTGGGCTGATCCAGCAGCAGGGCATTGGCCTTACTCATCATCAGGCGGCTGAGCATGCAGCGCACCTTCTCGCCGCCGGAGAGCACCTTGGCGGGCTTGTACACTTCATCGCCGCTGAAGAGCATACGGCCCAGGAAGCCGCGGATGTAGGTCTCGGTGGGGTCGGGCGCGAACTGGCGCATCCAGTCCACCAGGTTGCCCTCGAAGTCTTCAAAGAAGCGGGTATTATCCTTGGGGAAGTAGCTCTGGCTGATGGTAACGCCCCACTTGAAGCTGCCCTCATCCGGGTTCATTTCACCCACAAGGATGCGGAACAGGGCGGTGGCACCGGCCTCGTTATCGCCCACAAAAGCGATCTTGTCGCCCTTCTTGACGGTGAAGGAGACGTTATCCAGCACCTTTACGCCGTCGATGGTCTTGGAGATGCCCTCCACGGTGAGGATGTCCTTACCGGCCTCACGCTCGGGCTCGAAGCCGACGAAGGGATACTTGCGGCTGGAGGCGGGCATCTGCTCGATCTGCAGGCTGTCCAGCACCTTCTTACGGCTGGTGGCCTGGCGGCTCTTGGACTTGTTGGCGGCAAAGCGGCGGATGAACTCCTGCAGATCGCGGATCTTTTCCTCGCGCTTCTTGTTCTGGTTGCGGATCAGCTGCTGCATCAGCGTGGAGGACTCGTACCAGAAGTCGTAGTTACCGGAGTACATCTTGCAGGTCTCGTGGTCAACATCCACGATGTTGGTGCAAACAGCGTTGAGGAAGTGGCGGTCGTGGCTGACCACGATGACGATGGCGTTGCACTCCACCAGGAAGTTTTCCAGCCACTCGGTGCTTTCTACATCCAGACCGTTGGTGGGCTCGTCCAGCAGGATGATGTTGGGCTGGCCGAACAGGGCCTGCGCCAGCAGCACCTTCACCTTCTGGCGGCCGTCCAGGCTCTCCATCTGGGCGTAGTGCAGATCGGTGGAAATGCCGATGCCGTTGAGCAGCTGGGCGGCTTCGGTCTCCGCATCCCAGCCGTTCAGCTCGGCAAACTCGCCCTCCAGCTCGGCGGCGCGCTCGCCGTCGGCATCGGTGAAGTCTTCCTTGGCGTAGAGGGCATCCTTTTCCTTCATGATCTCGTAAAGGCGCTTGTTGCCCATGATGACGGTATCCATCACAGAGAACTCGTCGTACTTGAAGTGGTTCTGCTCCAGCACGCTCATGCGGTCTTCCTTGCGCATGGATACGGTGCCGGTGGTGGGCTGCAGCTCACCGGAGATGATGCGCAGCAGGGTGGACTTACCTGCGCCGTTGGCACCGATGATGCCGTAGCAGTGGTCAGGCTGGAACAGCAGGTCAACGTGCTTGTAGAGCAGGTCGCCGGCAAACTGGAGGCTGATGTCGTTAAGCTGAAGCATGGGAGTTCTCCTTTTCGTTGTGTAGTGTGGGCAGGGGCGCTGCCCTTGCACCCCGGCAGGAGGCAGTGCCTCCTGCACCTCCGCACTGTGCTGTTTCATGGCGCAGAGGTAGTGGTGTATGGAAAATGGATCACCGAAGCGAATGCAGTATGTGATGGCTGTGCGGAACAGGCTTGTGATGTATCGGCAAGCGTTCGTTGCAAACCATCATCATGTTTTGTGCCGCGAAGCGGCACAAGGTGCATGGGCGCAGGGGAACTCAGTTCCCCTCAGACTGTTGATAAACCCATACTTATCGATCAGAGCCGCACATCTTGCACCTTCAGTGCTCGCTGTGCTTGCAGGAAAACGCTGCGGCGTAAGGACTGTGGGCTCTGCCCACACCCAGCAGGGAGACGAAGGGAAGCGCGTGCCCAGTGGGCACAACGCCGAAGGCGTTAGCGACCCGCAGTTGTCAACCGAAGCAAGTGCAGACCACGGTCAGTGGGCTGCACGCCGACTAAGGTTGCGGAGATGATCCCCCTGCACCCCGCACTTTTTCAACGAGCTGAGGGGAACTCAGTTCCCCTGCCGGGTTTTCCAAAAACAGAGCCCTTTGGCCTTACCCGTTCTTCTTCTGCTCGTTTTCCCAGATCTGGTCGTTGAGCTGGTTGATGTTGCCGCAGCCCATGGTCAGCACCAGGTCGCCGGGCTGCCAATGGGCGCGCAGGTAGGCTTCGGTATCGTCGAAGCTGGGGGTGTGGATGGCGTTGATGCCGTTCTGCCGCATGCCCTCCACCACCATCTCTGCTTTGATGTCGCCGGGATCCTTCTCCCGGGCGGCGTAGATATCCGTCACGAGGGTGATATCCGCAATGGCGGTGCAGGTGAGGTAATCGGGGAACAGGCGCTTCACGCGGCTGTAGGTGTGGGGCTGCATCACAGCCCAGAGGCGGTTGTGGGGCTGCTTGTGGGCTACGGACAGGGCGTTCTTCATCTCGGTGGGGTTATGGCCATAGTCGTGGTAGAGCTTCACGCCGTCGATCACCGAGGTGAGCTCGAAGCGGCGGTGAGCGCCTTCGAATGCACCGAGGGCCTGACAAGCCTTCTGCATATCCGCACCCTGGGTGTGGGCGCAGCTGAGCGCAGCCAGGGCGTTGGAAACATTGAATTCGCCGGGCACCTTCAGCGCCACATGGCCCAGCAGCGCATCGCCGCAGTACAGGTCGAAGCTGCCCATGCCCAGCTCGTTGTAGGCAAGGTTCTCCGGGTGGTAATCGCAGCTCCTGGTAAAGCCGAAGGTCACCTTGCGGCAGGTGAGGGCTTCAAAGAGCTGCATGATGCGCTCATCCTCGCCGTTGCCGATGGCGATACCGCTCTCCGGCAGAAGCGCCAGGAACTTGCCGAAGGTCTCCTGGATGTGGTCGATATCCCGGTAGAAATCCAGGTGATCCGCATCGATGTTCAGAACCACCGCAACGGTGGGGCGCAGGTGCAGGAAGCTGGCATTGAACTCGCAGGCTTCTGCGAGGAAGGTGCCGCTCTTGCCCACACGGGTGCTGCCGCCGATAAAGTCCAGCGTGCCGCCGATGTGGATGCTGGGGTCCAGCCCTGCGGCCATCAGCACCTGAGAGAGCATGGCGGTGGTGGAGGTCTTGCCGTGGGCACCGCACACGCCGATGGCATTGGGGTAACCCTCCATCAGCTGGCCCAGCAGCGTGGCCCGCTCGATGTAGGGGATGCCCAGCCGTGCCAGCTCCACCCGCTCCGGGTTATCCGGCAGGATGGCCACCGTATAGATGACCAGGTCGGCACCGTGCACGTTCTCCGCCCTGTGGCCGATGGTAACGGGGATGCCGAACTCCTCTCGCAGCTTTTTGGTGGCGTAGGTCTCCAGATTATCCGAGCCGGTAAGGATGTAACCCTTCTCCAGCAGCAGCTGGGCCAGACCGCTCATGCTGCTGCCGCCGATGCCGATCATATGGACATGTTTGCCTGCATAATCCCGGATGTGAGGCGAATTCATCATTCCGTTAACTCCTTCAATGGTTTACCCGCACGCGGGCAAGGCAAAGCCGACCGGAACGGTTCGGCCTTCTGTCTATTATACGCTATGGGGATGGGTTTCATCAATAGGCAGGGGCGAAAATGGCGGTTTTTCTTTGCCGGGCACAGCAAAACCGGGCAGGCGGTGTTCCCTCCTGCCCGGCTTTCGGGTGATCAAGCACGGCTGATAACGGTCATTCGGCTTTCTTGCGATCCTTCAAAAGCGCCAGCCCGATGAGCATCAGTACCGGGAACACCAGCGCTACCAGCAGACCGGCCTTCAGGTCGCCCCCGGCGGCATTGGCCACCATGCCCACTGTGGTGGGGCCGGAGGAGCAGCCCAGATCGCCCGCCAGCGCCAAAAAGGCATACATGGCGGTGCCGCCCATGGGCAGCTTGTTGGCTGCCACGCTGAAGGTGCCGGGCCAGAAGATGCCCACAGAGAAGCCGCACACAGCGCAGCCCACCAGACCCAGCACAGGCAGGTCTGCCAGGGCGGCCAGCAGGTAGCAGGCGATGCACAGCACGGCGCTGGCAGCCATGGTCAGCCGCAGGGGCAGCTTCTCGCTGAATTTGCCGTAGAGGGCACGGGCAGTGCCCATGAATACGGCAAACAGGCAGGGGCCCATCAGGTCGCCCACGGTCTTGGAAACGCCCAGACCCTTTTCGGCAAAGGCGGAGGCCCACTGGCTCATGCCCTGCTCGGATGCGCCTGCGCAGACCATCAGAACGATGAGCAGCCAGAACACCTTCTGCTTGAGCAGCTTGCCCAGCGCCAGCGGCTCATGGCCGCCGGTAACAGACTCGATGGGTACCCGCTGAAAGTAGAAGATGTTGAACAGCGGCACCAGCGCCCACAGGCAGGAAAGGATAGGCCACCTGTCCACACCGACGAAGTGGAAGAACGCTGTGGAGATGAGCACCACGCCCACATGGCCCCAGCAGTAGAAGGAGTGCAGCAGGCTCATGGCCGCCTCCTTGTTATCGGAGGGGGAAGCCTCCACGATGGGGCTGACGCATACCTCCAGTATGCCGCCGCCCAGCGCATAGAGCACCACCGCAGCCAGCAGGCCGATGTAGGGGTCGGGCAGCACATTGGGCAGCACCGCCATGCATACCAGGCCCGCGGCGGCAAAGATGTGGGCAATGGCCATAGCTGCCCGGTAGCCGATCTTGTCGATGGCCTTGGCGCAGATCAGGTCAACGCCCAGCTGTACCATAAAGTTGATGGTCACCAGCAGGGTGATGCGGTCCAGCGACAGGTCGTAGGCACCGGAGAAGGTAAGGAACAGCAGGGGGGCAAAGTTGTTGCCGATGGCCTGTACGATGTAGGCGATATAGCTGGCATAGATGGTATGCCGGTGGCTGAGGAGCTTGCGGGGAGCGGGCTGGATCGTCATGAAAGGTCACCTCGTTGGTATTTTTGTGGCTGTGTAGGGAATGCCGCTGCTATGCGGGCTGCGGCAGGGATAAGCGGCTGTGGGTCAGCCCTCCAGCAGGGCTTGCAGCTGCTGCGGCAGGGGACTTTCCACCCGGATGCTTTCGCCGGTGATGGGGTGGGTGAGGCACAGGCCGGTGGAATGGAGGGCAAAGCGCCCGGGCAGCGCATTAAGCTCGGTGCCGTAGAGAAAATCACCGCAGATGGGGCAGCCCATATGGGAGAGATGCACCCGGATCTGGTGGGTGCGCCCGGTATCCAGCCGCAGGCGGATCAGCGACCGGCTGCCGCAGACGGCCTCCACCCGGTAGAAGGTGCGGGCGGGCTTGCCCTCCGGGCTCACCACCCGGCGTATGCTGGCAGCATCCTCCTTGGCGATGGGCAGCTCGATGCAGCCCTCCTCATCCGGCAGGGTACCTTCCGCCACCGCCAGATAGGTGCGCTGAAAGCTGTCGGTATGCAAAAGCTGCTGCAGCAGGTGCTGGGCATGGGCCTCCTTGGCTACCACCATCAGGCCGCTGGTGCCCTTGTCCAGCCGGTTCACGGGGCGGTATACAAAGCCCTCCGGGCAGCCCAGATAGGCGTAGACCACGTTCTCCAGCGTTGCGCCGGTCTGGCGCTGGGAGGAGGCGGAGGGCAGCGGAGCGGGCTTATCCACAATGAGCAGGTGCTCATCCTCGTACCATACGGTAAGGGGGATGTCGCTGCTTTCCGGCTGGGGCACATCCCGCTCGGGGGCGTAGAGCCAGAGCCTCTGCCCGGCACGGAGGCGGGCATCCGCATGCACGGTCTCCCCATCCAGCCGCATCTCGCCCTGAAACTTGCAGCGCTTGAATTGCCGGGAACTGAGGCCCATCAGCCCGGTGGCGGCTCTGCGTATGGCAGCGCCCTCCAGCTCCGGGGGCACCAGCAGCTCGTATACAGGCATGGGGCAGCTCCTTTCCGGTACTTGTGTTGCAGGCATTATAGGGGTTTTGGCAGGGAAAGTCAATGGGTTTTCGGGGTGTATTGCAAACCGCTTCAACCTTTGATAAGATAAGCCTATCAACCCTTGGAGGAATACTGGTATGGCAATTGTGATGGATCTGCTCCTGAAGCCCGGCGCCCTTCGCACGCTGGAGGAGGCCCGGGGCATCCTGAAGGATGTGACCCCTTTGAAGAAAAACTGCGGTCGGCTGTGCGATGCAGCCTGCTGCCAGAGCGATGAGAGCGGCGAGAACGGCATGCTGCTGTTCCCCTATGAAGAATGCTTCTACGAAAAGCCCATCGAGGGCTTCCCCTTCCATTTGGCGGAGGATGATACCCTCTTCAAGGGCGGCAAGCGGCTGGTGTGCGAGGGCACCTGCCCCCGGGAGCACCGCCCCCTGGCCTGCCGCCTGTTCCCGCTGCGCATCCGGATCGCTGCGGACGAGAATGGCCAGCCCTGCGCCAAGCCGGAGATCGATCCCCGGGGCTGGTGCTGCTGCCCCATTCTGGAGCAGGGCGGCATGCGGGCCATGAGCAGCGAGTTCATCGAGGCGGTGCGCCTTTGCGGCGAATGCCTCATGAAGAACACCTCCATGCTGGAGGCGCTGTACAACGAACAGCGCCTGATGGACGAGCTGACCAGCCTGTAAGAAGGGGAGATACCGTACAATGAACGTTTTGATCATCGGCTGCGGCGCAGCCGGTGCGGCGGCGGCCATCGCCGCTGCGGAACAGGGCCACAGCGTTACCGTGCTGGACAGGAACCGCAAGCCCCTCAAGAAGCTGGGCGTTACCGGCAACGGCCGGGGCAACCTGATGAACAACGGCCCCCTGCGCTACTACGGCGATGCGGCCTTTGCCGAAGCGGTGCTCACCCACCTGCCCCCGGCGGAGGTGGCTGCCTTTCTGGAAAGCTGCGGCATCTCCCTGGTCACCGAGGAGGAGGGCAGGGTCTACCCGGCAGCCAATCTGGCCTCTGTGGCGGTGGATGGGCTGCTGGCAAGGATGGCGCAGCTGGGGGTGGAGATCCTCCCCTGCACCGCAGCCGAGCGGATCCAGCCGGAAAAAAGCGGCTTTACCGTGTATGCCGCACAGACCGAGTACGCCCCCGACCAGCAGAAGGCCAACGGCAAGGTAAAGAAGGGCGAAGCCCTCGGGCAGCGCCCCCTGGTGCTGAAGGCCCACCGGGTGATCGTGGCGGCGGGCGGTGCGGCAGCCCCTGCCCACGGCACCGATGGCACCGCCTACGGCCTGCTGACGGCGCTGGGCCATGCCCTGTGCCCGGTGACCCCCGCCCTTTGCGCCCTGCTGACCGATCCAAAGCCCCTGAAGGGCCTCTCCGGCAAGCGGGTGCGGGCAGAGCTGCGGCTTGCGGCAGCGGATGGGCATACCCTGCACCAAAGCAGCGGCGAGGCGCTTTTCGCCGATGACGGCGTCAGCGGCATCGCGGCCATGCAGCTGGCCCGCTTTTATGAGCCCGGCTGCATTTTGCATATGGATCTGCGCCCCGGCCTGATGAGCGATGGCAGCGCGGATGCGGCGGCATGGCTGCAGAACCGCCGGGAACGTCTTATCCGGCAGGAGAGCGGCGATATGCCCACCCTTGCCAGGCTGCTCACCGGCAGCACCCAGCCTGTATTGCAGGCGGCGCTGTGCCGCATGGCCGGGCTCACCGAAAAGGAGCCTGCCACCGATGGAGCCATCGACAGGCTGGCAGCTGCCATAACGGCGTTTTCGCTGCCGGTGACCGGTGTGCGCGGCTTCGACCAGGCCCAGGTGACCGCAGGCGGCCTTCTGTGCAGCGGGTTCGACCCGGCCACCCTGGAGAGCAGGCTGGTGCCCGGCCTGTATGCCACCGGCGAGATGCTGGATGTGGACGGCGATTGCGGCGGCTATAACCTGATGTTCGCCTTTGCCTGCGGTCTGCTGGCAGGGCGGCACACCACGGCCTGAGGCACAGGGAGGCATACGCATGGCAAGAACAGAGACCGTTACCCTGACCAATATGTGCATGGTGGTGGATGGTACCCGGGTGCTGGTGCAGGATCGGGTGGATCCGGATTGGCATGGCTACACCTTTCCCGGCGGACATGTGGAGAAGGGGGAATCCTTCACCGATGCGGTCATCCGGGAGGTGCGGGAGGAGACCGGGCTGACCATTGAAGCCCCGAAGCTCTGCGGCATCAAGGATTGGCCGGAGGCAGACGGCTCCCGCTACATGGTGCTGCTCTACCGGGCAGATCGGTTCACCGGCACGCTGGCTTCCTCCGGCGAGGGCGAGGTGAGCTGGGTGGAGCTGGAGAAGCTGCGCTCCCTGCCGCTGGCCGACAGTATGGAAAATATGCTCCGGGTGTTTCTGGAGGAGGATCTCAGCGAGCAGTACTATCTGCAGCAGCCGGATGGCCAGTGGGTGGAGATGCTGAAATGAATAGCGACAAGGCAATAGGAAAGCCGCACCGGGATACAGGCCAAAAACAGAGAAACCTCCGCAGGATCGACTTCTGCGGAGGTTTTCTTTTGGGATAGTGCGCATATCAGCACAAGGAGACAGCCCCTTGCAGGGAGCAAAGTGACGCAAAAGCAGCCCGGTCTTTCAAGAGACCGCTGTTACCTCACAGAGCAGACATACAGGGATCGCCCCTGTATAGAAGTGCGCCGTGAATAAACAGACGGATCGGGCTTTTAGAGAATGTGATCTGTAATGCAATCGTACCAATGAACATAGGTCGTGCCGTTTACGATAAGCCTGTCATTTTCGGGCAACTGTTCGCTCCAGGGCTTCTGATAACGTTCAATAGCCCAATCATCACGATTGTATCTGCGCCACAGAATTGTTTTTCCATCCCTGTCTAAGAACTGCTCGGAAACAACACCACAGTTATAGGTTTCAATATCCATTACGCAAACGGTATCGTAACTTTTGCCTCCGATGGTAACGGTATATCTGCCCACGATATCAAGCAGGAAATCTTTGCTCACACTCGTAACAGAGTTACCAATTCTCTGAATATCCCCTTTGACAGACAGGTTCGTTTCTTTTCCGCAATTATCTTCTCCGAAGCCCCAGTTCAGCATAAAGTCATCGCCATCCAGGAAGGTAATGTAATTGCGAACATCTCCGTCATTTCGAAGCGTTGCAAGGTAACGGCAATGCGTATCTGTAAGCTGTGCTACAAAAGTGCGGTTGATCACCTCGTTCTTATTTGAGTAGGATGCCTCTCTTGCGGTAAGCTCCACACCTTCGATACCGTGAACCCTGGCTTTGCCTGTGACCTGCATGTCATAAACATGGCTGCATTTGCGGGAAGGTATATCATACATACCCCAAGACAGTTTTTCACCAAGTTTGGGGATCAGGAACCATCCCATAAGCTCTTCCCATTTTACAGAGAAAGGTGCTTCGGAACTTGCTTCGATCTTGTATTCGGGTATCAGTTCGGGCAGCTTTTTCATAGTGCTTTCTCCTTTCCATCCTTCGGTGCGATATGGATATTTGGTTTTGAAATTGTGCTTTGCTGTATGCAGCCTGCTTTTTACTGTTCCAACAGGAATGTTCAGCTGTTTGGCAATTTCGGCCTGCGGAAGCTCTTGCCAAAAATAGAGATACAATATCTGCTTATCTTTAGTACAAAGCAAACTGAAAGTCTCTCTTACTGTGGCAACTACGGAAACGCCATATCTGCCGTCCGCTAATTCGCTCTGTGTTATTTCATCGATTGGCATCTCGAGCTGTTTTGCTTTCTTGCGAAAGTAGTCATAACACTTGTTTCTGGCAATGCTGATGAGCCATGCCTTAAAGGAACTCTTGTTTTTGATTTGAGGGAACTTTTGACAGGCGGCAAGGAAAACTTCTTGTAAAACGTCGTCTGCATCTACTTTTGAGTTCAAGCGAAAGCGCACAAAACGTTCCACAGACACTCGTTCTGCTTCCAGCAACTTTTCAAACTCATCCATATCCTCACCTCCTTTGGCCAATAAGTGAAAAAACGGTTTCACCTATATAGACGGGGCTCGCTATCGAAAGGTTCATTTTGCTTTCGAAACGAAAGCGGCACTCGATAGGCTCTCGAGTGCCGCAACTGACTGTTTATGAACATCCACCGATCGGTGCGGCTTCTTTGCTGCGGCCCCATTCTGATCGAACGGAGCCGCACAGTTTGTACCTTCGGTGTCCGCAGAATAACGCTGCGGCGCGGGCACTGCCAGACCTGGGATGGGCCTGTGGCATTATTCCCCCGCCCAGAAATACTTCTCCATCTCCACCCGTCCATCCGGGGTAAAGGTGATGCCCTCCATCTCCAGCAGCAGGCGGTGGGTCTCCTTGCCCAGAGGGGCAAAGGCATCGCTCAGGCAGCCGTCTTTGGTGACCACCCGCTGGCAGGGCAGGCTCTCCGGTGCGGTCTTCAGCGCATAGCCCACTACCCGGGAAAGCCGGGGGTTGCCCACCAGCTTGGCGATCTGCCCATAGGTGCAGACCCTGCCCCGGGGAATGCGGGCGATCTGTTCATAGATCAGGGAAAAGGTGTTCATGGAACGATGCTCCTTCGCTTGTTGATAGGGGTGGGAGAAAGGCAGTCTGCCAAAAGAGCGCGGGCATCACACCTCCCGTACCTCCACATCGGCGTTTTCCAGATGGGCGGTGGGCTCGCCCACGCAGCACAGCGCCAGCCGGTGCAGGGGACGGGTGCACAGCACATAGAACAGCTTGGCGTAGAAGCGCTGGTCGGGGTAGGTCTCTCCATCCGCATCAGAGATGAGCATGCAGTCGAACTCCAGCCCCTTCACCACGCCGGCATCCATCACCTGGATGCCGCCTTCAAAGGAGGGGTCGCCCTCGGTGACCAGCCTTGCTTCGGTCAGCCCGTTTTCCACCAGTGCCTTGTGCAGCTTCCTGGCGGCTTTGGGATCCTTGGCGGCCACGCCGATGCCCCGGAAGCCCTCCCGCTGCCAGCCCCGGAGGATCTCCAGCACCGCCTCCGTGCGGCTCTGCGGGCTCTTTGTGCGCACCAGCAGCGGCTTGCCGCCGTGGCGCAGCACCGGCTGTGTATGACCCACGCCCTCCACCGGGTGGCGGCCGATCACCGACAGCGCCGCATCGGTGATCTCTGCGGTGCTGCGGTAGGCGGTGCTCAGCGCGATGGTCTCCACCGGTTTTTTGAAAATGCCCTCCGAAAGGTCGCTCCATTGACGGATGCCGCCATCCCCGCAGATGCCCTGGCACAGGTCGCCCACCAAGGTGAAGGCATCGTGCCCGAAGGCTTCCCGCAGGATCTTTACCTGCAGGGGCGGTACATCCTGCGCTTCATCGATCACCACATGGCGCACATCGGGGGTGTTGAGGCCGTAGAGCCCCTTGGCCAGCACCAGCAGGGCGGGCAGGTCCTCCCTGGCGGCCCGTTTCTTTTCCAAAAGGGGCTGAGTGGCCGCGGCGGCGTGGGCATAGGAGCCGTCCAGCTCGGTCAGCTGCTGCCAGAAAAGGCGGTAGACCTCCAGCAGCTCCATGGTGCCAAACAGCTTCTCCACCTGCTTGGGGAAGGCTTTGCCCAGTTCCTCCAGCTCCTTCAGGCGCTGATCCCGGCTGTTCAGCAGCAGGGTGGCCTTCCGGCGGCGCTCCGGGCCATCCGGCATGGCGTGGAGCAGCTGATCCAGCTTCTTCTCCGCCGCATCGGTGATGCTCAGGTGCAGCTTCTCCACCACCGTCTTTACCCGGTTGCGGATCACCTTGACCAGCTCTCCGATGCGGGCTGCCAGCGGGAAGTGGCGGAAGTCGGTCAGACAGTAGCGGCGTACCTCGGCGGCGCTCATCAGCACCGTATTGCCCAGCCGGATATCCTCTTTGGCCAGGCATTCCTCCTCCCAGCGGGCAAGAAACCGCTGCAGGTGCTCATAGAGCCTGAGGCTGCCCTTGCGGAGCAGGGTATCGTCCAGCAGATCCCGCTCCGGCTTGGTCATGCCAAGGCGCAGGCGCAGCTGAGGCGTGTTTTCCAGCTTGGGCATGTGCTTTTGCAAAAGCTGCTTGCACAGCCCCTCAAAGGTGACCTGCCGCACATCATCCACGCCCAGATCCGGCAGCACTTTGCTGATGTAGCTCAGAAACAGCGGGTTGGGAGCGATGATCAGCAGCTGCTGGGGCGTGATGGTCTTTTGCAGCCGGTACAGCATCCAGGCGATGCGGTGCAGGGCGATGGTGGTCTTGCCGCTGCCTGCCACGCCCTGCACGCACAGGGGCTGCATGGGCTCGGCACGGATCACCGCATTCTGCTCCGCCTGAATGGTGGTGACCACTTCTCTCAAGCGGGAGGAGGTAAGCTGGCTCAGGGCATCGGTCAGGAATTTCTCCTGCCCGGCCAGGCCGGTATCCTGCATATCGGTCAGGGTACCATCCTCCACGGTGAGCATGCGCTTCAGGCTCAATTCGCCGTAGACGCTGCCATCCGGGCATTCGTAGCTGACACGGCCCACCTGCCCGGAATAGTACAGATTGGCTACCGGGCTGCGCCAGTCCGCTACCCAGACCTTGTATTCCGGGGTCTGGATCACGCCCCAGCGGCCCACATAGACCGAGCTTTTTTCGCCCGCCTTGAGCCAGTCGTTCTTCCGGCCCGGGTCGGGGGTAAAGTCCAGCCGGGCAAAGTAGGGCTGGCGCTGGCTGAGCCGGAGCTGGTGCAGCGAGCGCAGCTGGTTCTTGACAAGAAACTGCTGCACCACCGCATCGCTGGAGCCGTCGTCCAGCACGTGGATCAGGCGGTCGTTGCCGTCTATGATGCCCAGCTTATCCTCCAGCTTCTGTTTTTCCGAGGCTACCACCTCCAGGGTGGCGGCCAGGTGGTTTTCCTCCTCCTGCCAGTGAGGGTGTCGGTTCATGGTCTCCATTTTCGTTTTCACCTCCGTCTTTGATAGGATGCAGCGCCCTTTGTTTCATGCGGCGGTGAGAGGGCCGCCCAGCGGAAAAAAGGGATGCAAAAAGCCACCGATGCCTGCATAGACGGATGGTGAGTATGGATCCGTCTTTTACAAAACATGCGGTGGCGCAGAGGTTTCAGGGTATGTGGGGCAAGCCGGGGGAGTATCCCCCCGAGGCCCGGCAGGGAGTCTTGCTCCCTGCGCCCTTCATTGCCTGTGCTTATGCAGGCAATGGGGTATGGCAGCAGCCATCGCCGGGGAAGCATCAACGTAATGCCGCGGCAACGCTGTACCGATCCGAAAATATCTGTTCTTTCGCCTGTGGAACGGGCGAAAGGTGCGGGGGTGCAGGGGGAGTTCCTATCCCCCTGCCGTACCCGTTCTTATTCGTCGGCGGTGGTGCCGATCACGGCTTTGATGCGGCGCACGCCGGCAGAGGAGCTTTCTTCCTTCTGGATCTTGAAGCTCTTCAGGTCGCCGGTGTTCTCGGCATGGGGGCCGCCGCAGATCTCCTTGGAGAACTCGCCCATGGTGTAGACCTTTACCAGCTCGCCGTACTTGCTCTCGAACAGACCGATGGCGCCTTCGGCCTTGGCTTCGGGCACGGTCATCTCGCGGCAGGTGATGGGGGCCTTGGCGGCAATGGCCTCATTGACCAGCTTTTCCACCTCGGCGATCTCTTCCTTGGTCATCTTGCGGCCGAAGGAGAAGTCGAAGCGGAGGCGCTCGGCGGTGATGTTGGAGCCCTTCTGGGCAACCTCATCGCCCAGTACCTTGCGCAGGGCGGTGTGCATCAGGTGGGTGGCGGTGTGCAGACGGGCGGTCTGCGCGCTGTGGTCGGCAAGGCCGCCCTTGAAGCGCTGCTCGGCACCGGCCTGCGAGGTGGCCTGGTGCTGCTTGAAGCGCTCGGCGAAATCGGCCTCGTCTACCTTCAGGCCCTTTTCGGTGGCCAGCTCGATGGTCATCTCGATGGGGAAGCCGTAGGTATCGTACAGCTTGAAGGCGCTGCGGCCATCCATGGTGGTAAGGCTCTCCAGGCGGGCGTTCACGGCAGCCACCAGAGCGGCTTCGTCACCGGCCTTGGCGGCTTCGATGATGGGCAGCATGTCGGGGGAGGGGCGCAGCTTCTTGGTCTGGGCATACTCCTGGGCCAGAGCCACCTTGTTCTCGGCAGCCAGGATGGCATCCAGGGTGGCGCGGGTGTTCTGGATGTTGTTGTAGATCTTGTCGAATTCCTTCTCGCCCTGGCGCAGGGTCTTGGCGAAGCGGGTCTCCTCCAGAGAAAGCTGCTCCAGCACGAACTTCTCGTTGCGCTCCAGCTCGGGGTAAACTTCCTTGTACTGAGCGATGATCACCTTGGCGATCTCGCCGGTAAAGCCATCAGGCATACCGATGCTCATGCCGTAGCGCACAGCGCGGCGGATGAGGCGGCGCAGCACGTAGCCCTGGTCCATGTTGGAGGGGCTCACGCCGCGGTCGTCGCCCATGATGAAGGTGGAGGTACGCATATGGTCGCCGATGATGCGGAAGGCCTTGGTGGTCTCCTCATCCTGGCCGTAGGTCTTGCCGGAAAGCTCGGCGATCTTACCCAGGATGTTTTCGAACAGCTCGGTCTCGTAAACGCTCTTCTTGCCGTTGAGCACGCAGATGGTGCGCTCCAGACCCATGCCGGTATCCACGTTCTTCTGGCTCAGGGGCACGAAGGTACCGTCGGCCTGCTTGTTGTACTGCATGAACACGTCGTTCCAGATCTCCAGATAACGGCCGCAGGAGCAGGCGGGGGAGCAATCGGGGCCGCAGGGCTCCTTATCGGTGATGATGAACATCTCCGTATCGGGGCCGCAGGGGCCGGTCAGACCGGCGGGGCCCCACCAGTTGTTCTCCTTGGGCAGGAAGAAGATGTGGTCGTCGGCCACGCCGCAATCGCGCCACAGCTGGGCGCTCTCTTCGTCGCGGGGGCAGTCTTCATCGCCGGCAAAGACGGAGAAGGCCAGTTTTTCTTTGGGCAGGCCCAGGTACTTCTCGCTGGTGAGGAACTCCCAGCTCCAGGGGATCATTTCCTGCTTGAAATAGTCGCCCAGAGACCAGTTGCCCAGCATTTCGAAGAAGGTGAGGTGGCTGAAATCGCCAACATCGTCGATATCGCCGGTACGGACGCACTTCTGCACGTCGGTCAGGCGGGTGCCGGCAGGATGCTTCTGGCCCATCAGGTAGGGTACCAGGGGATGCATGCCTGCGGTGGTGAACAGCACGGTGGGGTCGTTCTCGGGGATCAGGCTGGCGCTGGAGATGACAGCATGGCCATGGTCCTTGAAGAACTGCTGGAACATGGAGCGCAGCTCAGCCGCTTTGTAGGTCTTCATAACAGGGTCTCTCCTTCGCAATAAACTGCAATGAATGTATTGGGTACCGCCACAGGCGGGAACATACACACACATACCAAAATATTATAGTGGAAACAGGGGCACAGTGTCAATGAAAGCGCGAAAAAAACTGAGGGGAGCAGTAAAATGCTCCACCGGCATTGCCGGTGGAGCATAAATCGTGGATAAAAGTTGCTTGTACGCTTACTTGCTGCTCAGGGTAACGGTCTCGCCGCCCTGCTGATAGGTGGCCACATACCACTCCTCCGGAGCGCAGCGGGGCAAAGCTGCGGTGGCATCCGCCAGGGTGCTGGCGTAGTAGCAGACGGTGTGCAGGTAGGGGCTCTGCTCGCTGCCCCAGTATACGCAGCCGGTCAGGTCGGCCACATCGCCGGTGGCGGTGAGCTGCCAGGGGGCAGATTCGCCCTCTGCGGCGGGCAGCAGCTGGGCAGTGCCCTGGCCGGAGGTGGGCATGGGCAGGTAGGCATCATCCAGAATGCCGGTGAGGCTGCTCATGGGCAGCCGGACGGTGATGTTGCCCATAAACTGGGGCGTGAGCCAGCCAGCGGGGTAGATGACGCACAGGTCGCTGCCGTCGATCATCCAGCTGGCGGAGGAGCCGCCGCGGGCCTTCTCGGCAGCCTCTTCGGCGGTAAAGAACATATCCTTCTCGTAGCTCTTCATCTGCTCGGCCACTTTGGCGATGAGGGCATCCATGGCGGCCTCGTCGCTGGGCAGGATGGCATCGATCTCCACCTCGCCGCCGGTGACGGTATCAAAGGCCAGGGCGAATTCGGTGCTGTTGGGGCGGGCGGCGCCGGAGGCGTACCAGCTCTCGGAATAGGTGATGAACAGCAGCGCACCGCTGGTGGAGATGCTGTCGATGGTCAGGGAATAGCTGCTGGGGCTGAAGCCCTCCTCGCAGGGGGTGTTGCGCAGCTCCTCGATGCGGGTACCGGCGTTGTAGTAGATATCCTCCAGGCGGCGGTTGATCTTATCCGCAGCCTCGGGGCGGCCTTCGACGGTCACCTCTGCCCGTACCTGATAAAGGGAGAACTCCGCCATATCGGCGTTTTCGATCTGGGTGGTCACCACGATGGTACCGGCAGCGGGGGCAGCAGTCTCGGCGGTGGCAGTGGTTACAAGAAGCACCAGGGAAAGCAGAATGAGCATCCATTTTTTCATTGTAGAATCACCTCTGGCAAGGAGTATAGCACACCTGCGCAGGTGTCTGCAAGCGCGTTTTCGCCGGGCCCGGCAGGGTGCCTGCGCAACGGCTGGGGCGCTTCTTAGGCGGGTAAAATTTTGCGCCGCCGGGGGCGGCTCCCGCAGGGCGCGGGGGCGCAGCCCTTCTTTTGCAAGGGTTTCCGGCTTTCGATAGACCCGCCCTGAGCCCCGCTCCACATTGACAGATACGCGAAAAAACACTAAAATAAACTGAATAACTATCTTTACGGGAAAGGGGAATGGGAGCATGGCAGGCAGTAAGCAGAGCACCAAAGGCTGGCAGGTTCTCATTCTGTGCGCCCTTACGCTGCTTTCGCTGGCGCTGCGGCTGGTGCCGGTAGAAGCGCCCGGCAGCATCCTGGCAGACGGTGGGGTGTGGGCGCTGGCGGCAGGCGGGCTGTGGCTGCTGTACCGCCATGCGTTGGGCACCTCCCGGGCCTTTGCCATGAAGCGCCTGTGGGTGCTGGCTGCGCTGTTTGCGGCCATCGTCACCTTCGGGCAGAGCTTCGGCGCAGTGGGCGGTGCAGGGCTGGTAACGGCACAGCCCCTTGTGGCGCTGGGCTTCTTTGCGGGCCGTGTACCGTTGTATGCCGCCGCCATGGCCCTTCTGACCGATGCGCTCTTGGGTACCGCCGCAGCGGAAGGTGCCCTTGCGCATGCTGCGCCCAAGGCAGCAGGCCGGGTGCTGCAAGGCTGGCAGTACGGCCTCATCCTGTTTGGCTGCTGGTGCCCCTGGCTGTTTTTCATCTTTCCCGGTACCGTGTCCAACGACAGCGTTACCATGATCATGGAAGCCATCGGCTTGAAGCCTTTGGCCAACGGCAACCCCATTTTTCAGACCTATCTGCTCCATGCCTTCCGCTGGCTGGGCGTAAAGCTGGGCAACGGCGATATCACCGTGGCGCTGTACTGCCTCATTCAGGCGGCGCTGATGGCATGGCTGCTGGGCGTGCTCATCCGGCAGATGCGGACGAGCATGGCCCCCCGCTGGGTAGGCGTGGGCTCGCTGGTGTTCTTTGCGGTGCTGCCCATCTTCCCCCTGTATGCGTTCTGCATCGGCAAGGATACCAACTTTGCCATGGCGGTGCTGTGGCTGATGCTGCTGTGCCACCGCCATTGCGACGGGGAAAAGCCCTGCCTGAAAAGTACCCTTTGCCTGTGCGCCGCGGCCGTGCTCTGCGTGGTGCTGCGCAACCCGGGGGTGTATCTGGCGGTGCTCACGCTGGCAGGGCTGCTGGTGTGGAGCCTGCAAAGGGAACGCCGCAGCGCCGGGCTGTGGGTGGCCCCGGCAGCGGCTGCCCTGTGTGCGGTCTGCGTGTTTGCAGGCATCCGGCTGTTGCTGCCGGTGCTGGGCGTGGCCCCCATGCCCGAGACCGAGGAATACTCTGTGCCCTTGCAGCAGGTAGCCCGCATCGCCTCTGAGCATGAGCTTGCCCCCGAGGAGGCCGAAGCCATCGATGGGGTGTTGGAGCTGGATGCGCTGGCGGCTGCCTACAACGGCGAGCTGAGCGACCCGGTCAAGCTGCTCTGGCGTACCGATGCCGCCCCGCAGCAGAAGGCGGCGTTCTTCCGCACCTGGCTCCGGCTCGCCCTCAAACACCCGGGCACCGGGCTGGCAGCCACCTTCCACAACACCTACGGCTATGTGTACCCCGGGTACATGAGCCGGATCAAGCCCACGCTGCTCATCGGCAAGCAGAAGACCACCACCCATCTGGATCCCTACTTCCAATTCTCTGTCAACCCCCGCAGCGATCTGCTCATCCGCTTTACCGATGAGCTGGCAAAGAACCCCCTGTACCGGATCCTCATCGCACCGGGGCTGTACGGCTGTCTCACGCTGCTGGGGGTCTCGCTGCTGGCAGGCAGAGGCAGGGGGCGCTACCTGATCGCCGCCGTGCCCATGCTCTTTACCCTGGCAGGCTGTATGCTGTCTGCCGTGAACGGTTATTTCCGCTATTCCATGCCCCTGTACCTGTGCGTGCCCATGCTGCTGTGGCTGTGTGCGCTGGCGGGAGCAGACTCCGGGAGGGAACAACTATGAAGATGCTCATCGCGCTGCCCTGCTTCAACGAGGGCGAGACCATCCGGAAGGTGATCGGGGCCATCCCCCGCAGCTACGAGGGCGTGAGCCAGGTGCACATCCTGGTGGTGGATGACGGCAGCGCCGACGATACCGCCGTCTATGCCCAGAAGGCCGGTGCAACGGTCATCCGGCATATGCAGAACAAGGGGCTGGGCATGGCCTTCCGCAGTGCGGTGGATTATGCCATCGAGCACGGCTACGACCTGATGGTCAACATGGATGGCGATGGCCAGTTCAACGCCGATAACATCGCCCGGCTCATTGCCCCCATCCTCAACCACGAGGCCGATTTTGTTACCGGCTCCCGCTTTATGGAGGGCAAGAAGATCGAGAACATGCCGCCCATCAAGCGCTGGGGCAACGCCCGCATGAACGGGCTGGTCAGCGCCCTGTGCGGGCAGCGGTTCTCCGATGTGAGCTGCGGCTTCCGCGCCTACAGCCGGGAGACGCTGCTGAAGATCAACTTCCACGGGCGCTTCACCTACACCCAGGAGAGCTTCATCTCCTTCCGCTTCAACGGTCTGAGCATGAAGGAGGTACCCATCGACGTTACCTACTTCAAGGAGCGCAAGAGCCGCATCGCAGGCAGCATCCTCAAGTACATGAAGCGTACGCTGGGCATCATCACCGGCCTGATGCGGGATTATTACCCCATGAAGTTCTTCGGCTTCATCGGCGGCCTGTTTTTGATCCCGGCCATCATCTTCGGGCTCATGTTCCTCATCCACTACATCCGGGTGGGGTATTTCAGCGGCTATCTGTTCGCGGGCCTCATCTGCGCCTTCTGCACCCTCATTTCGGTGCTGATGTTCTGCTTCGGCATCGCCATGGAGAGCATGGTGCGCATCAACCGCAACGAGGACCGCATCCTCTACCAGCTGCGCAAGAATGCCCCCACCACCCCTGAAAAGATCGGAGAGGTGATCTACAAATGAGCAAAGTGATGATCTCCATCGACCACCCCGCCTGGGCTCATCAGTTCCGCCACATCATCCGTATGCTCAACGAGCGGGGCGATGAGGTGCGTACCCTTGCCATCGAAAAGGACGGCGACACCAAACTGCTGGATTCCTTCGGCATCCCCTACGAGCTCAGCGCCCGCTCCACGGGCAAGAACATCATCGAAAAGGGCTTTCTGTTCTTTGCCATGTGCATCGACCACACCCTGCATGCCCTGCGCTTCAAGCCGGATATCCTCATCGGCCGTGCTTCGCCCATGATGGCTGTTGCCGCATGGATCAGCCGCAAGCCCCACATCATCTATGAGGATACGGAGGTAAGCAGGTTCAGCCTGCGCATCTGCAAGCGGCTGACCACCAAGATCATCACCCCCCGCACCTTTCTGACCGATCTGGGCAAGTGCCAGGAGCGGGTGGATACCTACAAGGAGCTGTTCTACCTGCACCCCTCCGTTTTTACGCCGGATAAGCAGGTGCTGCGGGATGTAGGCTTCGACCCGGATGAGCCCTACATCCTTGTGCGCTTCGTAGCCTGGAACGCCAGCCACGACATCGGCAAAAAGGGGCTGGATGATGCGGGCAAGATCGCCCTGGTCAAACAGCTGAGCAAGTACGGCAGGGTGTATGTGAGCGCCGAGGGCAACGTGCCCGAGGAGCTGAAGCCCCACCTGCTCACCACCCCCTATGAGCTGATCCACCATGTGCTGGCCTTTGCCCGGCTGGTGTACAGCGAGGGTGCTACCATGGCCTCCGAGGCGGTGATGCTGGGCACCCATGCCCTCTATGTAAATGTGATCAAGAGCGGCTCCACCCAGGAGCAGAGCCAGCGGTACGGGCTGCTCTACAACTTCAACGACGGCGAGGATCGCTACGAAAAAGCCACCGCTCAGGCCATTGCGCTGCTGGAGGATCCGCAGCTGGAGGAGAAGGGCGCGGAGAAGCTGAAGAAGCTGCTCGCCGAGAAGGTGGATATCAACCGTTACTATCTGGAGGAAATGGACAGACTGATCAAGGCTGGGAGGAAGGGCTGATGACCTGGTTGGATCTGGGCAACAGCTGGCGGAACCTGTATCTGCTCAGCTGTATGCTTGCGGCCTTTGGGCTGGGCGTGCTGTTTGCGGTGCACGGCCTCTTTACCGGGCGCAGCCGTACCGCCTGCTTCCTGACCGGCGTTGCCGCCACCCCCTTCGTGCAGTACCTGTGGACACTGCTGTTGGCCCTTGTGTGGCCCCGTGCCTCCAAATGGGTGTACATCGGCGGTCTGCCGCTGCTTGCCGGGCTGTATCTGGCGGGCGCATTCCTCCGGAACCTGCGCCGTCTGCCGACTCTTTTGCGGCAGGGGCTGGGCTTTGCCCGCCGCCTTTTGCAGCTGGATAAGCCTGCCCTCGTTTGCCTGTGCTTTGCGCTGTGCGTGGTCATCCTGCTGGCACCGGTGTGCATCCGCTTCTGCTCCAGCATGAACAGCCTCACCCTCAGCGGCGACAGCGGCGAGTACATGGCTTTGGCAGAGCGGTACTGCAACGACCGCAGCCTTCCGAACCTGCTGGAGAAGGAGGAGCTGGAGGGCCGCTTCCGCGGCAACAGCCATTTTCCCTCTTTGGAGCTGTACATGAGCTATGGGCTTTTCCACAGCCCGGAGAGCTTTGGTTACCCCTTTGATAAGCCCGCCGTCAGCGGGCTGGGCATGCTCACGCTGTACGCGGCGGCGGCCTATATGGCGCTGCTGCTGGTGGTGTGCCGGGGCAAAAAGCCCTGCATCCTGCTGGGCGTGGTGCTGCTCAACCTGATCCCCAACCTGTACCACAGCGTGGCGGGTGCGCCCCGGGATCTGTGGCGCATTCTGGCGCTGCTGCTGGCAGCGGTCTTCTTTGCCGGGCTTCAGGCGCGGCAGAGCGGCTTTCTGCGGAATCTGGGCAAGGCAGCCGCTGCGCTGGCGGTTTGCTTCACGGTGATGAGCGCCCATGTGGTCTGCTTTGTGCAGTTGCCCTTCCTGGTGGTGGCGTGGGTCATCTGGCAGTGGCTCGGCAGCCTGTACCGGTCAGAGGGGCAGGCGGGCCGGGTGCTGCTGCGCTCCGTGGGCATCGCTTCGGGCGGGGCGGCGGGCACGTTGGCGGCGTTCTCCGGCAACATCTGGTGCTACCTGCGCTGGGGGCAGATGAACCCCTGGCGGCTGATGACCACCTTTACCGATGCGCCCTGGTACCGGCAATACCTGTTGCAGGATTACCGCATCGTGGAGACCACCACCCAGCTCAGCTTCTTTGCCGATATGGACAGCATCCTTTACGGCTATGCTTCGCCCCTGGGCCCTGCGGGCTTCTGGACGGCGCTGCTCACCCTTCTTTGCGTGGTGGCTGCGCTGGTGGTGCGCAGGAGCCGGGTGCATGCCCGGGTGCAGGCGGTTCGTGCCGCCCAGCCCAAGGATGGCCCCGTTGCGGTGCTCATCCGTACGGATAACAGGAACAACGAGGCCGTGGAGGCTGTCTCCTATGCGGCGCTCATTGCCCTTGGGCTGCTGGCCCCCATGACCGGCCTGCTGGACAGCCGTCTCTACAGCTTCTCCGGCACGTTCGCCATGATGCCCCGCTACAGCCTGCAATGGTTCTTTGTGGCGGCGGCGGCGCTGTGCGCTGCGTTGGCTGCTTTGGCCGACCTGCTGCCCGGGGCTGCCCGGTGGCTGGCAGAGCGCATCCCGGAACGGCTGGGGTGCATCCGGCGGCACAGAGAGAGCCTCTGTGCCATGCTGCGGGCGCTGCCGTTGTGGCTCTGCGCCGCGCTGTGCGTGCTGGGCTTCGTGCAGGGCACCCGGCAGACCGGCTATGCCAACAGCTTCTACCGCTCCAGCCGCCATGTGATGGAGAGCGAGAGCCTGCTGCTGGATAACGGCTTCCGGGAGAAATTCGCTCTGCTGATGGCGCTGGCCGATGAGGTGGGGGAGGAGGAGATGATCCTGATCCCCCGCACCGGCTACCAATACCCGCTGCACGGCAGGGGGCATGTGTTGGATGCCAACCCCATCGTGCCGGTGATGGATCTGTCCCTTGAGGAAGTACCCGCCGAGCTGGAGCGCATGAAGGTAGCCATGCTGGCCACCGAAAGCGATTTCTGGGATCAGCGCTACTACCCCGCCAGCACGCTGGCGGAGTATCTGGAGACGCTGCCGGAAGCGCAGCGCATCGAATACGGCGGCATGCGCTATTATCTGCTGAAGCCCGAGTTGGCAGAGGCAGCCGCCCGGTGGATGGCAGACCATCCTGCCGGGGAAGAATAAGGTACGCAATATCAATGCCAGGAGGCTTACCATGAATTGTCCGAATTGCGGAGCACCGGTTGCTCCGGGGATCCCGTACTGCCCCACTTGCCACGCGGCCACCGGCCAGATGTGGTCGTCTGCCCAGCAGAGCTACCGGCAGGGGCCTGTGCCCGGCCAGAGCTGGCAGCAGCCTGCCCAGAGCAGCAGTACCCCTGCGTTTTCGGATCTGACCACCGCGCCCCGGGCCGATCGCCCCGGGCAGAGCGGCGGTTTTTCCTCTGCACTGCCGGATTTCGCACCCAGGCAGCCTCAGCAGCCGATCCAGCCGGAGCTGTGCAGGAGCAGCCAGGGCGGGCAGAGCTACCCCCAGCAGGGCGGCAGCTTCGGGCAGGAGAGCTTCCGGCCCCAAAGCAACGATGCCTTCAATGCAGGGGTGTTCACGCCTCCCGGCCAGCCCGGTGCGGGCTTTGACCGGCAGCAGAGCCAGCCGGTGAACAGCTACGCGCCGCAGGCATCAGGCGGCTATGCCGCCCAGGGGAGCAGCCCTTACGGCACACAGACTCAGCCGGTCGGCAGCTTTGCCCCGCAGGCATCGGGCGGCTATGCCGCCCAGGGGAGCAGCCCTTACGGCACACAGACCCAGCCGGTCGGCAGCTTTGCCCCGCAGGCGGCGGGCACCTATGCCGCCCAGGGGAGCAGCCCCTATGGCGCACAGACCCAGCCGGTCGGCAGCTTTGCCCCGCAGGCGGCGGGCAGCTTTGGCGCACAGACAGCCAACCCTTACGGTGCACAGGCTCAGCCTGTCACCCCTCCGGCCCCGCAGGCCAGCACCGCTTATAACATGCAGGCGGCCAGCCCCTACGGCGCACAGGCCCAGCCCGGCGGCAGCCCTGCCCGCCAGCCCTATCAGAGCCAGGCGGCCAATGCTTACGGGCAGCAGGGCTATCCCCAGCCCACGGCCCAGAGCTATGCCTATCAGGGGCAGCTGCAGCAGCACCCCAACCCGGTAATGGCACTGCTTTCCGAGCTGCCCAGAATGTTCCTGGGCTGCTTCACCGCACCCGGGCAGGTGCTGCGCACCCTTGTGGAGCGCGGTGATGTGATCACCGGCCCCATGGTGCTGGCGGTGGCGCTGGTGGTGGTCTTTCTGGGCGGCATGGCAGCCATGCGCGGCGTGGTGAGCGTGCTGTTCAGCTTTATCACCTCCCTGACGGGCATCAGCCTGGCAGGCAGCTCCTCTGCGCTCCGGCAGGGGGTCAACTACATCGCGGGGCAGATCGCTCCGGCGGTGGGCGGCATTGCAGTGCTTTGTCAGGTGATCGCCATCATCATTCCTGTTGCGGTGATCATGGTGTACCTGTATTTGGTGCACCACCAGCAGCCCAACTGGATGATGGCACTGGAGATGGTCACCGTTACCACTATGCCCACCATTGCGGTGGCGCTGGTCACCATGGTGGCCTCCATGATCTCGCCCATGCTTGCGCTGGTGGTGATGATCGTGGGCATCGTGATCGCCTACCTGCAGCTGAGCCATATGCTTTCCACCCTGCTGGGCGGCACGCCGGAGCAGGAGCTTCTGGTCAAGCTGATCTGCTTCCCCATTGCGCTGCTGCTCACGCTGGGGCTGATCTATCTGCTGGGCGGTAACCTGATGAGCGGCGTGTTCCAGCACATGATCTCCCTGCTGGGCAACATGGGGGCAGCCGTATGACCGAAAAGCGAAAGCAGCTGATCCGGCGGATACTGCTGGCCGTCTGCACCGCTGCGGTGGTGCTGGCGCTGGCGATCGTCGGCGTGGTGCAGCTGTTGAACGACAGGCGGGAGCAGGCGAGAGAGCCTTGGCTGGATACCGCTGCGGCGGAGCTGGACCGGATCACCATCGATGCAAAGCTGGATCCTGCCAGCCACAGCATGGCGGTCACCCAGACGCTGATGCTCACCTCCCGCACAGCGGAGCCCCGGCAGGAGCTGGTGCTGCGCAGCTGGGCCAATGCCTTTATGAAGCCGGATACCTCGCCCCTTGCCGGGAATGCGGATTGCTGCCCGGATGGCTTCTCCGCCGGTTCGCTGGTGCTGGAGGAAGCCACCGTGGTCAAGAACGGAATCCCGGCGCAGGCAGACCATCTCTACCGGGATGATGCCCGCACCGTGCTGGCGCTGCCCCTTCAGGAAAGCTGGCAGCAGGGCGAGAGCCTGCTGGTAACGCTGCGGTACACGGTGCATTTTCCCCATGCCAAATACCGCTTCGGCTGGTGGGAGAACACCTTTATGGCGGGCCATGCCTTTATCGTGCCTGCGCTGTGGCAGAACGGTGCCTACCGCACCGATGCCTGGCAGGCTTTGGGCGATCCCCTCAGCGGGGAATGCGCCGATTATACCCTCAGCATCATCGCCCCGAAGGGGTACCGCTGCGCCGTGGGCGGCACAGTGACCGCGACCAGCCGCACGAAAGACTACACCACCTGGGTGGTGCATGCGCCTGCCGTGCGGGATGTGGGGCTGGTGCTGAGTACGGAGCTGGAGTCCGTTGCCCGTACGGTGGATGGCATCCGGCTCACCGCTTATGCCGCCGACCGGGCGCTGGCCGGCACCCTGCTGGGCCATGCAGCTGAAATGCTGGAGGCCTACAACGAGTGCTACGTGCCCTACCCCTTTGAAGATCTCACGGTCTGTGCCCTGCCGCTGGGTGTGAGCGGTGCTGAGTATACCGCCCTTTGCATGGTGGCCGATACCCTGGAAGAGGATGAGCTGGAGCTGACCGCCGCCCACGAGCTGGCGCACCAGTGGTGGTATGCATTGGTGGGCAGCGACAGCCAGACCCACCCCTGGCTGGATGAGGCCCTGTGCGAATACAGCCTGCTGGAGTATGTGGAGCACCGCTATGGCCTGTCTGCCCGGGAGGATCTGCGTATGCAGCGCATCGAGCCCTCTATGCGCATCACGGTGGCAGGCGGTGCCACCCCCGGCGCGCCGCTGGATTATTTCGAGACCGAGACCGATTATGCCATGCTGGTCTACGGGCGGGCGGCGGCCTTCCTCTGTGCGGCGGATGAGCTGCTTTCCGGCAGGCTGGCGCAGGTGCTGGGCACCTATGCGCAGACCTACGCCCTCGCTATTGCCGACCGGGCAGATCTGGCCCGGGTGATGCTGGAGGCGGGCGGTGTGGATATCGAGCCTCTGATGGTAGACTTTCTGGATACCTATCTGATAAACTGATACAGCAACTTACGAAAGGATGGTCGACATGGATCTGGAACTGAACCGACATACAGCGGTCATTATTCCTGCCTATAAACCGGACGACCGGCTCCCGCCCTACGTGGCTGCCCTGAAGGAGGCAGGCGTGGGCAAGATCGTCATCGTGGATGATGGCAGCGGCGAGAGCTATCAGACCCTGTTCGGGAGCATCCCGCAGGATGAGGTGGTGCACATCATCTCCTATGTGCCCAACGCAGGCAAGGGCGTTGCCCTGAAGCGGGGCATGCAGTACCTGCTGGAAAGCTGCCCCGACAGCCGCTATGTGATCACCGCCGACAGCGACGGCCAGCATACCGTGAAGGATGTGCTGCGCATGGCAGAGAGCCTGCAGGAGGATGACTCCGGCATGCTGCTGGGCAGCCGGGATTTCGACCAGCCGGATGTACCCTTCAAGAGCCGCAACGGCAACAAGATCACCTCGGCGGTGTTCAAGCTGTTCTACGGGGTGTGGGTATCCGACACCCAGACGGGCCTGCGCGGCTTTGCCTCCGGCCTGCTGCCCACCATGATCGCCGTAAAGGGCGAGCGCTACGAGTACGAGATGAACATGCTCATCGAGTGTGCCCGGCAGCGGCTGCCCATGCGCGCCCTGCCCATTGAGACTGTGTACGAGAACAACAACGAGGGCAGCCATTTCCGTGCCGTAAGAGACAGCGTACGCATCTACAGCGTTATTCTGGCGGGCTTCTTCAAGTTCATCAGCGCATCGCTGCTGAGCTTTGTGGTGGATTACGCTCTCTACCTGCTCCTTAACAACCTGCTCAAGGGCGTGCCCGCCCTCGGTAACGAGATCGGTGTGCTGTTCCTGCGGTTCGTGCCCCACATCACCATTGCCACGGTGGGGGCGCGTATCCTGTCCGGCATTTTCAACTTTACGGTGAACCGGAAGTTCGTCTTTGACGACAAGAACAGCGTGAGCCGCTCCTTCCCCCGGTATCTGGCGGTGTTCTGCCTCAATATGCTGCTTTCCGCCGCCCTGACCAGCGGCCTGCACCTGGCCTTTGGCTGGAGCGATAATCTGGTCAAGATCCCGGTGGATATCCTGCTGTTCGTGCTCAGCTACAAGCTGCAGCAGAACTGGGTGTTTGCGCCGGAAAAGAAAAAGACCGGCGTATAACGCCGATCCCAGGTTGTCAAAAAAGGGGAAGGTGCAGGAAACTCAGTTTCCTGCCGGGTGTGGAGACGGAGGGAAGTGTGTGCCCAGTGGGCACTTGCGCGAAGCGCAAAACGACCCGCAGTCGTCAACCGAAACGAGTGTAGGCTACGGTAGTAGGCTACACGACGATTGAGGTTGCGGAACAGAGCCCACAATCCTTGCGCCGCAGCGCATAGCTGCAAGCGCAGCGAGCACCGAAGGTGCAAGATGTGCGGCTGCGATCGCAAAGGATGGGTTTATCAGCAGTCCGGATCAGCGCATAGTGCCGGTACCGGCTCGAGCAAGAAACACGCAGCAGAGCCCATAAGCCCTGCGCCGCAGCCCCTTACCGCAGCGCCTTGGGGATGCACTCCTCGCTGCGGTTGCTGCACTGGGCGCAGTTGCCGCCGCAGTGGCTCAGCTGTACATCCTCCCCGCGGATGTGCATGCGCACCAGGCCGTTTTCTTCGCCATCGGCCACAAAGCCGTACTTGGCAAAGAAGGGGCGGGTCTCCTCCGGGGTCTCCAGCGCGATCAGGCCGGCGCTGTGGGTGAGGGCCTTGAACAGCAGCAGGCGGATCAGCAGATCGCCGTAGCCCTTGCCGCGCTCCTCTGCCGGTACGCCCAGCATATCCAGCCGGAAGGCACCGTCTGCCCACCAGAGGCGGGCAGAGCCCACGGGCAGGCCCTCCCGGTAGACCACCACCTGCTGGGCCATGCTGTCCAGCGCATCGGCGGCGGTGCCGAATACCGCCAGGCGCACCGAAAGCGCCTCGGAAATATCGCTGCCTACGGGAAACCACTTGCCCTGTACCATACCGAAATACCTCCCAGAAAGGAATGGAATACTCATGGAAAAAGAAAAGATCGACAGGATCAACGAGCTGGCACGGATCAAGAAGATCCGCCCGCTCACCGAAAGCGAGCTCAAGGAGCAGCAGGCGCTGCGCAAGGAATACATCCAGGGCTTCCGCGAGAATATGGAAGCCATCCTTCAGGGCGTTACCATCCAGGAAGCGGATGGCAGCCGGCACCCCCTTCAAAAGAAAGAGGACAAGCACTCCTGAGCCTGCCCAACACTCTTATTATACTACAGAAAAGGCGGTATTTCAACGGGAAAATTTCTTGAAAAACCCTTGTAGTATCGGCTTTTTTCGGGTATAATAAAACCGAACCGAAGGGGATGGCACAACAACCGAAAAGGCATCGCAGCGTGGCACAGCCGCAGGATGTGATGACACGGCGGCGATACAAAGCGGTGCGCCGGCCACAGGGCACAAGCCCCCGATCCCCCAACCCCCTGTTTGCCGGAAGATGGCAAAACCAATCATCAGAAAAGAGGCGTTTCCATTGAACAGCGAAGAGATCAAGAACACGGCCCCCATCGAGGAAGAACCCCGGGACCTCATCGAAGGCGTAGATGAGGATGGCAACAATGTTCTGCTGGAAGTGGTTCGCTATTTCTTCTACAACGGTGAAGAGTACGTTGTCCTGGGCGATGCCCACGAAAGCGACTGCGACTGTGAATGCGAGCATTGTGAAGGCTGCGCGGCCGAAGACGAAGAAGCTGTCAACCTCTACATCATGAAGGTGGTAGAGACCGAAGAAGACGGCGAAGAACTGGAGACCTTCGAGCCCGTAGAGGACGAAGACCTGCTCGAGAAGCTCATTGACGTTGTACAAGCCGACTTTGAAGCCGACGAAGCATTCGACGACGAGTAACTCACCTACCCACTCCCCATGGCGCGGGATCTGGACTTTCCACCCCATCCGACCGGCAAGGTGCCGTAACGATACATGGTAAGCCCATATTTCGAGCAGGCAGGAAACTGAATATCATCAGCCGGGCGGGCGTGCTCCCGCCCGGTTTCGTTTATCATCTTTCTCGGGAGGCTTTTTATGGAACGTTTGCATGTACTGGGCACCGGCAATGCGGCGGTCACCCGCTGCTACAACACCTGCTTTGCACTGGAAAAAAACGGGGAATACCTGCTGTGCGATGCAGGCGGCGGCAGCGGCATCCTGCGGCAGCTGAAGCAGGCAGGCATCGGCTTTGGCAGCATCCATCACCTGATCGTGACCCATGCTCATTGCGACCATCTGCTGGGCGTGGTTTGGGTGCTGCGCATGGTGGGCACCGCCATGAACGGCGGCAGCTACGAGGGCGATCTGCACATCTACTGCCACGAGACCATTGCAGAGGGCCTTACCGCCATGACCAAGCTGATGCTGCCCGCCAAGATCGCGTCGCTGCTGGGGGCGCGCATCCTCTTCCACCCGCTGACGGACGGCATGCAGACCCAGATCCTGGGCCACCCGGTCACGTTTTTCGACATCCGCTCCACCAAGCTGCTGCAGTTCGGCTTCACGCTGACCCTTTCCGATGGGCGGCGGCTGTGCTGCCTGGGCGATGAACCCTACAACCCGGTGTGCAGGCAGTGGGTGGAGGGCGCAAGCTGGCTGCTCAGCGAGGCCTTCTGCCTCTATGAGCACCGGGAGCGCTTCAAGCCCTACGAGAAGCACCACAGCACCGTGCTGGATGCGGCAAAGCTGGCAGAGGAGCTGCAGATCCCCCATCTGGTGCTGTGGCACACCGAGGATGCCACCTTGGAGGAGCGCCGGGAGCTGTATGCCCGGGAGGCCCGCAGCGCCTATACCGGCGACCTGTACGTGCCCTACGACCTGGAGGTCATCCCTCTTGGCTGAAGCCCTGCCGACGGGCCAGCCGTTCCAGCAGCATACGCAGGCGGCGTGGCACCGGTACACCGCACAGCGCAAGGTTTTCCAGCAGGGAAAGGCATTCGCTGCTGATGTACATCCACAGCACCGCGGTATAGAACATGTGGTTCCCCTCGCTGAGCAGCTGATCCAGCCCCAAAGAGAACAGCAGCACCGCCGCCATGGCGGCCTTGCGCAGAAGCCCCTGAAAACCCACGGCAGCCCTGTGCTTGCCATCGGGCGTTTGGGGGCTTTTGCCTTTCAGAGCGGCAATGAGCCCGGTCGCATAGTCGGCAGCCATCAGCAGCACCAGCAGCAGCCCGCCCCGGCGTTGTCCGCTGCCCAGACCGCCAAGAAAGCCCAGCAGCGCTGCCCCGCAACGGATGATGAGATCGTAGGTATGAACAAAAAAATCCCGCATCGGCACATGCCCCCTCCTGAGGGTACTGTATGCGCCGGTGCGGGTTTTTGATGTGTTATTTATCCACCACAGGGTCGTCGCCCCGGGCGTTCAGGTACCGGTCGATAATGAACCGGGGCCGGTGCTTGGATTCGTTGTAGATCTTGCCCACGTACTCGCCGATCACGCCCAGGGACAGCAGCTGTATGCCGCCGATGAGCCAGATGGAACCCAGCATGCTGGTCCAGCCCGCCACGGTGTTGCCGCCCAGCCAGGAAATGAGCGCCCACAGCAGCATGAACAGCGATACCACGAAGATCACGAAGCCAACCGTGGTGATCAGCCGCAGGGGCTTTACCGAGAAGCTGGTAATGCCATCGATGGCAAAGGCCAGCATCTTTTTGAGGGGGTATTTGCTCTCGCCTGCAAAGCGCTCGCTGCGGTCGTAGTAGACCACATCGCTCTGGAAGCCCACCAGCGGCGCAAGCCCGCGCAGGAACAGGTTTACCTCCCGGTACTCCGCCAGTGCGTTCAGCGCCCGGTTGCTCATCAGCCGGTAGTCGGCATGGTTGTAGGTGATATCCACCCCCAGGCCCTTCATGAGCCGGTAGAAGAACAGCGCCGTTTCCCGCTTGAACCAGGTGTCGGTCTCCCGCTTGTTGCGTACGCCGTAGACCACCTCGCAGCCTTCGTTGTTCTTCTCCAGAAAGCGATCCATGGCATCCATGTCGTCCTGGAGATCCGCATCCATGGAGATGGATACATCGCAGCGGTCGCGGGCGGTCATCAGGCCTGCCAGCAGGGCGTTCTGGTGGCCCCGGTTGCGGCTCAGCTTCAGCCCCTCGAACAGCTCGTTCTCCTTGTGCAGGGCGGTGATCAGCTCCCAGGTGCGGTCCTTGCTGCCATCATCCACCAGCAGCACGCGGCTGTCTTCGGTAATGAGGCCTTTTTCCACCAGGCTGTGCATTTTGCTCACCAGCCGTTTGGAGGTCTCGGGAAGCACCTCTTCCTCGTTGTAGCAGGGGATCACGACCATCAAACGTTTTGCCATGTGGGGTCAACCTCCTTGATGAATGGTCAGCGGTTGAGATTCCGTCTTGGTGGAATGCTCGTTGGTGTAGGCCGTTACACTGATGCGGTAGGTGCCGGGGGCAATGGTCTGGCCGTTTTTCAGTGTGCCGTCCCAGTAAAAGACGCTGCCTGCGGGCTCCAGCTGCATGGGACGGGTGGATTGCTTGTGGCACAGCCGGTGTACCGTGTTGCCCTCCTCATCCACGATGCTTACGCTGAGGGAGCAGGGCGCGTCGTGGCTGACGAAGATGCACAGCTCCCGCCCGCTTTCCGGGCTGAAGCTCTCCGGCACGGAGACGCCGATCACCGGCGGCTCGTTCTCCTGAGGTACGCACAGTACCCGCCCGGCGTGTACGGTCAGCTTGCCGTTCTCGATGGAGAACAGCTGCACCAGCACATAGCCGTAGGCATCCTCCGGCAGGTCGCCGATGGTCAGGGTGCGCAGCTTGCGCCCGGCGGATACGGCACCTGCCCGGTCGCCGAAGAGGGTGAAGCGTTCGGCCTCGTCGTAGATGATCTGCGCCTGATCGAACTGCCACTTGCCTTCCCGCTGGTACACGATCTGGTACCCGATCTGGATGGGGCGCATGGCGATGAACTCAATGGAGATCTCCGGGGTCTGCCGGCTCAGAATATTGCCGGAGAAGGTAACATCCATCACCGGGGAGCGGGGCCGGTTAGGGCTCTGCTCCTGCTGGTAGCGGAAGACCACGAAGCTGTCCTTCTGGGGGTATACCTGCGGGGTGGAGGCCGCATGCCCCTGCGACAGGTGCTGGTGCAGCTCGCTGAGGGTAACGGCACCATCCCGGTTCTGGTCGGCAGGGTAATCGAAGGCGGGGCTGAGGGCCTGGGTAAGCGCCTGGGTAAAGTAGAAAGCGCCCTGCTCCACACCGCCGCCCTCGCTGCTCCAGTACCAGCTTTCCTCCAGCGCACCGCTGGAGGTGAGCACCTTGAAATCGCCGGAGGTGAAGTGCAGCTCCTGGGGCAGAAAGCTGAGGCCCTTGCCGATAAAGGCACCGGAGTTGCAGGCATCCAGAATGATCACCTTGGTGCCCCCGATGCCCTCGAAGGCGGCCTCCAGCTGTGCGGGCGTGATGGCGCTCTCCACGGTGCCATCGCTGAGCAGCAGCTGCGGCTCGATGCCGTTTTCCGGGTCGTACAGCCCGTGGGTGCTGATGTAGAGATAGCTCACATCCTCGGGCCCGGCCTGACCGAAGGCGCTTTGGATCAGCTCCGTAAGCTGCTGGGGGGAGGTGACGGGCTCCGGCGGCAGTAGGATGCTCTCAAAGGCCACCGCCGCATGCTGGAACATCTCCTGTACCGCATGCACATTGTTGGTGGAGCTGGGGTAGGCGCTGGGGCGGGATACGAACTCGTCCACGCCGATGAGCAGCGCCCGCTCCTTGCGCTCTTCGGTCTGGGAAGCGAGGGCGGCAGGCAGCAGCAATACAAGCAGCAGACACATCAGCGCCGCAGCCATTCTGCGCATCGGCCTCACGCTCCCTTCTTGCCATGCCCGGCGGCAGGGCTCTATTGTACACCATAATACCGGCTTCGTACAGCCTCGGGGCCCGCAGGGAAGAACTTACCGATTCGGCTATTCCGTAACCTTCCAGTTCTCCGGGGTATCGAAGCGCTTCTTTTTGAGCCTCTCCTCAATGGCTCGCTGGGTATACAGGTTGGCGATGCCGTTGGGGTTTGCCTCATGCATGGCCTTCTGCTGAAAGAGCATCACGGCGGCGCGGGTGTTGCTGCCGTAGGTGCCGGTCAGGTGCCGCTCCTCCAGGTAGCCCAGCTCGCACAGGGCCTGCTGCAGCAGGAGCACCTTGTCGCCGGTGTTGCCAAAGCGCATGGTGGTGCCCAGTATGTCTTCGCAAAGGCCGTAGCCCAGCACCTGGCTGTCGTCCAGGGGGTAATGGTTGCGCTGCACCCGGTCGGGGTTGTTGCCCTCCAGCACATGCACATAGAGCTGGCCGTCCTCATGGCGGGCGGTGAACTCCACCAGCGCCACGTGCTCGGTATCGCCTGCGGCGTTGTAGCTGAAAAACATCAGGTCGCCGGAGCGGGGCACGTACTCGTTCTTCATCAGGTTGCGATCCATGTGGGTGAGCCACTGGGGGCCCCAATCCGGGCATACCGCCTTGCGGAAGAGAAAGCGCCCCCGGGCAATGAACCATTCCTTGCCGGTGTTCTGGCCGCTGTAGTTGGGGTAGACGCTGTTCAGCAGCTCAAGGCCGTGCTGCAGATCGGTCTGGTTCACGCACCAGCATACGAACTCAGCGCACCAGGCAGCGTTAGGGTCGCCCGCCCACTCGCCGTATTTGCTGTAGTTGTTGCCGCCTTCCAGATAGCCCAGCTCGGCCCGGGCCACGTTCAGCAGCAGCTCCACAAAGGCGGGGCGCTCCGGCTCGGGCAGCACCTGCCACCCCTCGGGGATCTCCAACGGGGGCATGGGCACGCCCTCGTTGGCCTCCGCTGCGGTGAGCAGATCGGGGATCTCAGCGGGCGCAAGGGGCTCTGCCATGGCGGGCAGCATGCCCAGCACCATGAGCAGACACAGGCAAAGGAACCGTTTCATGGTCGGTAGGGGCCTCCTTGTGGGGTCAGGATCAGCGGCCAAAGGCCTCGATGCCGCGCAAAAGCTCAAACTCGCGTATGGAGCGCACGGTGGTGAACATCTTTCGGGTCAGTATGGCGCCGGAGCGGTAGAACAGGCAGATGAAGGGCACATCGTTGGCAAACTGCTGCTGGATGGCACCGGTGGTGTAGGCAAAATCGTTCTGCTCCTCCTGGGTGCGCAGGGTATCGATCAGGCTGGTCATCTCGGAGGAAAGGTAGCGGCAGTAGTTCTGCTTGTTGCCCTTGCGCAGAAAGAAGCCGTAATCCGGCACCACATCCATCTGGAAGGCGCACAGCACCATATCGAAGGAGCCCGCCTCCAGCGTCTCCAGCGTTTCGCCGTAGGTCATGGCGGTCACCTTGCTGGAGACCTTGATCTGCGCCAGCATATCGGCGATCATGTTGGCGGTCTCAAAGCGCACATCGTTTTCCGGATCCTCGTATACATAGAGGCGCACGTGCAGGTTGCGCTTTTTGCCGTCCACCACCTTGTCGAGTATGTTGTCGCTGTCGGTATCGGTCCAGCCCGCCTCCTCCAAAAGCTGCATGGCTTTTTCCGGGTTGTAGGTAAAGGCGTTCTCCTGGTCGTAATACAGCCAGCTGTCGGAGGGCACGGGGGTATCGGCATCAACGGTCATGCCCATGTACACGTTCTGGGCAATGAGCTTTTTGTTAATGGCGTAGCGGAAGGCCTGCCGCACACGCACATCCTCGAATTCCAGCTGCTCGTTGTTGAACAGGAGCACCTCCAGCTGGCGGGTGGAGTAGGCGATGGACAGGGAGCTGATGCCGCTTTTGTACTGGGCGGCGGCCACCGAACGGGTGATGGCCGTATCCACACGGCCGTACTCGTAATCGGTGATCAGCTCTTTGTTGCTGGGGTAGAACATGGCCATGATCTCCTGCACCTGGGGCTGGGTCTGCCACCAGTTGGGGTTGGCCACCAGCCACATATGGCTGCCCGGCGTAAACTCCCGGATCTGGTAAGGGCCGGTGCCCAGCGCGCCGGGGGTCTCGGTCTGGGTCCGGTGCACCACGGGGAAGGTCATGCTGTAGAGCACGCCGTAATAATCCCGCTTGGCCTTGACCACCACGGTGCGCTCATCCGGCGCTTCGAAGCCGGAGACCGTGTAGCGCATGTTCTGGTAAAAGCCCTTATCCTCCACATCCGCATTGGCAAGGGTGAGGATGTAGTTGCCGGAGGCAGCCACATCGGCAGCGGTCAGCGGCGTACCGTCGGAGAAGGTGATGTTCTCCCGCAGGGTAAAGGTCCAGGTATTGCCGCCGCCGGTCTCTGCCCAGCTCTCCGCCAGCAGCGGCTGGGGGATGCCGTTATCATCCAGGGTGACGAGGCTTTCGTAGACCATGTTGTACAGGGATACCACATCCCGCTCCTGGGGGATCAGCGGACGGATCTCGTACGTACGGCTGCTGACCAGACCGATGATCAGCGAATCCTGCACGTTTTCGCCAAGGGCTGCCGCAGGCAGCAGCATAACGCACAGAAGCAGACAGAGGAAACGTTTCATAGCTCACCCTCCGGGGTCTCATAGTACAGGCGCTTGTAGGCGGCAAAATCCCTAAGAACGCGCCGGGCGTAGGTCTGTGTATCGCCATAGGGGATGTTGTCCAGGGGAATGGTGCGGTTATCGGCAGAATACAGGGAGTTGTTGAGCCAGTTCTGCACGTTGGTGGGGCCTGCGTTGTAGGCTGCCGCCACCAGGATGGGGTCGCCGGCAAAGCGCTGGCTCAGCTCGCCCAGATAGTAGCACCCGAAACGGATGTTGGTCTCCGGGTCGTAGAGCATATCGTGGTTGTAGCCGGGTATCTCCAGCGCCCGGTTGACATAGGTGCCCGTATCCGGGCGGATCTGCATCAGCCCCATGGCATCGGCGCTGCTCTTTACGCTGGGCCGGAAGGAGCTTTCGTTGAGCACGATGGAGGCCACGAATGCCGGGTGCAGGTTGTACTGCTCCGCCTGGGCTTCGATCAGCTCCCGGTAATGGTAGGGGTGCTCATCCACCACCTGCTGGGCTGCCTGCTGACGGGCCACATACACTTTTTCCAGCTCCTTGGCGGTGGTGATGCGGTTCAGCCACAGAAACACCGCCAGCAGCAGCACCAGCGAGGTAAGCACGCCCAGCCAGGGAAAACGGGGGCGGGCAGCCATTTCATCGTCGGTAACGGTGTAGGGGCCGGGTTCGGCCGCGGGAGCCTCGGGGGCCGGTTGCAGGTAGCGCTGAACGGCGCTCATACGGGCTGCCTGCCGGTCGGGGCCCGGGGCGGTGGACTGGGGCATAGTGCCCCGGAAGGGCGGATAGGCTCGGTTGCCTGCGGTACGGGCGGCGTGCTGCTGCTCCGGCAGCACAGACATGGCACCACGCCGCTTGCGCAGCCGATCCAGCTCCTGCTCCGCATCGATGCGGCGCTGCTCCTCCAGCAGCTCTGCCGGGTAGCCTGCGGCGGCGTATACATCCGCCTGGCGGAGAGGCTTTTCTTCCCGCTTGGGGGCGTAGCCGTACAGCGGTTTGCTCTGCGGCTCGGCCTCCTGGGGCGGGGCAGCCTGCACCCGGGGCGCGGGCGGGCGGCGTACGCTGTCGGGGGTCAGGTTCTGCTGGGCCACCCGCAGCCACTCCGGCAGCTCCAGCTCGGCAGGCTTTTCGAAGCTGGAACCATCCTCGGTAACGATCTGAGCCCGGCGGCGGGTGCGTTCCCGCTTGGGCGTTTCTTCGGTACCCGTATCGGTGCTGCTGTCTCCGGCAGCGGCCTTTTCGGCGGCTTCTGGCGCGGCAGCCTGCTGGGCGACCTCGGCCTTGGGGGTCTCTCTGCGGCGCTGCATATTTTCCGGCACCAGGAAGGGGCTGTCCTCAGCCACATCGGGCGAGACCGTACGGGCGATCTCCGGCGCATCCTCGCCGGGCAGATCGGGCTCCGCCCGGTGACGGATGTTGGGCTGCTGCTGCCGCTTTTCGCCGATGTTCTGCGCCTGCCTGCGGCGCAGCCCCTCTGCAACGGTATTCACATAAGACCAGTCCGTAGGGGGCACATCATCGTCGATGAGGCTGCGGCGCTGGGGTTCGGTAGGATTCATTGGTTCTCCTTTCGGGCTGCGGTCAGCCAAAGGTGGTAGAGCGTTTCAACTTCTTTTTCCAGCTCGGGGAGGGGCAGGTCGGTATCCAGCACGATGTCGCTCCGGGCAGCCTTTTCGGCTACCGGCATCTGGCTCCGGATGCGCCCGAGGGCTTCCTCCCGGGTGTATTGGTTGCGGCTCTGCATGCGCAGGATCTGTACCTCCTCGGGGGCGGTGGCGCATACGGTCACATCCGCAAGACGCTGGGCACCCACTTCAAAAAGCAGAGGCACATCCAATACGACGATCGAAGCGCCGCTTTCCCGGCAGGCGGCGATGCCGCTTTCCAGCCGGGCGATCACCATCGGGTGAGTGATGGCGTTGAGGGTCTCCAGCGCTGCCTTGTTGCCGAACACGATAGCAGCCAGCGCCTTGCGGTCGAGGGTACCGTCGGGCAAAAATACCTTCGGCCCGAATGCCTCCCGGATGGCGGGCAGGGCAGGGCCGCCGGGAGCGGTCAGGCCGCGGCTGATCTCGTCCGCATCCAGCACGGTGGCGCCCAGGGCCCGGAGCATACCGGCAACGGTGGTTTTTCCGCAGGCGATGCCGCCTGTAAGGCCAATAATGAGCATAAGCCGCCTCCTTGGCTGTGAAAAATGAGGGGATCAATGGGCGGCATCCCAGTCCTTGCCGCGGGAGACCTCTGCCACCAGAGGCACATTCAGGGTAACGATATTCTCCATGGTCTGCTGCAAAAGGGCGGCCACCTTGTCGGCCTCCTCCAGGGGGCATTCCACCACCAGCTCGTCGTGTACCTGCAGAATGAGGCGGGCTCTGCAGCCCTCCTCCCGCAGGCGACGGCTGACGCTGACCATGGCCAGCTTGATGATATCGGCAGCGGTGCCCTGCACGGGGGTGTTCATGGCAGCCCGTTCGCCGAAGTTGCGCACATTGCGGTTCTGAGAGCGCAGCTCGTACAGCTCCCGGCGGCGGCCGTGCATGGTCTGGGCATAGCCGGTCCGGTTGCCCCTCTCCACGCAGGCATCCATAAAGGCGCGCACGCCCGGGTAGCGGTGGAAATAGGTCTGTATGAACTGATCCGCCTCTTTGCGGCTGAGGCCTGCATTCCGGGCAAGGCCGAAGCCGCTGATGCCGTACACGATGCCGAAGTTGGTGGCCTTGGCGGCCCGGCGCATGGCGGGGGTGACCTCCTCCATGCTTACGCCGTGGATCTCAGCTGCGGTACGGGTGTGGATATCCTGCGCCCGGCGGAAGGCATCGCACATGGCGCTGTCGCCGCTGAGGTGCGCCAGCACACGCAGCTCGATCTGGCTGTAGTCCGCATCCAGCAGGATGCAGCCTTCATCTGCCACGAACGCCCGGCGGATCTCCCGCCCTTCCTCCGTGCGGATGGGGATGTTCTGCAGATTGGGCTCCAGCGAGGAGATGCGCCCGGTAACGGCGGCGGTCTGGTCGAAGGTGGTGTGTACGCGGCCATCCCGGCTGCGCAGCTTGCGCAGACCGTCCACATAGGTGCTTTGCAGCTTGCTGAGCTTGCGGTAGCGCAGCAGCGGCTCGATGGCCTCGTGGTAGGGGGCCAGCCCCTCCAGGATCTCGGCGGTGGTGGAGTAGGAGCCGGTCTTGGTCTTCTTGGGGGCGGGCAGGCCCAGCTTGTCGAAAAGCAGCTCGCCCAGCTGCTTGGGGCTGTTCAGGTTGAAGCCCTCCGGTGCGCCCGTCAGGGAGAGGAACTGCTTGCGGCAGCGCTCGATCTCGGCGGTGAACTGGCCGCTCAGGTCGTCCAGCACCTGCACATCCACCAGAAAGCCCTCTTTTTCCATGTCGAAGAGTACCCGGGTCAGGGGCAGCTCCATATCCACCATCAGGGCGGTCATGCCCCGGGCCTCCATGCGGGCCTTCTGGCGCAGGCAGAGGGCGTACAGATCGTGAGCGTTGGGGGCGGCGGGCGCTCCCTCCTCGGGCAGCCCGTAGTCGGAGGCGATGGCCTGGCCCAGCGGGTCGTGCTTGCGGGCGGTGTGCAGCAGGTAGGAGCCCAGCAGAGTATCCCAGTGGGCGGTGGGGGTGGGCAGCTTGTAGCGGGCAGCCTCGTGCATCAGCGCCTTGGCACCGTGCAGGATCAGCGGCACGCGCTCCAGTACCGGCCTGAGCGCCGTCAGGATTAGATCCGGGTAAAGACCGATGCCCATCAGATCCTGCACGATGGGCATGCGCCACAGGTGCATATCCGCCGTCAGCAGGGTGATCTCATCCGGCTGGCAGCAAAGGGTGGCGTATTGGGGGGCGCTGTCTGCCAGCGCCTGAGCGGCTGCCTCCAGCAGGGCGGCATCGGTGTAGACGGTCTCTCCGGCGGGGGCAGGGGCCATGGGCAGGTCGCTTTCCGGCTCGGTCTGCATCACCGTGGCAGAGACGGCGGCGCCATTCTTGCCTGCGGCCCGGCGGGCGGCGGCGGTGCCCCTGGGGGCGGGCGCAGCGCTCACCGTGCTGCCGGAAAGCAGTGCCTCGATGTTCTTGGCGGTCTGGTTCAGTTCGTATTTGCGGAGCATCTCCAGCCCCTGATCCATCTCCTGCCAGGTGCAGGCGGCAAAATCCGGCTGGATGGGGGCGGTGCGGCGAATGGTGCCCAGATCCCGGCTGAGCAGGGCCACCTCCTTGCCTGCCCGCAGCTTCTCGCCCAGCTTGCCCTTTACCTCGTCGGCATGAGCCAGAACATTATCCAGCGTGCCGTACTGGCTGATCAGCTTGAGGGCGGTCTTTTCGCCGATGCCCGCAATGCCGGGAATGTTGTCGCTGCTGTCGCCCATGAGGCCCTTCATATCGGGCACCTGCCCGGGGGTGTAGCCGTAGTTGTCGAAAACGCCCTGGGCATCCAGCAGCAGGCTCTCGCTCACGCCGTGCTTGGTCAGGATCACCCGGGTCAAACCGCCCACCAGCTGCAGGCTGTCCCGGTCGCCGGTGAGGATATAGGCAGAAATGCCCTGCTCGTTGGCCAGCCGTGCGGCGGTGCCCAGCAGGTCGTCGGCCTCGTAGCCCTCCAGCTCGCAGGTCTGGATGTGCATGGCCTTGAGCATTTCCCGGAGCAGGGGCACCTGGGGGCGCAGCTCCTCGGGCATGGGCTTGCGGGTGCCCTTGTAATCCTCATACAGCGTATGGCGGAAGGTAGGGGCGTGCATATCCAGCATCACGCACAGGGCATCGGGCCGGTAATCGGAAAGGGCCTTCAGCAGCATGCTGAAAAAACCGTGGATGGCGTTGGTGTAAGTGCCATCGGGCGTGGTCAGGATCGGCAGGGCGTGGAATGCGCGGAAAACCAGGCTGTATCCATCCACCAGCAGCACGCTGGAAACCTTGTGTTGGCTCATAATTCCTCCAGTGGGCGGGATTGGCATAAAGCCTGCCCATCATAAAGGCTATTATACCACAGATGGGCCGCCCGGAACAACCGCAAGGGGCAGGGAGTGCGCCTTTTTACAGGCTGTACACATCTGCCGGTGCTGCCTGTGGGCTTTCGCAAACGAAAGCCCCCGGCAGCGGGGTGGGCTGCCGGGGGCTGGGGGCGGCGTGAAGGGCATTAAAAAACCGGAGGGGCAGTGCCCTCCGGTCATGTTATGGCTGTCAATCATCGGCTGCGGCCCGCTTGGCGGTATCCCGCACCAGCTTGTTGAGCTCGTCCATAAAGCTGGAAACATCGGTGAACTGGCGGTAGACAGAGGCGAAGCGCACATAGGCTACTTCGTCCAGCAGCTTCAGCTCCTCCATAACGGCCTCGCCGATGCGGCGGGAGGAAAATTCATCATCGCCGCTGGAATGCACCAGCTTTTCCACTTTTTCTACGATGGTATCGATCTGGGTAACGCTGACGGGGCGCTTCTGGCAGGCGTGCAGCAGGCCCTGTTTGATCTTGGCGCTGTTAAAGGGCTCGCGGCGCATATCCTTTTTGACCACCATCACCGGAGAGGTCTCGATCTTCTCGTAGGTGGTAAAGCGGCGGCCGCAGTGCAGGCACTCCCTGCGGCGGCGGATGGAGCTGCCCTCCTCGGTGGGTCGGCTGTCAATGACGCGACTGTCCAGATAACCGCAATACTGGCATCTCATAACGGTATTTCCTCCTTTTTGACAGCGGTGCGGGAACCCTCGTCCGCTGGTAACGATCCCTTTATGTGGAAAACCAGTATAACAGAGAAAACGATCAAATTCAAGGCTTTTCGCAGGGTATGTGGAAAAATTTCCTCATTGCTGCCAGCATCCGGCCCCTTCTTTTTGGTGGATGGTGACCAGCACCACATCATCGCCGATGCGGTACACATCCTCCCAGGGGATCACCAGACCGCATTTTTCGCCGCGGAGGCTTTGCAGAAGGGAGGTGTCCGCAGGCACCACCAGAGCGGTGATGCGGCTGTCCTTCAGGCAGAATTCCAGATCCATCACCCGGCCCAGCCGTCTGCCGTCCGACAGGTCGATCACTTCTTTTTGCTTCAGCTCAGAAAGGGTCACTCGGGTCAGCTCCTTTTCGGCATATGCATACGGGAGAAAAAACGGGGGAGAAGTCGCGGGGGAGTGGTACAGCCTATGCGCGCCGGGGCGGGAACGTGCGCCCAAAAGAAAAAACCGCCTGCAGCGCGTTGTCTGCCAAGCGGTTTTATTGCTGCCGGTGCGGTCGTAAGCCGAGTTCTGTCGTAGGACGATCATCTATCTACGCCGCACGTTGCCGCACGGCTCAAGCGTTCTCTTTAAGAGCACGACGGGCCGCCGTATTGCCCTTGATCGGAACTTGCATCGGGTGGGGTTTACAGCGCGTATCCGTCACCGGTACGCGGGTGAGCTCTTACCTCGCCTTTCCATCCTTACCCGGGAGGACCCGGGCGGTCTATTTCTGTTGCACTATCCTTGGAGTTGCCTCCACCGGCCGTTAACCGGCACCCTGCCCTGTGATGCTCGGACTTTCCTCATAGCTTGCGCCACGCGATCGTCTGGCCGCCCGGCAGCGGCAAAAAGGATAGCACGCCCGGGCAGGATTGTCAAGAAAACATGGGCTGTGTTATCATGATGCCGGAATACCCGCTAAACGATCGGCAGAGGAGGCGGAGACCTTGGATATCCATGCGTTCTGGCAGGCTGTGCTCATGCAGGATGCCGCTGCGCTGGCGGGCTATTTTGCGCCCGGCACACAGGTGCACTGGCATTGCACCAACGAATGCTTTACCGCGGAGGAATACATCCGCGCCAACTGCGAGTACCCGGGGCAGTGGGCGGGGGAGGTGGAGCGCACGGAGCCGGTGCCCGGCGGGCTGGTAACGGCGGTGCGCGTATACCTGCGGGATGGCAGCGCCTCCTTCCACGCCACGTCGTTTTTCCGGCTGGAAAACGGGCTGATCACCGCTTTGGACGAATACTGGGCAGACGACGGGCCCGCCCCGGAGTGGCGCAGACAGCTGGGGTTGGGCTGCTCCATCCGACGGTAAAATATTATTTTTTTATTTACATTTTGTTACAAAGGAATTTCGGAGTGTGTGTCGAATACCATTCCGTTGGAGCGGACAGGCCGTTTGCTCCGCAAGAAAAGCTACACCCTAAAACGGAGGTTTGAAAACGATGACACGGGTTTTGAGAACGACCGCACTGGCCACTGTTTTTGTGCTGATCGCTCTGCTGCTGCCTGCGGGCGCCTTTGCCAAAACGCTGGAGGAGTGGCTGGATGGCTACGATACCGGCGAGATCTGGTTCGGTGAGGATTTCCACTACGACATCACCGACGAGGAAGCCTGCTGGGAACTGCTCATGAAGCCCATCACCGTGCTGGATGTAGGCCAGAAGGAAGTGGTCGCGCCCCGCACCGGCCCCGGCACCGACTACCCCAAGGTGAATACCGATAAGCTGGGCGGCACCATCAACGGTTCCTCCGCTGCCGTGCATGTGCTGGGCGAGGATGAGGACGGCTGGACGAAGATTGAGGGTCTGGATTATTACAACCGTATGATCCGCGGTTATGTGCGCACCAACCTGCTCAAGACCGTTACCCCCCGAAGCGATTACGGCCTCATCATCGATAAGCTCACCCAGCGGCTGTACATTTTCAAGGAGGGCAAGCTCTGGTCCAGCTGCCTCATTTCCACCGGCCTGCCCAACGACAGCCAGCCCTACAACGAGACCGCCGCCGGTGAGTACCTGATCGCCAGCCGCATGGGCGATTTCGACAGCGAGGGCATGATCTGCGCCATGGCGCTGCGCTTCAACGGCGGCGATGCCATCCATCAGGTGCCCTATGTGTTTCTGGCCGACGGCTCCAAGCGTTTCACCACCTGGGAGGCCAAGCTGGGTCAGCGTGCCAGCCACGGCTGTGTGCGCGTGGCCCGCGCCGCCAACGAGGATGGCCTCAACATGCGCTGGATCTGGGATAACATCAAGGTGGGCACCAAGGTGCTCGTGTGGGATGACCATGGCCGCCGCCAGCCCTACCCGGAGGATGCCCTGGAGCTGTTCTACAACCCCAAGGGCGGCAGCTACTACCATGCGGATGCCAACTGCAGCAGCGTCAAATCCCGCTACCTGCCGCTGACCGGCTTTACCTACGGCGAGCTGGAAAACGAGGAATATGCCGAGCTGAAGCGCTGCATGAGCTGTATGCCGGTGCTGCGCAAGGGCGAGATCGATGATCAGAACCGCCTGCGCGGCGTGGAGCCCCTGACGGACAGCAGCGTTACCGCCCCCACCGGCGAGGAAGGCGCGCCGCCTTCCAGCCTGGATACCTCTCTTGTACACGAATCCGACGAGGGGGATGTGATCATCGTCATCACCCCTGCCGGTGAATAAATGCCAAAAGGATCGATGCTGCATGCGTCGATCCTTTTGCTGCTCTTGCACACAGGAAAGGAGAAGCGCCATGCGCCCTGAAAAACCCGCCATGATCCTCTTTGACTACGGCTATACCCTCCTCTACGAGCCGGGAGCGGATTTCCTCCGGGGCGAGAAGGCGGTTTTTCCGTACATTCGGGAAAACCCGCTGGGCAAAACCGCCGAGGAGCTTTGCGAAGCCGGGCTCATCAACTTCCGTCAGCTGGCGGATTGCCGCCATATGGGCTATGAGATCAGCGAAATGCAGCTGAACCGGTGCAAATACGATGCATACGGCATCACCTTTTCCATCCCCATGCAGCAGGTGGAGAATATTCTGTGGGATCATGTCTCCCCCGGGGCCTGTATGCCCGGAGTGCATGAGCTGCTCGCTTTTTTGGAAAAGCAGGGCATCCGCTCGGGGGTGATCAGCAATCTGGGCTGGACAGGTGCTGCCCTGAAGCGGCGCATCGACCGGCTGCTGCCGGAGAACCGCTTCGAGTTCGTGCTGGCCTCCAGCGAGTACGCCTTCCGAAAGCCCCACCCCGCCATGTTCCGCATCGCCCTGCAAAAGGCGGACCTCAGCCCGGAGCAGGTATGGTTCTGCGGCGACAGCATGGCGGCGGATGTGTGCGGTGCCCATGATGCGGGCATGTTCCCGGTGCTTTACGAGGGCGAGGCGGCGGATGGGGAGCACAGCCCCTATCTTGCGAAAAACCGGGAGCTCCGGGTCGATTTCGACTATCTGCACATCCGTCACTGGCAGGAGCTGATGGCACTGCTGGGGTAAGGCTGCCGGGGCACCGGCCTGCTGCCCGGATGCGGAAATGCGCCCGCCCTTTCAATAGCGCAGCGGATGCCGCGGGCACCGAACACAAAAAAACGGTTCGCGAACCCATTTCGGGTGCGAACCGTTTTGCTTTTACAGAAAACGAAAGGCTGTACGGCTATGTTGGAGCGGCCTGCCGGGCAGGCTGCGCTCCCCGGACGCACTCAGCCCCTGTCCAGCCGATCCATGTAAGCGGCAAAGTTGCCGCCTGCCAGCTTCTCGATCAGCGGGGCGGAAAAGCCCCGCTGCTGCATCCGCTCTGCCAGCGCAGGGATGGCGCCTGCGTTCCGGAGCCCTTCGGGGTACTCGTCGATGCCGTCGAAATCGCTGCCCAGCCCCACATGATCCTCGCCGCCCAGCAGGCACATATGCACCATGTGGTCGATGACCGTGTCCATGTCCGCATGGCCCTTATCCGTCAGGAAGGGCACATAGAAATTCACGCCCGCATACCCGCCGGTGGCAAACAGCTGCCGGAGCTGCCGATCCGTCAGGTTGCGGGGGTGGCCGCACAGGCTGCGGGCGCAGCTGTGGGAGGCCATGCAGGGAGCGGGGCCGTCCATCACTTCGTCGCTGCCGCGCTCGTTCAGGTGAGAGATATCCACCGCCATGCGGCAGCGGCGCATCTCCCGGACCACCGCCTGCCCGAAGGGAGTCAGCCCTTCCTTGGATGCCCCCTTGGCCGGGTGGGCCAGTCGGTTTTCGTTGTTCCAGACGATGGCCGCCGCCCGCACGCCCAAGCGGGCATAGTGTTCCACGGCGGCAAGCTCCTGCCCGAAGGCTTCGCCGCCCTCGATGGTCAACAGGATGTTGGCCTGCCCCGGCAAGGCCTCCCCGATGTGACGGATCTGCCGGAAGCCCCGGGCCTTGAGGGCTTCAAAGGCGGCCAGTTCCCGGGGGATGAGGTCGCTGTCGGCCCCGGTGAGGCCGTTGGCCCCTACGAACAGCGCCAGCGCCTGCACCCGGGTATGGCGGGGGTCGGTCAGGTGGGCAAGCTGCACATCCATGGCTTCGGCACAGGCCCGGGGCTGGGCCAGCCGCCATAGGGTATCGGCGTGGGTATCGCAGATCAGCATGTGGAGCCTCCTTTCAGGCGAGAAAAAGCGCCCAAATTGGGCGCTTCAAAAATATGCGGTCCCTTACTCCATCATGCCGTAGCGCTTGCTGGGGGTAAGGTCGTATACCACGCGGGATACATTGGGCACCTCCGACAGGATGCGGGTGGTGGTGCGCTCCATCAGGTCGTAGGGCAGGCGGGCGGCGAGGCCCTGGCTCTGGGAGGCCTGGATGGCCCGCAGGCAGATGGTGTGGCGGGAGGGGGCGTCGGGGCTTTCCACCAGCGTGGCAAAATACTGCCACAGGCGCTTGTCCAGCCCGGCCTCCTGGATCTCCTCCAGCCAGCAGGCATCCGCTGCACGGAGCACGTTGAGCCGCTCCTCGGTAACTCTGCCGTAGATGCGCAGCGCAAGACCGCTGGAGGGGAAGGACTGGCGGCTGGCAAAGGAGGCGGGCATGCCCAGCACCCCTGCCAGGTTGCGCACCTCATTTTTGAACAGGGTGCGGATCGGCTCCAGAATGGCGATGGAGGGGGCCAGCGGATCGCTGCCGCCGCCCGACAGGAGCACGTCGCTGTAGTTGGTGCCCATCACCAGCGCACACAGCTCCGGGCGCAGGGCCAGGTATTCGGTAAGGGTCTGGCGCATCAGGCGGGAGGCGGTGCGCTCCTTGCTGTCTGCGTCGATAAGGCCGGAAAGGGCCTGCAAAAAGCTCTCCCGGGCGTTGATATGATCCACCGGGATACCCATCTCCCGCTGGAAGGCATCGATCACATACTGCACCTCGCCCTGACGGAACAGGCCGGTATCCACAAACAGGCAGCGGAGCCGGTCGCCCAGGGCCATGCTGGCCAGCTTGGCGCAGACGGCGCTGTCCACACCGCCGGAGATGGCGCAGAGCACCTGACCATCCTTGGGCACGCCCTCCCGGATGGCGGCGATGGCTTCGTCGATCATGGCATCTTCGTTCCAGTCGGCACGGCATTTGCAGATGCTGTAGGCAAAATTGGTCAGGATCTGGGATGCATCCGGGTCGTTGCGCTCGATGGGGTATTCCAGCGCATAGAGGGGCTTCTCCCGGTGGGCGCAGCCGATCACATCCTCCCCGGAAAAGGCAATGGGCTCCAGCCCTTCGGCGGGTGTGAGCGGTGCCAGCATACGCAGGGCGCAGCCGGTGGCATTCATCTCCTGGAAGAGGGGGTGCTCCTTCAGCGTAAGGGGCATGGGCGTGGTGGAGTAGATCACCGGCGCTACCTGCCCGCCGCTCATGGTGCACAGGGCCGCGGCGATGCCGTCCAGCGCCAGCACGGGCACACCGGCATCAAAGATGCGGCTGTCCAGCCCATCGGGCGCGCCGGGCTCGCCCAGCGGCGCGGAGATGATCACGCCTTTGGGGTTGTAGGTGAGCAGCTCCTCCAGCGGCGTGTCGAAGGGCAGGCACAGGCTGCAGACCTGCCGCCAGCGCAGCAGCCTGCAAATGAGCCAGGCGTTGGAACGTTCCTTACAGAAAACGATAATGGGCTCCTGCATGATGAGGCCTCCTAAGCATCCATCCGCAAAAGGCGCGCGGCCCGGATGGCGTCTCCACGAGCATGATGGTGAAAAGAAACACCACTTTTATCAATTCGACGCCTCTTCCCGAAAACCTTCTCTCGGCAACAAAAGCCATAAACGTAAAACAAACCGCGGGGGACTTGTAGACTTTCGCGAATCTTGGTATAATAAAGAGAGGTATACCCAATACCTGTCTCCCCGCACACATGTATTCCCGAAGGCCGGTGCAGCCGACCTTTGCCAGGAACAGACAGAATAAGGAGAGCAAAGCTTTGAACGATTTTCATAACGATCCCAACAACTTCCGAAACGGTTACGGCCTGCCCGGGCAGCCGGAGCAGCCTGCACCGCAGGCTCCTGCCGGAGATCCCTTTGCAGCCTGGCGCAACCCGGAGCAGCAGCCTGCCGGCGATTCCTTCCTGACAGATGCACCTGCGCCCTTTGGTGCAGAGCTTCAGCAGGGCGGTTCCCCGTTGTTTTCTCAGCAGGATTTTGGCGCGATGGGGGATAATGCGCCCACCCGCATCGTTCAGCCTGTGCCCATGGTCACCCGCCGTACTACTGTGGTGCCCGCTCAGCCTGTGGGCGGCCCATCGGTGGCCCGCACTGCCTACCCGCAGGATCCGCCCCGCCGCCGCCGTCGTGCCGCTGCGCCCGAAGCCCCTGCTGCGGCAGATGGCAGCTGGGAGCAGCAGCCTGTTCAGCAGCCCGCTGAGGTGTTTGTGCAGCAGCCTGCCGTAAGCCAGCCCGCGGAACAGCAGCCCGTGCAGCAGCCCGCCGAGCCATTCGCACAGCAGCCCTCTGTGCGCCAACCTGTGCGCAGGCCTCTTGAGCAGCAGCCTGCCGAGCAGCCCATGCAGCCCCAGGCGCAGTATGCCCCTGTGGAGCAGCCCGCTGCCGGCCCCCAGCGCCAGTATGCCCCCGCCGGGCAGGAATACGACCTGTTCAGCGCAGGCGACAGCGAAGCCCAGCCCCCGGTGCCCCGCCGTACCGCCACTCCCGGCGACCGGTATGTGGGTGCCCGCACCGCCATGCCCTCTGCCGAGGTCTCTGTAGCAGATCGTGCCCGGCAAGCCAAGGAGCGCGTGCGCAGCGAAATGGACGACCGGAACCCCTACGAGCCCCAGGCCGAGCCTCGGAGCCAGCAGCCCGCAAGGCAGTCCCGGCCCGCTACGGCCCGCCGCCGCCCCGTGCAGCCGGGCCAGCAGCCCATGCGGGAGGATGAGTACGCTGCCTATAACGCCCAGCCCACCCGCAGCCCCTACGACGATCCCCGTACCCGCCGCCCCAGCGCCACCGTGGAGCGTGCCCGCTACGATTTCGAAGACGACGAGATGGACGAGCCCCGCGGCGGCATCCTGGTGCCGCTGATCATTGTTCTGCTGGTGATCGGCGCACTGCTGGCCGGTATCTGCCTCCCCAAGTGGGATCAGGTAGAGGGCACCTTCGGCAGCACCATGGCCAACCTGAAGACCTCTGTGGTCACCGTGTTCTCCAACGTGAAGAACATGATCCTGCCCGAGGATGAGCCCATCAAGAGCTTCAACGTTTCCACCGCCGATGCGGCCGCCCCTGCGGATGTGCGCTTCACCGTGCAGACCGCCAAGAAGATCGACGGCATCCGCATCGAGGATGACAACGGCTTTACCATCTACAGCAAGCTGTTCTCCGATCAGCTGGTCCTCAACGGAGAGGTGATCAACAACAGCGACGAATACATCTGGACGCCCACCTGCCGCCTGGAGGATGCGTACAGCGGCAGCTTTACCGTCTATGCCCAGAAGAGCGACGGTACCGAGTCCGAGGGCCTGCGCGCCTCCGGCACGGTGGAGATCGCCGCGCCCAAGGCCATTGTGCCCCCGATCCAGGATTTCATCGTGGATGGCGAACTGGAGCAGCTGCCTGCGGCGGTCACCTTCCATGTGCAGACCTCTGCGGATGTGACCAGCGTTCGCGTGGAGAACCAGTACGGCTCCGTGGTGCTGAACCGCACCCTGGAGGATGCCCGCGCCGCCGGTCAGGTGATCACCGAGGGCGAGACCCTGCGCTGGACCATTCCCTACACCGCCAGCGAGGCCTATGCCGGTGAGTACAGCATCAGCTACCAGACCGGCAGCGACCCGCAGAATTACGTCAGCTCCGGCTTCAAGGTGCAGGTGGAGATCGGCCCCGTGGCCACTCCCGCCCCCACCACCGAGCCGGATACCCCCGCAGAGCCTGAGAGCACCGATCAGCCCGAGGCAACGGCAGAGCCCACCGCAGAACCCACTGCGGAGCCCACCGCCACCCCCGAGCCCACTGCCGAGCCTACTGCGGAGCCTACCGCTACCCCCGCTCCCACCGCCACCCCCGAACCCACCGCTACGCCCGAGCCCACCCCGGTGCCCACGCCCACGCTGCTGCCCGCCCTCACCGCCGAGGCTGCCGAGGGCACGGATCCCGCCGAGGGAGATGCCGCGCTCAAGAACACCATCTACAACGATGGCAAGAGCGTAAAGAGCTACACCCGCACCCGGGCTGTGGAGCTGCTGAACCCCTTCATCTCCGTGGAGGGCGCAGCCAGCGATTATGCCGTGTGGAAGCAAGCCGGTGTGCTCACCTTCCGCGGCGGCCCCATGCGCCAGAACGCCGCCTACGGCACCGTTGAGGTGAACAACGCCAGACTCACCGAGGTCTGGTCGCAGGAGGTAGGCAGCATGAAGGTGAGCAGCGGCACCGTGTACGGTGTTGTGGCTCCCGGCCAGCCCCTGATCGTCAAATGGCCCACCATCATGCGCAGCAACATGGCCATCAAGGAAGAGATGCGCGAGGTAAAGGCCCTCAAGGAAGTGATCGTGGCCGCACAGGATGGCAACATCTACTTCTACAACCTGCTCTCCGGCGAAATGACCCGCGAGCCCTTCGCCCTGGGCGCTCCCAGTGCGGGCGGCCTGTCCCTGGCCACCAACGGCACCCCGGTGCTGGGCGTGGGCCAGAGCCACAGCAAGCTGGCCAACAAGACCGTCAAGAGCGGTTATCACCTGATCAACCTGCTCAACAACAAGGAGATCCGTCTCATCCAGACCGATGGCAAGGATCGTGTGAGCAACTACTCCGGTGTGCACGGTGCCGCTGTTTTCGACAGCGTTACCGGCACCATGGTCTTCGGCAGCCAGGGCGGTCTGCTCTACACCGCCGAGCTGGGCCCCCAGGCTGAGGTGTATACCTACCAGGATGGCAAGGTGGAGCTCCAATCCGGCCTGCAGGCCTACAAGGGCACCACCAAGGGTCAGGAAAAGAAGGGCAACATCGACGGCAGCGTTGCCATGTACGGCAGCTACGCCTTCTACGGCGATGAGTACGGCGTGCTCCGCTGCGTGGATGTGAACACCATGACTCCCGTCTGGTCCACGAAGCTGGGGAGCGATATCGAAGCCACCCCTGCCCTGGATCTGGAAAACGGCACCGACCTGGCGCTGTACACCGGCACCACCGTTAACGGCAAGAAGGATACCTGCGTGCTCAGCCGCATCAACGCCCTTACCGGCGAGGTGGTCTGGAGCTACCCGGTAGCCGACTGCACCTACCACGACGACTACGATCTGGGCCTGCACGCCAGCCCCGTGATCGGTCAGGCCTCTATCGGCCATCTGGTCATCTTTACCGTGGCCGACGGCGAGAACGGCGCACAGGTGCTGGCCCTCAACAAGGCAGACGGCTCCCTGGTCTGGGAAGGCCTGCTGTCCTCCAACGCGGTATCCAGCCCGGTGGCTGTGTACAACGAGGCGGGCAAGGCATGGATCATCCAGGCCGAGACCGAAGGCGTCATCAACCTGCTGGATGCCGACGACGGCGCGAATCTCGCCAGCGTGATGGTGAATGGCGAGATCACCGCTTCCCCCGCTGTGTACGGCAACCTGCTGGTGATCGGCACCACCGGCAAGGGTACGAGCGCAGTGTACTGCTTCCGTATCGAATAACGAAAGAGGCGAAGCTTTATGAAGATTTATCTGGACGCCATGGGCGGCGACAACGCCCCCCGCGCAACGGTAGAAGGCGCTTTTGAGGCCATGAACAAGCACCCGGAGCTCCAGGTGGAGCTGGCCGGGCCGCTTGAGCAGGTAACGCCGGTGGTGGAGGAGGTCTTTGCCGCCTCTCCCGCCCGCAGCCGCCTCACCCTGACCGATTGCCAGGAGATCATCACCAATTGCGAATCCCCCGTGATGGCGGTGCGCAGAAAGAAGAACAGCGCCATCGTGGATGGTATGCTCAAGCTGAAGGATGGTCAGGTGGATGCGTTCGTATCCGCCGGCAGCACCGGTGCGGTGCTGGCGGGCGGCATGTTCCGCCTGGGCCGCATCCAGGGCATCGAGCGCCCGGCGCTGGCCCCCCTGCTGCCCAACGGCAAGGATTACTTCCTGCTCATCGACTGCGGCGCCAACGTGGATTGCCGCCCCGAGTACCTGCACCAGTTCGCCCAGATGGGCAAGGCCTATATGCAGGGCATGCGCGGCATCGAGAACCCCCGCATCGGTCTGGTGAACAACGGTGCGGAGGCTGAAAAGGGCTGCACCCTCACCAAGGAGACCTACCCCCTTCTGGAAGGCGACAAGACCCTCAACTTCGTGGGCAACGTGGAGGCCCGCGAGATCACCAACGACGCTGCGGATGTTATCGTCTGCGACGGCTTTGTGGGCAATGTGATCCTCAAGTTCATGGAGGGCGTGGCCGGTACTCTGATGGGCATCATCAAGCGTGAGATCTTTGCCGATACCCGCGGCAAGCTGGGCGGCCTGCTGGCCAAGCCCGCCTTCAAGCGGGTCAAGAAGACCATGGATTACAGCGAGGTGGGCGGCGCGCCCCTGCTGGGCGTGCGCGGCTGCGTCGTTAAGGCGCACGGCTCCTGCAACGCCCATGCGCTGGCCTGCGCTCTCGAGCAGGCGATGCTGATGCACGAGAGCGATGTGGTGGGCAAGATCCAGCAAGGTTTGGTCTGTACGGCGGCGGAAACCGTCACCGAATAGATAGCTTATCCGCACTCATAGTTTTACCAATGAAAGGATGGAGAACAACATGTTTGAAAAGGTACGCGATATGATCGCCGAGCAGCTGCAGATGGATGCTGCCAACATCACCCCCGAAAGCCGCCTGGTGGAAGACCTGAAGGCCGACAGCGCCAATGTGATGGTCATGATCCTGGAGCTGGAATCCAACTTCGGCATCGAAGTGGAGGACGAGGTCATCATCCAGCTGAAGACTGTGGGCGATGTGGTCAAGTACATCGAGAGCAAGCAGTAAGCAGCCCTTTGCCGAGGGGCACGGAGAAAACCCTTCTCCGCGCCCCTCGCTGCATTCTCTTCCAACCACCGAAAGGAGACAGGCTATGCAGGCATTGCAGCAGGCACTGGGCTATACCTTCAGGGATATCGCCCATCTGCGCAGGGCGTTGACGCATCCCTCCACCAAACAGCCGGATAACCAGCGGCTGGAGTTTCTGGGAGACGCCATACTGGAGTTTTGCGTCAGCGACATGCTATACCATAAGTACACAGAGTTTCAGGAGGGGGCGCTCACGGCCCGCAGAGCGGCGCTGGTGTGCGAGCGCACCCTCAGCGTTCTGGCCCATTCGCTGGATCTGGGCCGCTGCCTGGTAATGGGCAACGGCGAGGTGCTCACCGGCGGGCGGGAAAAGCCCAGCATCCTTGCCGATGCGGTAGAGGCCGTGCTGGCCGCCATCTATGTGGATGGCGGTTACGAGGCGGTGCGGGAGGTCATCTTCCGCCTCTTCCGCGATGAGGACAAGCTGGTGGCCCCCAAGGTAAAGGACGATAAGAGCGCCCTGCAGGAGTACACCCAGGCCCATGAGCTGGGTCTGCCCGCCTACCGGATCATCGATTCCAGCGGGCCGGATCACGACCGTCATTTCGTGGCGGAGGTGCTCATTCAGGGCAGGCAGATGGCCACCGGCAAGGGCACCAGCAAAAAGAGCGCCGAGCAGATGGCCGCACGGGCAGCCCTCAAGCGCTGCCAAGAAGAAGAATAAGGAGGGTGCGGATGCGCCTTACCAAACTGGAAATTTACGGGTTCAAGTCCTTCGCCAAAAGGACGGAGATCGTTTTTCCCCAAAATGTAACGGGCATTGTAGGCCCCAACGGCTCCGGCAAGAGCAACATCAGCGATGCGGTGCGCTGGGTGCTGGGCGAGCAAAGCGCCAAGACCCTGCGCGGCAACAGCATGACCGATGTCATCTTCAACGGTACCGAGAAGCGCAAGCCCATGAACTATTGCGAAGTGATGCTGGTGTTCGACAACAGCGACCATCAGCTGCCGGTGGAATACCAGGAGGTAAGCATCCTGCGCCGGGTCTACCGCAATGGGGACAGCGAATACCAGATGAACGGCTCCGCCTGCCGCTTGAAGGATATCGTGGAGCTGTTCCGGGATACCGGCGTTGGCAAGGAGGGCTACTCCATCATCGGTCAGGGCCGTATCGACGAGATCCTGAGCCAGCGGGGCGAGGATCGCCGCATCGTTTTTGAAGAGGCGGCGGGCATCAACCGCTACCGCACCCGCAAGGTGGAGGCGGAGAACCGCCTGAAGCATGCGGACGAGAATCTGGTGCGCGTGCTGGACGTGCTGGATGAGCTGGAGACCCACCTGACCCCGCTGAAGAAGCAAGCGGAGGTGGCCCGGGAATACCTGTCCCTGAGCGAAAGCCTCAAGGAGCTGGATATCCGCCTGTTCGTATACCGTTACGACCGCCTGCACCAGAAGGAGACCGAGGCGGAGCAGCAGCTCATGCGCATCAAGGATGCTCTTTCCGCTGCCGAAAAGCAGCTGGAGGAGGCCATTGGCCGCCGCACCGAAGGCGAAGGGCGGCAGGAGGAGCTGAACCGGGCGCTGAGCCAGGCCCACGATGCCCTGCTCAAAGCCAGCGACAGCCTGCACGCCATCCGGGAGGAGGCCGCCGCTGCGGAGAACCGCCTGCTTACCGGCAGGGATACCCTCCAGCGGCTGGATAAGGAAGAAAACGCCCTCCAGACCCGCCTGCGCCTCATCGAGACCACCGTCAACCAGAGCGAGGGCGGCCTCATCGAGGCAGAGAAGCTGGTGGCCAAGGCCGAGGAAGCCCTCCGGCAGGTGGAGATGCGCCATGCCGAGAGCGCACAGGCCGCCGAAAAGCTGGAAGAGGAGCTGGACGCTCACCGCAACCGCATGATGGAGCGTACCAACCGCTTGCAGAACGTGCGCACCTCTCAGGCTCGCTACACCGCCATGCAGCAGCAGATGACTGCCCGCCGGGAGGATCTGCTCACCCAGCAGGCCCGGGCTGCGGAGCAGGATGCACAGCTGCTGGCGCAGGTGGAGGCCGCAAAGGCGGCTCTGGCGGGAGAGAACGACCGTCTGGAGAGTCTGCGGCAGCACGTGCAGGAGCTGGAGGAAACGCCCCGGCGTATGCTGGAGAAGATCCTCCGGAAGCAGAAGGAAATGCAGGAGGATGCCCAGAATGCCCGCGCTGCGGAGATGCGTCTGCGCACCCTCAAGGAATTGCAGGACGGCTACGAGGGCTACCAGTATGCCGTCAAGAATGCCCTCTCCTACGCCCGCAGAGAAAAGATGCACGGCGTGGTGGATGTGGTGGCCATGCTGCTCAGCGTGCCAAGGGAATACGAGACCGCCATGGATATGGCGCTGGGTGCGGCCATGCAGAACATCGTTACCGAGACCGAGCAGGAGGCCAAGGCCCTGATCGAGTACCTGCGCAAGAACAAGATGGGCAGAGCCACCTTTTTGCCCATCAGCACCGTCAAGGGCCGCACCCTCAGCCAGCAGGAGCGCAAGGTGCTCTCCATGGAGGGCTGCATCGGCGTTGCCAGCGAGCTCTGCGGCTACGATCCCCGCTACCGGGGCGTGGTGGAGAGCCTGCTGGGCCGAACGGTGGTGGCCAAGGATCTGGATCACGGCATTGCCATCATGCGGGCAGGCGGGCACAGCTTCCGCCTGGTCACCCTTGCGGGCGATGTGATCCACTCCGGCGGCAGCATGACCGGCGGCAGCATCCAGCAGAAGGCGCAGAACCTGCTGGGCCGTGAGCGCGAAATGAAGGAGCTGGCCGCCCAGATCGAAGAGATCAACGGGCGGGTCACCGAGGCCGGCAACATGATCGCCGGCTGGGAGGGCCAGCGCAGCGAGGCCAAGAAGGCCGGCGAGCAGGCCCAGTACGAGCTGCACCAGCAGGAGATCGCCGTGGTCAGGGATGGGGAACGCCTCAAGACCGCTCAGGAGCAGCGGGATATGCACCTTGCCCGCAGCAAGGCGGTGGAGGAGGCTATCCAGCAGCTGGAGGAGAGCCTTTCGGAGATCGAAGAGGAGCTGGAGCGCATCCGCCAGCTGGAGGCGCAGGACGATGTGAGCGAGGAGGAGCTTACCGCCATCACGGTGGAGCTTTCCGGCAGGCTCAATACCGCCCGCCGCCAGCGGGAAAGCGCTCAGGAGGCGCTGACCGATGCCAAGCTGACCCTGCAGAATGCCCAGCACGACCATGAGCAGCTCCGGCGCGACCGCTCCCGTTTGGAAAAAGACGGCGAGGAATGCCGCCAGGAGATCCGGCAGGTGCAGGCCCGCCGGGTGGAGACCGGCACAGAGCTGGAGCAGGCACAGGCCGTGCGGGAGGAGCTGCTGGGGCGCATCGCTCAGGCGGAGGAGGGCGTGGAAAGCGCCCGCCGCCATGTGGAAGCCACCGAGAGCGACCGGGATCTGTGCCAGCAGCAGCTCAGGGAGATCCAGAGCGAGATCGATGCAGCGCAGCTGGTCACCGCCCGGGAGACCGAGCGGGTACATCGGCAGGAGATGGCGCTGGGCCGTATGAAGAACGATGTTTCCCTCATCTGCGACCGCCTGTGGGATACCTACGAGCTCAGCTACGCAGGCGCTATGGAGCAGCTGATGGTCTACCCCCAGCCCGAAGCCCCCTTCAAGGAGAGCGAGGCGGAGGGGCAGGCCCAGAAGATCCGGGAGCGGATCCGTGCCATGGGGCCGGTCAATGTGAGCGCCATCGAGGAATATGCCCAGATGAACGAGCGCTACACCCAGCTCAGCGAGCAGAAGCGGGATCTGGAAAAGGCCCAGCGGGATCTCAAGGAGCTCATCGCCCAGCTGCTCAACCAGATGCAGACGGTGTTCGTGGAGCAGTTCGGCCTTTTGCAGGGCTACTTTTCCGAGACCTTTGTGCGCCTCTTCGGCGGCGGCCGGGGCGAGATCAGCCTGGCAGACCCGGAGCACCCGCTGGATTGCGGCATCGAGATCATCGTGCAGCCTCCGGGCAAGAAGCGGCAGATCCTGAGCCTGTTCTCCGGCGGCGAGCGCGCCCTTACCGCCATTGCCATCCTGTTTGCCATGCTTAAGCTCAAGCCCACCCCGTTCTGCATCCTGGACGAGATCGAGGCTGCGCTGGATGATGCAAACATCAGCTATTTTGCCGATTATCTCAAGGAATTCAGCCGTGATACCCAGTTCGTGGTGGTCACCCACCGCAAGGGTACCATGGAGCGCTGCGATACCCTCTTCGGTGTTGCCATGGAGGAGCGGGGCGTAAGCAGCATGGTCAGCGTGAACCTGACCGATTACGAATAAAGGGAGGTACCCGAAATGTCTGAAAAGAAAAGCCTGTTTTCCCGCCTGAAGGACGGCCTCTTCAAGAGCCGCCAGCAGATGGCGCAGGTGATGGACGATGCCGTGCGCGAGGATCGTGCCATCGACGAGGATCTCTACGATGAGCTGCTGGATGCGCTCATCCTCAGCGATATGGGCGCTGCCTGCGCTCAGGAGGCCATCGAAACGCTGCGCAGGAACGTGGCGGAGAAGAAGCTGAAGAACGGTGCTCAGGCCAAGGATGAGCTCAAGCACATCCTGGTGGGCATGCTGGAGGTGCCCAAGGAGCCCCTGCGCTGGCCCATGGTCACTCTGGTGGTGGGCGTGAACGGCGTTGGCAAGACCACCACCATCGGCAAGCTGGCACTGCGTTTTCAGGGTCTGGGCCGCACCATCATCCTCTGTGCGGCGGATACCTTCCGTGCCGCCGCTGCCGAGCAGCTCACCGTATGGGCCGAGCGTGCCCGCTGCCCCATCGTGAAGCACAAGGAGGGGGCGGATCCCTCCGGCGTGGTGTTCGATGGCGTGAAGGCCGCCAAGGCCCAGCATGCCGACCTGCTCATCGTGGATACCGCAGGCCGCCTGCACAACAAGAAGAACCTGATGGAAGAAATGGAAAAGATGCGCCGCGTCATCGATCGGGAATACCCGGAGGCTATGGTGCGCTGCCTGTTGGTGGTGGATGCCACCACCGGCCAGAACGGCCTGCAGCAGGCCCGTGCCTTCCGTGAGGCGGCGGGCATCAACGGCATCGTGCTCACCAAGCTGGATGGTACCGCCAAGGGCGGCATCGCCTTCGGCATCGTGCGGGAGCTGAATGTGCCGGTGATGTACGTGGGCGTTGGTGAGGGCATTGAAGACCTGCAGGCCTTCGATGCCAAGGAATTTGTGGATGCTCTCTTTGAGTGAGCCTCCGGAGGGATACCGTTATGATGCTTGGTTCTTTCTACTACAAAAGAAAAGCGAAGGAGCTGCTCAGGGGCAGCTGGCAGAATGCCATGCTGGTGGCGTTCTTCTCCGGCATCCTGAGCACGGTGCTGCAGGTGCTGCAGCTGGTGCTGCTGCCTAATCAGGCCAACTTTGCCTCGGTGGAGAAGTACGCGGAGGCGCTGATGCAGGTGCCGGAGCGCAACCTGTTCATCCTGCTGGGTTGCTCGCTGCTCACGCTGGTGCTCTCACCGGTGCTGGGGCTGGGCTGCAACCACTATTTTGTGGAGCTGACCCGGAAAAACGATCTGGGCTTTGCAGGGCTTTTCAGCCGGATGCGTATGTTCGGCAAGGCGCTGTGGCTCTATCTGCGCATATTTGTGCAGATCTTTCTATGGGCGCTGCTGCTGATCATTCCCGGTATCGTGGCGGCGGTGCGCTACAGCATGGCTCCCTACTTCCTGGCCGAAAACCCGGAGATGACGGTCTCGGAGGCGCTGCGGCGCAGCAAGACCGCCACCGAGGGGCGCAAGATGGAGTACTTTTCGTTGGTGCTCAGCTTCGTGGTCTGGACCATGCTGGCTTTGATCCTGGAAATGTTCCTGGGCGAGTTCAGCCCGGTGCTGGGCACGGTGGCCAGCCTTGCCGTGCAGGTGTGGGTAGCCGCCTACCAGAACGGCGCTGTGGCGGTGTTCTACCGCACTGCCTGCGAGAAGAACGGCATCCGCAAGGCCTTCGATGATATGCTCAACGACTTTGCTCAAATGGGCATGGATCCGGAAAGCCTGGAGCAGATGAAGGTGCAGGCCGAAGAACGCTTCCGTCAGACCGGGGAACAGCCCCGGCAGGAGGATGGCGCGAGCGAGGATCAGCAGGATCTGGATTGAACACGGAAGAATGGCGCAGAGACCCTTTCTGCCCGACGAACGAGAGGAGGAAGCCCATGCTGTACCCATCCGATTTTAAGATCAATGCGAGAAAAAGCCTTCGCGGCAAATGGCTCATTGCCATGCTGGTGGTGCTGGTGGCCGTACTGCCCATGGACATCGGCGATGCGGCCTATCGCTGGCTGAACGATTGCCGGAAAGAGGCCGTCTTGCAGGCGCTGCAGCAGGCAACGGAGCTGAGCCAATTCGCTCGGTTGCCTGTGGGGTATTGGCTTTTTACAGGGGCTGCCCTGTTGGCCGATCTGTTGCTCACGCCGGTACTCGAACTGGGCAAGTGCAACTATTTCCTTCGCCTCAGCTACGGCGATGATCTGGGCTTCCGTGGTCTGGTAAGCCGTATGCGCAGCTTTGGCAAAGCCCTGTGGCTGAGCCTCCGTACCGGGGTGCCGATCGCGCTGGGCCTGTTGCTTCTGGTGGTGCCGGGCTTCATCCTATCAGCCAATTACAGCATGGCACAGTTTTATCTGGCGGAGGAGCCGGAGATCTCTGTTGAAGAAGCGATCCGCCGCAGCAAAAAGGCTGTATACGGCTACCGCCTTACGCTGGTGGGGCTGCAGTTCAGTTTCGTCCTGTGGGGGCTGCCCGCTGTTATTCTGATGGTTTTTCTGGGCGATCGGTTCTTTGTGCCGTTATTCCTCTTCTCCCTGCTCACGCAGGTGTTTGTGGATGCATACAGAACGGGCGCTGAAGCCTGGTTCTACCGCATGGTCAGCGAGCGAGGCGGCACACAGCGTGTGGTAAAGGAGCGCCTGGAGCGTATGGCTGCCGAGGGCGAGGACCAGACCCAGCTGCATATGGAAAAGGAAAAGCTCGAGAAATACCTGAAAGACATCCGAAAGGTTCGGGCGGCCAAGTCTTACTATGACGATTGACCGCCCCATACCATCACAGAGGAGGAAGCCTATGCCGTCCCTGAAGGGTTACAGCAGCGATCTGGAATACAGCTATGCACCCGGTGTGTTCCCCTCGCTGGAATTGATGCGGGTAAGGCCCGAATGCGCCACCCGCCTGCTCTTGAGCGAGCGGGCGCAGGGCGAGGGCGTGGAAAAGCTCCGGCAGGTCTGCCGGGAGCACGGTGTGCGGGAGGAGATCGCCGATAAGGCGCTCCGGCGCATCAGCGGCAAGGATAACTGCTTTGCCGCCGTGGTGTTTGAAAAATGGCAGGCGGAGCTTCTGCCGGATGCACCCCATGTGGTGCTGCACCACCCGATGGATGAAGGCAACCTGGGCACCATCCAGCGCACGCTGCTGGGCCTTGGCCTGAAGGATATCGCGGTCATCCGCCCTGCGGCGGATGCCTTCGACCCCCATGTGGTACGCGCCACCATGGGCGCGCTGTTCAGCCTCAGGCTCAAGCAGTACGACAGCTTCGAGGCCTACCGGCAGGAGTACCCGGCACACCGGCTCTACCCCTTTATGCTGGATGGCTCCGTGATGCTGGAGGAGGCGGTGGGCCAGGTGCAGAAGCCCTATGCGCTGGTCTTTGGCAACGAGGGCAGCGGCCTGCCGCCGGAATTTGCCGAGATGGGGCAGGCGGTGCGCATCCCCCACAGCAACGAGATCGACTCACTCAATCTGTCCATTGCGGTTGGCATCGGTGCTTATGCCTTTGTGCATGCCGCAGACAAACAGGAGGGCTGAACATGAGACCGGAATACGAGACCATTGGGGCGCAGCTGCGCCAGTGCATAGAATACCTTGCCCGGGAGGGCAGCCTGAAGCCCGGTGCCACCGTGGTGCTGGGCTGCTCCACCAGCGAGGTGGCAGGCGGCTTGATCGGCAAGAACAGCGTGCCCGAGCTGGGCGATGCCATTGCCGAAACCATGATCGAGACCTGCAGGGAGCTGGGCCTGCGGCCTGTGTTCCAGTGCTGCGAGCACCTGAACCGGGCGCTGGTGATGGAGCAGGAAACGCTGGATCATCTGCGCCTGCGCCAGGTGAACGTGATGCCCGTGCCCAAGGCGGGCGGCAGCGCCGGTACGGCTGCCTGGCAGCGCTTTGAACAGCCTGCCGTGGCAGACTTCATCCAGGCGGATGCGGCCATCGATCTGGGCGATACGCTGGTGGGCATGCACATCCGCCCCGTGGCGGTGCCCCTGCGCATGGATGGCAAGGCTCCCGTGGTGGGCCACGCCCATGTGACCATGGCCTACAGCCGCCTGCCCTACATTGGCGGCAGCCGTGCCCAGTACCCGGAAAAGTAAACAAAACAGCGCCTGCTGCGGTTTTCTTCCGCAGCAGGCGCTTTCGATTGTCGAGGGATCCATGCTTGCCGGGCGGAGTCGCACATCTTGCACCTTCGGTGCTCGCTGTGCTTGCGATCGGGCGCTGCGGCGCAGGGTTTGCGGGCTCCGCCCACACCCGGCAGGGGCCTGAGGCCCCTGCACCCCGCACTTTGATTGCAAAACAGCGCCTGCTGCGGTTTTTCTTCCGCAGCAGGCGCTTTCGATTGTCGGAGGGATCCATGCTTGCCGGGCGGAGCCGCACATCTTGCACCTTCGGTGCTCGCTGTGCTTGCGATCGGGCGCTGCGGCGCAGGGTTTGCGGGCTCTGCCCACACCCGGCAGGGGCCTGAGGCCCCTGCACCCCGCACTTTGTATGCAAAACAGCGCCTGCTGCGGTTTTTCTTCCGCAGCAGGCGCTTTCGATTGTCGAAGGATCCATGCTTGCCGGGCAGAGCCGCACATCTTGCACCTTCGGTGCTCGCTGTGCTTGCGATCGGGCGCTGCGGCGCAGGGTTTGCGGGCTCTGCCCACACCCGGCAGGGGCCTGGGCCCCTGCACCCCGCACTTTTTGCGCCTTGCAGTCGCCGTTCTCCCAAAAGGCGCTTACGCAGCACCTTCAGCCGTGGGGATCACCGGCGCGAAGGTGGCAAGCACCTCCTCCAAAGCAGGCAGCAGAGCCTCTGCATCGCCGTTGCCCCGGGCAAAGTATACCCCAAAGGCCACGGCACTGCCGTTGACGATGGTCTCAGCGTAGAGGAAGGGGCCTTCCTCGTCGGTCAGCACGTACACATAGAAGGGGATCTGATAGTCGCTCACTGTAAGAGTGGTCAGGTGACGGATCTCCTGATCGGCAAAGGCATCCATCGTGGCGTTCAGGTAGGCGGCGCGCCGGGCTTCGTCCGCCGTGAACAGGGTAAGCCCCTCAAACTCCGGCACGGCTTCGAGGGAGGCATCGATCAGCGCATCCTTCTCGGCGTTGTAGAGCATGAACAGCCACATGTAATCCTCGGTGGCTTCGGCACTGTAGGTCTGGTCATCGATCTGCCAGGCTGCGGCATCGTAGCTGATGGTATAGATGCCCCCCGCATTGTATTCCACCGCCAGCGCAGGCACGCACACAAGGCAGATCAGCAGCAGCGTAAAGAGAAAACAGAGCTTGCGGTTGATGGGTCGCATGGGGCACCCTCCTTTTGTGGATCTCACTGGTTGGATTATACCACACCCCGGCCCCGCCGACTATGGAAAAGTTGTAAACGATTTTTGTATGCTTGCAACATTGCGGATAGCAGGGTATACTTGTTCTGTCTGTCCGTCTTTTTTGTGGACAGACGGAAAGGTGAGCGCTTTGAGACCGATGATGGATATGCTGGAGAAGACTTCCCGCCGCCTGTCGCTGCACATGCCGGGCGGGCAGGGCAAGGGGCCCTTCGGCAGCATCGACCCCTATCTGCTGGATACCACCGAGACCGCTTACAGCGACGATCTCTATGCCCCGCAAAGCGGCATCGCAGAGGCCCAGCGGCTTGCTGCCCGCAGCGCCGGAGCAGCCCATACCCTCATGCTCACCGGCGGCAGCACCGCCGGTATGCATGCCATGCTGCTCTATGCGGCCAAACGGGGCCAGAAGGTGATCCTGCCCAGAAACGTACACATCAGCGCGGTGCATCTGTGCGCCACGGCAGGGCTGGAGCCGGTGTTCGTGCCGGTGAGCTATACCGCCTCCGGGCGGCCCTACACCACCTTTCGGCATTACGAAAGGGTCATGGCCGAAAACCCGGATGCCAAAGCCGTGCTGGTGCTGAATCCGGATTACTACGGTACCCTGGCCCCTGTTGCGGCGGTGGCGCAGCTGGCCCATGCCCGCGGCATGCTGGTGCTCTGCGACGAGGCCCACGGTGCGGTGTTCAACTGGTACCACACCGAGAAAGGGGCTCTTTCTCAGGGGGCGGATCTGGTCATCCAGTCCGCACACAAAACGCTGCCGGCCCTTACCGCAGGTGCATGGCTCCATGCCTCCGGGCGTGTGGATGCACAGCTTCTGCGAAAGCGCCTGCGCATGGTGCAGACCAGCAGCCCCTCCTTCATCACCATGCTTTCGCTGGACGATGCCCGGGCCTGGATGGACGAAAACGGCGCTGCCGCCGGGCAGGTGCTGGAGGAAGCCCTGACCGCCTTCCGATTGGAGGCAGCACAGCTGGGCTATACCGATGGGCAGCAGCTACTGCCCCCCGGCGTGGAGACCGACCCGCTCCGCCTGGTGCTGGATGCCCCACAGGGTGGCTTCCGGCTGATGGCACAGCTGGAGGCACTGGGCATCGATCCGGAGCTTTGCGATGCCGCCGGGGTCGGCTGCATCCTGTCGCTGATGGATGGGGCAGACCGGCTCAGCCGCCTGCTGGAGGCGCTGCGGCAGATCCCTGCCGTTTGCGGCAGTGAGGGCGGGAGCCTGCCCCTGCCGCCGCCCATCCCGCCAAGGCGGATGCCGGTATCGGAGGCCGCCTTTGCAGAGACCGAGGCCGTGCCCGTCCGGCAGGCTGCCGGGCGCATCAGCGCAGGTCAGGTGGGGCTGTATCCCCCCGGGGTCGCTGCGCTGGTGGCGGGCGAGGAGATCACCCCCCAGATCATTGAATGGCTTACCGCCATGCCGACCCAGCATCTTTTCGGGCTGGAGGAAAACGGCTGGCTCACCTGTGTAAAAGAAGGAGTATGACCCATGAACCAGTTTCCCTATGATGCAGTTGTCTTCGACCTGGACGGCACCCTTTTCGATGCGGAGGAGGGCATCGTATCCTCTGTAGAGAGCGCTATGGAGGAGCTGGGGCTGCCCATTCCCGAGGGTGCGGATCTGCGCCTGGTGGTAGGGCCGCCGCTGCTGGATTCCTTCCGGGATCTGCTCTGTGTGCCCCAAGACCGCATCGATGATGCCATTGCCAGCTACAAGCGCCATTTTGAGCAGGAGGGCATGTACCGCTATCAGGTGTACCCCCACATCCGCAGCATTCTCCGTATGCTCCGGGAGGGCGGTGTGCACGTGGGTCTTGCCACCAGCAAGGATCGCTTCATTGCCCAGCGGGTGATGGATCTTTTCGGCATGAGCCACTATTTTGATGCCATCGTGGGCGAGAACACCGGCAACGAGAAGCTGGGCAAGCCGGAGCTGATCCGGCGGGCGCTGCCGGAGAAGTACCGCTGCGCCGCCATGGTAGGCGACCGTCACTTTGATGTGAACGGCGCCAAGGGCGCGGGCATCGAGAGCGTAGGCGTCTGCTACGGCTGCGGCTCCGAGGAGGAGCTGCAGGTGGCCGGTGCCGACCATATCGTGCCGGATACCGAGGCCCTGCGCGCGCTTCTGTGCCCGGGCGCAGAGATCCCCCGGGGCTGGTTTCTGAGCATGGAAGGTCTGGACGGCAGCGGCAAGACCACCCAGATGGAGCTGCTGGAAAAGAAGCTGCGCCAGCTGGGCTTCTCCGTGGTGCGTACCCGCGAGCCCGGCGGCTGCGACATCAGCGAGGATATCCGCTCCATCATCCTTTCCACCGATCATATGGAGATGAGCTCCACCACCGAGGCGCTGCTCTACGCCGCCTCCCGCGCCCAGCATGTGCACCAGCGCATCCGCCCTGCGGTGGAGGAGGGCCGTGTGGTGCTCTGCGACCGCTTTGTGGATAGCTCCGTGGCCTATCAGGGCGGCGGGCGGCAGCTGGGTGTGGAGACCATCCAGCAGATCAACGCCCCCGCCGTGGCCGATATGATGCCCGATGTGACCATCTATCTGGCCATCGATCACCGCACCGCCATCCGCCGCAGGCTCAACGCCTCCACCCCCGACCGGCTGGAGCTGGAGGATCTGGAGTTCTTCGAGCGGGTGCAGAAGGCCTACGAGCGGCTGATCCGCGAGAACCGCAAACGCTTTGTCAGCGTGGATGCGGAGCGGGATATCGAAAGCATCGCAGAGGATGTGCTCTCTGCCGTGCTGGCAAAGCTGGAGCCCGAGGCTGAATGGGAGGCGTAAGCATGGAGCGTGTTGTGGTGGGTATGTCCGGCGGCGTGGACAGCTCTGTGGCGGCACTTTTGCTCAAGCAGCAGGGCTACGACGTGGTGGGCGTGTTCATGAACAACTGGGAGGAGAAGGATCCCGAGGGGGCCTGCACCGCCGTGGACGACTGGAAGGATGTTCAGGCCGTCTGCGATGTGATCGGCATTCCCTACTACGGGGTCAACTTCGCCAAGGAATACGAGGAGCGGGTCTTTTCCTACTTTCTGGAGGAATACCGCCGGGGTCGCACCCCCAACCCGGATGTGCTGTGCAACCGGGAGATCAAGTTCAAGTCCTTCCTGCATTATGCCCAGCAGCTGGGCGCGGTGCACATGGCCACCGGTCATTTCGTGCGCAAGGATGTGCGGGATGGGCACACCGTGCTTCTCAAGGGCGATGACCCCAACAAGGATCAGAGCTATTTTCTCTACATGCTCAAGGAGCATCAGCTGGAAAAGGCGCTGTTCCCCGTTGGCACCCTTACCAAGCAGGAGATCCGCCGCATTGCGGAGGAAAACGGGCTCCCGGTCTTTCAAAAGAAGGATTCCACCGGCGTCTGCTTTATCGGCGAGCGCAACTTCCGTCAGTTTTTGCAGAATTACCTGCCCACCCAGCCCGGCGATATGCTCACCGAGGCAGGGGAGAAGGTGGGCGAGCATATGGGGCTGATGTACTACACCCTTGGCCAGCGCCGGGGCCTGGGCATCGGCGGCAGGGGCGACGGGCGCAGCTGGTTCGTTGTGGAGAAAGATCTTCAGCGCAATGTGCTGGTGGTCTCTCAGGGCGAGGACAGCCCCCGCCTGTATGCCAACCGCATCCGTGCCAGCCAGCCCACCTGGATCGCCGATGAGCCGCCCATGGGGGAGGGGGAGAGCATCCGCCTTACCGCCCGCTTCCGTTACCGTCAGGCCGACCAGCAGGTGACCGTCACCCGCCGGGGAGAGGAGCTGCTCATCGCCTCCGACGAAAAGCAGCGGGCCATCACCCCCGGCCAGAGCGTGGTCTTCTACCGGGGCGATGTGTGCCTGGGCGGTGCCATCGAGGAAGAAGCCTGGATGGAAACCGTGTAAGCTGAAAATTGTATTTTCTTTGTATGTGTGCAGCATCTGCTTCCTGCCAAGCAAGATATACCTGTTCTACGTCTGTTTTGGGAGATTTTCGTCCCAGAACAGACGTAATTTGTTATTGACTGGAAGAGTATGGTTTGTTAATATTGTTATGTAAGAAACGTTCATAACGCTGCTTTCCGGGCAGCAGGAACCCATGCAAAGAGGATAGTTCTATGGCAAAGGAATACAATTTTCATATGGATGAAAGATCCCCGGCGCTGCCGGTGGACCTGAAGCACGAAAACCGAAAAAAGGTGCTCAGCGCCTTCCGCCACGGGGAGGAGTGCACCGTTGCCGATATCTCCAACCGGACGGGCATCAGCCGCCTGACGGTGATGCGCGCCATCCAGTTCTTCATGTCCCGGGGCATACTGCGCTCCATGGGGCTGGGGGTGAGCAGCAACATGGGCGGCAAGAAGCCCGAGCGCTTCGCCTTTGCCGACCGGCGGCTCACGCTGTGCATCGCGCTCTGGCCCCGCTCCACCAGGCTCAGCCTGCGCACCATCACCGGCATGCCGCTGGCGGAGACCGATTTCCCCAGCGATCTGCACCGCCCGCTGGAGGCCGTTTTCAGCGACCTGAAGGAGCATATCGATGCCTTTTTGCAGGCCGGAAAGGTGACCAGGAGCCGCCTGTACGGGGCCATGCTATCCACCGCCGGTACGGTGGATATGGAAAGCGGCCTTTTGCGCTTCAGCGTGCATTCTCCCGAATGGGGAGACAGCATCCCCATCCGTGAATATCTGGCAAAGATCCTGGGCGATCTGCCTGCCCTGCTGGTGGAAAACGCAGGCAAGACCGCAGGCCGCGCCGTGCTGATGCACCCCGAGAGTGCCTCTGCGGGCCGTGTGATCACGGTGTTTACCGCCTGGGGCGTTTCTGCCTGCATGATCGAGGATGGCAAGATCCTCAGCGGGCCTCTGTCGCTGGTGGGGGAGATCGGGCATATGTCCATCGACCGCAGCGATCCGGAGCAGTGCGCCTGCGGGCGTAACGGCTGCCTGGAGCGGCTGGTGAGCCGGGAGCGGATGAGCCGCATGGCACAGGAAAAAGGCCTTGGCGAAAAGCTCCGGGGCGAGGAGGGTGACTTCTCCTTCCGCAAACTGTTTGCCCTGGCCGAGGAGGGTGACCCCGCCGCTCTTGCCCTGACCGATCACCTGGCCCGCTGCTACGGCGATGCGCTGCACAATGTGGCAGTTGTTTACGACCCGGATCAGGTCATTTTCCAGGGCTCCATCGGTCATGCGGGCCCCAGCTTCGACCAACAGCTCCGCCGGCACATGCAGGGCTTCTGCTACTACCCGGAGGACGGGGCCTTCCGCATCGGCTACGATGCTGCCGATCTGCTCACCCTGAATGCGGATGGCGGCTGGTACATGCTCAATGAGCATTATTTCCAGGATGAACACCTTTATCAGGACGAATAACAGGCATCTGCAGAACCGCTTTTCCTGCACGGCTGCACAGGGAAAGCGGTTCTTTCATTGCGCACCCGCAGAGCCCCGGAGCACAGCCGGTACATACTGTTACAAAACAAAGAAGAAACAAATATATTGCTTGACACAGAACCCCCTGTGGGCGTATGATTTCACCACAGCGGAAAGGTTTTCGCTGATTTTGGTTCAAGGAGGAATACTTCCATGAAGAAAATGACCAAGTTTGTTGCTATCGTGCTGGCCATGATGCTGGTACTTTCCATGGGCAGCGTTGCCGCTGCTGAGGGCACTCTGAAGATCGGCTTCATCGGCCCCCTGACCGGCGCTGCTGCTGTATACGGCACCTCTGCTATGCAGGGCGGCCAGATCGCCGTTGACGAGATCAACGCACTGGGCGGTCTGCAGATCGAGTTCCTGCCCCAGGACGACGAACATGCTCCCGATAAGTCCGTGAACGCTTACGACTACCTGATGGAGCAGGGCGTGCAGGTGATCGTCGGCTGCGTTACCTCCAGCCCCTGCGTTGCCGTTGCCGACTACGCCTTCGAAGAGCGCGTATTCATGCTCACCCCCTCCGCTTCTTCCACCGCTGTTACCGAAGGCCGCGATAACGTTTATCAGGTCTGCTTCTCCGACCCCGCTCAGGGCGCCGCTTCTGCCCAGTACATCGGCTTGAACGGCCTGGCCACCAAGGTAGCCGTTATCTACAACAACGCCGATGCTTACTCCACCGGCATCTACCAGACCTTCATGGCCGAAGCTGCCAACCAGCCCTTCGAGGTGGTCTCCGAGAGCACCTTCACCGATGACACCACCGACTTCTCCGTGCAGGTAAAGGCTGCCCAGGATGCCGGTGCCGAGCTCATCTTCCTGCCCATCTACTACACCCCCGCTTCCATGATCCTCAAGCAGGCCGACAGCATGGAGTACGATTGCCAGTTCTTCGGCGTTGACGGTATGGACGGCATCCTCACCATGGAAGGCTTCGACACCTCCCTGGCCGAGGGCGTTATGCTGCTGACTCCCTTCTCTGCCGACTCCGAGGATCCCCGCTCTGCCAAGTTCGTCAGCGAGTACCAGACCAAGTACGGCGAAACGCCCACCCAGTTCTCCGCCGATACCTACGACTGCATCTACATCCTCTACGATGCCATGCAGAAGGCCGGCCTCACTGCCGAGAGCAGCTACGAAGAGGTCTGCGAGGCCCTCATCGCCTTTATGCCCACCTACAGCTACGACGGCATCACCGGCAGCCCCATGACCTGGAACGAAAAGGGCGAGGTCTCCAAGACCCCCATGGCCGTGGTCATCGAGAACGGCGTGTACGTCGGCAAGTAATCGGCTTTTACCGAGTTGCTCTGCAACCATTCGGGAGAGTGCCCTCATCGATCGGCACTCTCCCATTTTCCGTATTTTTGAAAAGGCTTTATTTGCACTGTTATTTGATCTGAGTAAGACTATGAATTGGGGTTGATCCGCGTGTCCTTCCTCTCCAACCTGATCAACGGCATCAGTCTTGGAAGCGTGTACGCCATCATCGCGCTTGGCTATACCATGGTATACGGCATTGCCAAGATGCTCAACTTTGCTCACGGCGACGTGATCATGATCGGCGCATACATCTCCTTCTGCGTTACCCACTACATGGGTATGCCTGCGTGGGTATCCGTGCTGGCTTCCATGCTGGTGTGCACCCTGCTGGGCATGACCATCGAACGGCTTGCCTACAAGCCCCTGCGCAGCGCTCCCTCTCTGGCGGTGCTCATTACCGCTATCGGCATGAGCTACTTCCTGCAGAATGTGGCGCAGCTCATCTGGGGCGCGAACCCCAAGAGCTTCAACTCCATCGTGGAGATGGAGCCCCTGCGCTTGTTCGGCGGCCAGCTCATCATTACCGACGAGGCCATCGTTACCGTGCTGGCCTGCATCATCATCATGGTCTGCCTTACCCTCTTTACCGAAAAGACCAAGATGGGCAAGGCCATGCGTGCCGTAAGCGAAGATAAGGGCGCTGCCCAGCTGATGGGCATCAACGTGAACATGACCATCTCCGTCACCTTTGCCATCGGCTCTGCGCTGGCGGCCATCGCCGGTGTGCTGCTGTGCTCCACCTACCCGGCGCTGATGCCCACCACCGGCTCCATGCCCGGTATCAAGGCCTTTACCGCTGCCGTGTTCGGCGGTATCGGCTCCATTCCCGGCGCTATGCTGGGCGGCATCCTGCTGGGCGTGATCGAGATCTTCGGCAAGTCCTATATCTCCACCGAGCTTGGCGATGCCATCGTGTTTGCCATCCTCATCATCCTTCTGCTGGTGAAGCCTACCGGCCTCCTTGGCAAGAAGATAAACGAAAAGGTGTAAGGGAGGTGGCATGAAATGAAAAAGAAGCTCAACAAGACCTTTATCAATAATGCCATCACCTACGCCATGGTGATCATCGCTTTTGTGGTGCTGTATTCCATGCAGCAGGCGGGCATGCTGTCCCGTACCATCAAGGGCCAGCTGATCCCGGTCTGCGTATGGATCGTTATGGCCGTCTCCCTGAACCTGACCGTCGGTATCTCCGGCGAATTGAGCCTTGGCCATGCGGGCTTTATGTGCGTGGGCGCTTTTGTGGGCGCTGTCTTTGCCGCTGTGCTCAAGCCTAATATGGAGAACGAGACCCTTCGCCTGATCATTGCCATGCTGACGGGCGGCGTTGCCGCAGGCATCACCGGCGTGCTGGTGGGCGTTCCCGTGCTTCGTCTCCGGGGCGACTATCTGGCCATCGTTACGCTGGCCTTTGGCGAGATCATCCGCAATGTGCTCAACTGCCTGTACATCTCCATGAACGAGGGCGTGCTGCACTTCGGCTTCAGCAACCCCAGCCTGCCCGGCAAGCTGATCGTCAACGGCCCTCAGGGCGTGCAGGGCATCTCCCGCATCGCTACCTTCCCCATGGGCTTTGCGCTGATCATCGTTACGCTGATCGTGGTGCTGAATATGACCAACAGCCGCGCGGGCCGCGCCATCATGGCCCTGCGGGATAACCGCATCGCCGCCGAGTCTGTGGGCATCAGCGCCACCAAGTACAAGCTGATGGCCTTCGTTACCTCCGCTGCGCTGGCCGGTATGGCGGGTGCCCTCTATGCCATGAACTACTCCACCGTTACCGGTGCCAAGTTCAAGTTCGACACCTCCATCCTGGTGCTGGTGTTCGTGGTGCTGGGCGGCATCGGCAGCATCCGCGGCTCCATCATTGCGGCCACGGTGCTCACCATCCTGCCCGAGCTGCTGCGCGAGTTCAGCGATTACCGTATGCTCATCTACGCTGTCGTGCTCATCGTGGTCATGCTGGCCACCAACAGCCCGGCCTTCAAGCAGTTCCTCAGCGTGGTAAAGGAAAAGATCGTGGGCCTGTTTGCCAAGAAAAACAGAGAGGGGGATGCGGCAAATGAGTGAAAAGAAACAGACCACCATGGTGCCCTATCCCAGCCATGCCATCGTTCCCGAACGCGATGTGAACAAGAAGCCTGTGCTGGAAGCCCGCCATCTGGGCGTGGAATTCGGCGGCCTGAAGGCTGTGGACGACTTTAATCTGATCATTGGCCCCACGGAGATCGCAGGCCTCATCGGCCCCAACGGTGCCGGTAAGACCACCATCTTCAACCTGATCACCAAGGTATACCAGCCCACCATGGGCACCATCCTGGTGGACGGGCGGGATACCGCAGGCATGAACACCATCCAGATCAACAAGCTGGGCATTGCCCGTACCTTCCAGAACATCCGCCTGTTCGACAAGCTGAGCGTGGAGGATAATGTAAAGATCGGCCTGCATAACCAGCTCAAGTACAACGCCGCCACCGGCGTGCTGCGTCTGCCCGGCTACTGGAAGCAGGAGAAGAAGATGCACGAGAAGGCTCTGGAGCTGCTCAGCATCTTCGATATGCAGGATCTGGCAGACCATGAGGCAGGCTCCCTGCCCTACGGTGCCCAGCGCCGCCTGGAGATCGTGCGCGCACTGGCCACCAACCCCAAGCTGCTGCTTTTGGACGAGCCCGCCGCCGGTATGAACCCTGCCGAGACCGCCGAGCTGATGGAGAACATCGTCAAGATCCGTGATACGTTCCAGATCGCCATCATGCTCATCGAGCACGATATGAAGCTGGTCATGGGTATCTGCGAGGGTATTGCGGTGCTGAACTACGGCCGCATCATTGCCAAGGGCACCCCCACCGAGATCCAGAACAACCCCACCGTTGTGGAAGCCTACCTGGGCAAGAAGAAGGAGGGCTGATGATGAGCAATCTGCTGAAGGTCGAGAACCTGCATGTGTACTACGGCAGCATCCATGCCATCAAGGGCGTTTCCTTCGATGTAAACGAGGGCGAGATCGTTACCCTGATCGGTGCCAACGGCGCCGGTAAGAGCACCACCCTCAACACCGTTGCCGGTCTGCTCAAGCCCCGCAGCGGCAGCATCCTGCTCAACGGCCAGAGCATCGCCGGTGTGCCTGCGGATAAGATCGTCTCCCGCGGCATGGCACTGTGCCCCGAAGGCCGCAGGGTATTCCTGCAGATGAGCGTGAAGGAGAACCTGGAGATGGGCGGCTTTACCCGCCCTGCAGGTGAGATCGCCGATTCCATCGAGGATGTGTACCAGCGCTTCCCCCGCCTGAAGGAACGCTACAAGCAGGTAGCGGGCACCCTTTCCGGCGGCGAGCAGCAGATGCTGGCCATGGGCCGCGCCTTGATGAGCAAGCCCAAGCTGCTCATGCTGGATGAGCCCTCCATGGGTCTGGCTCCCATTCTGGTGGAGCAGATCTTCGATATTATCAAGGAGCTGCACGAGGCAGGCACCACCATCCTGCTGGTAGAGCAGAACGCACAGATGGCCCTCAGCGTGGCCGACCGGGCCTATGTGCTGGAGACCGGCAACATCGTCAAGGAAGGCCCCGCACTGGAGCTGCTCAACGACGACGCCGTCAAGAACGCCTATCTGGGCGATTGATCCCGGGGAAAGCCCGCCGGGCTTTGACGGCTGTCCGGGGCTGCTGCGCAAGACGCCGGTCCCGGACGGTCGCGCCCCCATTGGGGCCTGCCTGCGGGTTTATGAATAACCAAACAGCGTGGAGAGAAAACGGTCTCTCCACGCTGTTTGTCTTGAAATGGGCAGCTCCCGGTGCTATAGTGGCAGTAAGCCCCCGCTGTTTTCGGTGGGGAAAGGAGGCGTTACGCATGCCCAAAGGACGTATCATTTTTCTCAACGGTGTTACCAGCTCCGGCAAGACCTCCATCGTGGATGCGCTGCAGGAGTACCGGGAGCCGTTTTTCTACGTGGTGGCCAACGATCTCTTCGAGCAGATGGTGGGGGAACGCTTCCTTCGGGAAAACTACTGGAAGCACCTCAGCGAAGTGATCCTGATGATGTACCACACCGCCAGGCTGTATTCCGATATGGGCAAGAATGTGCTTATCGACGGTATCCTTGTGGAGCGGGAGGAGCTTGCGCCCCACTACCGGCGGCTGCGGGAGATCCTGAAGGATAACCCACTGGACATCGTAGAGGTTTCCTGCCCGCCGGAGATCTGCCGGCAGCGCAACATCGCCCGTGGCGACCGTTACGAGACCCAGTCGGAGGAGCAGGCGGCCATCATGGCGCAGCACATTGAATACAGCCTCACGGTGGATACCGAGAATAACACCCCTCAGCAATGCGCCGCCCGGATCATCGAGGCCCTGTTCTCCTGACCTGACGGGCCAGTGCACCGGGCACGGGCCGGAGGGGCGGGGCTCCGGCCCGCGTCCATCCCGCTTACCGCCGCCGCATACCCGCCACGATGGCCCCGGCGATGCCGCCGCCCGCCACGCCCATGGCGATGTCGCTCAGGTAGGCGGTAAAGGGCAGCTGCTGCCCGGAAAGCAGCGCATAGAGCAGCACGCCCAGCAGCATGTAGGCAAGACCGACCCCTGCCCCCAGCAGCAGGCCGTTTTCACCGCCCCTGCCCACGGTCACCCAGACCCCGGCAAAGATGCTGCCCAGCTTGATGAGCTGGTTCACGATGCGGATCACCTGATCGGAGGGCTTGAGCCATTGCAGCAGCAGGGCAAAGAGCAAAACGCAGCCCAGCGTAACGCCGATGGCGGTGAGCAGCCCCCGGAGAAGTTGTCCCCAGACGGTCTTTCGGTTGCGGCCGCTTCTGCGGCGCATGGTCCCCTTGGCAGCAGGTGTGGTATAGCCGGACATAAAAAACCCTCCCTTGAACGCTTTGTAAAAGATATGCGCTCAAGGGAGGGTTTATGCTGCTATACCGATCAGTTGAGAACCTCGGAATCGTTCTCGATGGCCACGTCTTCTACCTGACGGATGGCCCAGCGGGCGAAGATCAGCTTTACGTTGTCGCGGCCCACAGACAGCTCAAGGGTGTCGTCCTTGATGTTGGTGATGGTGCCGTAGATGCCGCCGATGGTGGAGACACGGTCGCCCACCTTCAGGGCCTTCAGCATTTCCTGTACCTTCTTTTCCTTCTTGCGCTGGGGACGGATCAGCATGAAGTAGAAGATCACAAAGATGAGGATCATGGGAACCAGGGAGATCAGCGTGCCGACGAAGCCCACTTCAGCGGGCACGGCACCCTCGGCACCGGTAGCGGTAGCGGCATCGGCAGCAGCCTGCTCAAGAGCCATCAGAGAGAAAAACTTCATTGTAAAATACCCCTTTCCAATAGTAGGTGATTGGATTATAGCAAATCCTGCCCGAAAGTACAAGCCATTTGCGAAAAAGCAGCCGCAGAAAAAACAGGCGCCAGGGTCAACAAAAGTAAAAAAGCAGGGGAAGTGCTGTACTTTCCGGCGGTTTTCATGTACAATGCAAGGTGATAAATTGTTGTTCCTGTGCCCAAAAGCATATGTACCGAAGCGGCGGCGCTGCATAGCGTGCCCTGCGCAGTTTCACGGTCGTGCGGGGGGCGTGGGGACGAAGACCATAGAGGAGGGCTGCATATGCGGATCGATCTTACCTGCCCCGTGGAACTCTGGCAGTTTGCCATGCCAACGGAAGCATCCCCGGAATGCACCTTTGTAATGAATAACCTGAGCGATAAGGTGGTCACCTCCGTCATGGTGACGCTGAACTGCTACAACAAGCAGGAGCAGCTCATCCTGCGCCAGTCCGAACGGGTGCAGGGGCTCAAGGCCGGTGTGGGCGAGCGCTTTAGCATCGTCATCCTGCCCAGCCAGTGGGAGGGCGTAGAGGGTATGGATCTGGTGGTGGAAAAAGTCTGGTTCGACGATTCCACCGTCTGGCGCAGAGGCAGCGCCCCCCTTACCGAGTACACCCCCAACACGCTGAGCGCAGGCCGCGCGCTGGATCAGCTGCGCTTCGTTGCCGGGCGCGATGCGGTGGGCTACCCCCAGATGCAGGAGTCTGCCTGGCTGTGCGTGTGCGGCCGTGCCAATGCGCCGGAGAGCGAGCGCTGCTGCCGCTGCGAGCGGGGCCGGGATACGGTCTTTGCCAGCTACAACAAAGAAAACGTGGCGGCGGTCATTGCGGTGCGCGAGCGCAAGCTGGCGGACGACTCCCGCAAGGCCCGCGAGGTGAACAGCCGCCTGAACGAAGAAGAGAGCAAGCGCAGGAGCGCCGTAAAGCGCAAGCGCCGCAACCGCTGGCGGCTGGTGGGCGTATGCGCCGCCGTGCTGGCGGTGGCTGCGGTAGCGGTCTTCTGGGGCCTGCCCGCCCTGCGCTATCAGAATGCCAACCAGCTTTTGGAAAGCGGCCAGTACGAGAAGGCCAGTGAGGCCTTTGCCGCCATGGGCGGGTACAAGGATGCCCAGACCCAGGCCACCGCAAGCCGCTATCAGCAGGCAGAGATGCTTTTCCGGAAGAACGATCTGGAAAGCCTTACCGCCGCGCTGGAGATCTACACCGAGCTTGGTGAGTATGAGGACAGCGCCCTGCGGGTGCAGCAGACCACCTATGCCATTGGCGAAGCCTACCTGGCCGATAAGCAGTACGATCAGGCCGCCGACCGTTTCCAGACCCTGGGCGATTATGAAGACAGCGCCGACCGGCTCAACCAGTGCATCTACACCCAGGCGGATGAGCTGTACCAGAATGGTCAGTATTCGCTGGCGCAGGCGCTGTTTGCCAACATTGCCGACCACAGCGATGCGGCTGCCCGCGTGCGCGGCTGCCAGTATGCCATGGCCAAGGAGAGCGAGGAGGCGGGCGACGATGCCCAGGCTGCCCAGCTCTACCTGCAGGCAGGCGACTACGAGGATGCTGCCCAGCGCTATGTGGAGTGCCTCTACCGCAGTGCCGTGGCCGAGCAGGAGAACGGCAATGTGGAAAAAGCCGGTTCCCTGTTCCTGAACTGCGGCGATTATCAGGATGCGGTGCAGCGCGGCCGCGAATGCATCTACCAGTACGCCGTGCAGCAGCGGGATGCAGGCGCTTACGAACTGGCTGCCGCCGCCTTCCGCCGCATCCCTGACCATCTGGACAGCCAGGCCCAGATCACCTACTGTGTGTACCATCAGGCTGCCAGTGCCGAAAATCAGGGCGATTATGCCAGCGCTGTGATGCTTTTCAGCTCCGTTGGCGAGTATGAGGATGCTCCCGCCCGCATCCAGGAGTGCAGCTACCTGCTGGCGCTGGATTCCATCTCCAAGGGCGATTACCACGCTGCCGAGACCCTGCTGGCCTCTCTTGAGGTGAGCGAGGAGAACAGCGATCAGCTGGTGAACGTGCGCTACCATCTGGCGGAGAAGGCCTTCGAGCTGGAGGATTACCGCACTGCCATCGATTACTATACCCTGCTGGATAACGAGCTGTACCAGCCCCGCATGCGGGAGTGCTGGTATCTGCTGGGCCAGCAGCAGATGAACAGCTCCCTCTACGAGGATGCCATCGCCAGCTTTACCGCCGCCGGTGAGCACGAGGGCGCAGCTGCTGCGTTGGAGAACGCTGCCGTTGCCCTGGCCGGTCTTTGCGAGAGCAACGGCGATCTGGATGCCGCCCGCGTGCTGGTGAGCCGTACCGAGCTGCCGGAGGCTGCCCGGGAGAAGGCTCTGGCGCTGCTGATGGCCGAGGGCAAGCGCCTGGAGGACAGCGGCGAGCACGACCAGGCCGCCCAGTGGTACCAGACCCTCAGCGGGCTGGGCAATGCGGATGAGCTGGTCAAGGCAAGCAGCTACAAGGCCGCCCTCAAGCAGATGCAGGCGGGCGAGTATCTGGCCGCTGCCGATGCCTTTGCTGCCCTTGGCGACTACAGCGATGCCGCCCTGCAGGCCCAGAGCTGCTACGATTCTGTCTACAGCGGCATCCTGGCCCAGGCCGAGACCCTTTTCAGCGCCAAGGATCATCTGGGCCTCATCACCCTGCTCCAGCCCATCGACCGGAGCACCCTACCCAAGAGCTACGAGGCCATCGAGGATATGTATCTGGAGACCTGCCTTACCGTGGCCAACGACCTTTACAGCGCAGGCGAGCGCTACAAGGCCCTGCCCTTCTATGTGGAGGCCAGCGAGCTTTCCGCTGCCGAAAAGAAGCTGGGCTACCGCAGCTACCTGATCCTTGGCACCTGGCAGAGCAACAGCGGCAAGCTGGCAGAGTTCCGCCCGGACGGCACCTGCACCCTGATGGGCGAGGAGTTGTACTTCCAGGTGGATAACTTCTCCCTGCTCACCGGCACCGCCCCGGACGACCTGAGCGTTACCCACCGCATCAACAGCATGACCGCCAAGGGCATGAGCATCGAGGAGCTTCGCGGCAAGAGCGAGGTCAACTTCAAGCTGGAAAAGATCGCTGAGGTGACCGTGCCGCCCATGGATCTGTCCGTGCTGGCCCCCGAGGCCGCCGAAGAGGCTGCCGCCCCCGAAGCGGAGGGAGTTACCGAAACCGATGAGACCCCCGAGACCGAAGAGACCCCCGAGAGCGTAGAGAACCTTCCGGCGGAGGCCAGCGATGAAGCATGAAAACCGTACCAAGTGGGATATCGGCGTGCTGCATGGCTTCCGGGCCATTATGGTGCTGCTGGTCGCCAATTTCCATATCTGGCAGCAGGGCTGGCTGTCCCAGACCTTCCGCATCGGGCCGCTGACCATCGAGATGGATTACCTTACCCGCAGCAGCTACATCTTTGTGGATGGCATGATCCTGCTCAGCGGCTTTCTGCTGTTCCTGCCCTACGCCCGGGCCATGGATGAGGACTACCCCCTGCCCAAGGTGGGCGATTTCTACCTGACCCGTCTGGCGCGCATCGTACCCTCCTATGTGGCGTCTGTGCTTTTGATGCTCTTCTGTGTGGCGCTGCCTCAGAACATGTACCACAAAAGCAGTGTGATGCACCTGGATCTGTTCTCTCACCTTACGTTTACCCATACCTTCTTCCGCCAGCCATACCAGTACACCAACCTGAACGGCGTGCTGTGGACGGTGGCCATCGAGATGCAGATGTATCTGCTCTACCCCTTCATCGGGCGCTGCGCCCTCAAAAAGCCTGCCCTCACCATGGTGCTGCTCACCGCGCTGGGCTGGCTCTACCGGGCTGTGATCTACTACCGGGTGCCCGATACCTCCATGTTCATCAACCAGCTGCCCGCGTTTCTGGATACCTACGTCATCGGTATGCTGGGGGCCATTGCCTACTGCAAGCTGCGCAAGGCCCTGGGCGACCCGGACGGGAAGCAATCCCCGTTGGTGCGCATCGCCGGTCTGCTGCTCTTTGCGGCGGGTCTGCTGCTGGTGAGCGGCATTGCCAGGCTGCAATCCACCGCGGGCGTGCAGGGGATGGAGGAGCTGCGGCTGGGCCAGCTGAGGCACCGGCTGCCCCTTACCCTGAGCCTGATGATCTGTATGCTGGGGGCGGTATTCATGCCCGGTGCGCTGCGCTGGCTGCTCAGCAACCGGCTGATGCGCTTCCTTGCCACCATCTCCTACAATTTCTACATCTGGCATCAGGTGCTGTCGGTGCAGATAGCGCTGCACTGGTTCCCGGATACGCTCCATAGCGACCGGATGCTCCAGTGGGGCTTTACAGTGCTGTGCTTCAGCCTTTCCACTTTGGTGGCGATGGCCTTCACCTACGGCTGGGAACAGCCCTGCGCCAAATGGATCCGCAGGGGTGCGGAATGGCTCAAAGCCAAACGTAAGCCCCGGCCTGCACAGAGTGAAGGCTGATACGAGAAGACCTCCCCTGCCTATGCGGGGGAGGTCGTTTGGTGAAATGCAGGATCAACAGGAGGTATATATGGAGCTGTTCGATGTTTACGACCGGGACGGGAACCCCACCGGCCAGACCATGGTACGGGGCGAGCCCATGCCCGAGGGCTGCTACCGCATGGTGGCGGGCGTATTGTGTATGCATACCGATGGCACCGTGCTGCTGATGAAGCGCCACCCGGATAAGTCCACCCACCCAAACCTGTACGAGGCCAGCGCCAGCGGCAGCGTGTTGGCGGGGGAGACCCCGGAGCAGGCCGCCCGGCGGGAGCTGCTGGAGGAAACCGGCATCCGCTGCGGAGCCCTTACGCCTGTTTATGCGGAGCGGGATGCCACCCGCCTGTTCCGCTACTATGCGGCAGTGGTGGATCAGCCCAAGGAAGCGGTCACCCTCCAGCCCGGCGAGACGGTCGCCTACCTTTGGGCAGACCGGGCCCAGCTGGCGCAGCTGCTGGCGGCAGACCCCTCCCCGGTGATCCTTCACGAGGGCGTTTGTCGTTACCTTGGTTTGTAAGGCATGGCGTGTTTGCGGCATTAACGCTTACAGACCCTTCATAACATTCTTTACAAAAACTGAACGGCAACTCTTGCAATCTGGCGAAAGATAAGCTATACTGTGGTTAAATGAAGTTAAACGAAAGGTTAACGGCAAACACGCCAAACCTGCGCGGGCAGGAGAGAACCGGTGGCAGACGGCTGTTGCAGCCGTGCCGCCCGGGGAAGATACTGCGCTTCATATGCGGCAGCTGCCGCGCCAACTCCACTTGTCCCGGTGCGTGCAAGCATACGGGTACGATCAGGAAAGAGGTAAGATAGCTATGACCAAGTACCAGATCAAGGCTCCCGCTGTTCCCAATGTACCGTGGCAGGATAAGCCCGAAGGCAAGATCCTCGGCGGCCCCCTGTGGCGCTATGATGCCAACCCCATCATCGACCGCAACCCCATCCCCGGCGTTGCCCGCATCTTCAACAGCGCTGTTATGCCCTACGGCGATGAGTTCATCGGCGTGTTCCGCGGCGAGCAGACCAACGGCATCCCCTACATCTACCTGGGCCGCAGCAAGGATGCCATCCACTGGGAGTTCGACCAGCAGAAGATCCCCTTCGTGGATGAGAACGGCGAGCCCTTCATGCCCGTCTATGCCTACGACCCCCGTCTGGTCAAGGTAGAGGATACCTACTACATCATCTGGTGCCAGGATTTCTTCGGCGCTGCCATCGGCATGGCCAAGACCCAGGATTTCAAGACCTTCGTGCGTGTTGAGAATCCCTTCCTGCCCTTCAACCGCAACGCCGTGCTGTTCCCCCGCAAGATCAACGGCAATTTCGTTATGATGAGCCGCCCCTCCGACAGCGGCCACACCCCCTTTGGCGACATCTTCCTCAGCGAGAGCCCCGACCTGGTCTACTGGGGCAAGCATCGCCATGTGATGAGCCGCGGCAGCGAGTGGTGGGAGAGCTTGAAGATCGGCGGCGGCGCTGCCCCCATCGAGACCAGCGAAGGCTGGCTGCTGTTCTACCACGGCGTAAGCGGCACCTGCAACGGCTATGTGTACTCCATCGGCGGCGCCATCCTGGATATCGATGAGCCCTCCAAGGTAAAGTACCGCTGCGAGAACTTCCTGCTCACGCCCGAAGAGTGGTATGAGGAGCGCGGCTTCGTGCCCAATGTTACCTTCCCCTGCGCCACCATCCACGATTCCGAGACCGGCCGCATCGCCGTGTACTACGGCGCTGCCGACAGCTACGTAGGTCTGGCCTTTGGTCATGTGGACGAGATCATCGACTACATCAAGGAGCACAGCCATGTGACCGGCACCGATACCGAGATCGGCCGCCGTTGAGCCAAACAAAAACCACAACGTTCATAACGTACCATGTTTTCCTCCTGCTGCCGGCGCGGCAGGAGGAAAACATGTACACGGGAGAAAGGAGGGCTGCTCCGTGGCCAAGGCAAATGTGAAGATGGCAGATATCGCGCAGGCGCTGGGCGTCAGCACGGTGGCCGTCTCCAAGGCGCTGTCCGGGCAGAAGGGCGTAAGCGAGGATCTTCGCGAGCGCATTAAAAAAACCGCGGAGGAAATGGGCTACCGCTCGCCCAAGGTGCTGCGGCAGGTCAAGTACAAAAGCGGCTTCAATATCGGTGTGCTCATCTGCGAGCGCTATGTGGGCACCAGCGAGGCCTTCTACTGGAAGCTCTACCAGGAGCTTACCGCCCAGGCCATGAAGCGGGAGTGCTTTGTGCTGCTGGAGCTGCTTTCCGAGCAGGATATGCGCCAGATGCATATGCCCAAGCTGGTTACCGAAAACAAGGCGGATGGCCTCATCATCATCGGTAAGCCTGCGGGCCGCTATGCCACCACGCTGCGCAACAGCTGGAGCCGCCCCGTTCTCTATCTGGATTTCTACGAAGACGATCTTTCTGCCGATGCGGTCATCTCCAACGGCTTCTTCGGCATGTATGCCCTCACCAACTATCTTTGGGAGTGCGGGCACCGGAAGATCGGCTACATCGGCACCCTCGGCGCCACCGACAGCATCGCCGACCGCTACTTCGGCTACTGCAAGAGCATGATGGTGCACGGCCTTACCGTGAATCCGGCTTGGGTGCTGGATGACCGGGATCTGCAAACCGGTCTGGATATCCCCATCGCCTTCCCGGAGGATGGCCCCACCGCCTATGTGTGCAACTGCGACTACGAAGCCGGGCGTGCCATCCGGGAGCTGAACGCCAGAGGCATCCGGGTGCCGGAGGATGTATCCATCGTCGGCTTTGACGATTACATGTACCCCGGCCTGTGCGATAAGGGCATTACCACCTACAGCGCCAACGTGCAGGAGATGACCGGCATCGCCATGCGGATGATGATCGCCCGCCTTTCCGGCGAGCCGGGCCGCACCGGCCTGCAGGTGACCGATGGCCGCCTGGTGATCCGGGATACGGTACGGGTCATCGAAACAGAAGAATAAGCAAAACAGCCCTGCGGATGCCGTAAGCACCCGCAGGGCTGTTTGTCTGCTCGATCGGTTGCACACTATCGATCGTAGCGCTCCTACGCCGGTTGTGGTATGCTTGCTACCATCTACAAAAGAGAACAGAAGGGAGCGAGCCGCTGTGCCTGCTTTGGTCGAATTGCCCTTTGTGCCGGATAACCACGACAGCCGCATCCGTTACTACGAGCTGCTTCTGCACCGGGATCGGCTGGATGATCTGCCCCGCTACGCTCTGCCGGAGGGGTACCGGTTCTGTATGTACCGCCCCGGCGACCGGGATGCGTGGATCGCCATCGAACAATCTGCCAAGGAGCTCACCGGTCATGCCCAGGGGCTGGAGGTGTGGGCCCGCTACTTTGGCTGGAACGAAAGCGAGCTGCCCGCCCGCATGGTGTTCATCGAGAACGAGGCGGGGGAGAAGGTAGCCACTGCCACCGCCTATTTTGATATCTACGGCAGAGACCAGTCCGGTGCGGGCTGGCTGCACTGGGTAGCCGTGCGCCGGGATGCTCAGCGGAAGGGGCTTGCCAGACCGCTGATCGCCTACACGCTCCGGCTCATCCGGGAGCTGGGCAGCACCCATGCCAAGATACCCACACAGACCACCACCTGGGTGGCCTGCAAGCTGTATTTGGATTTCGGCTTCACACCCATCCCCCAGAACGCAGTCAACAGCCGGGATGGCTGGCGCATCATGCGCGCCCTGACCGATCACCCGGCGCTGCAGGCCTTCGACCCCGCCGCCCCGGAGGAGATCCTAACCGGGGAAGAGGATCAGGCTTGATACCGTATACACCACACCCGACAGCAGCATCGTCAGGATCGGGTTCCATTTCAGCAGCCGCAGGGCAAGGAAGGCTCCCAGCATCACCGCGAGCGCCAGCCAATCGGTATTACCGAGCAGCGGCGCAAGGCCGCCAAAGAGCACCTGTGCCGCTATGCCCAGCGCAGCGGAGGCGATCAGCGCCACCACCACGGGGCGCAGGCCGCCCAGTATGCTGCGCATCATTTCCAGCTTGCGGTAGCGGTAGTAGGCCCATCCCAGCAGCGAGGTGATCACCAGCGAGGGCAGCACAAAGCCCAGCGAGGCCGCCACCGCGCCGGGCAGCCCGGCGGTGCGCACGCCTACGAAGGTGGCGGCGTTGATGCCGATGGGGCCGGGAGTCATCTCTGCAATGGTGACCAGATCGTTGAATACCGCCATGGTGAGCCAACTGTTCGTCTCCACCACCTGCTGGCGAATGAGGGGAATGGCCACATAGCCGCCGCCCACGCTGAACAGCCCGATCTGCAGAAAGCTGAAAAACAGTTCAGCCAGCATTCTTCTGCCCCCTTTGCTGAAGGAGTACCGCCAGGATGCTGATCAGCACCGCAAGGGCCAGCAGCAGCACCACATTTACTTTGAAAACGAACGCTGCCACAAAGGCCGCCGCCATCAGAACGATGTGCAGGGGAGAATCGGCGGCTTTGCGCCCCAGATCCCACACCACGCCAAAGATCACTGCCGCTACGCCGGCCTGCATGCCTTTGAGCATCAGGGCGGCGTAGCGGTTTTCGGCAAAGGCCGCGTAGCAGGCGGAGAGCGCCAGCAGCACCGCCATGGGCGGCAGCACCGTGCCCAGCACCGCTGCCAGCATACCGGCAAAGCCGCCCATGCGGCGGCCCACCAGCACGGCGGCGTTCACAGCGATGGGGCCGGGAGCGGTCTGGGCCAGAGCGGTCAGATCCATCATTTCGTTTTCGTCTATCCAGTGGAGCTGATCCACGAATTTCTGTTTCATCAGCGATACGATCACAAAACCGCCGCCAAAGGTGAAGGTGCTTATGCCCAGCATGCCTGTAAACAGCTTGAGCAGCACCCGGCTGCGGCTCTCGGTCTTTTCTGCCAAGGGGAACGCCCTCCTTTTTGGCTCCTGTGGCTGCGGGAGCACCGGTAACAGTATAGCACAACCCCTTGCCTGTGCCAACTTGACAATCCCCGCCGGTTGCCCTATATTGAAGGTACCGACCAAATGTTAAATAAGGAGATCTGCATATGACCAATCAGGAAAAGCTGGCAAAGCTCTTTGAGATCCTCTCCGAGGTGGAGGCCTATGGCCGTGCCGTGGGCAAGGTGAGTTTCGATATGGAATGCTGCGCACCCGAAGAGGGGCTGGAGCAGGCGGGCGAGGATATGGCCATCCTCGGCAAGCACATCCATGAGCTGACCCATTCCGACGAGTACCAGCAGCTGGTCTGTGAGCTGAATGCAGACAGCGAAGGTCTGGCCCCGCTGGAAAAGAAGCTGGTGGAGCGGCTCTACGAAAGCTACGAGAAGACCAAAAACCTTTCCGCTGAGTTCTCCTACGAGATGGATATGGCCTTCAACAAGGCTTACGGCGCATGGCTCAAGGCCAAGAAGAACAACGATTTCGCCGCCTTTGCCCCCAGCCTTACGGATGTGGTCTCCTACACCCGCAAGGCCATCGACCTGCGGGATCGCAAGTACGAGAGCTACTACAAGGCTTGCCTGGACGATAACGAGAAGGGCGCAGACGAGGCGCAGATGGATGCCTTCTTTGCGGCGCTGAAGGAGCGCATCGTGCCGCTGGTGCAGCGCATCCGGCAGAGCGGCAAGACCCTCCGGGAGGATTTCCTCACCCGTCCCTGCCCCATTCCCCAGCAGGAGGCCTTCTCCCGCTACCTGCTGGATGTGCAGGGCCTGCGCAGCACCGCTCTGGTGCTGATGACCACCGAGCACCCTTTCACCACCAATTTCGGCCCAAAGGATGTGCGTGTGACCACCCACTATTTTGAGGAAAACTTCATCTCCAACATTTTCTCCACCCTGCATGAGGGCGGCCATGCGCTGTTTATGCAGTACGAGCCGGAGGAATTCCACAAGAACCATGTGGATAACGGCATGTCCAACGCCATGCACGAGACCATCTCCCGGTTCTACGAGAACATCATCGGCCGCAGTGAGGCCTTTATCCATGCGGTATACCCCAAGCTGCAGGAGCTCAGCGGCGATACCTTCAGCGATATCACCGAGCGGGAGCTGTATGAGGCGGTCAACATCGCCCGCCCCAGCCTGATCCGCATCGAGTCGGATGAGCTTACCTATTGCCTGCACATCATGGTGCGCTACGAGCTGGAAAAAGCCATGATGAACGGCAATATCACCATCGATCAGGTGCCGGAGATGTGGAACCGCAAGTACAAGGAGTACCTCGGCGTGGATGTGCCCTCCGACAGCGAGGGCTGCCTGCAGGATGTACACTGGACCATGAGCATGGGCTACTTCCCCTCCTATGCGCTGGGCAATGCCTACGGTGCGCAGATCCTGCGCCGCATGGAGCAGGATATCGACGTGTTCGGTCAGGTGGCTGCGGGCGATCTGAGCGGCGTGCTTGCATGGCTCAGGGAGCATGTGTTCAGCTGCGCCTCCGTGATGACCCCCGATGAGTGGATCCGCCACATTACCGGCGAAGCGCTGAATGTAAAGTACTATCTGGATTATCTGGAGAAGAAGTACAGCGATATCTACGGCCTGTGATCTGGATGCCCCCCCCGGCTCTTCGTGGCCGAGGGGGATCGCAGCGCCCGCAGCACGAAGGAGGATTCCCCATGAAGATGACCGAACTGCCCATCGTAGAGGGACTGGTGCGCCTGTGCGCGGATGGGTGGCAGCAGGGCTGGCATGAACGCAATGGCGGCAATGTGACCTACCGCCTCACCCGGGAGGAGATCGAGGCGGCCCGCATCCGGCTCACCCGTCTGCCAGGGGAGTGGAAGGCGCTGGGCATCTCGCTGCCGGAGCTGGGCGGCGAATGGTTCCTGGCCACGGGCAGCGGCAAGTTTTTCCGCAATGTGCCCCTCTGCCCGGAGGATGCCCTCTGTCTGGTGGAGCTGAATGAGGCGGGCGACAGCTGGCGGCTGCGCTGGGGCCTGTGCAACGGCGGCAAGCCCACCAGCGAGCTGGCAGCCCATCTGCTCAACCACAGCGTGCGCAAGGCGGCCACCGGCGGTGCATGCCGGGTGATGTATCACGCCCATCCGGCCCATATCGTGGCGCTCACCTTCCTGGAGGAGCTGACGGATAAAGCCATTTCCCGCGCCCTGTGGCAGAGCGAGACCGAAGCGCCCATGGTGTTCCCCGGCGGTGTGGGCGTGGTGGGCTGCATGGTGCCCGGCAGCATGGAGCTGGCCCGTGCCAGCAGCGAAAAAATGAAGGAGTACGATGCGGTGGTCTGGGCCCATCACGGCCTGTTTGCTTCCGGCCCGGATTTCGATACCGCCTTTGGCCTGATGCACACGGTGGAGAAGGCCGCACAGGTGCGGGTGCTGGTCACCAACGCAGGCGGCGCAAGGCAGCAGATCACCGATGAGGAGATCCGTGCCATCGCAGAGGGCTGCGGGGTACAGATCCGGGAGGAATTCTTGCTGTAAGCGGCATATGTGCTGCTCCTGTGATCAATCAAATAAAGAAGCCCGCCCGCAGTTGTTTACTTGGACAGTATCCCAAGCAACGGACAAGTGAAAAAAGAGACCTCCTGTTGTAGAATAAACCTACGACAGGAGGTCATTTGCATGGCAAGAAAGTACACAAAGGTAGAGCAACT
>SVGN01000009.1 GCA_015056315.1 Clostridiales bacterium
ATAAAATCAAAAACTTAGGCGGTAATTACGTTCCCTCTGCCACCTAAGTTCATATATCATATAGGCTTGTTTGCTATACACTTTTTGAGGATGGTTTTCACTGCAAACTCGCCTACGGCGACTTTTTTGACGACTTTTGCACCGTTTGCCTAGGAGCCTACGGCTCCCCGGGCGGCAAACGGTGATAGGAATCCCTTGCTACGCAAGGGTTCCGAAACCACCGTACACGCCGCTGGTTTCGGATTGGCAATCGGAGGGCTGCGGCCCTCCGATACCTCTGGGGCTTCTTTGACAGTCTGAGGAGGGCAGGAGAAACCTGCCCTCCTGTCGTATTTTGTATACGACCACATTGCAGGGAGATGAACAGCCGATGATCACTCTTCGCCCCATGGAAGATACCATGGCGGATTACACCGCTCTGCGCAGCTGGTTTCTGGAGCCGGAGCTGCAGCAGTGGGTATGGTGCGACGAGAAGGGGGAGAAGGATGTGCCCCTTGAGCGCGTCATTGAAAAATACGGCGAACGGATCAAGCATCCCAAGGATGTGTTTCCGTATTTCATCCTCCGGGAGGGCAGCCCGATCGGTTTCATCCAGTACTATTTTCAAAGCGATGAGGTCGTAGGGCTGGATATGTGGATCGGCACCCCGGAAGAGCGGGGGCAGGGCCACGGCAGCGAAGCCCTCCGGCAGATGGCAGAGCTGATCCACCGGAAGCACCCTGCCGTGCAGGAGCTTTTCATCGATCCGGAGGCAGAGAACACGCGGGCCGTGCGCTGCTACCAAAATGCCGGTTTCCGGGTTGTGGGCCGGTATGTGGACGAGGAAGGCGCTCTGTGCCTGCTTCTGAAAATGTATTTTCCCCAGCCCGAGACCAATGCAAAGGAGCTGTAAGCAAGATGATCCTTCTTCTGTTCATTCTCATCCCTCCGGTCGTGATCATCATTCTGGACAGGATCTTCAGCCGGATGGACCGGTAACAGCAGCACACCGAAGGGCGCGCTTCGCCCTGTATCGATGAAAAACGCAGCGTCTCCCGTGCCTGAAGCACGAAGGAGCCGCTGCGTTTTTCATCTGTTTTTCAGCTCTGCCAGCAAAGCCAGCGTAACATCCCGTGCCGCTTCGGCGGCTGCACGGCAATTCTCTTCGAAATGTTCTGTTCCGCTGTGGTCGGCATCATCGGTCACCGATCGTATGGCAAGAAAAGGAATGCTGTTGGCGTGGCATACATGGGCGATGGCGGCGGTCTCCATATCCACGGTGCAGGGGGCAAAGCGTGCGTTGATCTCTGCCCGCCCTTCGTCGGTGATGAACCTTTCACCGGTGACCATCCGTCCCCAACAGACCCTCCGGTGCGCCGGCAGCTTTTCCGCCGCTTTTTTGGAAAGCAACAGCAGCTGCTCATCTGCCTTGAAATAAGGCGAACCCAGCCAGGGGTGGAAATCGGTCAACAGCTCCGGTGCCACGTCGTGGTAGGCTGCCTCTGCTGAGATAACGGTATCAAGAATGCTCAGCCCCTGCTGCATACCGCCCGCTGTACCTGCGTTGATGACGGCATCCACCCGGTAGGTATCGATCAGGCACTGGGCGGCAATGGCAGCGTTCACCTTGCATACGCCGGAATATAACGCTACCACCTGCACGCCGTTGAGCGTTCCTTCGTGAAATGTCAGCATGGCCTTTTGAGTTTCCCTGCGGTTTTCGATCAGCGGCAGAAAGGGAGCCACTTCTTTGTCGCCTGCGCACAGGATGCCGATACGCATAGAGCACACCTCCGTTGGTTCAGATCTGTACCTAAGATCATACCATATGGCGGCAGAGCGCACAACACAGAAGTAACGTCTTCAACGCCGCCGGTACGCCAGCAGCTCGCCCTCCTGCCCCTCAGCGCCGCACAGGCTCACCAGCAGGAAGTCGGCTGCGGCAACAATGCAGAAGGTTCTGCTTTCATCCCATTCGCAGGGCAGGTGGCAGCACAGGTATACCGCATCATCCTGCAAAAAAGTGGTGTGCTGCCCACCCGGCAGCCGGTAAGACAGGTTGACGAACCGTCCGTTGACCGGCTCCGGCGCGGTCACCTGCGGCAGCCCGGGTATGCGCAGGTCGTTCACCTCCTCTGCCAGCCGCTGCTTGAAGGCCTCCAGCGCCTCCGCGCCGCCGGTCCGGATGTACCTTGCTACCCAACAGGTTTTGCCAAAGGGCTTGCCGCAGGTGGCAGCGCAGCCTTTGCACAGGGCATGGAGCCCGCACTGTTCGCAGGCAGCTCCGCAGATCGCACTTTTCATGATTCCTCTCTCCTTTGTGTTCTTGATCGTGGCCCTGCATCAAATTGGCCACTCATAGGAGATACACCCACCCGCAAAGCATTACAAGACTTGAAAAATTGGCGAAAATGTGGTAATATGAGTGCATCGGAGAAGCGTTTTTCTCCGATTTTTTCTTTGTGAAAAGATAAACACATATCAAACTTGTATACAAGTAGACAAGCAGATGTGCGTATGGTATACTCACGGTATCACCTGTAACCCCTTTCATATTTCACAGGAGGACGATCACCATGAAAATGACCTTCCGCTGGTACGGTTCCCAGAGCGACCCCATTAGCCTCAAGTACATCAAGCAGATCCCCGGCATGACGGGCCTGATGGGCCTTCTGGACAAGCCCGCCGGTGTTGTCTGGGAGGAGGACGAGATCAAGGCGCTGCTGGAGGAGGTACATGCCGCCGGTCTGGAGCTCGAGGTCATCGAGAGCGTGAATGTTCACGAGGATATCAAGATGGGCCTGCCCAGCCGCGATGAGTACATCGCCAACTACATCACCACCATCCGCAACCTTGCCAAGTACGGCGTAAAGGTGATCGTTTACAACTTTATGCCCGTGTTCGACTGGCTGCGCACCGATCTGGCCCGGGAGATCCCCGAGGATGGCTCCAACTCCCTCTACTTTAACGAAGAGGATCTGGGCGAGATGGGCCCCATGGAGATCGTTCGCCGCACCGCCGAGGATTCCAAGGGCTTCACCCTGCCCGGCTGGGAGCCCGAGCGGCTGGCCCTGCTGGAGACCACCCTCAAGCAGTATGAGGGCATCACCCCCGATATGCTGCGCGAGAACTACAAGTACTTCCTGGATGCGGTCATCCCTGTCTGCGAAGAAGTAGGCGTTCGCATGGCCTGCCACCCGGACGACCCCGCCTGGCCCATCTTCGGCCTGCCCCGCATCGCCCACAGCCAGGAGGATTTCGACAAGATCGTCAAGCTCCACGACAGCCCCGCCAACACCCTGTGCCTGTGCACCGGCTCTCTCGGCTCCAACCCGGAGAACGACATTCCCTCCATCATCCGTCACTTTGGCGAGATGGACCGCATCGGCGCAATGCACGTGCGTAACGTCAAGTTCCTGGGCTACCGCCACTTCCGCGAGGCTGCCCACCTTTCCTCCACCGGCGATTTGGATATGTTCGCCATCATGAAGGCCATCTACGACACCTGCCCTGATACCTACATCCGCCCTGACCACGGCCGCATGATCTGGGATGAGCAGGGCCGTCCCGGCTATGGCCTCTACGACCGCGCACTGGGCGCCACCTACCTCAACGGTCTGTGGGAAGCCATCCAGCGCATGGCCAAGTGAAAGGAGAAACACCATGAAGCTGAATCATGAAAGCCTGAAAAACGTACAGGCCTGGCAGCAGCTGGGCGTCAAGGTGCCCGCCTTCGACCGGGATGCCATGCTGGCAAGCACCAAGGAAGCCCCCGTGTGGGTGCATTTCGGTGCAGGCAACATCTTCCGCGGTTTTATTGCGGTGCTGCAGCAGCGTCTGCTGGAGATGGGTCTTGAAAAGAGCGGCATCATCGCTGCCGAGACCTTCGATTACGACATCATCGATAAGATCTACGCCCCCTACGACAGCCTGACCATGAACGTTACCCTCCGTGCCGACGGCTCCACCGATAAGGAGATCGTAGCCTCCCTGGCCACCGGCCTCAAGGCAGGCACCGCCTTCGAGGAGGATTGGGCTGCCCTGCGGGCTGCCTTCCGGAACAAGAGCCTGCAGATGGCCAGCTTCACCATCACCGAGAAGGGCTATGCCCTCCGGGATATGAAGGGCAACCTGATGCAGATCGTCAAGGATGATATGGCTGCGGGCCCCGATGCGCCCCACCACGCCATGGCCTGCGTGGCCTCCCTGATGTACGACCGCTATCAGGCTGGTGCTGCCCCCATCGCCCTCGTCAGCATGGATAACTGCAGCCACAACGGCGAAAAGCTGCGCCAGGCTGTGCTGGATGTGGCTACCGCCTGGCAGAACGCCAACCTGGTGCCCGCCGGTTTCGTGGCGTACCTGGCCGACGAAAAGCAGGTCTCCTTCCCCTGGAGCATGATCGACAAGATCACCCCCCGGCCTGCCGAGGTGATCACCGAGCAGCTGGAGAAGCTGGGCATCGAGGAGATGGGCGCTGTGGTCACCAGCCGCAACACCTACATCGCTCCCTTTGTTAATGCCGAAGCTCCCCAGTACCTGGTGGTGGAGGATCGCTTCCCCAATGGCCGCCCCGCGCTGGAAAAGGCCGGTGTGTACATGACCGACCGGGATACCGTCAACGCCACCGAGCGCATGAAGGTGACCACCTGCCTCAACCCCCTGCACACCGCCCTGGCTGTGTTCGGCTGCCTGCTGGGCTATGAGACCATCGCTGCCGAGATGAAGGATCCCGACCTGAAGAAGCTGGTGGAGACCATCGGCTACGTGGAAGGCATGCCCGTTGTTACCGACCCCGGCATCCTGAACCCGGAAGACTTCCTGCGGGAGGTGCTGGAGCAGCGCCTGCCCAACCCCTTCATTCCCGATACCCCCCAGCGTATCGCCACCGATACCAGCCAAAAGATCCCGATCCGCTTTGGCGAGACCATCAAGAGCTACATGATGAGCCCCACTTTGGATGCCACCAGCCTCCGGGCCATCCCGCTGGCGCTGGCCGGTTGGCTGCGCTACCTGCTGGCGGTGGATGACGAAGGCAAGCCCATGCCCGTCAGCCCCGACCCGATGATGGATTCCCTCAAGGCTGCGTTGGCTGCCGTGGAGCCCGGTGTGCCCACCAGCGCCAAGGCTGCGCTGGAGCCCATTCTGAGCAACCCCGTCATTTTCGGTGTCAACCTGGTCAATGCAGGTCTGGCCGAGAAGGTGGAGAGCCTGCTGGCGGATATGCTCACCGGCCCCGGTGCTGTGCGCAAGGCGCTCCAGGCACTGTAAGGGGATGATCGTGATGCGCATACTGCCCCGAAAAGCAAGAGAGAACAACCGGGATTATGCGCTGCGCACCCTTCGGGAGAACATCATCCATCTGGATCTGCCGCCGGGGAGCCGCATCAGCGAAAACGACCTGTCCGCTCAATTGGGGCTTTCCCGCACGCCTGTGCGGGAGGCCCTGATGGAGCTGGCAAGGGTGCGTCTGGTGGAGGTATACCCGCAGCGGGGCAGCGCCATTGCCCTCATCGACGATGAACTGGTGGAGGAAGCCCGCTTTCTGCGCAGCGTGATGGAATGCGCTGTGGTAGAATTGGCAGCATCCATGGCCACCGAGGAGGAGCTTCTGCTGCTGATGGAGAATGTTACCCGGCAGGAGTATTATCTGGCTCAGGGGCAGAGCGAGCAGCTCTGGCGGCTGGACGGTGCTTTTCACAGCATCCTGTTCCGCATCGCCCGCAAGGAGCAGACTCATGCCCTCATGGCCGATATGACGCTCCACTTCGACCGGGTGCGGAACATGACGCTGAACACCGTTGAAAGCAGCGCCATCGTGGGCGACCACCGTGCCATTGCCAACGCCGTAGCCCAACGGGATGCCGCCAAAGCCCGTCAGCTGATGAGCGTGCACCTGAGCCGCTATCAGGTGGATAAGACCCACCTTCTGGAGCATTACCCGGCAGAATACTTCAAGCAGGGCAGCTGACAGGGCTGCCGCAAGGAGGAACCATACCATGCCATACCGCTACGAGACCCATCTGCATACCTGCCAGGGCAGTGCCTGCGGCACCTCCACCGGCAGGGAGCACGCCCGCTACTACAAGGAGATCGGTTATCAGGGCATCATTGTGACGGATCACTTTTTCCGCGGCAATACCGCCGTGCCCCGCAACCTGCCCTGGAAGGAGCGGATCGAGCTGTTCTGCTCCGGCTACGAGGATGCGCTGGCAGAGGGGCAGAAGATCGGCCTGGATGTGTTCTTCGGCTGGGAGCAGAATTTCAACGGCGATGAGTACCTCGTCTACGGTCTGGATAAGGCCTGGCTCCTTGCCCACCCGGAGATGGAGCACTGGAACCGCCGCCAGCAGCTGGAGGGCGTACATGCCGCAGGCGGCTGCGTGGTGCAGGCGCACCCCTTCCGTATGCGCAGCTATATGACCCACATCGGGTTGGGGCTTCGCTACTGCGACGGTATCGAGACCGCCAACGGCGGCAACGATGCGCTGCAGGATGCGGCTGCCTGGCGCTACGGCAACGAGTTCGGCCTGCCCATGATCGCAGGCTCCGACAACCACCTGAGCGCACCCGGCAAGTGGGAGGCAGGGCAGATCTTCGGCATTTCGCTGGAGGAGAAGCTCACCTCCATCCACGATCTGGTGCAGCTCATCCGGCAAAAGAAGCCCATCGGGCTGGTGGTGCCGGAAGACCGCTTTGCCGTACAGCCCGGCGACCCCGAACCCGAGGCCTTCTGGCTGGATGAGGAAGAGAAACTGGTGGCAGCCCGGCGTAGCTGGCTTGCATGACCCAAAAAGAAGCATCCTGCGCAGCGGAGAAACCATGCGCAGGATGCTTTTGCGTTCTTGAAAACACCCGGGGAGGAAACGAAACATGGCACAGAGGATCATACTGACCGGCGGCAACGGCGCAGGCAAGAGCACCCTTGGCAAAGCGCTTGCCGATGCGCTGGGGCTTCCGTTTCTGGATATCGAGGATTACTACTTTCCCAAAACCGATGCCCACTACCTCTACGCAGCGCCCAGAACCGAAGGGGAGGCAGTAGCTCTGCTGCTGGGGGATATGCGCGGGGCAGAGGGCTTCGTGTTCACCTCTGTGCGGGGCGATTATACCAAAGAACTGAGCAGCCTCTTCACCCATGCGGTATGCGTGGATGTGCCCAAGGAGATACGCCGGATGCGGGTGGAGGAACGCTCCTATCGCAAATTCGGGGAGCGGATGCGGCCCGGCGGCGATCTTTACGAACAGGAGCAGCGTTTCTTTACCATGATCCAAAACCGTTCGGATGACCGCTTCCTTGGCTGGCTCGGTACGCTGTCCATACCCGTGCTCCATGTGGATGGGCTTCTGCCGGTGGCAGAAAACGTGCAAACGCTGCTGAACTGGCTGGCAGCCGCCGGGTCATAAGGGCTTTTGCACCAGATACAGCGGGATCGTATCCCGGATCTCGATCACGCCGCCCGCTGCCAGCACCGCCTGCCGGATGCCATCGAAAAACCGGCTCCGGTAAGGCTCCTCCAGCGTGATGTGGGCGCAATGAGTGCCGATGTAGCACAGGTATTCCTCTGCGGTGAGCCTGCGCACCTGCTTCCATTCGGTGTAGCGCAGATCCCGGAAGCCGTAGTTCAGCACATTTTCGTAGGTGAGCCTGCAGCTGTAGGCCTGCTTTACCTTGAAGTGGGCATCGTAGACCTTATCGATCTCCGCCCTCAGCGCCGGGTCGGCGCTTACCTCGTCCGAGCGGGTCATGAACATGGCAAGGTACCCGCCGGGCTTCAGCATGCGGTAGGTCTTCGAAAAAGCGATCTCCTCCGGGATCCACTGTATGGTGGCGGCGGAATAGACCAGATCGTATTCGTTTGCGGGAAAAGAGAAGGTCTCAAAATCGCCGTTGAAGATGCGGAAGTTGGTATAGTGTCCAAATTTCTGCTGCATCAGGGCGGTAAAGTTCTCGCCCAGCTCTATGGCGGTATAGTCGCACCCGGTACGGAGCACCGGCTCTGTGGCCTGGCCTGTGCCCGGGCCGATCTCCAGCACCTTCTTGCCCGGTGCAAGGGCACATACCGTCTTCAGCTCATCGAACAGCTCGCTGCAATAGCGGGGCCTGTACTGATCAAATGCCTCAGGGATCAGGTCGAAGGTCTTGCGGAAGTCCATGATATATTCACCTCGTCTTCGATCGCATTTTTAGAATAGAAAATCTGTACCACAAAGAAGCAGGCCATAGCGTGTGCCGTGGCCTGCTTTGCCCGTTTGTAAAGCGGTGTTACAGGCTTTCGCCGTTGCTCTCGATCACGCTTCTGTACCAGTGGGCAGAATCCTTCAGGATGCGCTCCTGCGTTGCATAATCCACGTGGATCAATCCGAAACGTTCGCTGTAGCCGTGGGCCCATTCGTAATTATCCATCAGCGACCAGTGGAAGTAGCCCTGCAGATCCACGCCGTCGTCTGCGGCTTTCCGGTAAGCCAGCAGATAGCGGTTGAGGAAATCCTGCCGGTTGGGGTCGTGCACCTTACCATCCAGCGATACGGCATCGTGGGCAGAAAGACCGTTTTCGGTAATGATGATGGGGGTCTTGTACCGCTCGTAGAGGAGGCGGGGCCCCCAGTACAGGCATTCGGGGGTGATAGGCCACTGGATGGCGGTCTTGGGCACGCCCACAGGCAGAGGCAGCTGCTCGTAGCCCTGGGCATTATCGGCGGCTCTGTAATAACGCCCCTGATAGATGTTCTGTCCATAGAAATCCAGCGGCTGGTGGATCAATGGCAGATCCTCCTGCCAGCCACGGGGCAGATGCTTCTCTAGGCAGGCAAGACCGCTTTCCGGGTAGGTGCCCAGCAGAGCGGGATCGCTCCACCATGCTGCGCTGAAGGCCCAGCCTTCTTCCGAAACATCGAAGTAAGCCCGGCGGGCTGCTTCCAGATCTTCGGGCGAGAGGGTAGCGGGCATGCAGGGGTTGGCGCAGGGGGCATAGCCGATGCGCACATTGGGCACAAGGCTGCGCATGGCACGCACGGCGGCACCGTGGGCCTTGAGCACATGGTGCGCCATGGGCACAAGGCTGCTGTTGGGCAGCTTCAGCCCTGGTGCGTGGAAGCCGGTGCCGTAGCCGTGCCCGATAAAGACCTGCGGCTCGTTGAAGGTGATATAGTCCTTTACCCTGTCGCCGAAGGAACGGGCGCACAGGGCGGCATATTCTTCAAACCAGCGTACGCTGTCGGGGTTTTCCCATGCGCCCTGTGCCTGCAGAGCGGCAGGATAATCCCAGTGGAACAGGGTGATAAACGGACGGATACCTGCTTTGAGCAGTTCATCGATCAGGCGGTCGTAAAAGGCGATGCCTTTTTGGTTTACGCTGCCCTTGCCGACGGGCAGCAAACGGGGCCAGCAGATGGAGAAACGATAGGCCTTCAGCCCGATCTCCTTCATCAGCTGCACATCCTGTGGGTAGAGATGGTAATGGTCGCAGGCTACATCGCCGGTATGGCCTTCGTAGATCCTGCCCGGCTCGTGTGAAAAACGATCCCATACAGAAAGGCCTTTGCCATCTTCAAAGGCCGCACCCTCGATCTGGTAGGATGCAGTAGCCGCGCCCCAGATAAAATCTTTGCGAAAACCCATACGTATATGCTCCTTTTTGTTGTGTCGCAGCCGTTTTCCGGCTTTCTTTGTGCCACTATAATATAGAACCGGGTGGCTGTCAATACGTTTTTTGCAATGCGATCCCGGCAGGAAAAAAGAAAAAGAGGGCGAAATCTAAAACCATCAAATACAATCACACAGGAGGAAACCTCCCATGAGCAACACCCGGAAAACCGGCTCGTCCGATGTGATCACCCGCGCTTATCTGGACAGCCTGCTGGTGGAGATGCGCCATATCGACAGCGTGCTGCCCTCCACCGAAATGACCCTCTACGGCAAGACCTTCAAGACCCCTGTTATGACCGCCGCCCTTTCCCATATGGGCAATGTGTACCCCGATGGCATGGCCCAGATGGCCAAGGGCGCATACGAGGCAGGCGCTGTCTGCTTCTCCGGCATGGGCGCTATGGAAGAGCTGGACGGCATGCTCGCCACCGGTGCTTCCGTGGTCAAGATCATCAAGACCTATGCCGACCGCGACAGCGTCTTTGCCAAGATCGCCCACGCCGAAAAAGCCGGTGCGCTGGCTGTGGGCATGGATATCGACCACGCCTTCCACCATCAGAACGATTACGACTGCATCGAGGGCATGGAGATGCGCCCCATCACCCGTACCCAGCTGGAGGAGTATGTCAAGGCCACCAAGCTGCCCTTCGTGGTCAAGGGTGTGCTCAGCCGTCAGGATGCCCGCAAGTGCGCCGAGGCGGGCGTGCAGGGCATGATCGTCTCCCACCACAACGGTCGGTTGGATTACGCCGTGCCCCCGCTGATGATCCTGCCGGAGATCCTGAAGGAGACGGAGGGCAAGATCCCCCTGTTTGTGGATTGCAGCCTCCAGACCGGCATGGATGTGTTCAAGGCGCTGGCGCTGGGCGCTACCGCCTGCTGCATCGGCCGCCCGCTGCAAAAGCGCCTTGGCGAAAGCGGCAGCGATGGGGTAAAGAGCGGCATCGAGGACATCACCCGTCAGCTGCGCTACACCATGGCCATGACCTGCTCGCCGGATCTGCGCTCCATCGATCCTTCGGTGGTGCGCCCCGGCTCCTTTACTTGGTAAGCAACAGGAGGGGAAATAGTATATGAGACTTGGCGGTTCCGTCATGAAGCCCTACAACAGCCCGGAGGAGTGGCTCGCCCTTGTGCGGGAACTGGGCTACAGCGCTGTTATCTTCCCTGTCAATTCCGATGCTGCGCCCGAGGTGCGCAAGGCTTATCTGGAGTGCGCCCGTGCCAACGATCTGCTCATCGGCGAGGTGGGCGTATGGAAGAACCTCTTTTCGCCCGACAAGGCGGAGGCTGAAGCCGCCTTTGCCTACTCCGTAAAGCAGCTGGAGCTGGCGGAGGAGGTAGGAGCCCGCTGCTGTGTCAACATCAGCGGTTCCTTTGGCGAGCACTGGGATGGCTACCACCCGGAAAACTACTCCAAGGCCACCTACGAGCGCATCGTGGAGATCTCCCGCCGCATCATCGATGCGGTACAGCCCACCCACACCACCTACTCGCTGGAGCCCATGCCCTGGATGGTGCCGGACTCCCCCGAATGCTACCTGCAGCTTTTGAAGGATGTAGACCGCAAGGCCTTCTCCGTGCATCTGGATTTTACCAACATGATCAACAGCGTGCAGCGCTACCATGAGCGGGATGCCTTTGTGCAGCACTGCTTTCAGCTGCTGGGGCCCCATATCGTAAGCATCCATGCCAAGGATGTGCTGATGGGCGCAGGAGACCTGCCCTGCAGCATCCTGGAGGTGCAGCCCGGCGAAGGTGTTATCGACCTGTCTGCGGTCACCCGCATGGCTCATGCGCTGGGCGAGGATACCCCCGTTTTCGTGGAGCACCTGCCGGATCACGATAGCTACATGCGTGCGGCGGCGCATATGCGCAAGGCGGCGCAGGCAGCGGGCGTACCGGTCAAGTAAAGCGTAAAACAAACATAAAAAACGGCGTGCAGTCATCAACCGCACGCCGTTTTCTGTTTGCTGCTGTTTATTCCCTCATGGTGCTCAGCTGGCTCTGCACCGGGTACCTGGGCGGTACGCTGTGGAACTCCCGGGTAAGCTCCTGCTGCAGATCGTAGCTGTCCGGCACATCCTCCCGTACAGCGTTCAGCCTGCTCACGCTTACCTCGTAGGCCACCTTGGTGACCACAGTGCCATCCGGCAGCTGCTTCTGATAATTGCGGCTCTGGAAACGCCCCACCAGCTGGATCTTATCGCCGGTTTTCAGCCCGGCGGCATAGCGGGCGGTGCGGCCCCAGGTGATGCAGGGTATGTAGTCGCTCTTGCCGTAGGAGCGGTTCACCGCCAGCATCAGGTCGGCGATCTCCCGGCCAAAGGGCGTGGTGCGGTAGCTGGGCGGCTTGCACAGGGCACCGGTCAATTGTACCCGGTTGGGGTTCTCGTCGTTATCCTCCGGCAGGAGCCGCTGGGCAAAGGCAGTGATCAGCAGCCTGCCGGAGCCCTCCACCACTTTGTTGTAGCTGCGCAGCTGCCCCTCCAGACACAGCAGGCTGCCTGCGGTGATGGGCGCATCCAGCAGGAGCCTTTCGCTGAGGGTGATGGGCAGAAAATCTTCTGCACCGCTGAGGCGCGGCACCCGGAGGGTGGTGGTGTAGAACTGCTCCCCGAACAGCTCATGGCCGAATTGCAGGTTCTGGCATACGTGTCCCCTAAGATGAATGATGTTTCCCGTTTCTTCCATGTTTCTCACCTCATGATGGCTTTGGTTAGTCGGTCGCCTTCGGGTGCTGCCTGCCCTGTACATCGATGGTGTACTCGCCCTCAAGCAGGATCTCGCTCACCGGGATGATGGTATACCCCAGCTGCTGATAATGCTCAATGACGGTCGGCAGTGCATTGACGATATCGTTGGAATCGTTGTGGAAGAGCACGATGTCGCCGTTTTCCACCCGATAGGTGCATTGTTTGATGATGTCCGCCGTGCCTCTGTCTTTCCAATCCAGGCTGTCGATGCTCCATTGTACGCATTCGTAGCCCTCCTGCCGGGATATGGTCACCACCCGGTCGTTGTAATCGCCGTAGGGTGGCCGGAACAGCGTGGGGCGGACTCCGGTTAGGTTTTCCACCTTGGCAGACATGTTATGCAGCTCGGTTCGGATATCCGCTTCGGAGAGCTTGCTCATATGGGGGTGGGTATCCGAATGGTTGCCGATCTCATGCCCACGGGCTACGATCTCCCGGAGCATATCCGGGTACTTATCCACCCAGCCGCCTACCAGAAAGAAGGTGGTCTTTACGTTGTACTTATCCAGAATATCCAGGATGGGGATCGTTTTATCCGCACCCCAGGAGGCATCGAAGCTGATGGCCAGTACGGGATCCTCCCGGGCTACGGAGTAGATGGGCAGCTCCCGCTTTTGCGCCACCACCGCTGCGGCAGGGTGGTTCAGGCTGAGGGTATACAGCGCCGACAGCAGCACCATGCATACCGAAAGCACTACCTGCCGCAGCAGGCGCCTCCCACCGGGGTCTTTGAGGGGCGGTTCTCTTGTAGGCGGGCCGATCTCTCTGCCTTTTTCTCTCAGTTTCATGGAGCGGCTGCTCATGGCTGGCGTTCCTCCTTCAGATAATGGCCTATGATCCGTATCAAACCATAAGTACCTTATGAGGGGGCAGCCATGCCTTATGCCTGCCGCCGACATGCTTCGCCAAAGGTTCTCTGCACTATACAAACATAGACAAAAAAGCCGCTCCCCAAGTTGGATGGGGAACGGCTTATGCTATGCAGCTGTACTGGCTTTTACGCCTTCAGGGCTTCCGGGTTCAGCAGGTTTTCGGGCAACTGCCCTGCCAGCACGGCATTGATGCGTACTGCGGCCTGGCGAGCCATTTCGTAGCGGGCCTGATGGGTGTTGCTGCCGCAGTGCGGAGTCAGGATCACATTGGGCAGGGTAAGATAGGCAGGGTTCACGTTGGGCTCATCCGGGTATACATCCAGCGCAGCTCCTGCGATGCGCTCCTGCCGGAGGGCCTCCAGCAGGGCTTCTTCCTCTACCACGGCACCCCGGGCGGTATTCACCAGGCAGGCGGTGGGCTTCATCAGGGCGATCATATCCCGGTCGATCAGGTTCCTGGTCTCGGGGGTGGCAGGGCAATGCAGGCTGATGTAGTCACTTTCTGCCATCAGCTGCGCAAGGGGCACACGGATGTCGCCCAACCGATCCCGCTCGGGCTTGGGGGTGCGGGCATGGTAGAGCACTTTCATGCCCATAAAGCGTCCGAAGTCTGCCACCACAGAACCGATGCGGCCCATGCCCACGATGCCCAGCGTCTGCCCGGCCAGGGAGGAGCCCATATGCTTGCCCATGCCGAACACCTGCTGTGGGGGCGTGGTGCGCAGCAGCTCATCCAGATGCACGATGCGGCGGGCAATGCCGGTAAGCAGTGCAATGGCCAGCTCGGCGGTGGGAGCGGTAACGGCAGCGGGGGTGTTGCAGACCATAATGCCCGCCCGGGTGGCCGCCGCCACATCGATGGCATCGTAGCCCGCGCCGTAGCACACGATGAGCCGGAGCTTTTTGGCAGCGGCGATCATGTCTGCATCGATGGCGGTACAGGCCACTACTGCATCCGCATCCGAAAGCACGGTGAGCATTTCGGGTTTGGTGTAGCCGGTGAGCGCAGCAGGAATGGAGATCTCATGCCCGGGCAGGTGGTCATAAAAGCCCTGGGCAGGCACGCCGTAGGAGACAACGATCTTTGCCATGGGGTCTTCCCCTCCGTTTCGTATTGCAATGATACAAAAGCATAGCAAATGAAAGCCGTCTTGGCAAGTATGGAGCTGTGGTTTTGTGCAAAGGCTATCCCGGAGAAGCAAAAGGAGGGGCTTGTGTGCATCAGACAGGGTTTCTGCCGGAGGAAAAGCAGGAAGGCTATCCTGCTTTGCGCGGGTTCCACGAAGCGGATGCGGTCATCGTGGGCGGCGGGCTTACAGGCATCACCACGGCGCTGTGGCTGTGCAGGGCGGGTCTCCGGGTTAGGCTGCTGGAGGCAGAAACGCTTGGTTGTGGCGCTACTGCCCGCTGTGCGGGCATGCTCAGCTTGACCGATCGGGTGCTGCTGGCTGCGCTCGAGCGGGAGCGGGGCACAGAGGTGGCAGGGGCTTATGTACGCTCCCGGATGGCAGCCTTTGGCGCGATCCGTGCCATTGCGGCGGAGGCTCCCGGCAGGCTGGATTGGCTGGAGGCGAATGCCCATATTCTTGCTTGGGGTCGAAAACAGGATCTGCCAGGCGAGGCGGAGGCGCTCCGGCGAATGGGCGTACACGCACAGGCTCACGCCAGCGGCAGCGCTCCCTTGCCTGCTGAGAGCATCCTTACCCTGCGGGATATGGCCTGCCTGGATGCGGCAGCGTATTTCTCCCGCCTGACGGAGCTGGCGGTCTCGCAAGGGCTGGTCATCCACGAGCACTCCCGGGTCACAGCACTGGAGACCAATATGGCCCAGACCGATCACGGTGCGGTACGGGCACCCTATGTGGTCATTGCCACGGGCTACCCGCTGGTCAATGTGCCGGGGTGGTATTTCCTCCGGCTCAGGCAACGGCGGAGAGGGCTGTTCATAACGGAGAGCAGCGCCGCCGCCGATGGCATGTTTTACGATGCCCAGGGGCGCTACGCTCTGCGCCGCTGGCAGGAGGGATTGCTTTTGCAATTGGATCTGGGTGGCGTGGGGCAGAGGGGAGAGGAGACCCCGGAGCAGCGGTATCGGCGCATGCTGGGCACCTGCCTGGGCGATGCGCTTTCGCTCTGCGAAGGGGTAGAGACATTTTCTGCCGATGGGCTGCCCTACATCGGTGTGTACAGCCGTAAAACGCCCAACCTGTTCGTGGCTGCGGGGTACGGCGGCAACGGTCTGCTGGGCAGCATGACGGCCGCACAGCTGATCAGCGCCCGGGTGCTGGGGCTTTCGGCAGATAGTGCCTTTGTTTTCTCCGGGCAGAGGAGCGGCAACAGCGTTGTGCGCAGAGAGCTGGGCTCTGCCCTTGCCATGGCCGGGCGCTATGCGGGCGGTATGCTGCGCCTGGGGGCACCCCGCTGCCCGCACATGGGGTGCAGGTTGGTCTATTCCCGGTCAAGGCGCATATGGGAGTGCCCCTGCCACGGCTCCCGGTTCGATGATATCGGGCACCTGCTCAATGCCCCCGCTACCGAGGATGCCATCATCCGGCACAAACATTGAATATGGCGTTTTCGGAAGAAAACAGACCGTTTTGAATACAAGATAAAATAACACGAAAAATAATATAAATAATTTTCAATATAGGTAAAAATCCAGCAGGAGAACGTAAACAAAAGAAGAACAACAAGAGAACCGACTAAAAAAGAGCGTCGGCAAAATACGCGGAGGCACAACCGATATGCAACAGATCAAATGGTTATGGTCCATCATGGACAAGAAGTTTCACCGAAAACACATAGCCGCCCTTTGCATCAGCGTCATCACATCCATCATGCTGCTGATCAACCCCACCCTGACCGCCGCCATCGTGGATCAGGTCATTGTTGCGCAGAACCCGGATCCTCTTCTGCCGCTTCTGTTTACCATGCTTGTTTTCAAGCTGCTCAGAGAAGGGCTTCGCTACCTGATGGTCATCACGCTGGAAAAATGCTCCCAGAATACGGTGTACAACCTGCGTGTACGCCTGTTTACCCGTTTGCAGCACCAGGATATGCGGTTCTTCGACCGCAACCGCACCGGCGACCTGATGACCCGCCTCTCCGCCGATACGGATTGGTGCCGCCACTTCCTCAGCTATATCGATTACGTGGTGGTGGACAGCATCACCATGTTCCTTTCCACTTCCGTTTATCTGTTCTTCGTCAACTGGAAGCTGGCATTGGCGCTGGTGGCGGTAACCCCCCTGCTCACCATTATTACCAAGTTCTATTCCGGCCATGTGCGCCCCCTGTTCGTGGAGATGCGCGACAAGCTGAGCGAGATGAACGCAGCTGCCCAGGAGAACATCGCCGGTAACCATGTGGTAAAGGCCTTTGCCCGTGAAGAGCGCGAAAAGGAAGCCTTCGACGAGCGCAGCCGGAACTTCCGCGATGCCCATCTGCGCATCAATAAGCTCTGGCTCACCTTTTACCCCTTTATCGAGATCCTGGCCCATGCCATGACGCTCATCACCATCTTCTTCGGCGCTTACCTCATCATCAACGACGAGATGACCGCCGGTGCCCTGTCCATCTTCGTTAACCTGAGCTGGGCGCTGAGCGTGCCTATGCGCAACATGGGCAACATGCTCAACGATGTGCAGCGCTTCATCACCTCTGCCAACAAGGTAATGCAGGTGGATATGAGCCGCCCCGCCATCCGCGATAAGGAGAACGCCCCGGAGCGCGAAAAGCCCAAGGGCAAGATCGAGTTCCGCAACGTCTCCTTTGCTTACGATAAGCAGGAGGTGCTCTCCGATATCAGCTTCGTGGCCCAGCCCGGCCAGACCATCGCCGTAATGGGCTCCACCGGCTCCGGTAAGACCACCCTCATCCAGCTGCTGGCCCGCTTCTACGATGTAAACCAGGGCCAGATCCTGGTGGATGACTGCGATGTAAAGGATTGGCGGCTCAAAGACCTGCGTGGCGGTATCGGTACCGCCATCCAGGATGTGTTCCTCTTCTCCGATACCGTAGAGGGCAACGTGGCCTTCGGTGCACAGGATCTCACCTTCGATGAGGTGCGCGACTTTGCCCGCCGTGCTGCCGCCGACGATTTTGTTATGAAGATGCCCGAGGGCTACGACACCATCATCGGTGAGCGCGGCGTGGGCCTCTCCGGCGGCCAGCGGCAGCGCATCGCACTGGCCCGCGCACTGGCTGTACGCCCTGGCATCCTTATCATGGATGATACCACCTCCGCTGTGGATATGGAGACCGAGCAGTACATTCAGCAGCAGCTGCGCGAGCTGCCCTACGAGTGCACCAAGCTGATCATTGCCCAGCGCATCTCCTCTGTGAAGGATGCGGATCAGATCCTCATCCTGCAGAATGGCCGCATCACCGAACGGGGCACCCACGAGGAGCTGCTCAAGCAAAAGGGCTACTACTACGAGACCTACTGCCTGCAGAACGGCATTGAAATGGAGGTGGAAGGCTGATGGCACGCAACAAGTTCGACGTTGACGAGACTTTGGAATCGCCGTTTCAAGTAAAACATCTGAAGCGTACCTTCGACTACATCAAGCGCCACGGCTACAAGATGCTTCTGGCGCTCATCCTCAGTGCATTGGCCAGCGTAAGCTCCATGTACATCCCCAAGGTCACCCAGAAGGTGCTGGACGAGGTAGTGCCCAATAAGGATCTGCACATGCTGCTGCAGCTGGCGGTGCTGTTCCTTGCCATCGTTATCATCAGCATCATCTTTACTGTTATCCGCTCCCGCATCATGGCGCACGTAAGCCAGGAGATCATCTACGACATCCGTAAGGATCTCTTCGCCCACCTGCAGCGGCTGCCCTTCAGCTACTACGACAGCCGCCCCGCCGGTAAGATCCTCGTGCGCGTGATCAACTACGTCAACTCTGTGTCTGATATCCTCTCCAATGGTATCATCAATATCATTCTGGAGATCATCAACCTGGTGTTCATCGTTATCTTCATGTACACCACCAATGCCACGCTGGCTACCATCGTTGTGGCCGGTCTGCCGCTGTTCGTGGGCTTTATCATGTATATCAAGCCCCGCCAGCGCAAGGCCTGGCAGGCACAGAGCAACAAGAACTCCAACTATAACGCCTACCTGGCCGAATCGATCGATGGCGTTAAGGTAAGCCAGTACTTTACCCGCCAGGAGGTAAACAAGAGCATCATGCAGCGGCTGGCCACCGCCTGCCGCACGGTGTGGCTGCGCGCCGTTACCATCAGCAATACGGTTTGGCTCACCTCCGAGACCATTACCCAGATCGTTTTCACCATGCTGTATATTGCCGGTGTATACTGGCTTACCGGTGGCGAGATGGTCTCCTTCGGCGTTATTCTTGCCATGAGCCAGTATGTGGGCCGCTTCTGGCAGCCCATTACCAACCTGGCCAATATCTACAACAACTTCGTCAACAACCTGGCTTATCTGGAGCGTATCTTCGAGACCATGGATGAGCCTGTTACCGTTGACGATGCCCCCGATGCGGTGGAACTGCCCGAGATCGATGGCCGGGTGGATTTCGACCAGGTCACCTTCGCTTACGAAGAGGGCATCAACATTCTCGAAAAGATGGATCTGCACGTGAAGGCCGGCGAGAGCATCGCTCTGGTAGGCCCTACGGGCGCAGGCAAATCCACCATCGTCAATCTGCTGTGCCGCTTCTATAACATCAACGACGGCTCCATCTGTGTTTACGATGGTGATGGCAACAGCTACGACATCTCCAAGGTCACCCTCCACAGCCTGCGCACCCAGATGGGCATCATGCTGCAGGAGAGCTTCATCTTCAGCGGCACCCTGCTGGATAACATCCGCTATGGCCGTCTGGATGCCTCCGAGGAGGATGTGATCAAGGCTGCCAAGGTGGTGCGCGCGGACGACTTCATCCGCGAGATGCCCGATGGCTACCAGACCGCTGTCAACGAGCGCGGCAACCGCCTCTCTCAGGGCCAGAAGCAGCTGGTATCCTTCGCCCGTACCCTGCTGAGCGATCCCCGCATCCTGATCCTGGACGAAGCCACCTCCTCCATTGATACCAAGACTGAGCGTCTCTTGCAGGAGGGCCTCAATGCGCTGCTGAAGGGCCGCACCTCCTTCATCATCGCGCACCGTCTTTCCACCATCAAGACCTGCGACCGCATCCTCTACATCTCCAACAAGGGCATCGCCGAAATGGGCAGCCACGATGAGCTGATGCAGAAGAAGGGTCTCTACTACGACATGTACACCGCCCAGGCCAGAGAACAGGGCCTGGAGGTGTAAGCAAAAGGAGAAAGCATATGGCACAGGGCGCATGGGAGACCAAGCAGTACCCCAATTTCTTCAGCCGCATCGGCATTGATGACGAGACCGCAAAGAAGCGCGTGGAGGAATGCTTCCAAACCATCTTCTTCGACCCGGAGAACGGCTTCTACCACGATGTGGATCCTGACAGCGGCTGCATGGAGGATACCGGCAACATCGATGCCCGTACCGAGGGCATGAGCTACGGCATGATGATGACCGTGCAGATGGATCGGAAGGATCTTTTCGATAAGCTGTGGTGTTTCTCCCGCCGGTATATGTACCAGCAGAGTGGCAAGTACCGGGGCTACTTTGCCTGGTCTGTGGGGCTGGATGGCAAGCACAACGCCGAAGGCCCCGCCCCCGATGGCGAGGAATACTTCGCCATGGCGCTGCTCATGGCTGCTGCCCGCTGGGGCGATGGGGAAGGCATCTACCATTATTCCGCCGAAGCCCGTGCCATTCTGCGCCATTGCGTGCACCAGCACGAGCTGGTGGAGGGCGGCCAGCCCATGTGGGAGGCCTCCAACCACTACATCAAATTCGTGCCGGAAACGCCCTTTACCGATCCCAGCTATCATCTGCCGCATTTCTACGAGCTGTTTGCCCTCCGGGCAGACGAGCAGGATCGCCCCTTCTGGGCAGAGGCTGCCCGTGCCAGCCGGGAGTACGTTCGTCTGAGCGCCCACCCCGTTACCGGTATGAGCCCTGAGTACGCCGAGTACGACGGTACGCCCCGCCTCATGTTCAAAAAGCCCTACGCCTATTATTCCGATGCGTACCGGGTAGCTATGAACATCGCGCTGGATCACCTCTGGTTCGGCAGGCACGACGAGCTGAGCGCCGTGGTGACCCGCCTGCAGGATTTCTTCTGCGAAAACGAGCCTGAAGGCGATTACAAAGCCTACGATCTGGATGGCAGGGCTCACGATGAGCCTGCCATGCACCCGGTGGCCATTACCGCTGTGCTGGGCGCTGCAAGCATTGCCAGCGACAGCGCCTATGCGGACGAATGCCTGCGCCGCTTCTGGGAGACCCCGCTGCGCACCGGTAAGCGCCGCTACTACGACAACTGCCTGTACTTCTTCTGCATGATGATGCTCAGCGGCAGTTACAGGATCTACATCTGATCTCCACGACAAAAGAACAGGAGGCAAGAACCATGGAACGTCTCTTCAACGACAACTGGCGTTTTGTGAAACTGCCCTTCGGCAGTACTCTGGAGGATGCAAAAGCTGCCGAATGGACCCCTGTCGACATTCCTCACGACTGGCTGATCGCACAGGCCGATAACCTGTACGAGACCGGCGATGGCTGGTATCGGCGCAGTCTGACCATTGAGAACGCAGCGGACGGTTTGACCCGTCTGCTGCGTTTTGATGGTGTTTACATGGATTGCGACGTACTGGTAAACGACAGCGTCATCCTTACCCACCGGTATGGCTATACCGCTTTCGATGCCGACCTGACCGGGCATCTGTGCAGCGGCGAGAATACCATCATGGTGCACGTGCGCCACCAAAGCCCCAACAGCCGTTGGTATTCCGGCGCAGGCATCTACCGGGATGTGGTGCTCCACACCCTGCCTCCCCGCCATGTGGTGATGGATGGCGTGTACGCCTATACCCGCAAGGATGGCGATACCTGGCGCATGACCGTTGAGACAGAGCTGACCGGCCCGGAGGGGGGCGAGACCCTGTGCCACCGCCTGCTGGATGCGGAAGGCAGCTGTGTGGCCGAGGTAACTGCACCTGCCGCCGGCACGAAGCAGACGACGGTGCTTACCGTAGAAAAGCCCCTGCTCTGGAGCTGCGACCGGCCCTCCTGCTATACGCTGGAGACCAGGCTGGGCAGCCAGACCATCCGGCAGAATGTGGGCTTCCGAACCGCCCGCCTGACCGCCGACAAGGGCCTGTTCCTCAATGATGAGCCTGTGAAGCTACACGGCGTGTGCCTGCACCACGATCTGGGTGCCCTGGGCGCAGCCTTCAACGAAAAAGCAGCCCGCCGCCAGCTTGCCACCATGCGCCGGATGGGCGTCAATGCCCTGCGTACCTCTCACAATCCCCCTGCCCGAAAGCTGATGGATCTGTGCGACGAGATGGGCATTCTGGTGCTGGATGAAGCCTTCGATATGTGGGAACGCTGCAAGACCACTTACGACTATGGCCGCTTCTTCGGCGAGTGCTGGCAGCAGGATGTAGCCAGCTGGGTGCGCCGGGATCGGAACCACCCCAGCCTGCTGATGTGGTCCATCGGCAACGAGATCTCCGATGTGAACGACCCCCGGGGCGAGGAAGTGACCTGCATGCTCTGCGAGGCCGTACGCCTCCACGACCCGGAAAAGAACGGCTTTACCACCTTTGGCTCCAACTATATGCCCTGGGAGGGCGCACAGAAATGCGCCCAGTGGATCGAGGCCGTAGGCTATAACTATGCCGAGAAGTATTATAATGCCCACCACGCCGCTCACCCCGGCTGGGTCATTTACGGCAGCGAGACCTCCTCGCTGGTGTTCAGCCGCGGTATTTATCATTTCCCCCAGAATACGGCCATCCTTTCGGACGAGGATCTGCAATGCTCCAGCCTTGGCAACAGCGCCACCAGCTGGGGTGCCAAGGATCTGCGCATCATGTTCACCGAGGATCTGAACACAGAGTATTCCCTGGGCCAGTTCGTCTGGACGGGCACCGACTACATCGGTGAACCCACGCCCTACCATACCCGCAACAGTTATTTCGGCTATGTGGATACGGCGGGCTTCCCCAAGGATGCCTTCTACACCTGCAAAGCCTTCTGGAACGCCGAGCCCATGGTGCACATTGGCGTGTACTGGGATTGGAATCCCGGCCAGGTGGTGGATGTGCCCGTTTCCAGCAACGGTGCGGCGGTGGAACTGTTCCTCAACGGTGTTTCCCTGGGCCGGGAGACGGTGGATCTGCACGACAAGGATCACTGCATCCCGGTGTGGCAGGTGCCCTATCAGCCCGGCGAGCTGACCGCCGTTGCCTATGATGCAGCCGGGCAGGAGATCGCCCGTACCAGCCGCCGCAGCTTCGGCGACAGTGCTGCCATCGTGCTCCGGGCAGAGGACAGCTTCCTTCGTGCCGACGGGCAGGATATGGCCTTCGTGGAGATCTCCATGACCGATGCCGAGGGCAACCCGGTGGAGAATGCGGTGGATCGGGTGTTCGTCAACGTAAGCGGCCCCGGCCGCCTTGTGGGCATGGATAACGGCGACAGCACCGATACAGACCCCTACCAGACCCAGAGCAGAAGGCTGTTCAGCGGCAAGCTGCTGGCCATGGTGGCCTCCACCGGCGAATGCGGCCGGATCGTAGTGGAGGTATCCTCCGAGGGCAAGGAGACCGCCCGCCTTACCCTTGAGGCGGTGGCTGCCGATATGGAGGAGGGCACCTCCTGCACCCTTTGCATGAAGGGCAGCGAAAAGCCTGCCGCAGATATCCCTGTGCGGCGCATCGGTCTCGTGCCCCGGGGCAGCCTGACCCTTACCCCCGAGAACCCCACCCTTACCGTGGATACCTGCCTGTACCCGGCGAATGCGCCGGCACAGCTCATCCAATTCCGGGTGCTGAACGCCGCCGGGATCGAGAGCCCCTGCGCTGCCATCGTGCAGGAGGGCAGCTCTGTGGTGGTGACCGGCAAGTTCGATGGGGAAGTGTATCTCCGTGCCACCTGCAACAACGGCTACGGTCATGCCCGCATCCTCTCCCAGCTGATGCTGAAGGTGGAGGGCATGGGCGCTTCCGTGCTGGATCCCTACAGCTTTGTGGCGGGTGGTCTGTACGACCTGAGCTACGGCGAGCTGGGTGCGGGCAATGAGCATGGTGTCTCCTTTGCCCGGGATGGCGAAAGCATGGCTGGCTTCAGCAATGTGGATTTCGGCCTTGCCGGTTCCGACGAGATCACCCTGCCCATCTTCGCCCTCAGCGGCGATGAGTACATCATCGAAATGTGGCTGGGTCACCCCAAGAACGGCGGCGAAAAGCTGACCGACCTCAGCTACAAGAAGCCCAGCATCTGGAACGTGTACCAGCCGGAGACCTACAAGCTGCCCCGCCGCCTCTGCGGTATGCACGACCTGTGCTTCGTGCTGCACAACAAGGTGCATCTGGGCGGTTTCAGCTTCACCAAGCAGAGCCGTGCCTGGCAGCAGCTCTCTGCGCTGGCGGCAGATGCCCTCTACGGAGACAGCTTTGTGAAGACCGAGGAAGGTGTCACGGGCATTGGCAACAATGTGTCCTTCCTGTACAACGAGCTGGATCTCGAAGACCGGGAGCAGGTAACGCTGGTGATTGATGGCAGCACACCGCTCAGCGAGAACCCCATCACCCTGCGTATGCAGTACGCCGATGGCGAGGAACGCACCGAGATGGTCACTTTCCGGGGCGAACCGGGCCGTGGCGAGCAGCGCTTCCCCCTTAAGGTGAAGAGCGGCGTTTGCAGCCTTACCTTTGTGTTCCTGCCCGGCAGCCATTTCGATTTCTATTCCTTCCGTTTCGAAAAGAACTGACCGATACACAAAACGCCCGGATCCTGTACGGATCCGGGCGTTCTATATGCTTGCTTATCAGTGATAGATCTTCCGGCCCTTGGCATCCTCTACGCCGGAGAGACGGCAGAAATAGTTGTTGACGATATCGCACCAGTTGCGGGCGTTGATCAGCTGGCGCTCCATGCGCTCGTCCGCCACCTCGCGGTCGGGGGAGGGCAGGGGCAGCTCCTTGAGCACCTGCGCCATCTGCTTTACTTCCTCGTAGCCCTCGAAGTGGTCGTCGTAGATGCGCTGGATCAGCGTACGGCCATCGGAGAGCACATCCTCGTAGCGCAGGTAGTGGAAGAAGAGCTTCAGCTCATCGGGGCAGGTGGCAAGATCGCTGTAGAAGTTTTTCCATTCCTCCGGGTACTGGCAGGCATAGCCGGTGCCGTTCTCGGTGCGGTCGATGCCCACACCGTTGCGGTCTGCACGGATATAGCAGCCCCAGGCGGCGTACTCGTAGCCCTCCGGGTTGGGGCCGTAGTGATGGTTGGGGTTCACCATCCAGCAGATGCCCAGGGGAGCGGTGTACTTCTCATAAGTACGGCGGCTGCCCATGAGCAGCTTGGTAAGCTTATCCTCGTTGGCGCTGTCGAAACGGTAGGTCAGCCTGGCCCAGAAGCGTACCGCCTCCTCCGGATCGGTGGAGGGATCCCAGGCAAAGAGACCGTAGCTGAACAGGTTTACAGCCGCAAAGGGGTGGCCGGTGTAGTTCTCATCCCGGCCCAGATTGGTCACCGCAGCGATGGACATCACCTTCTCTGGGGGCAGCTGCTCAAACAGCTCCTTCCACATGGGCGGCATGGTGTAGATATCGATCTGCTGACCGGTGTACTCCTGCGCCAGCTGCAATTCCAGCGCAAGGTTGGTTTTGGGCATGGCGTAGAACTGGGGAGAGACGGGCTCCCTCACCTGGAAGTCGAAGGGGCCGTGCTTTATCTGCAGGATCACATTGCTTTCGAAGGTGCCGTCCAGGTAGGCATAGTGCTGGTGAGCGGCCATGGGGCGGTCGGTGGTGTAGTCGCGCCAATCCTGCTGGCAGTTGTACACAAAGCAGCGCCAGACCAGCATGCCGCCGTGGGGCTTCAGCGCCCGGGCCAGCATGTTGGCACCGTCCGCGTGGTTACGGCCATAGGTGAAGGGGCCGGGGCGATGCTCGCTGTCGGCCTTGACCAGGAAGCCTGCCAGATCGGGGATGTACTTGTACACCAGCGCGGTCTGCTGCATCCACCAGGCCTGCACATCGGCATCCAGCGGGTCGGCCGTGCCGATGCCGTGGCGCATGGGGTGAGCATAGTCGATGGAGAACATCAGCCGGATGCCGAAGGGCCGCACCAGCGCTGCCAGCTCGGCCGCCTGGGGCAGCCACTCCTCCTCGATCAGCTTATGGGCGGGGTTGCGCACGTTCACATTGTTGATGCACAGCACGTTGAGGCCTACAGAAGCCAGCATGCGGGCCAACTGACGGATGCGGGCGGGCTCGTAAGCCAGCTTGCCGCCTTCAAAAAACAGGCTGCGCCCGGAATAGCCGCGCTCGATGTCGCCATCCGCATTATCCCAGCAGTTGAGCATACGCAGGCCGTAGAAAGGCTTCTGCAGCCCGGTGGGGCAGGGCATGGAGGCGTTCAGAGCCATCAGCAGGCGGTACACGCCGTAGAGCACACCGGTCTCGCCGCCGGTAACGGTATATACGTTACCTTCGTTTTTGATCTCCCAGCTCTCACCAAGGCCGGGGTCTACAGAAAGAGAGACCTGAGGTGCATCGGCCATAGCGGCCAGACCGGCAGCCAGCTCTGCCTGGGCAGTCTGGGCGGGCGTATCACAATCAACAGGGGTTTTCAGAAAGGGGAGCCATGTAAAATGCTTCACGGGATCGTTCATGGGTATCGTTCCTTCCGGTGAAAAACTTCGGCATATTATACCATGATAAAAAGGCGGGGAGCAATAGAACACCGGGTGTATACAGGGGTGTTTTTGCCCGCAGATGGTGCAGAATTCTATGCAAAATATGCAAATTAACAAAGTTACGAAATTTTGTTGCAAAACAAAAGGGAAACAGCCTCCGTTTGTCGAAAAAGGAAGGGCGAACCAACAGGCAAGTATGCAGATCGGAGGCGCTGTCATGGCCATTACGGTACACCCGGTGCTGCCGGGCGTTTATCATCTTTCAGATCAAATGGGTGTTTGCCAGACCCTGCTGGTAGGCGAGCGGGAAGCTCTGCTGGTGGATGCAGGCTACGGCTTGGAGGATCTCCGGCCCGTTATTGCCCGGATCACTCAGCTGCCGTACCGGCTCATCCTCACCCACGGCCACCACGACCATGTGCTGGGGGCCCGCTGGTTCCCGGAGTGCTACATGTTCCCCGAAGACCGGGAGGATTTTGCCGAGTACACTGCCGCCCCCACCCGTAAGCGCATCTTGGCCTCTGCCAAAAACAACGGTCTTGCGGTGGACGAGGAAGCATATCTTTCTGCAGCCATTCCCGAGCCCAGGCCCCTTTCGGAGCAGACCATCGATCTGGGCGGCCTTACGGCGCAGATCATCCACGTGCCTGCCCACACCCCCGGCTCCTGCGTTGTCTATGTAAAGGAGCGGCAGCTGCTGCTCACCGCAGACGATTGGAACCCCTGCACCTGGGCATTCTTCCCCAAGGCACTGCCTGCGCAGGTATTCCGCAGCAATGTGACCAAGCTCTTTTCCCTGCCCTTCGAGAATGTGCTCTGCTCCCACCGCCCCTCCCTGTACCCCCGGGCGGCCATGCAGGCGTTCTTCGACGGCATCACCGATGAGGCCCTCAAGACTGCCCCCCGGGTGATCATCGGCGGCTGGGAGCATACCAACACCCACGAAGCCACACCCGCAGAGGGGCAGGTCTTCGTGTTCGACTACGATAAACTTCAGCTGTAAACCAGGAGGAGAAGGAACCATGCGTAAGCAAATCAACATCACCCCGGAAAGCAAAGCCATCTTCAACAACAATGCCGATTACTGCGTAGGCACCGGCCGTATGGGCCTTGCCATGCAGGAGGAATACCAGAAGCAGCTCCAGCTGGCGCAGGAGCTGGCAGGCTTCCGCTACATCCGCGGTCATGGCCTGTTCTGCGAGGATATGAGCATCTACCAGACCGTGCCGGATGGCAAGGGCGGCTGGAAGTTCGGCGGCTATTGCTTCACCTATCTGGATCGTGTGGTGGACAGCTATCTGGAAAAAGGCATCCGCCCCTTTATCGAGCTGGGCTTCATGCCCGGCGCCATCGCCAGCGGCACCCAGACCATTTTCTACTGGAAGGGCAACACCACGCCTCCCGCCAACGATCAGGATTGGATCGATCTGGTACAGGCCACCCTGCGCCACCTGATCGACCGCTACGGCTACGACGAGGTGGTCACCTGGCCCTGCGAGGTCTGGAACGAGCCCAATCTGCCCGGCTTCTGGGAGAATGCGGATAAGGACAAGTATCTGCACCTTTACGAGATCACCGCGCCTGCGGTCAAGGCTGTGCTGCCGGAGATGAAGGTGGGCGGCCCCACTGTTTGCGGCGGCGAGACCACACCCGGCTGGATCACCGATTTCCTCACCTTCTGCCGCGATAAGAAGCTGCCGCTGGATATGGTCACCCGCCACCTGTACATGGGCAACAGCCCCGAGCGCAAGGGCCGCTACATGTATCATACCATGCGCACCGTGGACAGCATCATCGAGGAGGCCGAGGGCACCCGCGCCATTATCGACAGCTTCCCCGAGTACAAGGGCATGGAGCTGCACATTACCGAGTTCAACACCTCCTACAACCCCTTCTGTCCCATCCACGATACCAACCTGAACGCGGTGCTCACCGCAGGGCTGCTCTCCCGTCTGGGCGATACCTGCGCCTCCTACTCCTACTGGACCTTCGGCGATGTGTTCGAGGAGGGCGGCGTACCGCCCCGCCCCTTCCACGGCGGCTTCGGCATGATCGCCAACCAGCTCATCATCAAGCCCACCATGTGGACGTTCGCTTTCTTCAACAGCCTGAAGGGCGAGCCCGTCTACCGGGATGAGAACATGGTGCTGGTGCGCCGCAAGGATGGCAGCTATCAGGGCGTGGCCTGGAACATCTGCCAGGAGAACCGGGATGCTGTTACCCTGGAGGTCTCTCTGCCCACCGGTGGCAAGCAAGTGGTGATGCAGCGCATCGTGGATGAGGAATGCTGCAACCCCCTCAAGGTATGGCACGAGATGGGCGAGCCCGCCTCCCTTACCAAGGAGCAGCTCTCCTTCCTGAAGGATGCCGCCAACCCCCTGTGCAAGAGCGAGAGCATCTGCGGCGATGCAGGGGTCTCTTTCAAGCTGGAGCTGAAGCAGAATGCCCTGGTGCAGTTCACCGTTACCAAGGCAGAAGGCCAGCCCGACGAAGGCTACGACTACCAGTGGTATGTGGAGCATGCCTGAGGCAACATGATAAAGAACCGCCCTCCGAAAACGGAGGGCGGTTCCATTATATCGTTGCTTACCAGGGATATGCTTCGCCGGAGTAGGTTACAAAGATGGGGCCTTCCTTGTCGTGGCGCTTCTCTTCGAACATCAGGCGCATGGTCTCCGCGTGCTCGTAGGGGTCGAAGGGGGCTTTGGCATTGCCCGGGTTGGTACGCATCCAGCCGGGATGTACGCAGATGATGTTCATCTTTGGGTCATCCTTGAACTTGTTGTGCAGGGTCTTGGTGGCCATGTTCAGCGCCGCCTTGGCCATGCCGTAATCGATGTAGGTGGAGCGGTAGCAGGCGCCGATACTGCCCGCCTCGGAGGAGATGTTCACGATAAGGGCGGTGCCTTCGCTCTTTTTCAGCAGCGGCAAAAAGGCCTTGATCACACGCAGGGGGCCAACGGTGGCCACATTCAGCGCAGGCATCACCGTATCCAGGTCGAACTCCTCCAGCTCCTTGTTGGTATCGGGGGAGGTGGTAACGGCGTTGTTGATGATCAGGTCAAGGCAGGGCACCAGCCGGGCCGCCTCTTCTGCCGCTGCATTCACCGATCCGGTGCTGCCGATATCCATCGTAAGGATGTGCAGGGTCTCCGGGTAGCCCTCCCGCAGCTGCTCCAGCGCTTCGGAGGGCTTGCGTACACAGGCGAACACCGTATCCCCCTGCTCCAGGTAGCGGCGCACAAAGTTGAAGCCCAGCGCCATTTCTCTGCCGGTACCGGTAATGAGTACATTCTGCTTCATAGGTATACGCTCCTTTCAAAGCTCAGCTTTCATCATTCTCCAGCATATCCAGCGCCTCCAGCATTTTGCCGAACTGGGTATCGAACAGCTTCTTGTATACGCCGTTCTTTTCCAGCAGCTCCTCATGCTTGCCGCTTTCGGCGATCACACCATCCGACAGGGCCAGGATGCGGTCTGCCGCCATGATGGTGGAGAGCCGGTGGGCGATCACGATGCTGGTGCGGCCCTTCATAACGGTCTCCAACGCGTTCTGGATGGCGCTTTCGGAGATGGAGTCCAGCGCGGAGGTGGCCTCATCCAGAATGAGGATCTTGGGATCCTTCAAAATGACGCGGGCAATGGAGATGCGCTGCTTTTCGCCGCCGGAGAGCTTCAGGCCGCGGTTGCCCACGGGGGTATCGTAGCCCTCGGGCTGGGCAGCGATGAAGTCGTGGATGGAGGCGGCTTTGCAGGCTTCGATCAGCTCTTCTTCGGTGGCATCGCCCTTGGCGTAGAGCAGGTTCTCCCGGATGGTACCGTTAAACAGGTACGTATCCTGCGAGACCACGCCGATCTGGCTGCGCAGGTAGGTCAGGTCGTATTTGCGCACATCCACTCCGGCGATGGAGACTGAGCCGCCCCACACATCATACAACCGGGGGATGAAGTTGATAATGGTGCTCTTGCCGCTGCCGGAGGGGCCAACGATGGCCACCATCTGCCCCGGCTCCACCGTAAAGTGGATGTCGTGCAGCAGCTCCTGGTCGGGCAGATAGCCGAAGCGTACATGGTCAAAAACAATGCTGCCGCCCTCTACATCCGGCTTTACCGCATCCTCGGGGGAGGCGATATCGATCTTGCGGTCGAAATAGTCGAAAATTCGGGTAAACAGCGCAAGGCTGCGGGTAAAATCCACCTGGATGTTCAGCAGCGATTCCACAGGCCGGTACAGCCGGTTCACCAGTGCCACCATAGCGGTGATGGTACCCACCGTAAGCGCGGTATCGATCTTGCGGATCAGCAGGAAGCCGCCTGCAAAGTAGATCAGCAGGGGGCCGATCTGGGTAAAGATGCCCATCAGTAGCCAGAACCAGCGGCCGCTCAGCTGCTCCCGGAGGGCCAGCTTGGTCACTTCGCCGTTGGCCTTTTCGAACTTCTGGTACTCGGTATCCTCACGGGTAAAGAGCTTGGTGAGCATGGAGCCGCTCACGCTCAGTGTTTCGTTGATCAGCTGGTTCAGCTCATCGTGCTTCTCCTGGCTCTCGCTGAGCAGCTTCCAGCGGCTGCGGCCTGCGGAACGGGTGGGCAGGATCAGCAGCGGGATCACGCACACGCCCACGATGGCCATTTTCCAGTTCATGCCGAACAGTGCGCACAGGGTGGTGATCACCGTTGCAATGTTGCTGAGTATGCTGCTCAGCGTGCCGGAAATAACGGAGGAAACACCGCTCACATCGGTGTTCATGCGGGTGATGATATCGCCCTGGCGTTCGCTGGTGAAGAAGGCGTGGCTCATCTGCTGCAGATGACGGTACATCTGGTTCTTCATATCAAAAATGATGTGCTGGGAGATCCACGCATTCAGATAGGTGGTCAGCAGCGATACGCCCTGAGAGGCGAAGGTGGTGATCAGCGCCGCCAGGAGCAGCTTGATGAGCAGCTTCATATCCTCGCCCACCAGCGCCTGATCCACGATGCGCCCGGTAATGATGCTGGGCAGCAGCCCCAGCACCGCAGAGACCAGTATGGTGGCAAAAACCATCAGGAATTTGGCCCAGTAGGGGGTAAGGTAGGAAAGGATCCGCTTGAGCAGATCGCCGGTCACTTTTGGCATGTTTGCCTTCTCTTCGTCGGTCAGAAAGCCCCTCGGGCCCATGGGGCCGTTCATTCGTGCCATGGTCTTCGTTCCTTTCGTATGTAGCTTTTGGGTCGTATACGGCATTTGATGTATGGTTCGGTTGTAAGTATAGCACCCACGATTTGATTGCGCAATAAGCATCCGCAAATAACAGCTCACAAACCGCCCGCCCCCGCAGCCCTGCCGAGGTTGTGTACAGAGCCCTTGTATGCTACAATAGCAAAAGCACGATCCTCTCCTGCGAAAGGGGCAATGCCCATGAACATTACCCAGACCTTTTACGACAGCATGGCGACCCACTACGATAAGCTGTTTCAGGATTGGCAGGCCACCACCCGGGAGCAGGCGGTCGTTCTGGATCGTCTCATCCGGGAGCAGGGTATGGATACGAACGCTTCCCTGCTGGATTGCGCCTGCGGCATCGGTACCCAGGCCATCGGTCTGGCCGGCATCGGGTACAATGTGACCGCTTCGGATCTGAGCGCGGGCGAATTGGCCGAGGCACGGAAGCGGGCCGCCCAGAACAATGTATCGATCCGCTTCAAGCGTGCCGATTTCTGCGCACTCTCCGAAACCTTTCCCAAGCGCTTTGAGGTGATCATCTGCATGGATAATGCACTGCCGCATATGCTTACCCACAGCGATCTGGAGGCAGCCCTCCGCAGCATCGTGGGGCAGCTGGCCCCTGGCGGCCTGTTTATTGCCAGCATCCGGGATTATGATGCCCTTTTGCAGACAAAGCCGCCCTATTCACCGCCCTACATCCATCAGACCGGCAAGGGGCAAAGGGTCTCCTTCCAGACCTGGGCCTGGCAGGAGGAAACCTACCGCCTTACCCAGTACATCATCGAGGATGAGGAAAGCCTCACGATAAGCAAATTCGATTGTGAATACAGGGCTATCCGGCGGCAGGAGCTCACAGAGCTGTTGTTTGCCCAGGGCTGCACCCGTGTGGAGTGGCGCCGCCCCGAAGAGACAGGCTTCTACCAGCCCATCGTGGTGGCGGTCAAGTAGGAATGAAGTGCTTGCAATTTACAGTTTGGCAACATATTGGCTCTGCGCATGCCTTGCCAGAAGCCGCTGTGGGTTGTATAATAACGCTATATGCAGCGGAGGTGAGACCGATATGGAAGAGATTCGCCTGGAGGATGTTGTGCAGATGCGCAAGACCCATCCCTGCGGCAGCGACCGCTGGACGGTCATCCGCATCGGCGCAGATATCAAGATCAAATGCCTCGGTTGTGGCCGCATCGTGATGCTGGACAGGGAAACCTTCGTAAAGCGCCGCAAGAAGGTGCTGGAGCAGGGCCCGGTGCCCGAGCAGGAGACCCTCCGGCAGATGCTCCGGCAGGAATAAGGAGGCGCACAGATGCAGCAATACACCAACCCAACAGAGAAAAAGCCGCTCGGGAAGCGCATCGTGGCAGAACTGCTCAGCTGGCTCAAGGAGCTTGCCATTGCCGCTGTTATCGTGCTGCTGGTAGCCGCTTTTCTGATCCAGCCCGTTCGCGTCAAGGGCGAGAGCATGCTGGATACCCTGCAGGATGGCGAAGTGATGCTGGTCACCAAGCCCGAATACCTTTTTGGCGACCCTGCCTTCGGCGATGTGGTCATCTGCCATTATCCCGGGCGTGGGCTTGAGTATTTCGTCAAGCGTGTAATGGGCTTGCCCGGCGATGTGATCGAGATCCGCGATAACACCGTCTACCGCAACGGCGAGGCGCTTGAGGAGCCTTATCTTACCCCCGAGCGCAACGATAACGGCTTCGATATGGCCCCCTTCTTCCTGGGCGAGGACGAATACTTCGTTATGGGCGATAACCGGGATTGGAGCCACGACAGCCGCAATTACCACCCGGACGGAACCCCCTCTGCCATTACCCGGAATATGATCCGGGGCCATGTGCGCTGGGTGATGTTTCCCTTTGGCAGCATCCGTACCATAGAGTAACAGATACAAGGAGGAATCTGCTCCATGCAGACGCAAGACGAACAGCTCAAGCCCGAAGAGCAGCCGGATAAGCCCCAAGAGACACAGGAGACCCAGGAAACACCCGAAAAGAAGCCCCTCTGGCGGGAACTCCTCAGCTGGGTGGTAACGCTGGGCATGGCAGTGGTCATCGCTTTTGCGATCCGTACCCTGCTGTTTGAGCCTGTCAGGGTGGATGGCGAAAGCATGTGCGATACCCTGCAGGATGGCGAGATCATGATCGTTACCAAGCCGGAGTATCTTATCGGCGACCCTCAGTTCGGCGATGTGGTCATCTGCCACTACCCGGGCCGCGGCAATACCAATTTCGTCAAGCGGGTGATCGGCACCCCCGGCGATGTGATCGAGATCCGCGATGATGTGCTCTACCGCAACGGCGAGCCCGTTGATGAGCCGTACCTTACCCCCGGGCGCAACGATAAGGGCTTCGATATGGCTCCCTACACCGTTGGCGAGGGCAAATACTTCGTTGCCGGAGATAACCGGGATAACAGCCACGACAGCCGCAATTACTATTATAACGGCATGCCCGAGGCCATCGACCGGGATATGATCAAGGGTCATGTGCGCTGGGTCGCCTTCCCCTTCGATCATATGCGCGGTATCGAGTAAGCAAAGAAAGCCCCGTTCTGCAGGAAAAACAGCAGAACGGGGCTTTTTGTTCCTGTGCGCAGGGCTTCTCCATTACCGAACCTTGGCACCGAAGGGGCACAGCGCCAGCTGTGCCAGTTTGAAGCACTGCTTGCCAAAGGGAATGCCGATGATGGTGCAGCACAGCACCAGACCGTTTACGGCAGCGCCCAGCGCCAGCGGGATGCCGCTTACCAGCAGCCAGAGTATGTTCATGAGCAAAGAGGGCAGGCCGCCGCCGGGGATCACCTCCAGCCCGAAGGGCCGGAAGGAGAGCTTGGCAAATTTGAAGCATTGCCGTCCGATGGGGATGCCCACCACCGTCAGGCTCCACAGAAGACCCGCAACCGTCCAGCCCAGCCCCTGCCAAAAACCTGCACAGATAAACCAGATCACATTACCCAGAAAACCCATATGTTTCTCACCTCGCTGTGGAGTATAGCAGAAAACCCTTGTGAAAGATAGCTTTCTTGCAAATCATCATGGACTTCTCATCTTCTGTTCATTATTCTGATTTTTATGTAAAGCACGCTTGACATACGATGACTCCTGTGATATGATGCATCATGTAAAGCATGCTTTCCATCTCTCCGGGGGAGAAAAGAAAGGAGACCCATGAAGAACCGATTGGAAGAACTGCGCCAGCAAAAGGGCCTCAAGCAAGAGGAACTGGCAACGCTGATGAAGGTTTCCCGCCAGACCATCAGTTCGCTGGAGAACGGGCGCTATAACCCCTCCATTCTGCTGGCCATGAAGCTGGCACGCTATTTCGGTGTTACCGTAGAGGAAATGTTTATTTACGAAGAAGAGGAGACTTGAGAAAATGGATTTCGTTGTAATGGGCATTTTGGGCATTGCGCTTGTGTTGCTGCTGGTCAGAAGGATCAGGAAGGCGAAAGAAGAAAAGAAGCCCATGGAGCTGGTTGGTATCGTTGCATTGGCGTTTGCTTTTGTATGTATCATTCTACGCCGGTTTGGCATGTGATTGTAAGGAGGGTATGAACAATGATCTGCAAAAACTCCAAGTGGAATCAATGGATGGGCTGGGCAATGCTTGCGCTGGGTGTTGTCAGCTTCCTCTATGGCCTTGTCAGCTTTATCGTCATAAAGCCGCAGGATAAGGCTACCAATACCCTGCTGGGTATGTTTACCGGTTTTGGCTTCGGCATCATATGCGTAGCCATTGGCTACACCATCCGCCAGAAGCTTGTGAGCAAAGAAAAGCTTGAGCAGGAAGAGATTGACCGCTATGACGAGAGGAACATCGCCATCGTCCGGTCTGCCTGCGCTGTGGGCATGGTAACGGCGATCATCATGTTTGCTGTGCTTGCCTTCGGTTTTATGGTGATGGGTCTGATGCAGCCCTCCTACATGTGCATTGGCAGCATGTATGTGGTGCTGCTTGTTACCAAGATTGCTCAGAAAAAGTTTGAAAAGAAAATGTAAGGTGGAAAGGTATGTATACATTTTGGAAGGCTGCTTTTCCGTGGATCGTCATCAGCCTGTTTGTGGCTGTGGCCTGTGCATGGATGGGTACCAAAAAGAAAGAAGAGTAACACAGAAAGCCCTCCGCAGGTGAGAAGCCTGCGGAGGGCTTTGATTCATTGTAAGGCAATGACCCCGATCACTGCATCCGGGCAGCGATGGCATCCAGGAACTGCTCGCTGTTGAGCACCTTGGCTTCGCCCTCGTAGAGCAGCGCCAGGTCCTTGGTCATCTCGCCGCCTTCGATGGTGTCGATGGTGGCCTTCTCCAGCTTGTCGGCAAAGGCGCACAGCTCGGGCAGCTCATCCAGCTCGCCGCGCTTGCGCAGAGCGCCGGTCCAGGCAAAGATGGTGGCAACGGAGTTGGTGCTGGTCTCTTCGCCCTTCAGGTGGCGGTAGTAGTGGCGGGTAACGGTGCCGTGGGCAGCTTCGTACTCGAATTGGCCGTTGGGGGAGACCAGCACGCTGGTCATCATGGCCAGGCTGCCGAAGGCGGTGGCTACCATGTCGCTCATCACGTCGCCGTCGTAGTTCTTCAGCGCCCAGATAAAGCCGCCTTCGCTGCGGATGACGCGGGCCACCGCATCGTCGATCAGGGTGTAGAAGTAGGTGATGCCGGCCTTCTCGAAGGCTTCCTTGTACCGGTTCTCGTACAGGTCGGCAAAGATGTCCTTGAAGCGGTGGTCGTACACCTTGGAGATGGTATCCTTGGTGGAGAACCACAGATCCTGCTTTACGCTCAGCGCATACTGGAAGCAGCTGTGAGCAAAGGAGGTGATGCTGGCATCGGTGTTGTGCTGGCCCTGAATGATGCCCGCATCCTTGAACTCCAGAATGGTCTGGCGGGTCTCGTTGCCGTTTTCGTCGGTAAAGCAGATCTCAGCCTTGCCTGCACCGGGTACGGCGAACTCGGTGTTCTTGTACACATCGCCGTAAGCGTGACGGGCGATGGTGATGGGCTTCTTCCAGTTGCGCACGCAGGGAGAGATGCCCTTTACCAGCACCGGCGCACGGAACACGGTACCATCCAGAATGGCGCGGATGGTGCCGTTGGGGCTCTTCCACATCTGCTTCAGATTATACTCCTCCACGCGCTGGGCGTTGGGAGTAATGGTGGCGCACTTGACGGCCACACCGTACTTCAGCGTGGCATTGGCACTCTCTACGGTAATGGCATCGTTGGTCTCGTCGCGCTTTTTGAGGCCCAGGTCGTAGTATTCGGTCTTCAGATCCACGTAGGGCAGGATCAGCTTATCCTTGATCATCTGCCAAAGAACACGGGTCATTTCGTCGCCGTCCATTTCCACCAGCGGCGTCGTCATTTTGATCAAAGCCATGTTGGGTACACGCCCTTTCGATTGATGTTACGTTGATTATTGTATCTGTGCCGCCCGCCCTTTTCAAGCGATGTACAGGATAAGAACAGGTATGGACAGCCGAAAAACAAAACCCGGGCAGAAGGTTTCCTTTCGCCTCGGTTCGTGGTATGATAATAGCAGCGTACTGCCTGTACACCTTTTCAGGCAGCAAGATACGGAGGGATCCTTCTTGAAGAAAAAGATCATCATCATCGGCGGCGGCGTGGTGGGCTGTGCCATTGCCCGTCAGCTGTCCCGCTACGAGGCGGATATCACCCTGCTGGAGGGCGGCGTGGATGTGGCCGAGGGGGCAAGCAAGGCCAACAGCGCCATCGTTCATGCGGGCTTCGATGCCAAACCCGGCACCATGAAAGCCAAATTGAATGTGGAAGGCGCAAAAATGTACCCGGAGCTGTGCCGGGAGGTGGGCGCACCTTATGGCAGGCCCGGTGCCATGGTACTGGCCTTCCTGCCGGAGGAGCGCGCCACCGTCGAGACCCTGTACCGTCAGGGCGTGGAAAATGGGGTAGAGGAGCTGCGCATCATCGAGCGGGAGGAGATCCTCCGGCTGGAGCCCAACACCAACCCGCAGGTGGAGTGTGCTTTGCTGGTGCCCACCAGCGGGCTTACCAGCCCCTACGAGCTCACCTATGCGCTTGCAGACCATGCCGCCGTCAATGGCGTAGCTTTCGTGATGAATGCCCGTGTCAGCAGCATCCGCAAGGAAGAAGGCGTCTTTGTGCTGGAGACCGCCAAGGGCAAGATGCAGGCCGATCTGGTCATCAACTGCGCAGGCATCGGCTCCGGCGAGCTGCATAACCAGCTCTCGCCCCGCAAGGTAAGGCTGATCCCCCGCAAGGGCGAGTATTACCTGCTGGATCATACCCTTCCGCTGCTCTTTACCCGCACCATGTTCCAGTGCCCCTCCAAGATGGGCAAGGGCGTGCTGGTCTCACCCACGCTGCACGGCAATACCATCCTTGGCCCCTCAGCCAAGGATGTGGAGGATGCCGCCGATGTATCCACCACCCAGGCGGCGCTGGATCTGGTCAATGAGCGCTCCCGCATGACGTGGCCCTCCCTCACCCTCCGCAATGTGATCACCACCTTTGCAGGCATCCGCGCTCACGAGGAGAACGGCGATTTCATCATCGGGGCCGTGGAGGGCTGCCCGGGCGCTTACGAGACCGTTGGCGTGGAGAGCCCCGGCCTTTCCGCCGCGCCTGCTATTGCCAAAATGCTGGTCTCGCAGATCGCAAACGAAAACAATCTTTCCGAAAAACAGGAATGGAAGCCTGCTCCTGTGCGTAAAAAGCCCTTCTATGCCATGTCTCTGGAGGAGCGGGTGGAGGCGGTTCGTGAGAATGCCGATTACGGTGCTATCGTCTGCCGCTGCGAGCAGGTCACCGAGGCGGAGATCCGTGCTGCCATCCGCCGCCCGGTGGGTGCTACCACCATCGATGGAGTCAAGCGCCGTACCCGTGCCGGTATGGGCCGCTGTCAGGGCGGCTTCTGCAGCCCCCGTGTGCTGGAGATCCTCGCCGAAGAGCTTGGGATCGACCCCACGCAGGTCACCAAGGGCGGCGGCAACAGCAGGCTGCTGGTTGGTACCATCGCCCAGACCATGGGAAAGGAGGATGCCTGATATGCTGACCAACGAACTGAAGAAACAGGTACAGTATGTGGATGTGCTGGTGGTGGGCGCAGGCCCTGCGGGCATGGCAGCCGCCATTGCCGCCCGGGAGGCGGGCATCGAAAACCTGCTGGTGCTGGAGCGGGAGGAGCACATGGGCGGCATTCTGCGCCAGTGCATCCATAACGGCTTTGGTCTGCACCGCTTCAAGGAAGAACTGACCGGCCCTGAGTATGCCCAGCGGGATATCGACGAAGTAAACCGGCTGGGCATCGAGGTGCGCTGCGGCACCACGGTGCTCAGCATCGACGAAGACCGCTTTGTTACCGCCATCAGCAAGCAAAAGGGCGTACAGCTGTTTGAAGCCGGTGCTATCGTGCTGGCCATGGGCTGCCGTGAGCGGCCCCGCGGTGCGTTGGCCACCCCCGGCAGCCGCTGCGCGGGCGTGTATTCTGCCGGTACGGCGCAGAAATTCGTCAATCTGGAGGGCTATATGCCCGGTAAACGGGTGGTCATCCTCGGCAGCGGCGATATCGGCCTCATCATGGCCCGGCGCATGACGCTGCAGGGGGCAAAGGTGCTGGCCTGCGTGGAGATCATGCCCTATTCCGGGGGCCTGAACCGCAATATCGTGCAGTGCCTGGAGGATTACGACATCCCGCTTCTGCTGAGCCATACCGTGGTGGATATCCAGGGCAAGGATCGCCTCAGCGGCGTTACCATCGCCAAGGTGGATGAGAAGCGTAACCCCATCCCGGGCACGGAACAGCATTTCGATTGCGATACCCTGCTCCTTTCGGTGGGCCTGATCCCTGAAAACGAGCTCACGCAGCAGGCGGGCGTGGAGATGTCTCCCACCACCCAGGGCGCTGTGGTGGATGATAGCTTGCAGACCAGCCGGGAGGGCATCTTTGCCTGCGGTAACGTACTGCATGTGCATGATCTGGTAGACTTCGTAAGCGCAGAGAGCTTCCGTGCGGGCAAGGCGGCTGCCGAGTTTGTACAGGGCAAGCAGCGCAAGGGCCGCTATGTTGCCCTGAAGGATGGCAATGGTGTGCGCGGCGTGGTGCCCCAGCGGCTGCTGATCCCGGAGGCGGAAGCGGAGGGCGTGCAGGTCATGTTCCGCCCCGCTGCTGTATACGAGAACGCCACGGTTGTGGTCTCCTGCGGCGGCAGGGAACTGCTGCGCCAGCGCAAGCGCATATTCACTCCCGGCGAGATGGCCGAGCTTACCCTGAAGCCGGATGCGGTCGCCGCGATCGATGGCGATACCGTAACTGTAGAGATCAATCCCTGAGGAGGCTTGCCATATGGAAAGACAGATCACTTGTATCAATTGTCCTGTGGGCTGCCGCCTGCAGGTGACCGTAGAGGACGGCCAGGTTACCAAAGTAGAGGGCCAGAGCTGTAAGCGCGGCGAGATTTATGCCCGGCAGGAGTGCATCGCTCCTGCCCGCATGGTAACGGCGGCTGTACCGGTGGCTGACCGGAAGACCCCGGTCAGTGTAAAGACGCGTACGCCCATCCCCAAGGAGCAGATCTTCCCCTGCATGCAGCAGCTGGCGCAGCTTACGCTGCATGCCCCCGTGCACATGGGCGATGTGGTGCTCAGCGATGTATGCGGCACCGGCGTGGATGTGATCGCCACCAAAACGGTTGAATAGTTCCTGTGTATAGTCATACCGCAATTCGGCCACCCTACTCCCAAAGGAGGGAGACAGGGTGGCCGAAAGCATTTGTACCGAGCGGGAATGGCGCAAAAACGGCGGGCTGCGTGCGGGCTCACCGGTCTGCTGGGGTGCGGCTTGCCTGAGCCTGCCGCGGAAACAAACGATACATACCAATAAGCAGCTCCATGCGTGTATGCTGATCTGTACAATGGCGGTAGCTTTGCTGCTGCCGCTCTGCTATCTCCCGGGCGGGGAAAAGCCGGTATTCCCGCTGGCAGTGGTGCCCGCTTCGGCATCGGCAATGGAGGTGCGCCGCGTAACGGGCCTGTCGTTTTCCGCTCCGGCAGATGTGCCGATGCATACCCAAACCTTTACTCGGGAGCAGCTGTACCGTGGCAGGCTTTTGCTGCTGGATGCCGCACATCCCCTGCCGGGGGAGGCACCTGACCCGGCCACCGTGCCCATCGCTACCTACGGAAAGGGCGTTGTGCCGGTTCGTGCCCTTACGCTCCGCAGCGGCCAGGAGACTGTGAAGGCGTTGTCAGATCTCTTTTCACAGCTGCGGTCACACGGCGTTACCGGCTTTGTGGTCTGGCGGGCCACCGAACCCGTCTCCTCGCCAAAGGAGCAGCATGATGCCATGAAAGCCATGGCACGGGTAAGGTCGCTGGAGGCGGCTGCTGAGGCTGTACATACGCGCTATGCACATACGGGCAGGGAATCTCTGCAGCAGGCTTTTTCGGTGGAGCTGCGGATGCCTTTACCGGGCACTGCTCTGCCGGACGAACGCCCTTTGGAGGAGACCCCGGAGGGCCGCACCCTTCTGATGCTGGCATGGCGGCACGGCTTTGTTCGGGCGGGCGCAGAGGGGAATGCTGCCTTCTGTTTTCGCTATGTGGGCAAGGCGCATGCCACTGCCATCACCTATCTGGATGTGAGCTTGGAAGAATACCTTGCCTTGTTGCACGAAAAGCGGGTGCTGACCATCCGGGAGCATGGGGCGCTCTATTACATTCAGTGCAGCCCGGCCTCCGGTGAGTACATGGCCTTTTCGGTGCCGGAGGGTGCTGCCTGCGAAGCCAGTATGGATAATACCGGCTATGCGCTGGTGGCCTGTACGCTGCCAAACGAGCAAACAAAAAGCCCTGCAGGCTCCTGAGAGCTTGCAGGGCTTAATTGTGTTACGCTTATTCGGCGGCGGGCTCGGTGGCTTCCACAGTCTCGGCGGCGGCGTCAGCGGGCACGAAGGTGGGAGCGAAACCGGCGTTCACGATCAGGTCGTACACTTCCTGGGTGTAGATGACCTGCTCCAGAGCCTTAACCCAAGCAGCCTCGGCGTTTTCGGGCTTGACAACAACGATGTTTACATAAGCCTTGGCGGCTTCGCTGTCGGCAGCCTCAACATACAGGCCGTCCACATTGGGGATCAGCTCCACCAGGGTGGCGTTGTTGCCGTTGATAACGGCGTAAGCAACGTCAGCGCGGGCGCCGGGGATCAGCTCGGCGTTCAGCTCCATGATCTCCAGGTTGTAGGGGTTCTCAACGATATCCATGGGAGTGCAGGTGCTCTCCAGAGTGGTGCCTTCGGGCAGCTTGATCAGGCCGGCGTTCTGCAGCAGCAGCAGGGCGCGGTTCTCGTTGACGGGATCGTTGGGCACAGCAATGGCATCACCCTCGGCGATGTCATCCAGAGAGGTCTTGGTGCCGGCGTAGATAGCCATGGGCTCGAAGTGGGTGTAGATCACAGCCACCAGCTGCTCTTCCTCGGGAACCTCGGCATTGTAGCCGGCCAGGTAGGGCACATGCTGGAAGAAGTTAGCCATCACGTCACCGGCAGAGGTGGCGGGGTTCTCTACCACGTAGTCGGAAACCACGGTCAGCTCCAGCTCGTAGCCCAGAGCGGCCAGATCGTCCTTGACGAGCTCCATCACTTCGGCATGGGGGTTCTCGGTGGCGATCACGGAGATCTTCTCAGCCGCGAAAGCAGAGGTCAGGGACAGGGAAAGAACCAGAGCGATAACCAGAGCAAGGATCTTCTTCATAGTTGGTGTCTCCTTTCAATTGTTAACGATGTTTATGGTCCAGGCGGCGTGTAATACGACCGCCGAAGACGGTGATGATCTGCACCAGCGCCACCAGCAGCAGGCTGGCGGAGTACATGATATCGAACTTGCGAACGTTCAGGCCCTTCACGATGGCAAGGGAGCCCAGACCGCCGCCGCCCGCAGCACTGGCCATGGCCGTGTAGCCAAGGATGGTGGTAACGCAGATGGCTGCGCCGTTTACCAGAGAGGGCACGGCTTCGGGCAGGAGCACCTTGTAGATAATCTGCCAGTTGGTGGAGCCCATGGATTGGGCTGCCTCGATGATGCCGTGATCCACCTCGTCCAGCGAGCTTTCCACCATACGTGCAATGTACGGAAATGCGCTGATGATGAGCGGGAATACGATAGATTTGGTACCGATGGCCGTACCGATCACCGCACGGGTAACGGGGAACAGTACCGCCAGCATAATGATGAAGGGGATGGAGCGCAGGAAGTTGATCACAACGCCCAGAACCGTGTTGAAGGTGGGGGAGGGCATAATGCCGTCCTTGCGGGTGACCACCAGCAGCACACCGAGGGGCAGGCCGATCACATAGGCGATCAGGCTGGACCAGAAGGTCATGTACAGGGTATCGAGGGTGCCCTCCCAAAGCATGGGCAGCAGCTTTTCCCAGGTCATCAGGCGTGCACCTCCTCAACGGTCATACTGGCTTCGCGCAGGTATTCGATCACGCGCTTCACATCGGTGGGGTCCTCCGGGCGGGCGATCATCATTTGCCCGAAGGATTTTCCGTTCAGCTGGCGCACATCTGCGGAGAGGATGTTCACATCCAGCCCCAGATCCTTCACCAGCTTGCTGATGATGGGTTGCCCGGCGGTGCTGCCATCAAACACGATACGGATGGCGGGCTGGGGCGGCAGCTCCTCCTGCTCGGGCAGGATGCCGAACAGGCGGCGGCCTGCGGCAGACTTGGTGTGCATGAACACATCATCCACGCTGCCTTCCTCGGCCAGCTTGCCGCCGTCCAGAATGGCCACCTTGTTGCAGATCTGGCGGATGACCGCCATTTCGTGGGTGATCAGCACCACGGTGATGCCCATCTCCTGGTTGATCTTCTGCAGCAGCGCCAGAATGCTCTGGGTGGTCATGGGGTCGAGGGCGCTGGTGGCTTCGTCGCAGAGCAGCATCTCCGGGTCGCCTGCCAGGGCACGGGCAATGGCCACACGCTGCTTCTGGCCGCCGCTGAGCTGGGCGGGGTAGGCCTTGGCTTTTTCCTCCAGACCTACGATGCGCAGAAGCTCCATCACGCGGGCATCGGCTTCCTTCTTGGGCACACCGGCGATCTCCAACGGGTAGCGCACGTTGCGGGCAACGGTCTTCTGCATCTGCAGATTGAACTGCTGAAAGATCATTGCCATACGGCGGCGGGTCTGAAGCAGATCCTTCTTGGTCATGGCCAGCACGTTCTGCCCGTCGATGAGCACCTGCCCATCGGTGGGGGTATCCAGCCGGTTCAGGCAGCGGATCAGCGTGCTCTTGCCTGCACCGCTCATACCGATGATGCCGTAAATATCGCCCTTTTCGATGGTGAGGTTGATGTTCTGCAGCGCATGTACCTCGCCGCCGGGGATCTGGTAGACCTTGCACAGATTCTTGATCTGGATCTGCGGACAGGTGTTTTCCGGAGTCACCATCATACACACCTTTCTTTTGTCGAATAAGAAAAACCCGCTTCGCGTATTTGCAAAGCGGGCTCAAATGGTTAGCTCATCAAGCGGCGCAACACAAATAACGCGAGTCTTCACACGCGCACATCATGTACATCCGCATGGCACATAGGTTCGTCACGGAAGACTCCTCCCTTCATGGTGCTTGCACCTTGATTTGTGCAGATGATACCATGGTTTGGAAGGGTTGTCAACAGGCAAATGCGCCCCGGGTGAAAACTGCACAGCGGAAATACAGTTGTGGCCTGTCAGCCGTGCAGGTAACGCTCCTGCTCCTCGGTAAGGGTATCGATCTCCACGCCAAGAGCGGTCAGCTTGCGCAGCGCCACATCCTGGTCGATGTCCCGGGGCACGGAATACAGGTCGGGCTTCAGCTCCTTGCCGGTCTGGGCCATACGGCAGGCGCAGAGAGCCTGCAGCGCAAAGCTCATATCCATGATCTCCACCGGGTGGCCGTCGCCTGCCGCCAGATTGACCAGACGGCCTTCGGCCAGCAGGTATACGGTCTTGCCGTTGGGCAGCTTGAAGCCCTCGATGTTGTGGCGGATCTCGCCGCTCTCCACCGCCAGCTTGCGCAGGCCTGCCACATCCACTTCCACATCGAAGTGACCGGCGTTGCACATGATGGCACCTTCCTTCATGGTGAGCATATGCTCGGGGGTAACGATGTCCTTGCAGCCGGTAACGGTAATGAACAGGTCGCCCAGAGGAGCGGCCTTGGCCATGGGCATCACGCTGAAGCCATCCATTACGGCCTCGATGGCGCATACGGAGTCTACCTCGGTAACGATCACCTTGGCACCCAGGCCCTTGGCGCGCATGGCAACGCCCTTGCCGCACCAGCCGTAGCCGCCTACCACAACGGTGCAGCCCGCAATGTTCAGGTTAGTGGTGCGCATGATGCCGTCGAACACGCTCTGACCGGTGCCGTAGCGGTTGTCGAAGAGATGCTTGCAATCCGCATCGTTGATATTGAACATGGGAAAGTTGAGGGTGCCCGCATTGGCGCGCTGGCGCAGACGGATCACGCCGGTGGTGGTCTCCTCGCAGCCGCCCAGCAGGTTCTCGGCCCACTCGGGGTGCTCCTCGTGGAGGATGTGCACCATATCGCCGCCATCATCCACGATCACATCGGGCTTCTCGGAGAGGGCACGGCACAGGTAGTCGTGGTATTCCTCCTCGTTGCAGCCGTGGGTGGCGTATACGGTAACGCCGCTGGCAGCCAGGGCTGCGGCTACGTCATCCTGGGTGGAAAGGGGGTTGGAGCCGGTGGCGAACACCTGGGCACCGCCACGCATCAGCACCTGCGCCAGGTAGGCAGTCTTTGCCTCCAGATGCACAGAAACGGCGGCCTTCATGCCCTTGAAGGGCTGGGTCTTTTCGAACTCGTCTGCAATGCTGTTGAGCACAGCCATGTGGCGGCGGGCCCACTCGATCTTCTGAGCGCCCTTTGCGGCCAGTGCCGCATCACGGATGATGGATGCCATGGTGTTAACCTCCGATCAGATGGTAGATGGGGTAGTAGAGAAAGGGAACGAGGATCGCAGGCAGCAGATTGGCTACCTTCAGGTCTTTTTCCAGCGTCATGTTGATGCCGATACCGGTGATCAGCAGCCCGCCGACAGCACTCATTTCTGTAATGACCTCCGTGCTCAGGAAGGGCGCGATCACCGTACCCAGCAGAGCGATGCCGCCCTGATACAGCAGGATCGGTACTGCGGAGAGCATTACGCCGATGCCAAGCGTGCTTGCCAGAATCATGGAAGTGATGCCGTCCAGCATGGATTTGGCGATCAACGTGGAATGGTCGCCCTGAATGCCGCTTTCCAGAGAACCGACAACAGCCATAGCACCTACACAGAAAATGAGGCTGGCGGTAACAAAGCCCTTGGCGAAGGTGTTGTTCTCATCGCCGTCGCGGGTCAGCTTGCGCTGGGCAAAGGCGCCCAGACGGTTCATTTTGTCGTCGATATCGATCCAGGCACCCACCACTCCGCCGACCACCATGGAGATGATCACCAGCAGGGTGTTCTGGGTCTCCAGCGCGCCGGAAAGGCCGATCAGCAACACGCAAAGGCCAACGCCCTGCATAACGGTGTCTGCGATCTTTTTCTTCATGCCCTTGCGCAGCAGTAGCCCGACCGCGCTGCCCAGAATGATGGCGGCGCAATTGATCAATGTTCCGATCATGGGGGTAAGCTCATCCCTTTGTAAAAAGAATGGGGGAGAATAAAGAAACGAGCGTAAGCCTTGAAGACCTACGCTCGTTGTTGGGTGGCAATTACTGAGCAGCCTCACAGGGTAGACGCTGACCTGCTTCTTGTCGCGGCCCTTGCGCTCGAAGCGAACAATGCCGTCCACCAGGGCGAACAGGGTGTCATCGCTGCCGATGCCCACGTTCAGACCGGGATGGATATGGGTGCCGCGCTGACGGACCAGGATGTTGCCGGCCAGAGAGAACTGACCATCGGCACGCTTCGGACCAAGGCGCTTGCTTTCGCTGTCGCGACCGTTACGGGTGGAGCCCACACCTTTTTTATGGGCGAAAAATTGAAGATTCAGCTTCAACATGATGATGTTCCTCCCATCAAATGATTTGCAGATTCTTGGGGTATTGCTGCGCAATGTCTCGGAAACCCTGGAGTGTGGTGCGCAGAATGATCTGTGCATCGTGGGCCTGCTCTTTGGCGAGCCCCTTCGGCAGGGAGATCGAGATCTCGGCTGTGCGCTCGTCTGCGTGGGTGATGGGGGTGACCCCTGCCACGGTTTCGAGTGCGTTTGCGCAAGTGGTAATCAGCACGCTGGCGGCGGCGCATACGATGTCGTGACCATATTCGGCATAGCCTGCATGATCCTTTACCGAGATGCTGCCAACAGCATCGCCATCATACCTGACAGAGACGGTTGTCATCAGCCGATAGCGGTGATCTCCACCTTGGTGTAGGTCTGGCGATGACCGGCACGACGGTGATAGTTCTTCTTGCTCTTGTACTTGTAGATCATGATCTTTTCGCCCTTGACGTTGCCAAGAACCTTGCCTTCGACCTTAGCGCCTGCGAGGGTGGGAGTACCCACTTCAACGCTGTCGCCGTTGCCCAGCATCAGCACATCGAAGCTGACCTTGCTGTCGGCTTCCTGGTCGAGTTTCTCAACGTAGATGATGTCCCCTTCGGACACGCGATACTGCTTGCCACCAGTCACGATAACTGCGTACATGGCTAAGCACCTCCATAATTTTACTCGCCAAGCATTCTGGGTGGCGCGAACTGCGCACTTCAAAACCCGGCTTGTGCGGCACACTAAGAAATAATAACACACCCCATACAAGGTGTCAAGGCATAATTCGGCTGTTTTTCGCATATTTTATTCGTTTGTTTCGCATTCGGAAAGGTGCTATACTTGAGCGTGAACATTCGAGCTGTTTTTTGGCAAAAGATAGCACGTCTTCCATATACCGCACCAAGGAGGCTGCCCAATGATCCGCGAGATATTGCCCAATGAGCTGGGTGGGCTGCTCAGGCTCTACACACACCTGCACGGAAACACCATCCCGGAGGATACAGAAGCCCTTCGTACTCTTTGGCAGCGCATCACGGAGGATCCTTCTCACCATATCATCGTAGCGGTGGAGGAGGGATGCATCGTTTCTTCCTGCGTATGCGTCATCATCCCCAACCTGACGCACGACCGGCGGCCTTATGCGCTCATCGAGAACGTTGTCACGCATCCGGACTACCGGCACCGGGGGCTGGCGGGCGGCTGCCTGAGCTATGCCCGCACACTGGCCCGTCGTCAGGGGTGCTATAAGATGATGCTCCTTACCGGCAGCAAAGATGAAAGCACCCATCGCTTCTACCAAAATGCAGGCTACAACGCCAATGACAAAACCGGATACATCCAATGGCTGTAAGGGAGGCTTTTACCATGTATCTTGCAGACCTTCATATCCACTCCCGCTATTCCCGTGCTACCAGCAGGGAGCTGGACCCGCAGCAATTGGAGCTGTGGGGCAGGCGCAAGGGGCTGGGGCTCATCGGCACCGGAGACCTGACCCACGCTGCCTGGCGCCAGGAGCTGCGCACCATGCTGGAGCCGGTGGGCAACGGTTTGTATACCTTAAAGGAAGAACTGCGCCTGCCCTGCCGGGTACCGGGCAGCGTGCAGCCCAGATTCGTGGTCACGGGCGAAATCAGCACCATTTACAAAAAGAACGGCAAGACACGCAAGGTGCACCATGTCATCATTCTGCCCGGGCTGGAGGAGGCGGACGAGCTTTCCCATAAGCTGGAGGCCATCGGCAACATCCATTCCGACGGGCGGCCCATCCTGGGGCTGGACAGCCGCGACCTTCTGGAGATCGTTCTGGAAAGCTGCCCGGAGGCCATCTACATTCCCGCCCATATCTGGACGCCTCATTTTTCGCTCTTCGGGGCATTCTCCGGCTTCGATACGGTGGAGGAATGCTACGGAGACCTGTCCGGGCACATCCATGCCATGGAGACCGGCCTCAGCTCCGATCCGGCCATGAACCGCTGCCTGAGCATGCTGGACGGTTACCAGCTGGTATCCTCCTCCGATGCCCATTCGCCCGCCAAACTGGGCCGTGAGGCCACCATCATCGAAGGGGAGCCGGATTATGGGTTACTGAAGCAAGCCATTGAGACAGGAGAGGGGCTTGGCGGTACCGTTGAGTTTTTCCCGGAGGAGGGCAAGTATCATCTGGATGGCCACAGAGCCTGCCATTGCCGCCTGGAGCCGCAGGAGACCGCTGCCTTGGGCGGGCGTTGCCCGGTCTGCGGCAAGCGCATCACGGTAGGCGTGCTGAGCCGTGTGATGCAGCTGGCAGACCGCCGGGAGCCTGTGCCCCAAAAGCCCTACGAAAGCCTGATCCCGCTGGCAGAGCTGCTGGCGGAATGCATGGGCGCGACCACCGCCAGCAAGAAGGTGGAGAGTGCATATCATGAGCTGCTTAGCCGCCTTGGGCCGGAGATGCACATTCTGCGTACCGTACCTGCCGATGAGATCGCAGCTGCTGCCGGGCCTGTGGTGGCCGAGGCGGTTCGCCGCCTACGCAAAGGACAGGTGCATTGCGAGGGCGGCTACGATGGCGAGTACGGCGTGATCAGGGTATATGATGAGGGCGAGGCACAGGCCGTTGGCGGCCAGACCTCCCTGCTGGATGCTCTGGGCCTGAAGCCGGAGCGCAAGCAGGCAAAGCAGGTCGCGCTCTCTTCGCTGGCAGAAGCGCCCCGAAATACCGCCGAAGCGAAGAACGCTGCAAAGGCAGATAAGCAGACCGCCGATGGGGCCGGGAATGCCCCTTCCCTGAACCCGCAGCAGGAGGCCGCCGTCCGCAGCGAGGCCCGAACCACCGCTGTGATCGCGGGCCCGGGCACCGGCAAGACCAAAACGCTTGTGGCACGCATCGAATATCTCATCCGGGATAAAGGTATCACCCCCGGCGAGATCACAGCGGTCACGTTCACCCGTCAGGCGGCGCAGGAGATGCAGGGCCGCCTGGAAGCTGCGCTTGGCAAAAAAGCGGTCAAGGGGCTTCGGGTGGGCACCTTCCACTCCATCGCCATGACCGTGGCACCGGGCAGACCCATCGCAGACCGTGCCCAGCAGCTTTCGCTGATGGCGGAGTCGCTGGCTGTATACGGCGATGCCCTCCCCCCGGCAGCTGCGCTGGAGCAGCTGAGCCTCTATAAAAACGGCAAAGCGGTACAGCTTTCTCCGGCGGTTATGGCGGAATACAGCCGCCGTATGGCACAGGCAGGCCTTCGGGATCTGGATGATGTGCTGCTGGATGCGCTGGAGACGGATGCAACGAGAGACAAGGGCTTCCGCTGCCTGCTGGTGGATGAGTTCCAGGATATCAATGCAGTACAGCACAGGCTGGTGCGCCATTGGAGCGGCGAAGACGGAGAGCTGTTCGTGATCGGCGACCCGGATCAATCCATCTACGGCTTCCGTGGCGCGGATGCCTCCTGCTTCGAGCGTCTGCTGGCAGAACGCCCGGAGGCTTCGGTGATCACGCTGGAAGAGAACTACCGCTCCACCGGGCAGGTGCTGGAGTGCGCCCTCTCGCTGATCGCCTCCAATCCGGGTGCGCCCCGCTGCCTGCGTCCCCATGCCTCCGGCGAGCCGGTGCGCCTGATGCTGGGCAGCGATGCCTATTCCGAAGCAGCGTGGATCGCCGGTGAGATCGCCGCCATGGTGGGCGGTATGGATATGCTGGCAGCCCACCGCCCCTCCGGCAATGTGGAGGATCCCCGCGCCTTTTCCGAATTTGCGGTACTTGCCCGCACCCATCGCCAGCTGGAACAGATCGAAAGCAGCCTTCGGCAGGCGGGCATCCCCTGTGTGGTCTGCGGCCGGGAACGCTTCTGGGATAACCATACCGTACAGGCGCTCCTGGGCTTTTTCCGGTGGCTGCTGGATCCCGCAGATCAGCTTTCCCTGCAGGCTGCCCTTCATGCCCTGTGGAGACTGCCGGATGAATTGATAACACAAGTACAGGCAGCCCGCCAAAAGACTCAGGGCCGGGAAGGCTCCTTCGATACAGCCGCATTTGCCGAAAAGCTCGTCTGCTTTGAGGTACTTGCTCCCTTTACGGAGGCGGTGAGCGAGCTGGCCCCAACGCTCACCACCGCCAAGCCCCGCCAGCTGCTGGCCCGGCTGGCAGAGCTGACCGGCTGCAAGGGCAGCCCCGTGGAGCAACTGCTGAACGCATCTGTGTTCCATAAGAAAATGGAGCTGCTGCTGGAAAACCTGCTTACCGGCAGCGAAGGGGATCTGCGCCGCCGCAGCGGTCAGGAGAAGCGATCCGGTGCCGTCAGCCTGATGACGCTTCACGGTGCCAAAGGCCTGGAGTTTCCGGTGGTGTTCGTGGCGGGGCTCAACGAAGGAGACCTGCCGCATAGCCGGGATGGGGTAGAGGGGAATATGCAGGAGGAGCGCCGCCTGCTGTTTGTGGGTATTACCCGGGCCAAAGAGGAGCTGATCCTCACCTGCGGCGGAAACCCATCGCCCTTCCTTGCCGAGCTGCCGGAGACCCTCCGGCGGGGCAGCATGCCCAGGCGGCAGCCCAAAGTGCACATGGAGCAGCTCTCGATATTGTGAAAATGCTTACAATCTTTCAAAGGCTATATAAAAAGCCACTTTCAGCACTTTGGCAATTTTCGCTTTGCTATTGCAAATGAAATGGAAATCCTCTATAATAGATTGGTATGGATTAATGTGGCCCCATGTGGCCAACCGTTACATATCCTCCGCCTGCAAGGTGCAGGTGAGCACATACAAAGGGAGGCATTACAATGGTATACATCTTCGATCATCCCCTCATTCAGCATAAGCTCACCCTTATGCGCGACGTTAACACCGGCACCAAAGAATTCCGCGAGCTGCTGGAAGAGATCAGCATGCTGATGGTCTACGAAGTGACCCGCGATCTTCCTACCGAAGAAATCGAAGTGCAGACCCCCATCTGCGTTACCAAGTCCCGCGTTCTCAGCGGCAAGAAGATCGGCATCGTGCCCATTCTGCGTGCAGGCCTTGGCATGGTGGATGGCGTTGCCAACCTGATCCCCGCTGCGAAGATCGGCCACATCGGCCTCTACCGCGACCCCGAGACCCATGAGCCTGTTGAGTACTACTGCAAGCTGCCCGCAGACAGCGAGAACCGCGAGCTGATCGTTCTCGACCCCATGCTGGCCACCGGCGGCAGCGCCTCTGCAGCCATCACCTTCATCAAGCAGCGCGGCTGCAAGCACATCCGTCTGGTGAACCTGATCGCCGCTCCCGAAGGCATCGAGCGCGTGCAGAAAGATCACCCCGACGTAAACATCTACGTGGCTGCCTGCGACGAGAAGCTCAACGAGCATGCCTACATCGTCCCCGGCCTGGGCGATGCGGGAGACCGTCTCTTCGGCACCAAGTAAGCGCATAAACACCCCCAAAAGGAGGCATCTCACAGATGCGTATCGACCCGGCTGTTAAAAAGGAGACCCTCTACATCCTCGGCACCTCCCTCCTGCTCAGCGTAGTGATGGAGCTGGTCTTTTGGCTCACCGGCCATATGGACTACACCGTGCCGCTGGGCAACCTGCTGGGCGTTGGCATCTCGGTGCTCAATTTCTTCCTGATGGGGCTTACGATCCAGCATTCTATCGGTCTGGATGAAAAGGCTGCTTCCGATAAGCTCAAGCTCTCCCAGATGCTGCGCATGCTGATGGTGGTGGCGCTTGCATCGGTGGGTGTCTGCCTGCCCTGCTTCCATACGCTGGCGGTGGTCATCCCGCTGTTCTTCCCGCGCCTTGCCATTGCGGTGCGCCCCCTTCTGGATAAGAGCCTCCGCCAGCAGCCCCAGGACGATACCACGCTGGATTGATGTTAAAGAGGTGGAACCTATGGATAACAAATCGCTGAGATTCAAAGTGATCGATTGGCTCCTCATTGCGCTGATCATTCTGCCACTGGTCGCGGGCATCGTGCTCAAGGTGGTCACCACCCCCGCTTCCGACAGCATAGAGATCACCGGCGCAAGGATATATGCGGTCATCCCCATGCCCCTGCAGGATCTGATCATCTCCGAATCTCAGGTAAACTCCTGGCTGGTGCTGCTTTCGGTACTGGGCGTGAGCCTGTACTTTGCTCACGGCCTCTCCGTTAAGCCGGGCACCAAGCGGCAGCTCCTTGCCGAGTGGGCTGTAGAGAAGGTGGAGGGCCTGGTACGCGATAATATGGGCGAACGCTTCATCGGCTATGTGCCCTTTATTGCCGCCATCATGGTCATCAGCGCCTTCTCCAGCCTGATCAGCCTCATCGGCCTCAGGCCCCCCACGGCAGATATGAACGTGGTTGCCGGTTGGGCCATCCTTGTGTTTGTGCTCATTACCTACTACAAGCTCAAGGGCGGTCTGCTGCCGTATGTGAAGGGTTTCTTCGAGCCGCTGCCGATATTCGCTCCCTTCAACATCATCGGCGAGCTGGCAACGCCGGTGTCCATGTCCTTCCGTCATTACGGCAATGTGCTCTCCGGCGTGGTCATCTCCACGCTGGTCACCTTTGCACTGCAGTCTCTCAGCAAAATGGTGCTGGGCTGGCTGCCGGGCTTCCTGGGAGATTTCCCCTTCCTGCAGGCGGGTCTCCCGGCGATCCTTTCTCTGTATCTGGATGTCTTCAGCGGCCTGATGCAGGCCTTCATCTTTGCCATGCTCACCATGCTCTACATCGCCACCGGCTTCCCGGAGGAGGAGTACGAAGCAAGGCAGGCAAAGAAGCGGGCCCGCCGCGCCGCTGCCTGAGTTGGAACCAAATCATCGAATATACTCAACTTTCAAGGAGGAACTCATTATGTTGGAACTTGCTATCGGTATCATTCTCGCTGGTTGCGCCATCGGCGCCGGTCTTGCCCTGATCGCCGGTATCGGCCCCGGTATCGGTGAAGGTAATGCTGTTGCCAAGGCTTGCGAAGCCATCGGCCGTCAGCCCGAGTCCAAGGGCGCTGTTACCTCTACCATGATCATGGGCTGCGCCATCGCCGAGACCACCGGTCTGTACGGTCTGGTCATCGGCATCCTGCTCATTTTCGTTGCGCCCAACCTGTTCGTGAACATCCTCAAGAACGCCCTCAAGTAATTTCTGCCTGTTTGGCTAAGGAAGGAAAGACAGCAGAATGGTACAGACACTCGACATCATTTCCGTCAATATATGGAATATCCTCATGTCGCTGGTCAATCTGCTCATTATGTACCTGATCCTGAAAAAGTTCCTCTTCGGGCCTGTGCAGAAGCTGCTGGCCACCCGCAAGCAGCAGGTGGAAGACCTCTACACCGAGGCGCAGCAGAAGCTGGATGGCGCAGAGACCATGCGCAGCCAGTACGAAGAGAAGCTCGCAACTGCCAGGGATGAGGCAGACAGCATCGTGCGCACCGCCCAGCAGACGGCACAGCGCAGAAGCGATGCCATGGTCGCCGATGCTGCCCAGCAGGCCAGCCATCTCAAGCAGAAGGCCGAGGCAGAGATCACTCAGGAGAAGAAGCAGATGCTCAGCGATGTGCGCAGCGAGATCTCCGATATTGCGGTGGAGATCGCCTCCCGCATCGTGGGGCGCGAGATCCGTAAAGAAGACCATGATTCCTTTGTAGATGAATTCATCAGGAACGTTGGTGAGCAGCAGTGACAGAGCTTAGCAGAGAATACGGCGAAGGCCTGTACCTCCTTTGCAAGGAGGAGGAGCTTGCCACCGATGCCTTTGAGCAGCTTACCACCCTTCGGGAGCTTTTCAGCCAGAACCCGGATTTCTCCCGCCTTGTAAGCAACCATTCCCTCAGCAAGCAGGAGCGCGTTGGCATTCTGGATAATGCCCTGCGCAGCCAGGTGCATCTGTATGTGCTCAACTTTCTCAAGATCCTCTGCGAAAGAGGCATCTTTGGCGAGTTTGGCAGTTGCGTGGATGCCTACACCGCCTGCTATAACCGCGACCACCGTGTGGTGGAGGCGGTGGCCACCACCTCTGCGCCTCTCAGCCCCGAGCAGCGCCAAAAGCTCCTGGAAAAGCTCTGCGGCATGACCGGCAAGCAGGTGCAGCTTACCGAGAAGGTAGACCCCGCCGTGATCGGCGGCGTGCTGCTGGAAATGGAAGGCAAGCGTTACGACAATACCCTGAAGCATCGGCTCAGCCAGATGCGGCAGGTGCTTACCAGCGAAGTCTGAGCCGGGCATGACCGGCATCATCTACGGAAAGCGGTGATACTATGCAATTGAAGCCCGAAGAGATCTCCAAGCTCATTAAAGAGCAGATCAAAACATACGAAAACCGTGTCTCCCAGTCCGATACCGGCACCATCATCATGGTGGGCGACGGCATTGCCCATGTATCCGGTCTGGATAACTGCATGGCCAACGAGCTGGTTCGCTTTTCCAACGGCGAATACGGCATGGCCCTGAATCTGGAGGAAAACTCCGTTGCCGTTGTTATGCTGGGCAGCGATGAGGGTGTGAAGGAAGGCGACGTGGTGGAGCGCACCGGTAAGGTCGTATCCGTGCCCGTCGGCGATGGCCTCATTGGCCGCGTTGTCAATGCGCTGGGCCAGCCCGTGGATGGCAAGGGCCCCATCGAAGCGGTGGAGACCCGCCCCATTGAGCGCAATGCCCCCGGCATCATTCAGCGCAAGAGCGTTTCCGTGCCGCTGCAGACGGGCATCAAGGCCATCGACAGTATGATCCCCATTGGCCGCGGCCAGCGTGAGCTCATCATCGGCGACCGCCAGACCGGTAAGACCGTTATCGCCCTGGATACCATCATCAACCAGAAGGGCCAGGATGTGATCTGCGTTTACGTGGCCATTGGTCAGAAGCGCTCCACCGTTGCCCAGATGGTGGATACCCTTACCGCCGCAGGCGCGATGGATTACACCATCGTGGTCAGTGCCACCGCCAGCGAGCTGGCCCCCCTGCAGTACATCTCTCCCTATTCCGGCTGCGCCATGGCGGAGTACTTTATGGATCAGGGCAAGGATGTGCTCATCGTCTACGACGACCTGAGCAAGCACGCGGTCGCATACCGTGCCCTGTCGCTGCTCATTCGCCGTCCTCCGGGCCGTGAAGCCTACCCCGGCGACGTTTTCTACCTGCACAGCCGCCTTCTGGAGCGTGCAGCCCGCGTTGCGCCCGAGTACGGCGGCGGCTCCATCACCGCCCTGCCCATCATCGAGACCCAGGCCGGCGACGTATCCGCCTACATTCCCACCAACGTGATCTCCATCACCGATGGCCAGATCTTCCTGGAGACCGAGCTGTTCCACTCCGGCATCATGCCCGCTGTGAACCCCGGTATCTCCGTAAGCCGCGTCGGCGGTAATGCCCAGATCAAGGCCATGAAGAAGGTAGCCGGCAGCCTGAAGCTGCTCTACAGCCAGTACCGCGAGCTGCAGGGCTTTGCCCAGTTCGGCTCCGACCTGGATGCGGATACCAAGGCCCGTCTGGCACAGGGCGAGCGCATCGTGGAGGTGCTCAAGCAGAACCGTAACCACCCCGTAACGGTGGAGAACCAGGTCTGCATCTTCTACGCCGTTACCCACGGCTTCCTCAAGGAAGTGGAGGTAAGCAAGGTAGCCGACTACGAAGAGAACCTCTACGCCCGTCTGGAGGCGCAGCACAGCGATGTGCTGGAGCAGATCCGTGCCACCGGTCAACTCAGCCAGGAGACCGAGGATAGCCTGAAGGCTGCTCTGGAGGCATTTACCGCAGACTTCCTCAAGGCACAGTAATCGAAGGGAGGAGAAACCATGGCCGGAGCGTCCATGAAGGATATCAAGCTCCGCATCCGCAGTGTGGAAAGCACCATGCAGATCACCAAGGCGATGCAGCTTGTAGCCACCTCCAAACTTCGCCGTGCCAAAGAGCGCATGGAGAGCAGCAAGCCCTTTGGCGTGCTCGCCCGCAAGGCGATCGCCGCCGCCGTGGCCCGCTGCCAGGATCACAATGTGCCCTTCCTTACCCCGCGGGAGGTAAAGCGCCGCTGCTATGTGATCATTGCCGGTGAGCGCGGCCTGGCGGGTGGGTACAACTCCAACATTTTCAAAGCGGTCGCCGCCCACTGCCAGAGCATGGAGTACTGCGTGCTGCCCATTGGGCGCAAAGCGATCGATAAATACCAGCACATGGGTGTGGAACTGCTGGACGACAGTCAATACCGTGTGGAGAGTGCCAATGTAGGCGCATGCTTCCGCATGGCAAACAGGCTGGTGGAAGGCTACAACAGCCAACAGTTCGATGAAGTCTGGCTGGTGTACACCGATTTCCACACCATGATGGATCAGCAGGTGGCAGTGGAGCGGATGCTGCCCATTGAGCGCGCCACCCTGCCCGAGGATGCCACCCCTGTAGCCACTGTATACGAAGAAGAGCCTGCGGAGACCCTCCGTCAGGTCGTCCCGGATTATCTGGCAGGCAAGCTGTACAGCGCCGTGTGCGACAGCTTCGCCAGCGAGGTGGCCATGCGCCGCAACGCCATGGATTCTGCCACCAAGAATGCCGATGCCATGATCAGCGATCTGCGCCTGCGTTACAATCGGGCCCGTCAGGGCGCCATTACGCAGGAGATCACCGAGATCGTGGCGGGCGCAGAAGAATAAGCATCGGGAAAGGAGAAAACCATTGTGAATACGCAAAATATCGGCAAGGTAGTTCAGGTCATCGGCCCGGTGCTTGATATCCGCTTCGAAGACGGCTGCCTGCCCGAGCTGCTTTCCGCTATCGAGATCATGAACGGCGAGCAGAAGGTGGTTGCCGAGGTTGCCCAGCACATCGGCGATAACGTAGCCCGCTGCATCGCCATGAACGCTACCGACGGTATGGTTCGCGGTCTGGATGCTGTGGATACCGGCAGCCCCATCACCGTGCCCGTTGGCACCGATTGCCTTGGCCGCATCTTCAATCTGCTGGGCGAGGCTATCGACGAGCAGCCCCAGCCCGAAAACGCCGAGCGTTGGCCCATCCACCGCGCTGCACCCTCCTACGAGGAGCAGGAGACCTCCACCGAGATCCTTGAGACCGGCATCAAGGTCGTAGACCTGATCGCTCCCTATGCCAAGGGCGGTAAGATCGGCCTGTTCGGCGGCGCCGGTGTTGGTAAGACCGTTCTCATCATGGAGCTGATCAACAATGTTGCCAAGCAGCACGGCGGTCTGTCTGTGTTTGCGGGCGTTGGCGAGCGTACCCGTGAGGGCAACGACCTGTACAACGAAATGAAGGAAAGCGGCGTTATCTCCAAGACCGCGCTGGTCTACGGCCAGATGAACGAGCCGCCGGGAGCCCGTATGCGCGTCGGTCTCAGCGGCCTTACCATGGCCGAGTACTTCCGCGACCGGGAAAAGCAGGATGTGCTTCTCTTCATCGATAACATCTTCCGCTTTACCCAGGCGGGCTCCGAGGTATCCGCTCTGCTGGGCCGTATGCCCAGTGCCGTAGGCTACCAGCCCACCCTGGCCACCGAGATGGGCGCTCTGCAGGAGCGCATCACCTCCACCAAGCAGGGCTCCATCACCTCCGTGCAGGCTGTCTACGTTCCTGCAGACGACCTGACCGACCCTGCTCCCGCCACTACCTTTGCTCACCTGGATGCTACCACGGTTCTGAGCCGTTCCATCGCCTCTCTGGGTATCTACCCCGCTGTTGATCCGCTGGATTCCACCAGCCGCATCCTCAGCCCCGAGGTGGTGGGCCACGAGCACTACGAGGTGGCCCGTCAGGTGCAGGGCATCCTCCAGCGCTACAAGGAGCTGCAGGATATCATCGCCATCATGGGTATGGACGAGCTCAGCGACGAGGATAAGCTGATCGTATCCCGTGCCCGTAAGGTGCAGCGCTTCCTGAGCCAGCCCTTCAGCGTTGCCGAGCAGTTTACCGGCATGGAGGGCAAGTATGTGCCCCTGAAGGAGACCATCCGCGGCTTCCGCGAGATCATTGAAGGCAAGCACGACGATCTGCCCGAGAGCGCCTTCCTGTTCGTGGGCACCATCGACGAAGCTGTCGCCAAAGCGCAGAAGGGTGAATAAGCATGGCAACCTTTCATTTGCAGATCGTAACGCCGGATCGTCTGGTGTTTGATGGCCAGGTGGAGCGCGTGGTCGCCCGTACGGTAGGCGGCGATGTGTGCATCCTTGCCCGGCACATCGACTACGCCGCCCCTCTGGGGATCGGCGAGGCGCACATTGTGGATGAAAACGGCAAAGAGCATACAGCAGCCTGCAGCGGCGGTATGCTCAGTGTTGATAACGGCGAAGCCATCCTGATGGCCACAACCTTTGAGTGGGCCGAAGAGATCGATCTGGCCCGTGCCCAGCGCGCCCAGCAGGAGGCGGAGGAAAAGCTCCGCAGCCTCCAGCGGGACGAACGTGAATACACCATGGCTGCAGCCAAGCTGAAGCGTGCCCTTGCACGCATCGGCGCAGCAGAATAACGTAACGACCCTGCCGGGCATACGCCTGTGCAGGGTCTTCTTTCTTTGGTCGTTTTCAAACGGAAAAATACAGTTTTGGAACCGGAAAACGGGGAGAAGAGACAATTGTCGCTTTCCCTTGCTGCCATCTTGTGGTAGGATGATCATGCCGCTTTTCTCGTATGCGGCGAAATGAAAAACGGGAGGCTCACCATGATCACCTTTGAGAATGTAACCAAGACCTACGGCGATAAGCGGGCAGTGGATAACCTGTCCATGACCATAGAGGACGGCCAGATCTTCAGCTTCCTGGGCCCCAACGGCGCAGGCAAGACCACCTCCATCAAGCTGATGACCGGCATCGTTGCCCCCGACAGCGGCACCATCAAGCTGGATGGTATCGACATCGCCAAGGATCCGATGGAGGCCAAGCGCCGCTTCGGCTTTGTGCCCGATACCTTCGATATGTACGAGCGCCTCACCGGCCGGGATTACCTGCGCTTTATGGGCGATATCTACGGCGTGGGCAAGGAGCAGCGCAAGGCGCATATCGAGAAGTACCTGAGCCTGTTCTCCCTGGAGGATGCTTACGATCAGCAGATCCGCAGCTATTCTCACGGTATGAAGCAGAAGCTGGCCATCATCGGCGCACTGATGCACGACCCCAGCATCTGGATCCTGGATGAGCCCATGGTGGGCCTGGATCCCCAGAGCGTATTCATGCTGAAGGAAGAGATGCGCGCCCATGCCGATAAGGGCCGCACCGTGTTCTTCTCCACCCATGTACTGGATGTGGCGGAGCGCCTGTGCGACCAGATCGGCATCATCAAGCAGGGCCAGCTGATCGCCAAGGGCACGCTGGAGCAGCTGCGCGGCGAAGGCGACGGCACGCTGGAGGAACTGTTCCTCGAGCTGGTAGAGAAAGGGGAGTAACGGATGGGCGCCTATCTTCGTTTGCTGATCCGGGATCGGCTGGCCGCATTCCGCATCGGCGGCAATCAAAAAGCAGGCAAGAACAAGTTACTTGGCGTGCTCAAGGTAGTGGGCATCACGCTGGCGGTGCTGGTGCTGTATGCCTCTGTGGCCATGATGGAATACTTGCTCTTCGATCTGCTCCACAGCATGGGGCAGGGCGAGCTGGCACTGAGCGTGGCCATGCTGGGCTGCACGCTGGTCACCCTGATCTATGGCTTCTTCCATGTAAACGGCAAGCTGTTTTTCAGCCGGGATACTTCCTTCCTGGCATCGCTGCCGCTTACCTCCCGCACCATTCTTACCGGTAAGATGTTCATGACCGCTGTGGGTGAGGCGGGCGTATCGCTCCTGTTCGCCGCACCGCTGGTGGTCTGCTACGGCATCGCCAACCGGATGGGCATCCTTTATTACCTGAAGAGCCTTATCGTATATGCCACCGTGCCGCTGGTGCCCCTTACCATTGGCATGCTGCTCAGCTTTGTGCTGATCCGTGTCAGCGCCCTGTGGAAGCGCCGCGAGGGTATTACAACCCTTATCAGCTTTGCGCTGTTCATCGTTATCATGATCGGCGAAATGGGCCTGCAGAACATGGAGGATGAGGAGATCAGCAAATGGCTGCTGTCTATGCTGGTGGGCCAGCGCTCCGTTACCCAGTTCCTTCTGCGCAACCTGCCCTGGCTGGGCTGGGCGCATGATGGCATCATCACCGAAGGCATCGCCGGGTTTGGCCAGCTGGCACTGTATCTGGCGGTATCCCTTGGCGTGATCGCTGTGGCCATCCTGCTGCTGGGCGGCGGCTATATGAAGCTGGCCATCCGGCAGGAGGAATCCATCCGCAGAGCCAACAGCCAGAAAAAGCGCCTCTTCAAGGGCGGCGATCAGGAGCGCAAGCCCATGGTCGCTCTGTTCTGGCAGGAGGTGAAGGATGTGATCACTGTTCCTGTCTATGCAACCAACTGCCTCATTGGTATGGTGGCTCTGCCCATCATGGTGGCGATGATCGTTGCCATGATGGCGAAGGAAGGCAACCTGGGTGAACTGTCTGCTCTGGCGGATGTGATCCCCGTGGGCGCTTTCCTGGCCGGTGCCACAGGCCTGTTCGGGCTGGTGGGCGGGATGTGCGAGGCTGCCAGTACCGCTGTATCCCGTGAAGGGGCCCGGCACGAAATGCGCAAGACCTACCCCATCAGCGGTGGGCAGCATCTGCGGGCCAAGGTGGGTATGGGTGTGTTCTATCACCTGATCGGCGTTGTGGTGGTCGCAGTGGTGCTGATCGCGATCCTGCCCTCCTTCTGGATGTATACCCTTCTTGCGGCTGTTTGCTCTGTGGCTCCCGCGCTGCTGCTGAGCCTGCTCAGCGTGATCATGGATGCTTACCATCCCCGTCTGAACTGGAAGACCGAGACCGAGGCGGTAAAGCAGAACACCAATGCGATGATCAGCATGCTGCTCTCCTTCGTTGCGGTGGCCCTGCTGGTGGCTGCGTACCTGCTGTGCCTGCACCTGCAGCTTGGCTGGATCGGTGGCTTCGCGGTGGTCATGGCGCTGTGCATCGGTCTGGATGCGCTGCTGCTTCTGTGGCTGGATCGGGGTGCCGCCAAGGCCTATTTCGCACATTAAAGAAGCAAATGTGAAGAATTGTTACAAAAATGCGTGCATTTATTTCGAAATTGTGATATAATCTCTCTGCATGGAGGAGTTCTTCATGCAGAGGAGGTTTCCGATGACCACCAGAGTTCAGGAAAAAGGCTTGCTGCATACCCTCCGGGCAACCGGAGAGCCCCGTATGGGCAGGCTGGAAAGATGCATGCTGCGCAGTGCGGTCTTCGACCCTGCCGACAAGGTGCTGGATGCCAATGTATGCAGCGGCCAGGTAGCAGAGTATCTGCTGCACCATATGGAGTGCCAGGTCTGCGGTGTATCCGACCGGATGGAGGAGGTACGCAGGACCCGCGCCCGTATGTATAGCGGAGATTTTGTTTACGCCGCTATGGGCGATATCCCCTGGCAGGATGACACCTTCGATACCGTTTTGCTGCACCCTGCCGAGTGCAGCCCGGAGGCGCTCAGGCTGCAGCTTGCGGAATGCAACCGGGTGCTGAAGCCCGGCGGCCAGCTGGTGCTGGGCCTTCGGAATCTTTCGGTGCCGGTGCGCAAGCTGCGCTCCCTGCTTTGGGAGACCGCACCCGAGGAAGAGTACCTGACCTTGAAAAAGGCGAATACCATTCTTAAAAGCTGCGGCTTCGACCACCTTTCCACCCTTCGGGCAGGCATCGGCAGTGCCGTGTTCATCGGCTGGAAGAAAAGCGAATAACCAACCGGATGCGGAAGAAATGCCCGCATCCGTTTTTTGATCGCTATTCGTTGGTGGAAAGGCCGGATCGCCGTGCCTGTGCGCCTTGCTCCCGGCGGGGGATGCGGTACAGCCTGCCGTCTTTTTCGAACCTTGCACCGGTTTGGTGAAAATAGAAGGGTACGCCGTGGCGGTCGCATTGGTCGCGTACCTCCTGGGCCCAGCTGTAGCGCATCAGCCGTGCGCTCATGCCGCTTTCGCCGCCCACGCATACCTGCTCCACGCCGTGCAGGTATTTTTCTACATTGATGCTCTCCAGCATGGGCTCCAGTATGATGTGCCGGTGCCGGAAGGGCAGCGAAAGAAAGACAGGCAGCCGTTCATCAGCGATGGCCTGGGTCTCGCAGGTAACGCCCACGCACACATTATTGTACCCTTCGCCCCAATCGGCGGGCAGCAGCTCGCCCGCCCGAATTATTCGCTTGGTGATGAAGAAAAAGCGCAGATCCTGCCGCTGCCGCATCATGGCCCATGCATCGCTGCGCCAGGCATCTGCCGCATCCAAAAAGAAATCGGAGGTAAAGCAGGTGCTGACCGTTTCTCCTGAGGGAATGACGTAGCTGCCGTCTCTGCGCTTGCGGACGGGCAGATCGAAATCTCCATTCTTGTGTACGTTTTCCGGGTCGAGACCGATGCCTTCATCCCGGCGGTACATATAGCAGTGCAGGCAGCCGGTGGAGTAGCGTTTGCACCCGTGCCAGGGATTCCAGCCCTGTATCCATGCCGCCATGATGCGCCCGCTCCTTTCGTTTGTATTTTGCTCATTGTACCATAAGAGAACACGAACGAACAAGTGTTCGTTCACCTGCAAAAAAGTGAATAAACTTTGTCAAAAGTGTTTAGAATGTATCGTTAACCTTGAAAAGATGAAACAATTTTGATACAATGTATCCAGTAACACAAGCAGACCGGAGGGGTATCATCATGGTAGATATTGCGATCATCGGCAAAGGCCCGGCGGGCTGGTCCTGCGCTATGACGGCCCGTATGCGCGGCCTCAGCGCAGTGGTCATCGCTCCGGCGAAGGATACGGGCTGGCTGCAAAGCGCCGAGCGCATCGATAATTATCCGGGTCTGCCCCAGATCAGCGGCAGAGCCATGCTGGATTGCTTCCAGGATCAGGCGCTGGCCATGGGCGCAGAGGAGCGCCACGGTTTGGTGCGCCAGATCATGCCGCTGAAGGATCGCTTCATGCTGCTGGTGGAAAACGACATCCTGGAGGCGGCCACCGTTGTGCTGGCCATGGGCGCAGCCAGGCCCACCCTGCTGCCCGGAGAGGCGGAGCAGCTGGGGCAGGGGGTCAGCTATTGCGCCACCTGCGATGGCATGTTCTACCGGGGCAAGCGGATCGCCGTGCTTTCCGGCACGCCCCAGGGCACAGAAGAAAGTCGCTTTTTGGCTGGTCTTGCAGCCGGATTGGATCATTATTCCCTCAAACCCCACACCATCGGGGAATTGCCCGAAAACGCAGTGCTGCAACAGGCAAAGCCCGTTGCCATCGCCCGAAACGAGAACGGTTTGGTGCTGGTCACCGATCAGGGAGAGAGGAGCTACGACGGCATCTTCATCTTCCGTGCGGCAGTGCCGCTGGGTATGCTGCTGGCAGACCTGAAGACCGAGGGCAGCTTCATACCCGTGGATCGGGAAATGAAGACCAACGTGCCCGGCATATTTGCCGCCGGAGATTGCACCGGTCAGCCGTTGCAGATCGCCAAAGCGGTGGGAGAGGGCAATATCGCCGCCATTTCCGCTGCCGCATATCTTTCGAAAAAGGATTGAACCTGCCGCTGCCGCCTGCGGGCGGGCAAGCGGGATGACCGGATAGACATACAAGCATAGGAGGAAACGTATATGAAGAAAACCATGTTCCGTCGCTTCGCCGCCCTGATGGCCGTAGTATGCCTTTTCTGCTGCGGTGCTTTTGCCCGTGCAGAGGAACCCGCCGCCGATCTGGAAGCCCTTTACCCCTTGATGGATCTGGTCTGCGCTGCCGGGTACGACCCTGCACTGGGCACCTCCGTTATCGTGCCGGATTCCGAAGGCATGCTGGAGATCTCCTTTGTGGATGCATTTATCCGTCTGGCAGTAGAGCGGAATGCGCTGGGCGCAGCAGGCACCATCCTGACCGATACGGCTGCCCAGAGCAAGCTCCTTGGCAGCATCTTTGCAGCCCAGATCCCCGCCACCGAGACAGTGGTGGCCACCGAGCCCACCACCCAGTACATCGGCTTTAAGCCGGTAACGGTCAATACCACCGGGCTGGAGGGCACGCTGCAGATCGCCGGTGAGATGTACATTGCGCCCAAGGCCATCACCGAGCTGACCGAAGAAGAGTTCGGCGGCATCGTCTGGCTGGATCGGGGCATTTTCACCTTCCGCAGCGATGCCACCGGCTACAGCGGCTTCCGGCTGATGGGCTTCTCCACCGGCCTTGAGCTGAGCGCCGAGGAGGAGATGCAGAGCTATTCCGAGAGCATCGTGGTGGAGTATGTGAATACCAACCTGGGCTTCATGGTGCTGTACCCCTCCGTCTTTACCGATGCCATGCTGGTGGAGGATGCTACCGGCGTTTCTGCCGCACTGCCCGATAACAGCGTTTCCTTCTTTGCCCGCCGCACCGAGAATGCCGGCGGTTCTTCCCTGAAGGATCATGTGACCGCCGCCGCCGCCGCTCATGAGAATGCGGCGACCGAGATCAACGAGGAGTTGTTCTACGGCACGGTATCTTACATCGCAGACGGTTATGCGGTGTATGATGTGTATGTAGTCACCGGGCAGTATGTGTATCAGGCCCAGCTGAAGTACCTGACCACCCTGATGAGCGAATACAGCCTCTACAACACCTACCTGCTCAACAGCTTCGGTGTTGATGAACTGGCCGCCGGTTAAGAACACTCGGCACCGACCGACCATTGCGGCGTGTACAGCACCGGATGAACGGAGCTTTTCCTGCTTAACGAGATGCCAAAAATAATGATGAACCACAAAGCAAGCCACCTGCAATTTGCGGCAGGTGGCTTACTTTTTTGGTTTTGTTATCTCTCTGTGTGCCGGTTCTTAACAGAAACAGCAAATGAGCTGTGCACTTCGGGTAAGCAGTGATCGGCTCACAGCAGGTTCCAGCTTCTCACATCACATTGCTTGTCCTTGTTCAGACCGGTGGCCAGCACACGGCCATCCCGGCAGAGCCCAAGGGTATGCATCTCTCCGGCGGCGACGGCGATCACATCCCGCCAGCCGGATACATCCAGCTGGCCGTGGCTGTTTTTACCTGTCGCCACTACGGTGCCATCCTTCCGGAGGCCAACGGTGTGGGTCCTACCGGCAGAAATGGCGGTGATATCCGTCCAGCCGCTCACCTCGCACTGTTTATGGTAGTTGGTGCCGGTGGCTACCACGGTACCGTCCTTCCGGAGGCCTACGGTGTGGTAATGGCCGACGGAGATGGCGACGATATCCTTCCACCCCTCCACTTTGCAGCGGTTATCGACGGTACTGCCGGTGGCCACCACGGTACCGTCCTTCCGGAGGCCCGCGGTGTGCTGGTAGTAGCTATCGATGGCAACGATATCGGTCCAGCCTTCTACGTTGCACTGACCGAGCTTGTTGTCGCCAACAGCAAGAACGGTACCATCCTTTTTCAGCCCCAGTGTGGAGCAGTAACCGGTAGCCACCTGAACGATATCCTGCCAGTCGCTGACCTGCAGCTGGCCATCGACACCGCTGCCGGTCGCCACCACACGGCCTGCTTTGGTAAGGCCCACAGTATTAAAGTTGCTGCAGGCAATGCAGGTAATATCCTGCCAGTGATCCACATCTGCTTCGTGCAGATACAGCAGGCCCTTTTTTCTGCCCGCAGCCAGAACAGTACCGTCCTTCTTGATGCCGAAGGAGTTGCGCTCGCTGGCAACGAGCATAGTACGCATAGCGGGGATGGGAAGCTCGCCGGGCTTTTCTTCAGCGGCGGCGGCAACGGGCGCTTCTTCCGCAGGAGCAGGCGGGGCAGCGGGGGCCTCTTCCGCAGGAGCGGGAGTGGCCTTCGGGGCTTCTGTCACGGGTGTGGCGGCAGTGACTGCCGGAGCCTCCACCACGGGTGCGGGAGCAGCCTCGGGGGTTTCTTCCACGGCCGCGGGAGCAGCCACAAGAGCTTCTGCCACGGGTGCCGAAGATGCCGCTACCGTGGGGGCGACTACCGCCGCTTCCGCAACAGCACCGGGCGCGGCTTCTTCCTTTCTGGCAGCGGCACGGGGGGAAACGCCGGTGTAAGCGCAAATGCTGGCCAAAGCCCGCTGCAATTCGACAGAGGTATCGTCGATGCGGTTGACCGCTACGATCTGGTTGGTGCTGATATAGAACTCAAACTCATCGTTGAGCACCACATCCTCCAGCTGCACGGGCAGCACGGGCTTGCGGTAATGCACGGCCCGCTCCACCTCTTTGGCTACCCATACGGAGTTCTGTGCATCGTTGGTGAGCATGAGCACCATGCAACTGCACTCCCGGATGGCTTTGTTGATCTCCCGGGCGTAGGTGCTGGCCGGAGGGATGTCGCCGGGAGCGATCCAGCAGGGGATGCCGTGCTGATCCAGCAGGTTTTTCATGGCGTTGGCAGCAGCCTGGTTCTTGCTGGAATAGCTGATAAATGCGTAACTCATATCAATACAGCTCCTGTATAGAGAAAATGAATGCAGCTCTGCAATGCGATTGGCTCAGTATAGCATATTCCGTCTTCGGTATGCAACGAAAAAACAGGTCGTTTCGGCCTTTGGAGGCGAAAAAGGGCAAACGGCTCACCTGCGCCCGCTGCGGCCCTTTCCCGCGGCTCCGTTGCCGCTTTTGCCGGAAGCACCGGTGCGCTTTACCGTGCTTCCGCTGCGGTCTGCCTTGCCATAGGCATGCTGTTCGCTGCCGTTGCGTCTGCTTGCGGAGGCAGGCTGCCCGCTACGACTCCCTGCGTAACGGCTGCCATCTGCGCCCCTGCCGGTTCTGCCGGAGGCAGCGCCGGTACCGGCTCGGCCTTTTGGGGCGGTCTGGGCATTGCGGCCGGGGCTGCGGCGCATACCGCCGCCATAGCTGGTAGAGCTGTCCCTCTCCGGCGGCACCAGGCAGCGATTGTCGAAGCCGATCAGATCCTCTCTGCCGCACAGGCGCAGGGCTTCACGCACCAGCTCGTGGTTGCGGGGGTTGCGGAATTGGAGCAGGGCACGCTGCATGGCTTTTTCATGAGCGGTCTTGGGCACATATACCGGGGTCATATCCCTGGGATCCAGCCCGGTGTGGTACATGCAGGTGCTCATGGTGCCGGGGGTGGGGTAGAAGTCCTGCACCTGCTCCGGCTGGTGACCGATATCCCGCAGGTATTCTGCCAGCAGCACCGCATCGTTCAGGGTGCTGCCGGGGTGGCTGCTCATCAGGTAGGGCACCAGGTATTGCTTGAGACCAAGGTTTTTGTTGGTCTGCTCGTATTTCTGCACAAAGCGGTCGTATACATCACGCCCTGGCTTACCCATCTTGGAGAGCACATTGGGGCTCACATGCTCCGGGGCTACCTTCAGCTGGCCGCTCACATGGTGCTTGCACAGCTGTTTGAGGAAGGTGGGGTCTTTATCGGCCACCACATAATCGTAACGGATGCCGGAGCGGATGAACACCTTCTTTACCTTGGGCAGCGCCCGGAGCTTCTCCAGAAGCTGGCACAGATCCCGGTGGCTCACCTTCAGGTTCTTGCAGGGGCTGGGGAAGAGGCACTGCCGGTTTTTGCAGGCACCGCTCTTGAGCTGCTTATCGCAGGCAGGTGCGCGGAAGTTGGCGGTGGGGCCGCCCACATCGTGGATGTAGCCTTTGAAATCCGGAAAGGTGGTCAAAAGCCGCGCTTCCTTTACCAGAGAGTTTTCGCTGCGGGCGGTAACGATGCGCCCCTGATGAAAGGTGAGGGCACAGAAATTGCAGGCACCGTAGCAGCCGCGCACCGCACTCAGGGAGAAGCGAACCTCCTTCAGGGCGGGCACACCGCCCAGCTTATCGTACATGGGGTGGGCGCAGCGGGTAAAGGGAAGGTCGTAGACCGCATCCAGCTCCGGGGTGCTCAGCGGCATGGCGGGTGGATTCTGCACCAGGAAACGCTGGCTGTCCTGCATCTGGCAGAGCACACCGCCCCGGACGGGATCCTGCTCGCCGTATTCCATCATAAATGCTTTGGCATAGGCTTTGGGGTCGGCTGCTACCTCCTCGTGGGAGGGGATCAGCGTGGCCCCCTTGGGCGGCTGCTTGGCCATGTAACATACGCCGCTGAGCTGCATCAGCTCGTGGGCAGGCATGCCGCGGCGAATCCAATCGCAGCAATCCACGATGGTCTTTTCGCCCATGCCGTACATGAGCAGGGTGGCGGCGCTGTCTACCAGCACGCTGCGGCGCACCTTATCATCCCAGTAATCGTAGTGGGAAAAACGGCGCAGAGAAGCCTCCACACCGCCGATGAGCACCGGCATGCCCGGGTAGGCCTCGTGGATGCGGTTGCAGTAGACGGTAACGGCCCTGTCCGGCCGGAGACCCGCTTTGCCGCCGGGAGCGTATACATCCTCGTTCCGCCGCTTTTTGGCGGCGGTGTAGTGGTTCACCATGCTGTCGATCACGCCGGAGGAGACCAGAAAGCCCAGTTTGGGTCTGCCGAACCGGCGAAATTCCTCCGCACTGTGGTATTCGGGCAGGCACAGCATGGCAATGCGATAACCTGCATGCTCCAACACCCGGCTGATGATGGCATGCCCAAAGGAGGGGTGATCCACATAGGCTTCACCAACCACGTAGACAAAATCGGGCGCATCCCAGCCGCGGGCTTTCATATCTGCCATAGAGACCGGCAAAAAATTCATCTTCGGCTCCTCCTGCCTGCCGCAGGCTGCGGCAGGTAACATTCTCACCGTTTATTATCGGCAAATCCGGCAGGGTTGTCAATGGCAACCGGCTTCGGCAACGGTCGCCAAAGACGGCTTTTTTTCGTGAACCGTTGCCAAGAAGTGCAGCGGGATGGTATAATCGTAGCAACAAAAAGGAGGTCATCCTTATGAAAAGAAAAATCGGTATTCTCACCAGCGGCGGCGATTGCCCGGGCCTGAATGCTGCCATCCGCGGCGTTGCCCGTGCTGCCTACGAACTTTTCGACGCTGAGATCATCGGCATCCGCAACGGTTACGGCGGCCTGATCGAAGGCGAATACCAGGAAATGAGCAAGAAGCAGTTCTCCGGCATCCTTACGCTGGGCGGCACCATTCTGGGCACCAGCCGCCGCCCCTTCCGCAACATGCGTGTTGTGGAGGCCGATGGCGTGGATAAGGTCGCAGCCATGAAAAAGACCTACAAAGACCTGAAGCTGGATTGTCTGGTCACCCTGGGCGGCAACGGTACCCACAAGACCGCTAACCTGCTCAGCGAAGAGGGCCTCAACGTGATCGGCCTGCCCAAGACCATCGATAACGATATCTTCGGCACCGATTTCACCTTCGGCTTCCACACCGCCGTGGATATCGCCACCGAGGTCATCGACCGCATCCACACCACCGCCACCAGCCATGGCCGCTGCATGGTCATCGAGATCATGGGCAACAAGGCGGGCTGGCTCACCCTGTACTCCGGCGTTGCCGGCGGCGCAGACGTGATCCTGCTGCCCGAGATCCCCTACGACATCAAGAAGGTGGCACAGACCGTAGAAGCCCGCGCCAACAGCAAGAAGGCATTCTCCATCATTGCCGTTGCCGAAGGTGCCATGAGCAAGGAAGAAGCCAAGATGAAGAAGAAGGAGCGCGAGGCCTACCGCGCCACGCTGCCTTACGATTGCATCAGCAAGCGCATCGCTGCGGAGCTGCAGCAGATGGTGGGTGTGGAAGCCCGCCACGTGGTGCCCGGCCACATCCAGCGCGGCGGCAGCCCCAGCGCCTACGATCGTGTGCTTTCCACTCAGTTCGGCGTACATGCTGCCCAGCTGATTCGCGATGAGATCTACGGTGTTACCGTGGCCCTCAAGGGCAACCAGATCACGCACAACAAGCTGAGCGATATCGCCGGTGTGCCCAAGCCCGTGGAAAAGGACAACGCTGTTGTTGCCACCGCCCGTGATATGGGCATCTGCATGGGCGACTGATGCGTTTGCTCACAAACAAAACACCATAAGAAACACCGCCCGGTGCGTAAAGCATCGAGCGGTGTTTTGTATGCAGCTTATTCTGCGTATTCCAGCGGGTAGCGTTTACCGTCTGCAAACAGAACGGCGGTCTTCAACCGGATGCACAGAATACAGGTGTTGGGGTCGTTCAGATCGCTGTGGCCGTTGTTGATCCATGCCGAAAAAACGGTACGCATCCTGTCGGCGATCGGGTGGTTTTCGGGCCTGCCGAACCAGCCAAGGTCTTCGCCGGTGCCCTGTGCGGTAAACCAATCGCCGGAGATGGCACAGACCGGGTTTTTCTTCAGCTGCTGCATTTTACCGGAAAGGGAATGGGTAAGAACATAGAAGCAGCCATTTTCGTAGAATGCATCCACCGTTCTTACGGAAGGAACGTTCTGAACACAGGTGGCAAGGGCGATCAGGCTGTCGCTGCCAAAGCGCTGAGTCAGAATGGCTTCTGTTTCGGGTGTGGGTCTCATAAGGCTTCCTCCTGTCGGGCTTATTCCAGCGAAGCAAACAGCAGAAGCTCCAGGCAGGGCAGGTTTTCTTCGGCAGCGGCTTCGTTTTCATCGCCGCTTACGCTGATGGAAAGCCCTGTATAGGTACCGTAGAGCATGACCCGCTCGCCGATGGCAAAGGTGGGCTCTTCGCCGGAAACCACCAGCACGATGTTTTTGTACTGGCCCTTATCCTTGGTGAGCGCCATACGGATGAGCCATTCGTCGCCGCTCTGGGCAACATCCACCAGATAAGCCTTGGTGCCGATGATGCTGCCCTCGTAATCGGCAGATCTCTTGAGCATGTTGGCGTAGGTGGGCTTCACGGAGTGCTTCTGCAGGTAATTGAGCATATCCGCATCCGTCCATTTGCGGTTGATGGTATAGATGAGCCTGCGGTCGGCCAGGCCCTTCTTGGAGAAGACCAGCACCAGCTCGTGGGTGCCCTCCTCATCGATATCCAGCGTCAGCTTGAAGCGGCCTTCGCCGGTCACCTTTTTGCTTGCCTGTGCCTCACCATCCACAAAGATCTGGATCTCGGAGCCGGGCACGGAATCGCCGCTGATGATGAGCTCGTCGGCAGAAAGCTCGGTGGGGACGGGAGTATCCATGTTCACCATGAGCAGGGTGCGCTGGTAGGTGACCGGGTAGGCCAGCTCCAGCACCTCTTCGCCATCCATCTCGGCAAAGAAGGTAATCAGGAATACGCCCTCCTTGGGCAGCTCGATGGGGATATCGAACTTGCCGGTCTTATCTACCGTTTCTTCGTAGAGGATGGAGCCATCGTAGCTCATGCCCATCACCACGGCGGCGAATTCAACGCCGGGGGCTGCGGTGCCTTTGATGTGGAAGGTCTTCTCGTTGGTCTCCTCCGGCGGGGTGGAGGTAAGGTTGATCTTGGCACTGGCTACGGCGGGCAGGGGCAGGGTCTCCACAAAGGTGAGGGTCTTCCAGACCTTGTTGAGGGCTTTGTTATCCTTGTCGTTTGCGGAGCGGCCGTACACCTGCAGGTCGAAGGTGATCTCGTAGCCGTTGTAGATGGTGCGGCGCATATAGCCCCGGTTGAGCACCTCGCCGCCGTCTCTGCGGATGTACTTGAGGGCCAGAAAACGGTCGCCCTCCAGTTTTGTCCAGCTGGAGGAGGAAAAGTCGTAGCCCTCGCTCAGGTACTCGTTGCGGGGGTAGTGGCTCAGGCGGTAGCTGGCGCGCATCTCCTCGCTCTGGCGGTTTACATCGAAAACGCCGATGGAGCGGGTATTCTGCACGGCAGTTACCTCCAGGCAGGTAACGCCATCCTCCGCCCAGCACTGCAGCAGCACGCCGCGCTTGGCAAAATCGCTGCGGAGCTTTTCAACATCCTGCCCGCGGCTCTCCAGCCAGGTGGCATAGACATCGAGATTGTCCGGCTTCAGCACAACGGAATACGTATCCGGGATCTCTATGGTGCTGTAGATGCTATCCAGAATATATACCTCGGCATTTGCACCGAAGGCGAACAGAAGCAGCAGTACCGTTACTGCTGCAAGGATCCATTTCCGCATCGCTTTGGTACCTCCCCGCAGCTTGTTCGGGCAAAAAGCAAAAAAACGCCTTTTTACCCAATGATCAAATCACATTTTACCATATACGCATAGCCATAGGCAAGGAAAAAACGCAGAAACCTATGGTAATATCTCCCTTTTACGGTTATAGGGCAATTCTAATGATATCCTCATTTGAATATAGTGCGCATCTGTGCTACACTATAGGTACCAAATGCTGTGAGGTGTACTATGAAGGCCGGGACCCGCAAATTGCTGAATTTCCTCTTTCTGCTGCTGACGCTTGGCATCGTTCTCTACATCGGCCTCAGCGGCAACGAGCTTGGCGATCTGGTAGAGGCTCTCAGGGGCTTCAGCCCGGTCGGGTTTGTGGCATGCTTTGTCTGCTGGTTCGTCTATCTGCTGGCAGATGCCCTCAGCGTTCACTGTTACCTTCACCGCCAGGGCTACAAGCTCCGTTTAATCGACAGCCTCCACGCCGCCATCGTGGGTCTTTACTACTGCAACATCACGCCCGGTGCCTCCGGCGGCCAGCCCATGGAGATGTATGAGCTCAGCAAAAAGAAAGTGCCCATCGGCTACAGCGGCTCTGCACTGGCCATCAAGTTTATCGTGTTTCAGGGCGTTCTGCTCATCGTGGGCGCTGTTCTCTGGTTTGCCCACCGCAGCTTTGTTGCAGAGCACACCGAGGGCATCCGCTGGATGGTGCTGCTGGGGTATGTGGTCAATTGCTTCTCCATCAGCGGCGTAGTGCTGATGGCCATCTCCCGCCGGGCGGTAATGTGGGTCATCAACAAGTGCATCGCCATCGGCGTAAAGCTGCGTATCTGTAAGGATCCGGATGCCTCCCGCGAAAAGTGGACCAACCATTGCTCCAACTTTCTCGACAGCTTCCGTTCCCTGATGCGCCACCCGGTGGATCTGCTGGTACAGATCCTGATCGCACTTTTGCAGCTGCTGGCCCTGATGATGGTGCCTGTCTGCCTGTACCATGCGCTGGGTCTGAGCGGTATCGCGGTCATCGAGATCATCACGGTGGGTGTACTGCTCTACATCAGTGCCAGCTACACGCCCTTGCCCGGTGCCTCCGGTGCACAGGAGGGCGGCTTCGCGCTGTTCTTCAGCGGTATCTTCCCCGATGCAACGCTGTTCGTGGCACTGCTCATCTGGCGTTTCTTCACCTACTACCTGACCATCATCGTCGGTGCGGTGGTGACCACGGTAGAAAATGTACGCGGTATGATCAAAAAATAAGAGATCATGTATAGCAAAGAGCGCTGCCCGGCTTTCGGCAGCGCTCTTTGCTTATCTCAGTTATCGGTCGGGCTGCATCAACAGCTGCTCTACTGCATAGCCCTTTTCCTCCAAAGCGGAAAGGATGCTGTCTCCCGGCAGTACCAGATGCATCAGACCAACGGTCACAAAGTATGTATGTTCTTCTTCACCCTCCAGCATGCCGCAGAGAGCATCGGTCATGGCCCGGTTGCGGGTGGTCACCAAAGCATTATGGTATTCCTGCAAAAGGGCTTCCGGCAGGCTTTTATCGTTCAGGTATTCATCGGCAAAGGCTTTGGCGTTGCCTGTGCACCACCACGTGGGCCAGTTGGCCAGCTGTGTGTTCTCTTTGGGCTCCAGCAGTGCATCGCAGCTTTGCAGGAGCAGCGCTTCCTCCAAAGCATCGGAAAAGTTCTCCATCAGCATCAGTTGGGCGGAGGCGCTCTCCAGATAGGCGATCTCCTTGCCCTTGGCATACTTCTCGACGGTTTCCTCCACCCCAAGCGAGGCGGCGTGGGAGCTGCTCCGTGCGCCCATCTGCTCTGCTGCGGCACGGGTGGTGAACATACTGGTCACTGCCCAAGGCTTGTAACGGTTCAGCTCCTCCAGCCGGAACCCGCCCTTTTGACAGGCCTGCTCCACCCGCTGCCAGCTTTCCGGCGACAGGTGGTTTTTCAGCTCGTCATCGGTATAGGCCATCAGCTGGGCAGAGAGCAGAGCGGCTTCGGGGTCGGAGCTGTCGCACTCAAAAACGAATACATCGGCTGCGGCCATGGCCTCCAGCAGGTGTGCGCCGTAGTTCTTCATTTCCGGGCTGCCTACGTGGATCGAGCCAAGGATCACCATCGGGTTCTTGCCGCCGGTAATGCGGTAGCAGATGCCCTGAGCAGGCTCCGAGGGCTGGCAGGAGCAGAGCATGGCCGGGGCCAGCGTAACGGCTGCAAGGCAGACAAGGCGTTTCAGGAAGGTATTCATGGCATAGTCTCCTTTTCGGGTGTGGGATGCAGGATGGGGCCGGTGCAAAGCTGCCAGTGCTCCGGCAGCAGGGAACGGTAAGCGGGCTGGCGGTACCGGTCATCCACAAGGATGAGCACGCCGGTGTCGCTTTCGGAACGGATGATGCGCCCGCCTGCCTGCATGATCTTCTGCATGCCCGGTATGCGGCAGGCGTAGTGGAAGCCATCGCCGAAAAGCTGCCCGTAGCGCTCCTGTACACAAGCCAGCTTCTGGGAGGGCGTAGGCAGCCCTACACCCACCACCATGGCACCGATCAGCTTTTCGCCCGGCAGATCGATGCCCTCGCTGAACAGGCCGCCCAAAACGCACAGGGCAAGGTGGGGCGTACCATCGCCGGAGAACAGGCGGAAGAATACCTCCCTGTCCTCCTCGTCCATTTGCGGCTCCTGCACCCAAAGGGGCGGCAGGAGCGCTTCATCCAGCTGCAGGCGTATAAGGCGCAGGTATGCATAGCTGGGGAAAAACACGATATAGTTGCCTTCTTTGCTCCCTGCCATCTCGGTAATGAGGGCGGCAATATCTGCGGCGGTATCCGCTCGCTGGTGGTAGCGGGTGGAAAGGCTCTTTACATAGACCCGCAGGTTCTCCGGCGGGAAGGGAGAGGGCAGCGCAAAGCAGGCATCCTCCTCGGTGCCGCCCAAGAGCTGCTTCATGCTGCCAAGGGGCGAGAGGGTCGCGGAGAAGAATACAGCGCCCTGCTGCCGCCCGGTGATCCGTGCGATCTCCTCCCCGGGGGAAAGGCAATACAGGCATACGGTGCGCTCTTTGCCGTGGGCAGACCAGAGGATGGCGTAATCCTCCCCGTCTGCCCGCTGGGCGGCATAGAGAAAGGGCATGCACACCCGAAGGATGGCGAACAGCTCCTGTATGGGCAATGCGGTGCGCAATGATAAAAGCTGCGTTGCTTCGGCCTGCACCTGTTCTACCAGAGAGACGAGCTCTCCCGGCAGAGAGGGCTCCCGCCATTCTTCGATCTCGCAGTTCGGGCCCACTGCACACAGCCCATTCAGCAGCCCGGACAGCGCTTTGTAGTAAGCGTGCTTTCTGCCCAGCGCCTTGCCAACGGCTTTCCTGTGCTCCCGGAAGATGCGGCTGTCCAGCTCGCCGGTCAGGGATTCCCGCACCCGGTCTATGGTGTGGTGAGCTTCGTCGATCAGCAGGGTCATATCCCGACGCTCCCGGAAGAGACGCTTCAATTGGGCGAAGGGGTCGAAGGCATAGTTCAGATCCATCAGGGTCACATCGGCCAGCTCTGTCAGGCTCAGAGCAAGCTCAAAGGGGCACAGACAGTGCCTCTCCGAGGCTGCGAGGATCACCTCGTCCGTCCAGAGACCACCGGCTGCCAGCAGCTCTTCGATGGCAGCTTTCTCCCGCAGGTAATGCCCTGCCGCCCGTGGGCAATCCTCCGGGTGGCAGCGGGCAGGGGTAGGGCAGAGCTTCTCCTTGGCGGTAAGCACAGAGATGCGGGCATGCATGCCGGCCTGCTGCATCAGCCGGAGGGCCTCCAGCGGGCTCTGCCGTGCGGTGTTACGCGCAGTCAGGTACAGGATGCGCCCGGTCTTGCCCTCGCCCAAAGCCTTCAGCGCCGGGAACAGCACCGCAGCGCTTTTGCCGGTGCCGGTGGGCAGGCTGGCAAACAAACGCTTTCTGCGGCAGATGGCGGTATAGACCTGTCTGGCCAGCTCCCTTTGACCGCTGCGGTAAGCAGGATAGGGGAAAGCCATCTCCCGAAGCGAGGTATTTCGTTTCTCCTTGTGCGCAGCCTCACGACGGGCAAAGCAAAGATAGCTGTTCAGCCATGCTTCTGTCTGGGCTACCGCATCGCCTGCGGTCAATCGTTCGCTGAAGCTGCACAACAGACCACCGTCTGCCGCCACATAGCTGATGACGATCTCCACCTGCTCACAGGGCTTATCCAGCGCCACCATGGCGGCGTAGCACACCGCCTGCGCCCGGTGCTCCGGCCAGGGGGCATCCGGCACGGTGCGGCAATGCTTCATTTCTTCGATGAGGGGGCATTCCCCGTCGGTATAGGCATCCATGCGCCCGAACAGCTCGATGGGGCAACCGTCCGGTTCGAAGGTATGGGAAAGGCTCTTTTCGATCTCGCCCTCCCGCTGCTTCTGGGCAGCACGGTGCGCTGCGCTGCCAAGGAGCATATCCCCCAGCGTGCCGCCGGGCGTGATATCCACAGGCGGAAAACAGAAGGCCACCAGCTCGCGGACAGAAATGCGGAATGCTTTCTCCACGGTGGCGGCCTCCTTTCTTCGGGGCTTGTCTTTAGTCGTCTCTGTTGGAACGGGCGATCAGCAGCAGGCGCAGCAGCTGCAGCAGGCTGGATACCACCGCTGCCACATAGGTCATGGCGGCGGCGTTCAGCACCTTGCGGGCCCCTTCCAGCTCTTCGCTGCTCAGGTAGCCGCCCTGCCGAAGCATGGTCACCGCCCGCTTACTGGCATCGAACTCTACCGGCAGTGTGATGAGCGAAAACACCAGCGACAGCGCAAAGCACAGGATGCCGATATTCATCAGCGGTTCCCAGCTGAAGAGGATGCCAGCCATAAAGATGGGGAAATACAGGCTGCTGCCGATGTTCACCACCGGTACGATGGCGGTGCGCAGCTTCAGCGGCAGGTAACCGTCGTGCTGCTGCATGGCATGGCCGCATTCGTGGGCAGCTACGCCGATGGCAGCGATGCTGGTATTGCCGTACACGCTCTGGCTCAGGCGCAGGGTGTTGCCGGATGGGTCGTAGTGGTCGGTCAGGGAGCCGTGGGTAGAGGTGATGGTCACGTTGCGGTTGCCGCTTTCGTCCAGAAGGCGGCGGGAGACATCCTCCGCCGTAAGGCCCCGTTGGCTGCGGATGCGGCTGTATTCCGCAAAAGAGGATTTGACACGGAACTGCGCCCACAAGCCCAGCAAAAGACCGGGCAGCGCCAAAAGCATCGTCCAATCGAAATAGAACAAGCGATCTCCTCCTGTTTTCTGTCGGGTGCGGGAGCAAAGGCTGCTCCTGCTTCTTCTATCATACTCGGTTTTGTGTGGGGTACAACAGGTAATGTTTGAAGTGTCGCCAAAGCTGCCTCAGCTGTGCGGATGTATGCTTTCCCAGCCATCCGGGCATACTGTGCGCCGGAGGGATGCTATGAAGCGTTTGGAACGGATCCGGCTCAAAAGCCGTTCATGGGAGGCGTGGCTGCTGCTGGCTTTCTGTGCAGTGCTGTTTCTGCTCGCCCTGCTTCTGCCATTGAGGGCGAGCGGGCTCACGCAGGAGGAAAACAGGCTCATGCAGGCCTGGCGCAAGGGAGAGGTGATCCGCCTGCACATTCTGGCGGAGGATAACAGCGCCAAAGCGCAGGCCATCAAACTGGCGGTGCGGGATGCGGTTCTGGAAGCCTACGGCGATCTGCTCGGCACCGCTGCGGCAGCCTCTCACGAGGAGGCGTATGCCTTGCTTCTGGAAAAGCAGGAAGAGATCCTTTCGGTGGCAGAGGCAAAGGCGAGTGCCTGCGGCTTTGAGGGGAGCGTGACAGCCGAGGTCGGTTGGCTGCATCTGCCGCAGAAGCAGTATGGGCAGGTGCTGTTGCCGGAGGGGGAGTACCGGGCGCTGCGCATCACCCTTGGCAGGGGCGAGGGGCAGAACTGGTGGTGCATCCTGTTTCCTGAGTTATGCCTTGCATTGGCCGGGCAGGAAACGGCAGGGCCTCCGGCGGAGCCTGAAAGGTGGGCATGGCACAGCCTGCGCATCCTTTCCTGCTGGCCTGTGGCAGCACCGTAGCTTTACGGCTTTTCCACCGGCAGATGCATGTAGCTGTCTGCCTCGTCCCAATTGACATAGAAGCCGGCCCCATGGGAGCAGAAAACGCTGCCCGTGGGGTTTTGCACGTCTGCACCGCAGTTGTAGGCCAGCTTTTGGATCACATCCTCCTGGTCGTGGCAGAGATCGTAGCCGTCGGGCTGGAACAGGATGCTGCCCTTGCCGTGGCTGTAGGCCCGCACTTGAGTGGGATAATCGAGAAATGCGCTTACCGGGCCCCTGCCGCTGAGCCGTACGGTCTCGCCCTGCAGATCGGGAGCCTCATGGCTGCCGTGGCGGGAGAGGATGTCGGTCATGGCTCTGCCCAGATGCTCGGCGGGCAGGATCAGGTCGAAGCGGTAGAAGGGCTCCAGCAGGATGCACTGCCCCTTCATGAGCCCCTGCCGGATGGCCCGATAGGTGGATTCGCGGAAGTCGCCGCCTTCGGTGTGCTTCAGGTGAGCGCGGCCCGAAAGCAGCTCCACATGCACATCGGTCAGCGGGGAGCCGGTCAGCACGCCGGGGTGCACCCGCTCGAATACATGGCTGCGGATCAGCGATTGGAAGGAGATGGGCAGATCATCCACATGGCAGCGGCTCTCAAAGGTGATGCCCGCACCCCGCTTACCGGGGCTCAGGCGCAGATGGGCCTCCGCGTAGTGGCGCAGCGGCTCGTAGTGCCCGCAGCCCACCACCGGGGCAGCAAGGGTCTCTTTGTAGAGCACCTGCGGCGGCAGCAGCGTGACCGCCATCCCGTAGCGGTCACTGAGCAACTGGGTGAGCACCTCCATCTGCACCTCGCCCATCACCTGTACGAGAGAAACGCCGTGGGCAGCATCCCACTGCACATTCAAGGCGGGGTCTTCATCCTCCAGGATGCGCAGCTTCTCCAGAAGCTGGCTGGGCGATACGCCCTTGGGCGGCTGCACCTGCACCGCCAGCACCGGCTGGAAGCGGCGCAGCAGAGCACTGTTTTCTGCATCCAGCGTATCGCCGGAGATCAGGTCGCCGCAGCGGGGCACGGAAAGACCGGTAACGCCTACCGCATCGCCGGGCAGGGCTTCTTCGGCGGTGGTGAAGCTGCTGCCCCGGTAGCGGCGTATCTGGTGTACCTTTTCGATGGTATCTTCAAAGCGGAAAGCATCTCGCGGCTTCAGCCTGCCGCTGAGCAGCCGCAGGTAGGCAACACGCTCGCCGCTCTGGTCGTAGCGCACCTGATAGACCCTTGCCCGGAAGGGCGCGTTGGGATCGAAGGTGCTTTGCTTCTCATCCAGACCTTCGGCGGTAAGGGAGAGCACCTCCAGCAGCTGATCGATGCCAACGCCCGAAAGCGCTGCGCCCATCAGCACAGGCACCGCCTGCCCGGTGAGCGCGCGGAGGGATGCCCATGCGGCCTCATCGGTCATGCTGCCTTCCAGATAGCTTTCCAGAAAGGCATCGTCCAGCACTGCCAGCTGCTCCGGGTCGGGGCTGCCGTTTTCGATGAGCACGATCTGCTCTGTGAGCCTTCTGCGGATCTGGGCAAGGATACGCTCCCGGTCGAAGCTGACCAGATCGGTCTTGTTGAGAAAAATGATCACCGGCAGGCCGTGATCCACCGCCAGCAGCCGGTACAGTGCCTCGGTGTGGGCATCCAGCTCGGAGCTGCCGTCGATCACCAGCACCGCCATATCCAACGCAGGCAGCACTCGCTCGGCCTCGGTGGCGAAGTCGATATGGCCGGGGGTATCGATCAGGGTATAGCTGCGCCCGTTGTGAGTGAGCCACGCCTGGTTGGAAAACACCGTGATGCCGCGATCCCGCTCAATGGCATCGGTATCCAGTGCGGTGTTGCCGTGATCCACTCGCCCGGCGGCACGCAAAGCGCCCGTCCGGAACAGCACCTGCTCGGACAGGGTGGTCTTGCCCGCATCTACATGGGCCAGGATACCGAAGGTACGGGGCGTTGCCATGGGTCTGCCTCCTTATTTGAACACCTGGAAAATTGCGCACTTGAGGTATTCGGTCTCCGGCGAGGAGAACAGGATGGGGTGATCCTTGCCCTGGGTGCGCCATTCCACCTGACGGAGCTGCACACGGGCATCCTTCTGGGCATCCAGCAGCATCTGGTGGAACAAAGCCGGGGTAACGTGCTGGCTGCAGCTGCAGGTGACCAGATAGCCGCCATCTCTGACCAGCTTCATGCCCCGCAGGTTGATCTCCTTGTAGCCGCGCAGCGCACCCTCCACGGCAGAACGGGTCTTGGTAAAGGCAGGCGGGTCGAGGATGACCACATCGAACTGCTCCTTGTTTTCCTGAGCGGTGCGCAGGTAATCGAAGGCATTGGCGCATTCGAAGCGTACCCGATCCTCAAGGCCGTTCAGCCGGGCGTTTTCGGTGGCGCAATCGCAGGCATACTGGCTGATGTCCACACCGATCACCTCTTTGGCACCGTAGTGCCCGGCGTGCAGCGCAAAGCTGCCGGTATGGGTAAAGCAATCCAGCACGCGCATATCCTTTACAAAGGGAGCGATGGCGGCACGGTTCTCCTTCTGATCCAGGAAGAAGCCGGTCTTCTGGCCTTCCTTTACATCCACCAGGAAGCGCACACCGTTCTCCTGCATCTCCACCAGATCGGGCACTTCGCCGTAGAGCAGGCCGGTCTGCTGCTCAAGGCCTTCCAGTTCACGCACGGGCACATCGTTGCGCTCGTAGATGCCCCGGGGGTGGAGCTCCTCCACCAGCGCATCCACGATATCCTGCTTGAAGCGCTCCATGCCCAGGCAGAGCACCTGCAGAACGATCACGTCGCCGAAGCTGTCGGCGATCACGGCGGGCAGACCGTCGCTCTCAGCAAAAAGGAGGCGGCAGCTGCGCAGGTCTGCAAAGCGGCGGCGGTAGTCGATGGCGCGCTTTACCTTGTTTTTAATGAATGCGGAATTGATACTCTCATCCCGGCGGCTGAGCATGCGCAGGCTGATCTGGGAGCGGCTGTTGTAGATGGCCATGCCCAGAAACTTGTGGCGGTTGGAAAGCACGCGCACCACGCCGCCATCGGCATGGTCGCCCTCCACCTTTTCGATATCGCTGCGGAAGATCCACGGGTGCCCGCCCAGAACTCGCTGTTCCTTGTTTTTATTCAGATATACATTGGCCATGGGGTGGTTGCCTCCTTGGGTGCAAAAAATCGGTTCCATTATACCACAGCAGAGGCTGCCCGGTAAATATTCTGCTGCGGCTCCGGTGCATTGCGGCGTTTGCAAAGCTGTGTTACACTACTTTGTGATCATCTCCCGCCGGAAAGGAAGCCGCCCGTATGGAACTTTGCAACCTTTGCCCCCGCCGCTGCAACGCACCCCGCACCACCGAGACCGGTGAGGGCTTTTGCCGTATGGGCACGCTGCCCCTCGTCTCCCGCGCTGCCCCCCATTATTGGGAGGAACCCTGCATCAGCGGCACAAAGGGCAGCGGTACGGTGTTCTTCAGCGGCTGCAGCCTTGGGTGCGTGTTCTGCCAGAACGAGCCCATCAGCCACCGGCGCAACGGCGTGATGCTCACGCCAAAACAGCTTGCCTCACTGTTTGAAAGGGTGGAGGCGCTGGGGGTGCATAACATCAATCTGGTGAGCCCCACTCATTTTGCTCCGGCCATCCTGGAGGCGCTGGCCATTCGCAAGCCTGCAATCCCTGTGGTGTGGAACACCAGCGGCTACGAGACCGTGGAGGTGGTGCATGCTGCCAAAGGGCTGGTGGATATCTGGCTGCCGGATATCAAGTATGCCTCCGAAAAGACAGCCGCGCAGCTGGCCGGTGCGCCGGATTACTTCGAGCGTACCAAGGAGGCGGTGCTGGCCATGTGCGAACAGACCGGCGCACCGGTGTACGATGGGGAAGGCATCCTCCGCTCCGGCGTGGTGGTCAGGCACCTGATCCTGCCGCTGAGAACGAACGAGAGCATCGCCATCCTCGATTGGGTGGCGCAGGCGCTGCCCAAGGGCACCCCGGTCAGCCTGATGCGCCAGTACACGCCCATGAACGGCGTAGCGCTGCCGGGCCTCGACCGCAGGCTCACCGCACGGGAATATGCCAAGGTGCGTGACCATATGCTCATGCTGGCGCTGCCCGGCTACCTGCAGCAGAAGGAAGCGGCAGACAGCGCCTATACGCCCGCATTTATGGATGAGGAAAGCCTCTGCCTTCTGGCCGGTTTGTGATGCAAAAGACCCACCCGGAGGCAAAATGCAGCAATGTGGCGGGGAAAACGCCGATATTTTCGGCAACTTTTTCTTGTTGCCCTGCTGGAAAACGCTTGTATTTCACAAAATGTTGTGGTATACTTTCGGGTGTCCGCAGAGATGCGGGCTGTTTCTGTGAACATTTCCGCCCATAAGAAAGAAGGGTTTATCGAAAGAGTGGATATCGCCAGCTTCCATCAGTCTCCGCGCGCCTGTGTGTGCGCAGCAGTTACGCATCCCGGTATGCGCAGCTGTCTTTTGGCGACAGCCGAAGGGGTCTGAGCGGAGGCTCACGGCGGTATGGTACCACTCTTTTTGATTACCGTTTTGCTTGTGGCGTACAGCAAAGGAGCACTTTATGGCTAAGAAAGGCAATGCGGGCAGCGCAAAGGCTGCATCCGTGCATGCAGTGGAGGAACGCGCCGCCAAGGTTGCCGACGCTCTCGACCTGGAACTGGTCGAGGTCGTTTTGCAGAAGGAAAGCCGCGGCAAGTGCCTGTGCATCTATGTAGACAAGGAGGGCGGCCTCTCTCTGGACGACTGCGAGCGCTACCACAAGCAGCTGCAGCCCCTTCTGGAGGATGTGGATTACGACTTCCTGGAGGTCTCCAGCCCCGGGCTGGATCGGCCCATCAAGACCCTGCGCGATTTCGAAAAGAACCGCGATGCGCTGGTGGAGGTAAAGCTCTTTGCTCCCCAGCAGGGCAGCAAGCTGCACCAGGGCCTGCTGCGCATGATGGACGACGATACCGTTACCATCGAAGTGGCCGGGGGCGAGAGCCTCACCTTCGGGCGCAAGACGGTAGCCATCATCAAGCCCGTCATTATTCTGGAGGACGAAGATTTCAGCGAGGATGCTGCGCTGGACGATAGCACCTTTACCGATGTTGAGTTTGAATAATCACCGATAAAGAAGGCAGGTAAGAGAGTTATGAGAACCACCAAGAAGACCCAGCAGACCACCGGCAACGCAGCGATCATCGAAGCAGTAAAGGCGCTGGCTGCCGAGAAGGATATCCCCGAGGAGCTGCTCTTCGGTGCCATCGAAGAAGCACTGAAGGCCGCCTACAAGAAGAACACCTCCCGGGAGGAGACCATCCCCGCCAACCTGTCTGTTACGATGGACCGCAAGAGCGGCGATGCCCATGTCTTCGCCCGCAAGACCATCGTGGAAGAGGTAGAGGATGAGGCCAACCAGATCACTCTGGACGAAGCCAAGGCCATCCGCGCCGACTACCGCATGGGCGATATCGCCGAGATCGAGGTGACCCCCACCGGCTTCCTGCGCACCGCTGCCCAGACCGCCAAGCAGGTGATCATGCAGCGTATCCGCGAGGCTGAGCAGGGCAAGATCTACGACCAGTACTCCGAAAAGGAGAACGAGGTGCTCACCGCTATCGTGCAGCGCACCGAAAACCGCGGTGTAGTGCTGGATCTGGGCCGTGCCGAAGGCATTATGGAGACCAGCGAGTATGTGCCCGGCGAAGAATACCATATCGACGACCACATCAAGGTCTACGTGCTTGAGGTAAACCGCACTGGTCGTGAAATGATCCGCGGGCCCCAGGTGCATGTCAGCCGCATCCATCCCGGCCTGGTAAAGCGCCTGTTCGAGATGGAAGTGCCCGAGATCGCCGCAGGCGTTGTGCAGATCAAGTCCATCGCCCGTGAGGCGGGCAGCCGCACCAAGATGGCCGTGCACTCCACCGAGGTCTCCATCGACCCCGTGGGCGCCTGCGTAGGCCCCCGCGGCAACCGTGTAGAGCGCGTGGTCACCGAGCTGAAGAACGAAAAGATCGACATCATCAAGTGGTCTGCCGATCCTGCCGAGTTCATTGCCAACGCCCTCAACCCCGCTCACGTGCTCAGCGTTTTCGTGGCCGAAAACGAAAAGGCCTGCCGTGTAGTGGTGCCCGATAACCAGCTGAGCCTGGCCATCGGCAAGGAGGGCCAGAACGCCCGTCTGGCTGCCAAGCTCACCGGCTGGCGCATCGATATCAAGAGCCAGAGCCAGGCCGCTCAGATGTTCGACCTGCCTGTGGAGGAAGCACCCGAAGAGCCCCTGGGCTACCAGGTGTACTACGAAAACAACGAAGAACAGGGCGATACCGAGTTCAGCCTGCCCGAGCTGCGGGAGATGGAGTTCTCCTCCGCCGAGGATGACGACGATACGCTCTGATCCGAAAAGGAGTGGCAGCTATGCCGGTAAAGCCTCGTAAGATCCCGATGCGCATGTGCGTGGGCTGCCGCGAAATGAAGCCCAAGAAGGAACTGCTCCGTGTGGTCCGCTCCCCGGAGGGAGAGGTGAGCCTGGATGCAACAGGCAAAAAGCCGGGCCGCGGCGCATACTGTTGCTTCAAGGCCGATTGCCTTGGCCGTGCCCTCAAGCAGGGCCAGCTCTCCAGACAATTGGAGGTACAGCTGACTCCCGAGGTGGAGCAGAGCCTGAAGGATACCATGCAGCAGCTTTTGTCCAAGGAGTAAGATCCATGACCATCGAAGCAGAAAAGCGCGTGACCGGTTTTCTGGGGCTGTGCATGCGGGCCGGGCAGCTCATCAGCGGCCAGGAGGCCTGCGTGGAAGCGATCCGAACCGAAGAAGCAGCCATCGTGCTGCTGGATGGCTCCGCATCCGAGAACACGCAAAAGCGCATCACGGATGCCTGCCACAGCCACAATGTGCCGTTGTACGGCCTCAGCGCCGGTGCGCTGGGACATGCCATCGGCAAGCAGGGGCGCATGGTCATCTGCCTGAAAGCAGGCGGCATGGCCGATAAGCTCCTTACTACGGTAAAAGACGAACCACGGCTGTAATACAGCCACAAAATACTTTGCGAAATTATGCGGGGGTGCAAGCGTTTCATGACCAAAGTTAAACTCAGAGATGCGACCAAAGAGCTTCTCAAGGACGCTGAAGCAGCGCTGAACCATGTGTCTGCCATGCGTAAAAACGCCAGCGAGCTGGCGCAGGCTGCCCGAAAGCTGGAATCCCAGTTTGTACGTGAGGAGGAGCAGCAGCGCGCAAAGGCCGAGCAGGCAGAGCAGGAGCGTCTGGCACGCCAGCACACCAAGGCATTCACCATGCCCGATAACGACGAGCCCGAAGCTCCCAAGGCAGAAGCCAAGCCTGCTGCCAAGGCCGAGCCCAAGCCCGAAGTAAAGGCTGAGCCCAAGCCCGAGGTCAAGGCCGAGAAGAAGCCCGAGCCCAAGGCGGAAGCGCCCAAGGCAGAAGCTGCGCCCAAAGCCGAGCCCAAGCCTGAGGTTAAGGATGAAAAGAAGGCCGAGCCCAAGCCTGAAGTGAAGGCTGAGAAGAAGCCTGAGCCCAAGGCCGAGCCCAAGCCTGCTGAGGCTCCCAAGGCAGAAGCGCCCAAGGCTGAGGCCAAGCCCGCAGAGGCTCCCAAAGCTGAAGCGAAGCCTGCCCAGCAGCCCGCTCAGGCTGCCCGTCCGGCTGCCAATGCTCAGCCCGCCCGCCCTGCCGCCGGGAACGCCCGTCCTGCCAATGCGCAGGGTCCCTATGGCCGCCAGAT
>SVGN01000052.1 GCA_015056315.1 Clostridiales bacterium
GCAGCCCGCCCTTGCTAAAGGGGGGTGGCGGCATAGCCGCCGGGGGGATTCCGGGGGGTAGCCAAGCCGGAGAACACACCCTCCCCGGTGGTCACCCCCCGGCAGGAACCGCTCCCCCTTCGACCCGCCCCCCCCAACGCGCCCCCATGCAGAACCTTCATTCCCCCCAAGGAGGGATCCCTCACCATGTCCAACGAGATCGTGCGCTTTTCCCATGTGAGCATGCAGTTCCCCGGCACCCTTGCCAACGACGACATCTCCCTCACCATCAACCAGGGCGAGGTGTTCGCGCTGGTGGGCGAGAACGGTGCGGGCAAATCCACGCTGATGAACCTGCTCTACGGCATCCACCGGCCCACGCTGGGCGAGATCTTCATCGGCGGTAAGCCCACCGGCAGCCAGCACAGCCCCGAAAAAGCCATGCAGATGGGCGTGAGCATGGTCCACCAGCACTTCAAGCTGGTGCCCAGCTTCACGGTGGCTCAGAACATCCTGCTGGGGCACGAGCCCAAAAAGCTGGGGCTGTTTTACGATGCGGCCAAAGCCAACGCCATGGTGCGGGAGCTGTCCGAGACCTACGGGCTGGAGGTGAACCCCACCGATGTGGTGCGGGATCTGAGCATCGGCCTGCAGCAGCGGGTGGAGATCCTCAAGGCGTTGCGCACCGGCGCAAAGGTGCTCATTCTGGATGAGCCCACCGCCGTGCTCACCGCCCAGGAGACCGAGGAGCTGTTCGCCGTCATCCGCCGCATCGTGCGGGAAAAGCAGATGACGGTGATCATGATCACCCATCGGCTGCCGGAGGTGATGCAGATCAGCGACCGGGTAGGCGTGATGCGCCGGGGCCGGATGATCGACGTGCTGAACACCGCCGACACCAGCGAGCAGGGCATATCCTCCCTGATGGTGGGCCGCGACGTGATCTTTGACGATCTGCGCACCGACAAGGAGCCGGGCGATGAGCTGCTGAGCATCCGGGCGCTGAAAGCGGTGAACGACCGTATGCTGCCCGCCCTCCGCGGCGTGAGCCTGAGCGTGCGTGCAGGCGAGATCGTGGGCGTGTGCGGCGTGGAGGGCAACGGCCAGACCGAGCTGAGCGAGTGCATCATGGGCATGCGCAGCGTCAGCGGCGGCAGCGTGCTGCTGGGCGATAAGGAGATCACCGGTCTCCAGCCCAGACAGATCCGGGAGCTGGGTGTCAGCTTCATCCCGGAGGATCGTCTGTCCACGGGCGTGGATCAGAAGTCCTCCATTGCGGAGAACCTTGCGCTGGGCAAGCACCGGGGCAAGGAGCTGAGCCACCTGGGCATCCACCTGCGCCGGGGTCGGGTCAACCGCTATGCCAAGGAGCTGGAAAAGCAGTACGACATCCGCTGCGCCGGGGTGGATGAGCCCGTCCAGTCCCTTTCCGGCGGCAATGTGCAGAAGGTGGTCATTGCCAGAGAGTTTTCCTTCGATACGCCGGTGCTGGTCATCTGCCAGCCCACCCGAGGGGTGGATATCGGCGCCATCGAGTTCATCCACGAGCACATCATCGAGAAGCGCAACCAGGGCTGCGCCATCCTGCTCATCAGCGCCGATCTGGATGAGCTGTTCCGCCTGAGCGATACGCTGGTCACCCTCTACGATGGGCAGATCACAGGCCGTTTCAAGGCCGGTGAGATCACCATGGAGGAGATCGGCTACTATATGCTGGGTGCCAAAAAGCAGGAAGCGTGATGGGGGAGTGAGCCCCACCCAAAAGGCTCCCTCTTTAGAGGGGCTGCCCACCCCCCCACAAGGCTCCCTCTTTAGAGGGAGCTGCCCCGAAGGGGCTGAGGGTGCCAACCGCAGACCCCTCCCGGCAAGCGTCGTTCCACCCAAGCCGCTCATAGCTTTTTTCTCGCAGTACCGCTGCGAGCAACAGGGTGGGGCTCCGCGCCCCACACCTGCGGTTCCTCTTTTGGCGCAAAAGAGGAACCAGAAAACAGCGACACGCTCTCTTTGGTCAAATCCCTCTTAATTGCCCTTTTTCGGGGCGGCGGTCGCAATCAGGGTCACTCCGCAGCAGCGTACCAGCTTACTCGCTGCTTGTACAGCACACTGCTCCCTTAACCCGCCCCGAAAAACGGCAGGGGGATTTGACGTCGTTCGCTACCGTCGCGTGCGGGGAGCCGCTTGGCTGTGCTCCGTTTTCGCTGCAACCCGAACTCCGAGTTATTGCGGCGGGTCGGCAAGATAGGAGCAGCTATCACCCGGCAAAGCAACAGGAGCGACTTGGCTGCGAAGAACTGCCCTTGCCTCCCGAACTCCGAGTTGGCGTGGCGGGTCGGCGGGGGAAAGCAAGCTCTTTCCCATAGGCTATCCCACGCTGTACGCCAGCCAACTCCATAGCCCCCTTTGCCAAAGGGGGTGGCTCGCCGAAGGCGAGACGGGGGGATTCCGGGAGCAGTCAAGCCGCATTTATCCTTCTCGTGTGGTCTGCATCGGCACCCTCAGTCTGCCCTAAAGGGCAGCCAGCTCCCTCTAAAGAGGGAGCCTGCGCAGTTGAGTACCACCCGCAGCAATGCGCCACACCCATCCCGGCCAACGCAGCCCCCACCCGGCAGCACCCACCCCAAAAGGCTCCCTCTTCAGAGGGAGCTGTCGGCGAAGCCGACTGAGGGTGCCATAAGCAGTCCCTCCGGGCATGCGCTCATCGCCCCCGCCCCATCCCCGTCGATAAGGAGATATCACCATGACCAACTCCCTCATCCAATCCCTGCGCGCGCTGGTGCGGCTCAAGCCCTCCCAGAAGCTGCAGCGGGACTACCTGATCTCCCTGGCCATCGCCGTGCTGCTCGCCTTTGTGGTGGGCGCAGGCATCCTGCTCCTTTGCGGGCACGACCCGCTGGCCTGCTACGGTGCGCTCTTCAAGGGCGCTCTGGGCACCAAGCGCGCCCTTGCCAACACGGTGGCCAAGACCATCACGCTGGCGCTGTGCGGCCTTGCCATGAACATTGCCGCCAAGGCGGGCATCTTCAACGTGGGCGGCGAGGGCCAGCTGTACTTCGGCGCTATGGCGGCGGCCATCGTGGGCGCATCGGTCAAGGGCGTGCCCCCGTGGGTGGTAACGGTGCTGGCGCTGCTGGCTGCGCTGGCGGCGGGCGGCCTGTTCGCCCTGCTGCCCGGCTGGCTCAAGGTGCACTGGAAGGTGGATGAGGTCATCACCACCATCATGCTCAACACGGCGGCCATCTATTTCTGCACCTATCTGGCCAACGGCCCCCTGAAGACCGCCGAGAAGGGCATCGCCCAGGGCACCGCCAGCATCATGAAGGGTTCGGAGCTGAGCAAGCTGGTGCCCCTGAGCAACCTGACCACGGGCTTGTTCTACGCCATCGCCGCCACGCTGATCATCTGGTACCTGATGAGCCGCTCCACCATTGGCTTTGAAATGAAGCTGACCGGCAACAACGACCGCTTTGCCCGCTGCGGCGGCGTGAGCACCAAGAAGCTGATGCTCTGGTCCATGGTGATCAGCGGTATGCTGTGCGGTCTGGTGGGCATGCTGGAGACCTTCGGCCTGCACAAGCGCTTCCTGGTCAGCGTGAGCAACGAGTTCTACTTCGACGGTATGCTGGTGGCCATGATCATGCGCTACAACCCGGTGGGCACGGTGCTGATGAGCTTCTTCTTTGCCATTCTGAACATCGGCGGCCGGGCGATGGAGATGTCCGCGGGCATCCCCAGTGAGCTGATCCTGATCGTGCAATCGGTGATCATTTTCTTCATGGCGGCGGAGGGCGGCATCCGAGCCGCGCTCAAGAGCCGTGCGGCGGTGCGCAAGGCCCGCCGGGAGGCCGCACGAAAGGAGGCAGTCTGATGGGCGATATCTTCAATACCCTGCTGCTGCAGACCACGCTGCGCTCTGCCACCCCGGTGGTGCTGGCGGCCATGGGCTGCCTGCTCACCCAGCATGTGAACATCACCAACATCGGCATCGACGGCATGATGCTCATCGGCGCATTCTTTGCGGTGCTGGGCAGCTACTTTACCGGCAGCTGGGTGGCGGGCCTGGGGCTGGCCATCCTCTGCGGCGTGCTGCTGGGGCTGTTCTACTATGTGTTCGTTATCAAGTTCGGCAGCGACGAGTTCATCATCGGCGTAGCGCTGAACATTTTTGCAGGCGGCCTGACGGTGTTCCTGCTGCGCACAGTGTTCCAGGTGAAGGGCGCGTTTTCCGACCCGGCGCTGGTGCCGCTGCCCACCATCCATCTGCCGCTGATCAAGGAGATCCCGGTGCTGGGGCAGCTGCTCTCCGGCCACACGCTGCTGGTGTATGTGAGCTGGGTGCTGGTGGCGGTGCTGTGGGCCTTTGTCTACAAGACCCCCGCAGGCGTGCACCTGCGCGCCGCCGGTGAATACCCGGATGCCCTTACCGCCTGCGGCAAGAGCCCGGATAAGATGAAGTGCATCGCCAGCGTGGCCTGCGGCGTGCTGGCCTGCGTGGCGGGCGCACACCTGTCGCTGGGCTACCTGACCATGTTCTCCGAGAACATGAGCGCCTCCCGCGGCTATGTGGCCTTTGCCTGCGTCATCTTCGGCCGTGGCAACCCGCCCATCGTGTTCCTGGCGGCGCTGCTGTTCGGCTTCATCGATGCGCTGGGCCTGCGCCTGCAGAACTACATCCCCAGCGACCTGACCGCCATGGCCCCCTATCTGGTCACCGTGCTGATGATGGTGCTGGTAGTGCTGTGGGAGAGAAGAAAGCGCAAGGCAGTTGCTGTCTGAGGGAACTGGCCGTTCCCTCACACCCGGGCTGCTGCCCACACACGGGTTGCCCCGCCCCATACGGGCTGCCGCCCACACACGGGCTGCCGTCCCCTACGGGCTGCCGCCCCACACACAAGGCTCCCTCTTCAGAGGGGCTGCCCACCCCCACACGGCTCCCTCTTTAGAGGGAGCTGCCCCGAAGGGGCTGAGGGTGCCACCCGCAGACCCCTCCCGGCAGGAGCCATTCCACCCAAGCCACTCATAGCTTTATCTACCTCGCAGTACCGCTGCGAGGAACAGGGTGGGGCTCCGCGCCCCACACCCGCGGTTCCTCTTTTGGCGCAAAAGAGGAACCAGAAAACAGCGACACGCTCTCTTTGGTCAAATCCCCAATGATTGCCGTTTTTCGTGGCGGCGGTCGCAATCAGGGTCACTCCGCAGCGGCAGGTCAGCTTACTCGCTGCTTGTACAGCCCACTGCTCCCTTAACCCGCCCCGAAAAACGGCAGGGGGATTTGACGTCGTTCGCTACCGTCGCGTGCGGGGAGCCTCTTGGCTGTGCTTCGCTTTCGCTGCAACCCGAACCCCGAGTTGTCGGGGCGGGTCGGCTGCAAAAACAAGCTCTTTCCCGTAGTCTATCCCGCGTTACACCCCAGCCAACTCCACAGCCCGCCCTTGCCAAAGGGGGGTGGCTCGCCGAAGGCGAGACGGGGGGATTCCGAGGGCAGCCAAGCCGCATTTTTCTCTCGTGTGGTCTGCATCGGCACCCTCAGCCCCTTCGGGGTAGCTCCCCCTAAAGAGGGAGCCATCACAGGGTAGCCACCCAACCCTCAACCCCACGGGGCCCGCAACGCAGCCGGGGGGCGACCGCCGACCGCCGACAGGCGGGCGGAAGGGAGACCACCGGCGAGGACGGGCCCTCACGCAAGCGGCGGTGGCAGGGGAGGGACCCTGCCACGTTAGCCGCGGAACTGCTGACCCGCCCCTAGCGCGAGCGACCCGCCAACGGGCGGGTCGAACGTGCATCCAGTACCTAGCGCGAGCGACCCGCCAACGGGCGGGTCGAACGTGCAACAGGAGGTGAGATCCCATGCCCGAACAACGCACCGGAAAAACCGCATCCTCCATCCTTTTCAAGCTGCTGGAAAGCATCGGCATGCAGGGCATGTCCTTTCTTGTCAGCGTTTTTCTGGCGCGCCTGCTCACGCCGGATGATTACGGCGTGGTGGGCATGCTCACGGTGTTCATCGCCTTTTCGCAGGTGCTGGTGCAGAGCGGCCTCAATACCGCCCTCATCCAGAAAAAAGAAGCGGATGAATGCGACCTGAGCTCCGCCTTCTGGTTCTCTGCCGGGGTGGCGGCGGTGCTGTATGTGCTGCTGTTTCTGCTGGCCCCCACCATCTGCGGCATGATGGGCCGCCCGGAGATCGCACCGGTGCTGCGGGTGCTGGCACTGCTGCTGTTTGCGGGGGCGCTCACCTCGGTGCAGGGGGCGGTGGTGGCACGGCGCATGCTCTTCCGCAGAATGATGCCCTGCAACCTGTGCGCCACGGTGCTTTCCGGCATCGTGGGCATTGCCATGGCGGCCTCCGGTTTCGGCTACTGGGCGCTGGTGGGCCAGCAGCTGACCAACCAGTTCACGCTGGCGGTGCTGCTGCTCATCTTTGTGCGGTGGCGGCCCCGAGCCATGTTCAGCCTGCGGCGCGTGGCCACCATGATGCGCTACGGCTGGAAGCTGCTTTTGTCCAGCATTCTGGAGACCGGGTATGTAAACCTGCGCTCGCTGGTCACCGGCCTTAAGTATAACGAGGATCAGCTGGCGTTTTTCAACCGGGGCAGACAGTTCCCCGAAATGCTGGTGAGCGCGGTGAACGGCTCCGTGCAGAGCGTGATGCTCCCCGTGCTCAGCGAGCAGCAGGACGACCCTGTGCGGGTCAAGCAGATCATGCGCCGGGGCGTGCGCATCACCGGCTTTGTGGTGCTGCCCATGATGGCGGGCCTGGCTACGGTGGCCGCACCCGTGGTCACCCTGATCTTCGGGGAAAAGTGGCTGCCCTGTGTGCCCTTTTTGCAGATCTGCTGTATGGACTTCGCCTTCTACCCCATCATCTCGGGCAATACCCAGGCGCTGAACGCGGTGGGCCGCAGCGATGTGGTGCTCCGGCAGGAGCTGGTCAAGAAGCTCTACGGGGTCGCCATCGTGCTCATCTCCCTGTTCTGCTTCGATACGCCGCTGGCCATCGCCTGGGGCACGGTGCTGGCCTCGCTGCTCAATGCGCTGGTCAGCGCTGCCCCCGGTAAAAGGCTGCTGGGCTACAGCCTCATGGAGCAGCTGCGGGATCTGGCCCCCATGGCCCTTTGCGCCCTGCTGATGGTGGTGCCGGTATGGCTCCTGGGGCAGCTGCCCCTCCGGCCCATCCTGCTGCTGCCTTTGCAGGGCATCTCCGGCGCAGCGGTGTATCTGTGCCTTTCCCTTATCATGAAGAACGATTGCCTGCCCTATCTGCTGCGCAGCATCAAACGCATGCTGCGCCGGGGCTGAGCGCTAAAGGAGGAACGACCCCATGTCTTTGAAGAAACGTTTTCTCAGGTATGTTGCCATCGATACCGGCTCCAGCGAGGCGAGCGGCCGGCATCCGTCCACCGATCTGCAGTGGCATCTGGCCCGTATGCTGGAGACCGAACTGCGGGAGCTGGGCGCAGCCAATGTGCGCCTGAGCGATACCTGCTATGTGTATGCGGAGATCCCCGCCAATGTGGAGGGTCAGCCCGCCATCGGCCTCATCGCCCATATGGATACCGCCCCTGCGGTGGCCACCGGCCCGGTGCACGCCCGCTGCATCCGCTATGAGGGCGGCGACATCGCCCTGAGCGATACCGTCACCATGCGGGCGAGCGAGTATCAGAGCCTTAAGCGCCATGTGGGCCACGAGCTGATCGTCACCGACGGCACCACCCTGCTGGGCGGCGATAACAAGGCCGGTGTGGCAGAGATCATGGAGCTGGCCAAGCGCCTGATCGAAGACCCGGCCATTCCCCATGGCAAGGTGTGCATCGCCTTTACGCCGGATGAGGAGATCGGCGAGGGCGCGGATCATTTTGATGTGCCCGGCTTCGGCGCGGACTTCGCCTATACGGTGGATGGCGGCATGCTGGGCGAGGTGGAGTGCGAGACCTTCAACGCCGCCTCTGCCAAGGTGACGGTGCGTGGCTTCAACATCCACCCCGGCGCTGCCAAGAACAAGATGATCAACGCCGCCAAGGTGGCTGCCCGGTTCGATGCCCTCATCCCGGAGAGCGAGACCCCCGAGCACACCGAGGGCCGGGAGGGCTTCTACCACCTGTGCGGCCTCAAGGGCGATGAGACCGAGGCCCAGCTGGTGTACATCATCCGCGACCACGACGGGGAGAAGTTCCAAAGCCGCAAGGCCCGCATGGAGCAGATCGCCGCCTTCCTCAACGGGCAGTACGGCGAAGGCACCGTGCAGGTAGCCCTGCGGGATAGCTACTACAACATGAAGCAGGAGCTGGATAAGCACCCCCATGTGATGCAGCGTGCGCTGGATGCCATGCGCGCCTGCGGCGTGGAGCCGGTGGTCTCTCCCGTGCGCGGCGGCACCGACGGCGCACGGCTCAGCTTCATGGGCCTGCCCTGCCCCAACCTTTCCACCGGCGGCTACAACTTCCACGGTGTGATGGAGTACGTCTCCCTGCCGGAGATGGAGGCCATGGTGGATGTACTGGAAGCGCTGATCCGCGCCCGCTGATGCTGGGAGGCTTGCCATGATCTATCTGGGATCCTTCACCCTGCCCAACGCCGAGACCGAGGAGCTGCTGCTGGACAGGCAGGCAGCCGAGAACGGCGGCCCGCTGGGCTATATCGATAACCCGTACCCCTGCGGCCTTTTCTGGCGCAAGGAGCTGGAAACGGTGTACTTCAGCCCGGTAACGGTGTTCTACGGGGGCAACGGCTCCGGCAAGAGCACCTTGCTCAACCTGATCGCCGCCAAGCTGCAACTGAACCGCATCGCGCCCCACAACACCGGCGAGATGTTCCGCTCCTATACGGAGGCCTGCGCCTATACCCTCGCCAACGATGATGAGGGCTTCCCCTGCCGCATCCCCAACGGCAGCCGGATCATCACCAGCGATGATGTGTTCGATTACATGCTCACCCTGCGCACCAACAACCAGGAGATCGCCCAGAGCAAGGCGGAGGCGAAGCAGGACTGGGCCCAGCTGCGCTACGGCGATACCGTCAAGCTCCGGGGCATGGGGGATTACGAGGCCCTTCGGGCGCAGGTGCTGGCCCGCCGCCGCTCGGTGAGCCGGAGGGATTTCATCCGCCGCACGGCGGGGGAGGAGGCCCTCACCCGCAGCAACGGCGAGACCGCCCTGCGCTATTTCGAAGAAAAGCTGCAAATGGATACCCTTTATTGCCTGGATGAGCCGGAAAACAGCCTGTCGCCTGCGCTGCAGCTCCGCTTGGCCGATACGCTCACCGAGCTGGCCCGCTACTGCGGGTGCCAGTTCATCATCGCCACCCACTCGCCCTTCCTGCTGGCGCTGCCCGGCGCAAGGGTCTACGATCTGGATGCCATCCCCGCCCGCCCCCGGGAGTGGTGGGAGCTGGAGAACGCCAGGATCTATTTTGATTTCTTTATGAAGCATAAGGCCCTGTTCGAGGGGTGAACCAATGCCTTCTTTCCCATCTGGGGAGGGAGGCGTTTTTGTATGTGCAAAGGGAGGTGCCGCCCCACCCCCAAGACTCTCGCCCCCGTCACGGCTCCCTCTTCAGAGGGGCTGTCCACCCCTACACACGGCTCCCTCTTCAGAGGGAGCTGTCGGCGAAGCCGACTGAGGGTGCCGCCTGCAGACCCCTCCCGGTGGGTGTCATTCCACCCAAGCCGCTCATAGCTTTGTTTACCTCGCAGTACCGCTGCGAGCAACAGGGTGGGGCTCCGCGCCCCACACCCGCGGTTCCTCTTTTGACGCAAAAGAGGAACCAGAAAACAGCGACACGCTCTCTTTGGTCAAATCCCTTTGATTGCCGTTTTTCGGGGCGGCGGTCGCAATCAAGGTCACTGCTCAGCTACTGTTCAGCTTACCCGCAACTTGGGCAGCCCACTGCTCCCTTTACCCGCCCCGAAAAACGGCAGGGGGATTTGACGTCGTTCGCTACCGTCGCGTGCGGGGAGCCGCTTGGCTGTGCTCCGTTTTCGCTGCAACCCGGACTCCGGGTTATCGGGGCGGGTCGGCGGGGGAAAGCAAGCTCTTTCCCATAGGCTATCCCACGCTGCACACCAGCCGAGAAAACAACCACTTACCCCGGCTTCCTCCCCGGTGGTCACCCCCCGGCACCCTCAGTCACCCTTCGGGTGACAGCTCCCTCTAAAGAGGGAGCCTGAGCAGTTGGCTGTCACCCGCAGCAATGCGCCACCCCAACTTGGGAATAGCAGGCCCCTACCGGCAGCCGCCCACACAAGGCTCCCTCTTCAGAGGGGCTGCCCATCCCCACACGGCTCCCTCTTCAGAGGGAGCTGTCGGCGAAGCCGACTGAGGGTGTCAATCGCAGACCCCTCCCGGTGAATGCGTCCACCCCGGGCAGGACATCCCCGCCATGGCGGTGAGAGGTAACTGCGGTTGGGAGTTGAATCCCTCAGCCCCTAACGGGGCAGCTCCCTTTGGCAAGGGAGCCTTAGGAGTTGGCTGCCACCCGGGGTAATGCGCTATACCCAAGCTGGGGAAGCAGCCCCTCCCGGCAACACCCATTTCCACAGCCCGCCCTTGCCAAAGGGGGGTGGCGGCGTAGCCGCCGGGGGGATTCCGCCATCACCCAAGCCGGTGAAAACATCTCCCCACACAAAACGCCCCCCTCCGCGGGTCACAGAGCCGAATGTTTTACACCTCTGAACGCTGGGTGATATTGCCATATCTGTCGTAAGGTGTATAATAGATTTATGGTAGTGCTCCATATGCACTTCAGGGAGGTAAATCGAATATGAAAAAACGTTGTTTGCTATGCTTGCTTGCACTGCTGACCCTTATTCTCTGCCTTGCGGGTGTATCCTTTGCCGTGGCTGAGGAGTGCAGCCATGGCAATAGCTACTACGCTGTATACCTGAACGAGCGCCAGCATACATACATGTGCGACGATTGCCACGGCGCTTTGGGCGTGGGAGAACATATTTTGTCGTGTAATAGCGATATCTGTCTGGATTGTGGTGCAGAGGGCCTTACATTCGGCGACCGCTCCCACGACTTCGGCGAAACGCACTATAACGATACACATCATTGGAGCGTGTGTACCGATTGTGGAGCAGAGCACTGCCTAACGGAGCACTATACCTATTGCTACGCTATGGAAGAGTGTTGGGGTTGCTATGTTGACGGAGTGCAGATCGGCGATGTGCGGCATAATAACTACACTTACGACAGCAACACCACACACCATTTTCGCACTTGTGGCCATTGCGGTACGGTAGATGAAATACAGAAGCATGTTGCCCATTGTGTGGCCCCCACCACCTGCGACACCTGCGGCAAGGATGCGGTTCTGGATGGCATCAGGATCGATGATGTTTACCATATCTCGACCTGGGAATGGTTTCATGATGGGCAGTACCACTGGCAGGTATGCCGGGATTGCGGCGCGGAGATGAACAAGAGCAAGCATAATGCCCTGTGTACAGCACCTTCTCTTTGCCGCACCTGCACCGTGGCAGAGCCGGAGACCCTCACTGTAGAGCATAAGTTTACTACCCTGGTTAAGGATGATACGCACCATTGGCTTGTGTGTAGCGACTGTGGTGAGATCGTTGAACGGGGAGAGCACTATGCGCTCTGCGTTGGCGACCCTTCTGCATGCTGCTACTGCGCCGCAGAGGATGTTACCTGTTCCTATCTGAAGCATGAGAACAGCCTCATGTTTTCGGATGCTACCCAACATTGGGAATACTGCTCTACCTGCGACAGCGTCATCCTTGAGCCTGCGGAGCACATCGGCACCTGTCAGGATGGCGACACCTGCTGTGTCTGCGATGCGGATAGCGATACCCCCTATACGCTGCCGCCCCGGCACAATGTAACAGAGGCCGACGTTCAGTACGATGAACAGTACCATTGGTGGGTGTGTGCGGATTGCGGCGAACAGACGGGCCTGGAGGCGCATTTTGCAGCCGGGGCCGAGGAGAACTGTGCCTGCGGCGCACCGCTTCCCCCACTGCGGATCGTGCAGCAGCCTGTGTCTGTGGTTGCAGCAAGCGGCAAGACCGCCAAGGTCAGCTTTACCGCAGTGGGCGAAGGGCTCACCTACACCTGGTACTACAAAAACGCCGATGCCGATGCCTTTGTGGTCACCACCAGCTTCACCGGCAACAGCTACAGCGTCAAGATGAATGAGACCCGCAATGGCCGCCAGCTCTACTGCGTGGTCACCGATCAGCAGGGCAACACCGTTCAGACCGATACCGTCACCCTGACGATGGGCACGCCCCTGAAGATCACCGCTCAGCCGAAACGTGCCTATGCCCTTGAAAACGAGACCGCCGAGGTCAGCTTTACCGCCGAGGGCGACGGGCTTACCTACACCTGGTACTACAAAAACGCCGATGGCAGCAAGTTCTCCAAGACCTCTACCTTCACCGGCAACACCTACACCATGGAGATGAACGAGACCCGCAATGGCCGCCAGGTCTACTGCGTGGTCACCGATCGGTACGGCAACAGCCTCCGTACGGATACCGTCGATCTGATCATGCGCCAGGAGCTGAAGATCGAGCTGCAGTCCGAGTCCATGAAGGTATATGAAAATGAGAAGAGTCGTATCGGTGTCATGGTTTCTCCCGAAGAATGCACCTACCAGTGGTACTGCCAAAAGGTCGGTGCTGACGAGTTTACCCCCTGCGAGAAGGGGACGGGAGCACTATACTTCTTCACCATGACGGCCGACCTGGACGGTGCCCGGTTCTACTGCCTGGTCTCGGATCAGTATGGTTTCAGCATCAGATCCGAGATCATTACGTTAACGTTGGGCCACAGGCTGCAGATCACCCGGCAGCCGCAAAGCGTGTGGGCAGACAGGAACGAAGAAGTAACGATCAGCTTTGATGCCGTGGGCGATGGCCTCACCTACACCTGGTACTATAAGAACGCCGGTGCCAGAAAGTTCTCCAAGACCACCACCTTCACCGGCAGCTTCTACACCACGGAGCTGACCGATGCCCGCAACGGCCGCCTGATCTACTGTTTTGTGAAGGATGAGGATGGCAACATCGAGCAAACCAAGATCGTAGGCCTTCATATCAAGAAGCCGCTGCGGATCACGCAGCAGCCGAAGTCTGTAACGGGCTCCAACGGCCAGAGGGTGGCTGTCAGCTTCACCGCCGACGGCGATGGCCTCACCTATACCTGGTATTACAAAAATGCCGGTGCCAGCAAGTTCTCCAAGACCTCTACCTTCATCGGCAACATCTACGCCATGGATATGAACGCCACCCGCGATGGCCGCCAGGTCTACTGCGTAGTCACTGACCAGTACGGCAACACCGTCCGGACCGATACCGTCACCCTGACCATGCAGAACACGCTGAAGATCACCCGCCAGCCCAAGTCTGTAACGGCAGCCCGCGGCAAAACGGTCGAGGTGAGCTTCGAGGCCGAGGGCGAGAACCTTACCTACACCTGGTACTACAAGAACGCGGGTGCCAGCAAGTTCTCCAAGACCACCACCTTCACCGGCAACACCTATTCTATGGAGATGACCTCTGCCCGCAACGGCCTCCAGATCTACTGCGTGGTGGGGGATATGTACGGTAACCGCATACAGACCGATACCGTCACCCTGACGATGGGGAACGCGGCCAAGATCACCAGGCAGCCCGCTTCCGTTTCCGCAGCTATCGGCGAAACGGTGGAGGTCACCTTCGCCGCCACCGGCGACGGCCTTACCTACACCTGGTACTACAAGAACGCGGGCGCTTCCAAGTTCTCCAAGACCACCACCTTTACCGGTAACACCTACTCTATGAAGATGACCTCTGCCCGTGCAGGCCGCCAGATCTATTGCGTGGTCACCGACCGGTACGGCAACACCGTGCAGACCAATACCGTTACCCTGTCTGTGGCTAAGTAAGCGCCACCGGCCTGCGGAGCCTGCTGCCTTTGCAGCAGGCTCCGTTTGTTTTGGCAGACCTCTCGCCGGTCATCCGGCATGCAAATCGTTTTTTTGGTTGTATCAAATGAGAAGAAATGCTTATTAATATATGAAAATTTTGTTACATGCCTTCGAAAACAGCAAAAAGGGCGGTTCGGGTATGCTGCAAGTCTTGTACCACAACACTTTTGTTATAAACCGGAAAAAACGTAACCGGCACGTAACTTTTGCTGGAAAAGCTTGAGATTGCAGAAATTTATGGTAAAATGTAGCCAAACCCAATATATGGAGGGGAAGAAAAATGAAGAGATCACTGGCAATCTTCTGTTGTTTTGTGATGCTGTTCACGGCGCTTTGCCCTGTGGATCAGCACTTCCATGCCCACGCGGAGGAAGTACTGCCCGAGGAAAGCAACTGTTCGCATCGCGTTCTCTGTACCAACCAGTCGGTATGTATCGACTGCGGTCAGGAGGCTACGGGCTTCGTCGTTCACGATGATACCTGCAGCGAAAAGGAGTACATCAGCGATGACCTGTGTCATTGGTATGTCTGCGTATACTGCCACGATCAGGAAGGCGCGTACGTGGATTACCACTACACCTACGATTGCTCCAACCCCACGGTCTGCGCGGAGTGCGGCCACGAGGGCGGAGAGATCAATGTCTACCACGACAATTACCCCACTGAGTATGCGCACAACGAGACCTCCCATTGGGAGGTATGCTCCAACTGCGGCGTCCCGTCCATGAACAGCGGCGAAAGCATGCACAGCGCCAACTGCAGCGATCCCACCGTTTGCAGGGTCTGCAACGCACAGGATATCGTTGTGGAAGAGCATAATATCTACCACGCGGATACCACCGACTACTACAGCTACAACGAGAACGGGCATTGGCTGAGCTGCGAGGTCTGCGGCTATGTGCTGAGCGATACCTGGGGCCATACCCGCATCTGCGGCACGAGCGATCCCAACGTTTGTGTGGTCTGCGGCGGCGAAGATGTTGAGATGGAGTACATCCAGCACGGCGACACGGTAGAAGCCAACGATGATCTGCAGCACGGCAGCAAGTGCGTCGATTGCGATGAGTGGCTGTGGGCCTTCCTTCACATGGGCTCCTGCGTGGATCGGACCACCTGCTATGGGTGCGGTGCCACCGGCGAGGGCGTTCAGATCAACGGCTTTGACCACGTGAACAAGCGGGTCACCTACGATAACGAAAAGCACTACTCTACCTGTATGGATTGCGGCTTCAGCTGGGAGGATGAACACTACACCTACTGCGACGGGAGTGGAACCTGCAACTGCTGCGGGGCCCAGGGCGATACCTTCAGGGTGCTCCACTACGGCCCCGATGAGTATTCCTACGACGAGCAGACCCACTGGATGCCCTGCACCATGTGCGACGATTACTACGAAGCACCCATGAACCACAGGGATATCGACGAAGACGGCCGGTGCGATGTCTGCGATGCCACTGATGTGGATCTGGTTTGCGAGCATCAGATGGAGTACCGCAGCGTCGGCGATTACCACAGGAAGGTGTGTGTGCTCTGCGATTGGTGGTTCTCCGGCCAGCAGCACTACGCAGACTGCGAAAACCCCAATGTCTGTCTGGCTTGCGGCGCTGAGGCCGAGATATGGGATATCCGCCACACCGCAGGCGATTATCTCATTAACGAAACCTACCACACTTTACTGTGCATCTACTGCAACGAGCTCATGGAGGAATGGAGGCACTATGATACCTGTCTGGAGCCCGGTGTCTGCGTAGAATGCGGCGCAACGGATGTAAACATCTACGATACGCACCACAGCACCAACATCAATTTCGATATCGAGAAGCACTATGAAGTGTGCACCGATTGCGGCGAGACGATCATTGAGGGTGCCCACTTCACCTACTGCAACAAGCCCACTGTCTGCGACCTCTGCGGTGCAGAGGGTGTGGTCTTTGCCGACAACCACCACTGCGGCCGCACCCGTTACGAGAGTACCGAAACGGAGCACTGGCCGATCTGCAGGGAGTGCGGCGAGGTGACCGGCGAGCGCGAGCCCCACCGGGCGAAGTGCAACGACCCCGCTTGTTGCTATATCTGCCGTGGCGTAGATGTGACCGACGCTATTGTGGAGCACAACTGGTCCGGCGTTACTGGCTCCGGCTCCGTTTCCAGCGGCGGCCAGGATCACGACGATGAGTACCACTGGGATGTGTGCGCCCGCTGCGGCATTACCGGCAACAAGGAAAAGCACACCGCCTGGTGCGACCAGCCCGATGTGTGCGAGGATTGCGGTGCCCAAAATGTGATCATCGACTCCTTCCTGCACTCGGAATCCACGGAATATAAGAACGACGATACCTACCACTGGACGTACTGCGACTTCTGCGACGAGGTCGTCACCAAGGCCGAGCATACCGTCGACTGCAGCAGTCCCGAATGGTGTCTGGTGTGCGGCGTTGGCGATATCGTGCAGGCCGACCCCTCCCTGCAGCATGTCTTCAACGACGAGTGGACGGTCACCGACTACTACGAGCACGGTAAGACCTGCCAGGGCTGCGACAGCATCTACTGGGAGGGCCATAAGCGCAATTGCGATGGCGATACCTGCATCGTTTGCGGCCTGACGGATGTCAACTTCTATGATTATGATGTTGTTCACGCTTACGACATGAGCTACGATGCCACCCACCATCAGGGCGTGTGCGTCACCTGCGGCAACGTCGGCGAAGAGGGCCCGCACTACGCCAAGTGCACCGTTCCCAACGTTTGTGTGGTCTGCGGCGGCGAAGATGTTGAGATGGAGTACATCCAGCATGGCGACACGGTAGAAGCCAACGATGATCTGCAGCACGGCCGCAAGTGCGTCGATTGCGATGAGTGGGTGTGGGCCGGCTCTCACGTGGGCTCCTGCGTGGATCAGACCACCTGCTATAGGTGCGGTGCCACCGGCGAGGGCGTTCAGTTCGACGGCTACACCCACCCGAACTGCGAATACACCTACGACAATACAACACACTACGAAACCTGTGTGGATTGCGGTGCCGTTACCTGGTCGGGCAGGCATTTCAACTATTGCGACGAGGCGCCGGTCTGCTGTACTTGCGGGGCTGAAAATGTGGAGATGACAACGCTCCACTACTCCGACTACGAGTATGAGCACGATGACCAGACCCATTGGCTCCCC
>SVGN01000053.1 GCA_015056315.1 Clostridiales bacterium
AACTCTTTGCCTTGTGTTTATTTTATCACATTATCTCTCTATATGAAAACGAGAGTCTCACTCGACTCTCGTTTTCATTCTTTGTGATGCCTCCCGACGGAGGCATGCTTATTTTTTGACGAGCTGAAAGCCCCCGGCCGCCGCAGCGGTCGGGGGCTTTGTTATCCGAATCTTCAGTTTTCTCCCTCCGGCACCAGCGGGAAGGTGACCTGCCAATCCCCCTCCAGAGCCGGATCGGCGGTAACGAATTCGCCCATCAGCTTCAACTCCTCCATAGGCAGGGGCAGCGGATCGAAAATGTATTCCTGCCAGCTGTCGCCGTTCTCGCCGAACCAGCTCAGCCCGGTGATGCCATCACCGGGGAGTTCGAGGATGTTCCCCGCCCCGTCGGTCAGGTACAGAAAACCGTGGTTATCCGTGTGGATGATATCCCCATAGCGGAGCTGCACATGCAGCGCACCATCCACCAGCCCGGCACCCGTAAAGGTAACGCCCTCCGTCAGTTCGATCTCCCGGCTGGCTGCAGGATCCAGCACCTGCATGGCAGCAGCCTCATGATGATCCGCGCTGCCGCCCCATCCACGGAGCTTGGGCACCCGAACGGTCTCCGCCTCCGCAAGGGGCAGGGCCAGGTATGGGGTCAGGTCGAGGGTGCACTCCCGCTTGTTGCTGAGCAGTTTGCTCACCCGGAAGGTGGCCTTGGCATCGCCGATGCGTTCGGTATCAAAGCGCATGTATACGGCAAAGGTGGCCTTCTTCTCCGCAGCATCGTAATCCGCAAGCATACAGGTGCCGGAGCCGTCGTAGGGCAGGAGAAGATTTCCGGTGTCGAACAGATCCACGGTCTCATCCAGCCGGTCGCCGGTCAGGTCCTGCATGGTAAGGGTGACCAGGGTCTCCCGCCCCTCTACAGCAACCGACAGCACCTCCATGCGGATGCCCTGATCCTCGCAGCTGAGCGCAACGGGCTTCAGCGACTGGGCCGCAAAGGGCCAGATCCTGTACAGAAGCTCATTGACCGGCTCGCTGACCGTTGCCAGCGCCGTTACGCTCACCGCCAGCGCCAGCACCATGGCCGCCACCAGCGCCGCAAGGCGTACGCCGCTTTTGCGCCGGGCTGGCAGCTCCGCCGCCTGCACCATCCGCTCGTCCGCTTCTCCAATGGCTTCAAGCAATTCCCAAGTTTTCACAGCAATTCCTCCCTGAGCAATTCTTCTTTGAGCCTGAGGCGTGTGCGATGGAGCATGGAAGCGGTCTTGCTGCGGCTGTAGCCGCACCGCTGCGCCACCTCCCCGACGCTGTACATATGCCAGTAGCGCAGAAGGAACACCCGGCGCTCCTCTGTAGGCAAGGCTGCAAGAAAGGCCTGTATGCTCTCTGCCAGCAGTTTACGGTCGGTCTGCCGATCCGGGGCCTCCCCGGCGGAAATACACTCCTCCAGCTCCTCCAGCGCCAGGTCGTACTGCCCGCCGCCCCGTTTGGCAGCGCTGCGCTTGCGGCACAGATCCAGCGAGATGCGCCGGGTCAGCTTGGCCAGATACAGCTTCAGCTGCATGGGCCGGTGGGGCGGTATGCTGCGCCAGGCAGCCTCCAGGGTGCTGTTGAGGCACTCCTCCGCATCCCGCCTGTCGCCCAGGATGCGCCGGGCGACCGCGCTCAGGTATGCGCCGTAGTGCTCCGCAGCGCAGGCAACAGCGCTCTCATCCCGCTGCCAGAACAGCTGGACGATCCGTTCATCTTCCATCGTTGTACCTCCTTCAGTGGGCCGCCGGCCAGCCCGCTTCACCTGTATGTCTCGTAAAGCGGCGGGAAGTGTTGCAGGTTTTTTTGAAATAAATACAAAAATGCCGGAGCGACCGCCCCGGCAGCGAGCATTGACCAAAGTGCGGGGTGCAGGGGCCTCAGGCCCCTGCCGGGCGTGGGCAGAGCCCACAAAACCCACGCCGCAGCGTTTATCCGCAAGCACAGCGAGCACCAAAGGTGCAAGCTGTGCGGCTTCTTTCGTCGAGCAGGGAGCCGCCACCCATCCGCACCAAACAGCCGCCCCCCGGCGGCGCTCCGCAGCCCGCTTTACTCCTCGTCCGCGTAAAAGGGCTTCAGGTCATCCAGCCGGAGCAGCATGGGTGCGCCGCCGCCCGCCGCACCGGTATCCACATCGATCCAGGTATCGGTACGCAGCATGCGGCCCTCCTGGCCGCCCTCCATAAACTGGGTGGGGGTGTGGCCGAAGATGACGGTCACATCATCAAAATAGCGTTCGCCGCTCATTGGGCGGTGCCAGAGCAGCTCATCCGCTGTGTAGCGGCTCAGCTTCTTGCCTTTTTCAAAGCCGCCCAGCCCCGCATGGGTCAGAATGAAATCCCCCGCATCGGTGGAGACCGCCGCATACAGGGGCGCATCCCGCAGGTAATCCAGCAGATCCCACAGGGCATCCGGGTCTTGTTGGTGCAGCGCCCGCAGGGAGGCCAGGGTGGGCTCTGCGCCGTTGCGCATCCAGTGGGCCAGCGCATTCATCTGGTCATAGGTGATGCGCTCCGCCGTATCCTCCTCGATGGTGGTAAAGAGAAAATCGCAGCTGAGCAGCATGCCCTCGTGGTTGCCCATCAGCAGCGTGATGTTGCTCTCCCCCATCATCCACCGGAGCAGAGAGATACCGCCATCGCCGTGCCGGTCGATCACATCGCCCAGCACATACAGCTCATCCTCCGGCCCAAAGCCCGCCTTGGCAAGCAGCTTCTGAAAGGCCTCCGGGGCATACCCGTGCAGATCGGATGTAACAAAGATCATCCCTCAAACCCACTCCTGTTCTTTTATCGGTTCCAAAAGGGTTCTACGCCCTTGTGCATTTCTCCTGCCGTGCCCCTTCCCATTTGCGGCAGTTTCTGCTACAATACCAACTATCGAAACAAACCGTCCGCATATCCGCAGAAACGCTGCGACCCATTACGCACCAATAAGGAGAGCGATACCATGTTCCGCAAATGCTTTGCCATCGTTATGCTTCTGGCGCTGCTGTGCACCCTTGTGCCCGTCTCTCTCGGCGCAGCCGAAGAAAGCTACGAGGATGCCACCCTTACCTTTTCTCTGCCCAGCGGCTTTTACCCGGAGCCCCAGGAGCTGGAGATCACCTGCAGTGTGGAGGATTCTCTGATCTACTACACCACCGACGGCAGCATGCCCACCGAGGATAGCCAGATCCTGGACTACACCCTGGAGCTGGGCGATACCACCGACCTGCCCAACGTGCTCAGCGCCATCGGCGGCGTCTGCCCGGATGAATTGTACATTCCCGAGCAGAACGTAATGAAGGCCCATGTGATCCGTGCCATGGCCTGGCTGCCGGATGATACCTACACCCCCGTTTACAGCGCCACCTACTGGATCGGCGCCGACCGGGAGGAGCTGTACGGCACCATGCCGGTGGTCTCCCTCATGATGGAGTACGACGACCTGATGGGCTACGAGAACGGCATCTACATTCTGGGCAAGGCCTACGACGATTACATGGCCGAGGATGGCCGTAAGCTGGATGCGTGGGATTACCCCGCCAATTACCAGATCCGCGGCAGAGAGGGCGAGCGCCCTGTGGCTGTGGAGTTCCTGCCCTTTGAAGGGGAAGGCTTCTCGATGGATATGGGCATCCGCATCAAGGGCGGTGCCTCCCGCAGCTACAACTCCAAAAGCCTGCGCCTGATCGCCCGGGAAGAGTACGGCCAGAAGGCCATCACCTACCCGGTGTTTGAAGACAACCTCCGGGATGACGGTACCGGCATCGTGGAAAAGTACAAGAGCATCACCCTGCGCGCCGGCGGCAACGATGTGCGCTTTGCCGTCATCCGCGACCCCCTCATCCAGAAGCTGGCCGAGGGCATGCGCTTTACCAGCCAGGCCAGCCGCCCCTGCGCGCTGTTCATCAACGGCGAATTCTGGGGCATCAAGACCATTACCGAGGAGTACAGCGATAACTACATCCAGTACAACCACGGTGTGGACAACAAGAATGTGATCATTATGAAGAACGGCGAGCTGGAAGAGGGCGAGGAGGAGGACGTGCTGCTCTGGGAAGAGATGTACGACTTCATTACCCAGAACGACATGAGCGACCCCGCCAACTACGCCGCCGCCTGCGAGATGCTGGCCATGGAAGAGCTGATGGATCTGGCTGCCATGCACCTGTACATCTACAACAAGGACGGCATCTTCGAGAACAACAACTGGCAGATGTGGCGCGCCCGCGAGGTGGATGAGACCAACCCGGTGGCCGATGGCAAGTGGCGCTTCCTCAGCTACGATACCGACTTCTCCTCCGGCGTGTACGACGGCGGCAAGACCCACACCACCGACAACATCTCCCCCGTGCTGCTGGACGAGGTGGAGCACGAGCATCGCCACACCGCCCTGCTGGTGCGCGCCCTGTGGCAGAATGAGGATTTCCGCCGCGGTATGCTCACCTCCCTGTGCGATGCCCGCAACATCCATTTCGATGCCAACCGCTTCGCTGAGGTCTTTGCCACCTTCCGTGCCGATTATGAGCCCTACATGCCGGAGACCTTCCGCCGCTTCGGCCCCAACTGGGTGGCAGGCTGGGCCAACGAGTACTACACCCAGAAGCTGGATGAGATCAACGTGTTCTTCGGCGGCCGCTACAAGAGCTTCATCTGGCTGATGAAGAAGGTCTTTGCCCTCTCCGAGCCCTACGATGTGACCGTTCTTGCCAACGACACCGCCAAGGGCAGCGTTACCCTGAACGGTACTCCGCTGGATGCATTCCTCACCCGCACCCAGGGCTTTGTGGGCATGTACTTCCCCGAGACCCCCGTCACCCTGACCGCCACCCCCGCCGAGGGCGCCACCTTTACCGGCTGGCTGGCCGAGGGCTGCACGCTGGAGGATCCCACCGCAGCCACCATTCAGGTGACCGTCTCCGAGGCTGTTACCCTGACCGCACAGTTTGAATGATCCGCTGCCAGCGCAGCACAGCCCATGCGCCCCTTCCGCCCGGCGGGAGGGGTGCGTTTCCTGTCCGGCCCGCCGAAAACCGCACAAAAAATCGGGCAGAGCGTGGCAAAAGCTGGTATCATCATTCCATCGAAAGGAGCGATCGGCATATGATCAACTGGATCGACGGGCTGCAAAAGGCGCTTTGCTACATCGAAACCCACCTGACAGACGACCTGCAGACCGAGGCTGCAGCACGGGAGGCCTACGTATCCCCTTTCCATTTTCAGCGGCTGTTCAGCGCAGTATGCGGCGTTACCGTGGGCGAGTACATCCGGCTCAGGCGGCTCACGCTGGCCGGGGAGGAGCTTTCCCGGGGCCGGATCAGGGTGATCGATGCGGCACTGAAGTACGGCTACGACTCACCGGACAGCTTCGCCCGGGCCTTCAGCCGGTTCCACGGCATCACTCCCTCGGCGGCCAGAGAGCCGGGCGCAGTGCTGAATGCGTTCTCGCCCCTGCACATCACTCTTACAACGGAAGGCGGTAACACCATGGAGTACAAGATCGTGGAAAAGCAGCCCTTTACCCTGATGGGCGTGGGCGGTATGTTCAACAACGAGACCTCCTATCAGGAGATACCCAAGTTCTGGCAGGAGTACCTGCAGCGCGAGAACAAGCCGGTCTGCGGCATGTTCGGCGTGTGCCTGGGCGAAGGCGGCAAAGACTTCCGCTACCTGATCGCCGATCTGTACCAGCCCTGGCAGGAGATCCCCGCCGGGTGTGAGACGGCGCACTTCCCCGCAGGCACATGGGCGGTGTTCCCCTGCACCATGGATACCCTGCAGGAGACCAACACCCGTATGTGGAAGGAGTGGCTCCCCGCCTGCAAGGAGTACCGGCTGGGCAGCAACTGCAACCTGGAGATGTACGCGCCCCCGGAGCAGAACTACGCCGAGCTGTGGCTGCCGCTGGAAAAGGTGTAAGGGCGGGCGGCAGCCCAAAGGGCAACAAAGGATCGACAAAAGCATCCGGCAGCAGACAAGCCGGATGCTTTTGCTCCTGTACCTCCTCTGTACTCCCCCGCCCCGCCGTCTTGCGCCCCTCCCCGCCCGGTGCTATACTTGCGTGGAAACGGAGGGAACACCCATGCAGACCAAGGGCATCAAGCGAAAGGCGCTGGCGGCGGCCTTTCCCCACACCATACCCATCCTGACGGGCTTTGGCTTTCTGGGCATGGCCTACGGCATCCAGATGAGCGTGAACGGCTTTCCCTTTTACTACCCCATGCTCATGGCCATGACCATCTTCGGCGGCTCGCTGGAGTTTGTGTGCGTATCCCTGCTGATGAGCCGCTTTGCCCCGCTGGAGACCTTTCTGGTGGCGCTGCTCATCCAGGCCCGGCACCTGTTCTACGGCGTTGCCATGCTGGATAAGTACAAGCACCTTGGCTGGAAGCGCTTTTACCTGATCTTCGGCCTGTGCGACGAATCCTTCTCCATCAACTGCTCTGCCGAAGTACCCGAGGGCGTGGACAAGGGCTGGTTCTATTTCTTCGTTACCCTGCTCAACCAGAGCTACTGGGTCTGTGCCGCCACGGTGGGCGGGCTGCTGGGCAGCCTGATCACCTTCGATACCATGGGCCTGGATTTTGTGATGACCGCTATGTTCGTGGTCATCTTCCTGGAGCAGTGGCTGAAGGAGAAGCAGCACCTCTCTTCCCTGATCGGCGTGGGCGCTTCGGTGCTGTGCCTCGTCCTCTTCGGCCCGGACTCCTTTCTGGTGCCTGCCATGTGCGTCATCCTCTGCCTGCTCACCCTGTGCCGCAAGCCCATCGAAAAGGCAGGTGATGCGCTGTGACCGTTCTTCAGCAGGTACTCACCATCGGGCTGTGCGCCATCGCCACCATGCTGACCCGCTTCGTGCCCTTCGTGCTGTTCTCCGGCAGGCAAACGCCCAAGTACATCCACTATCTGGGCAAGGCGCTTCCTGGGGCCATCTTTGGCATGCTGGTGGTCTACTGCCTCAAACACGTTGACCCCGCCGTTTACAGCCACGGCCTGCCGGAGCTGCTCGCCATCGGCCTCACGGTAGCGCTGCACCTGTGGAAGCGGCAGATGCTGCTCTCCATTGCCGGTGGCACGGTGTGCTATATGCTGCTCATTCAGCTGGTGTTTTGAACCGCATAGAAAGAACCCCCGCAGAGAGCTGCGGGGGTTCTATATTGCTTATCGTCTATCAGGCAGCGGGAACTTCCTCAACGGGCACTTCCTCAGCGGCAACAGGCTCCATGTAGACCACCATGGTGAGGCCATCGGCAGAGGTCTCCATCTGCAGGGTGCCATCCACCAGCAGGGTGAGCACGAGAGCAGAGGCCTCGGTGCCTTCGGGAGCTTCGCCCTCAACAGGCACGGCCACCGTGAGAACGCCATCGGCAAAGGTGCCTTCCACCTTCTCATCCTCTACCATGCCTTCGCCCTCGTCGGAGGTCATGGTGATGCTGGTGCCATCGATGATCACGCCCATGGCCATGCCCATATCGGCGGGGTTCACGGTCATGCCCATCATGTTGATCATGGTAGCATTCCAGGTGCCGGCATACTCTTCCAGAGCAGCATCGGTGCGGGCCTCGGCAGCCACGAAGGCAGCAACGGCTTCACGGCCAAAGACCAGAGCCATGCCGTCCATATCCATGGTCAGGGTGTTGGCAGCAGCATCGTAGACCATGGGCATTTCTTCGTCGATGGTCACGCCGGTCTCGGTCTGGATCCAGGTGCCGTCATCGGTCTCGCCCATCATATCCATGGTGTAGGTGCCGTCTGCGTTCAGAACCAGATTCATGCTCATGCCGAAGAGATCGGCAAACCATTCGCCGGTCAGATCCACCGCTTCTGCGGAAGCGCCGCAGGCCAGCAGCATGCACAGCGCCAGAACCAGAGAAAAGATCTTCTTCATTGTTGTAACCTCCAAGTGTGTATTGGACACAGGAAAAGCAGCTTTGCCTTCCGGGGTCCTCTGCTTCTATTGTATGCCATACACAACAGATTATCAAGTGATGCTTGTGCAAAACTTGTCTTCTTTGCAGGGCCGCCGGAGTTGCATACCGCTTTTCGCTCATGCTACAATAGCATTGCACTGGTGTGCGATCGATCTTTCTGCCGAAAGGATGCTGCCCATGGAAAACGAACGTTTGGATGCTTCTTTGGCCTGTGCGTGGATCCGTGGGCTCAGCCTGCGCACCGGAGAGCCTGCTCTGCCCGCTCACCTTACCGCCAGGCCCTTGGCACAGCTTACCGAAGAGGATGCCGCCGCGCTGCTGGCCGCCGGGCGCAAAGCGCAGCTGAAGCTGTACCGCTTCAAGGATCACAGCGAGCTGCCCCGGGTCAAACGTGTGCTGGGCATCCTCAGCGGCCTGCAGCCGGAGAGCCTGCTGGATGTGGGCAGCGGCAGAGGCGTATTTCTCTTCCCCTTCCTGCGCCGGTTTCCCGGTGTGCCCGTCACCTCACTGGATCTGCTCCCCCACCGTGTGGAGTTGCTCAGCGACATCAGCCGGGGCGGATACGGGCAGCTGACCGCCCTTCGGCAGGATATCACCCAATGGGATATGCCGAATGGCAGCTTTGATGTGGTCACCCTGCTGGAGGTGCTGGAGCACATACCCGATGTGGGCGCTGCCGTGAAGGCCGCCGTGCGGCTGGCAAAGCGCTGCGTGGTAGTGACCGTGCCCTCCAAGCCGGATGACAACCCGGAGCATATCCACCTGCTCACCAAGCCTGTTCTTACAGAGCTGTTTGCCCAGGCAGGCTGTACCGATCTGCATTTCGACGGCGTGAACGGCCACCTGCTGATGACCGCATGGCTGTGACCGCGAAAGGAACCGAACATGGACGAATACCGCATCATCAAATACCCCCGCACGCCCCACATCGAGGGCTCCCGCCTGCAGCCCGGCGACGAGGATCTTTCCCAGATCCCCTTCAGCGAGATCGCCGGTCTGCCCCTTGTGGTGGAGGAAAAGATCGACGGGGCCAACACCGCCCTTTCCTTCGACCCGCAGGGCACGCTGCTGCTCCAGAGCCGGGGCCATTACCTGACCGGCGGCTACCGGGAGAAGCACTACCAGCTCTTTAAGCAGTGGGCCAATGTGCACAGCCAGCGCTTCTGGCAGGTGCTGGGCTGCCGCTATGTGATGTACGGCGAATGGATGTACGCCAAGCACAGCATTTTCTACGATGCACTGCCCCACTACTTTATGGAGTTTGATGTGCTGGACCGGGAAACGGGCGAGTTTCTCTCCACCGAGCGGCGGCACGGGCTGCTGGCAGCATTGCCGGTCTGTCATGTGCCGGTGCTGGCAAAGGGCCGCTTCCGGCGCTTGGAGGATGTGCTGCGCCATCTGGGCCCTTCCCGCTACATAACCCAAGAGCATCTGGAGAACCTGCGTACCCTTGCCCTCCGGGAAGGGCAGGATGCAGACCGCATCCTCCGGGAGACCGATGCCGCCCTTACCATGGAGGGGCTGTACCTGAAGGTGGAAGAGGGAGGCCGGGTAACACAGCGGGTCAAGTATGTCCGGGCCAGCTTTCTGCAAACGGTGGAGCAGAGCCAGAGCCACTGGCTGGAGCGCCCCATCATTCCCAACCTGCTCTGCCGCCCCACGGAGGAGCTGTACCTGCCGGAGCTGCCGGGGGAGGAACAGCCGTGAACCGTTGGAACCAACTGCTGGCTGCTCTGCCCCATACGCCGGAAGAGCCCATCCGCTGGGAGGCCATCAACGCCGCAGGCTTTGATGCCTTCGCTCCCGCGCTGGCCAAAACGCCCCAGAACCCCCGTTGGCACGGCGAAGGGGATGTGCTTGCCCACACCCGCATGGTGTGCGAAAAGCTGCTCGCCCTGCCGGAATACCGGGCAGAGCCGCCCGGTGTGCAGCAGCTGCTGTTTGTTGCCGCTCTGCTGCACGACATCGGAAAGATCCCCTGCACGGTGCAGGAGGATGGGGAGTGGACATCGCCCAACCATGCGGTGGTGGGCGCACAGATGGCGCGCCGCTTTCTCTGGGTGGAGCTGGGCCTCTGCGGCACGCCGGAAAAGCAGCAGCTGCGGGAGACCATCTGCCGCCTGGTGCGCTATCACATGATCCCCATCCGGGTAGCAGAGGAGGATGCCCCGGCGCTGCGCCTTGCTAAAATAGCCGCCAACGGGCAGCTGCTGCCCGCCTTTACCCTCCACCGGCTCTGCACCCTTTCTTTGGCCGATACGCTGGGGCGCATCGCCCCGGATACGCAGGAGGGCACCGAGAAGCTCGCTCTGGCTGCTTTGGCCGCCGAGGAAGCGGAGTGCCTGCACAGCCCCCGCCCCTTTGCCACAGACCATACGGCCCGGGCCTATCTGGCCGGGCGCAATGTATGGCCGGGGCAGACCCTGTACGATGACTGCTGGGGCCCGGTCACGCTGCTCTGCGGGCTGCCCGGCACCGGCAAGGATACCTGGATCCGGCAGAACTGCCCGGAGCTGCCCATGGTCAGCCTGGATGCCCTCCGGGCGGAGCTGGGCATCTCCCCCACTGCCTCCCAGGGGCCGGTGGTGCAGGCGGGCAAGGAGCGCTGCCGGGAATACCTGCGGGCCCGCCGTCCCTTTGTGTATAACGCCACCAACCTGACCGCCTCCGTGCGCGGGGGGCTGGTGCAGCTGTTTGAAGAATACGGCGCATGGGTACGCATCGTATATCTGGAGACCGGCTGGGAGGAGCAGCTGCGGCGCAACCGGGAGCGCAGCGCCGCCGTGCCGGAAAGCGCCGTCTGCGCCATGCTGGAAAAACTCAACCCGCCGGAGCGCCATGAGGCCCGGCAGGTGGAATACCTGTGCGTGTAGCCCCACACCATGCACGCAGGGCTGCCCCACCGCTATCCGCTCAGCCTTCTACGAAGAACAGCCCCATCTGCGGCATTGCGCCGCAGATGGGGCTGTTTGGCTGCTGCCCCCCCAAGCGGTACCAAAAGCCGCAGTAGGGGCTGGTTTGCTTTATACCGGCACCGCCGAGCCATAGGCCAGGATCGGCTTGCCGTGCTTGTCGAACTTGGTGGTGTAGCGCACACGGAAGGGGATGCGCTCTGCCGTAAGCGGCAGGACTGCCTCCTGCTCCCGCACGCCCTCTTCGATGCGCCGGTGCATCTCCCGGTACTCGTCGGCTGCCTCCGGCGGGAAAACGCCCCGCTCGAAAGCGGATTCCGGGTAGTTGGTCATCAGCTCCGGCAGACCCAGATCGCGGATGCAGCGGAAGCAGGGCTTCATCTCCCGGGTGGCTACATCGTAGACCCAGTAATAGATGTTGGCCTGCTCGCTGGCAGCCCGGAACTGTTCCTCCCGGGCCGCCACCTCGGCCTGGGCCTGCTTCTCCTCCGTAATGTTGCGGATGGAGGCATAGAAGAGGCAGCTGCCGTTGCTGCGCCCCACCACACGCACCGTGCAGCGGATGCACACATCGCCGTTGGGGCAGCCCTCATAGCAGCGCCAGGTCTCGCACTCGGCTTCCTCGTCTGTCTCGATGGCGCGCCTCAGCATATCGGTATACAGCTGGCGGTTGGCCTCATCCAGCACCGTGAGGGGATCCAGCTCCAGCAGCGCCTTCTGATCCAGCGCAACGCCCAGCTCCTGGCGGTACTTATCGTTGGCGCGGAGCAGCTCCACGCAGCCGTCCCGGTAGTCGAAGATGGCAGCGCCGCCCACATAGTTGTTGAAGATGAGGGTATCCAGCGATTCCGGGTTCCAGAACTCGCCGGGGTTCATGGTATCGATCAGGTGCAGAGGCGTAGCGGTCTCCCCAAGGGTGGAGCGGCCCAGCAGGGTGAGGAAGTCCTCCTCCGGCATGGGGCGGGCATACATGAAGCCCTGCACATAGTTGCAGCCGATGCTGCGCAGGAAATCCGCCTGCTGGAGGGTCTCCACGCCCTCGGCGATCACCGTGAGGCGGAGCCACTTGGCCATGAGCACCACAGCGCTCAGAATGGTACCGCTGCGGTTGTGGGCCAGCGTCTCGGTCAGGAAGCGCATATCCAGCTTGAGGATGTCCAGCGCGATATCCTTGAGCACATTCAGGGAGGAATAGCCGCTGCCAAAGTCGTCCATCTCCACCACATAGCCCTTGTGGTGCAGCTGCTCGATGATATCGGTGGCGTGCCGGTTATCGCCCACCACCGCCGTTTCGGTGATCTCGATACGGAGCAGATCCACCGGCACGTCGAAGCGGGTGCGGCAGTTTTCCAGCAGATTGATGAAATCCGGCTGGTAGATATCGTAGCGGGTCAGGTTGACGGAGATGGGCACGGGCTTGATGCCCGCATCCATGCACCGGCGCTGGAAACGGCACACCTCTTCGAAAACGAAGAAGTCCAGCCGGGTAATGAAGCCGTTTTTCTCAAACAGCGGGATAAACTTGCCCGGAGGCACCAGCCCATGCTCCGGGTGCCGCCAGCGCACCAGCGCCTCGGCACCGATCAGCTCGCCGTTGGAGTGGTCATACTGGGGCTGGAAGAACACCACAAACTGGTGGCCCGCCAACGCCGTACCCGCATTGCCGATGATCTCCTGCTCGCCCAGCATGGCGTTGCGCATCTCTTCGGAGTAGAAGCTGTACTTGTTGGTATAGCTGCCCTTGATGGCCGTCTGGGCCAGCTTGGCGCGATCCAGCATGGCATCGGCAGTAAGCTCTTCGCCGGTGGTGATGTAGATGCCCATGTTGCTAACGATCTCGATGCCCAGATTATAGGCCGCCATGCCCTGGGCATACAGGGTAAGGAACCCGTCAAGGGCCTCGCCCTTGCGGTGCAGCAGCACGGCGAACTGGTCGGAGATCAGGCGGCAGACCGCCTCCTCCGGCTTCAGCAATTCGGTAACACCGCTGGCGATATACAGCAGCAGCCGGTCGCCCTCGGCGTTGCCGAAACGGTCGTTGATGGCCTTGAAGCGCACCACATCGAAATACAGCATGGCATACTCGCCGCCCCGAACGCCCTCCGGGTCATCGGCCAGAACGCGCTCCACCTTGCGGGTGAAGGCGCTGTGGCTCAGAAGCCCGGTCACATCGTCGAACTCGGGGATCTGCCAGGCACCGTGCAGCTCGTCGTTCACATCGGTAAAGGTGATGCAGACCGCATCGCCCGCTGCCATCATGCCGATGCGGAACCAGCGCATCATACCGTCTGCCGTTCGGAGCAGATATTCGGAGAAGGTGAGCGGCACCTGACCGTTCACGACCTGCTCAAGGCTGTCCCGCAGGCGCAGGGCCATATCCCGGCGGGCCACCCCATCCTCCTGCAGGATCTGCCAGAGGGGGCGCTCATCAAAGCGGGCGCAGAACACCTGCTCCAGCTCCGGCGGGTAGGTGAAGGCATCCTGCCCCCGGTGGTAATGCACCAGCATATGCTGCACCTCCGGCGTGCGGCGCTTCTCGGCTGCCTCGCTGCCGGGCATGACCATATCCGGTTCGTAGAACAGATAGCTGTTGCCGCCGCGCCCCTTGGCGCAGTACATGGCCAGATCGGCCTTACGGTACAGGTCTTCGAAATCGGTACCATCCTTGGGGCTCATGGCCACACCGATGCTGATGGAGAGCAGATTATCGTCGTTCTCCAGCACGGCGGCATGCATATGGCGCACCGTGCGCTGGATGGACTCGTTCTCCTCCGCGTTGTAGATGCAGATGATGAACACATCGCCGCTGACGCGGGCGATCAGATCCTCCGGCTGCAGGCCGTCTGCCAGCCGCTGGGCAATGCGGGAAAGCAGCGCATCGCCCGCCAGATGCCCGTAGGTATTGTTGAAGTTTTTGAAGCCATCGATATCCAGCACCAAAAAAGCGAACACCCGGCCGCCCGCTGCCAGCTTCTTCAGCTCCTGCGCAAGGCCCGCGCGGTTCAGCGTGCCGGTGAGGGGATCGGTCAGGGAGCGGTCCACCAGGCGGGCCAGTTCTCGTTTTTCATTATCGAAGCGGGAAAAGCGCAGCTGCAGAACGGTGGCCCCGTTGCGGCTCAGCACCGTGGTGCCGATGCATACCCAGCTTTCCCGGCCATCGTACTCCAGCAGCATCTCAAACAGCGAAGGGGCCGTGCGCCCCTCGCCGGTCTGCCTGCGCAGAGCGGCAAAGAAGCCGGCGGCCTTGCTGCGGTAGCTTTCGGTCAGAGGCCAGTTCTCCGGCACTGCGCACAGCGCATCCAGGCTCTGGGGCACCTCCATGCCGCAGTTGGCAAACAGGCCGCCGTAAGCCGTCAGCAGTTCACCGTCGGCGAAAACGTATTCGCACACAAAAAAGTCCTGCTCCGCATAGGTGAACGGACTGGCGAAATCTCCCGACAGTGCAGATATGTCCATCGACCCTACATTTTGCTCAAACTTCTTCATACACTTCAAGCGGCCCTCATACCGTAACAGTTGTGCAGGTATTCACATTTCCGGGTTTGGCTGATTATACCATATCCCCACGCAGGTGTGCAAGGCGTACCGGGAATATGCAAGAAATGCCGAATTTTCGATAAAACAGCCGTTCTTGCCACTGTTTTCGTGATATTTTCGTAAATCAGCAGGACAAAATGATCTTTCCCTTCGTTGCAGGCAACTGTACGAGACGGCTCAATCGATCACCAGCTGCCCCATGGAGGGCTCGCCGGTCGTTTTTTCGCCAAGGGTATTGGCCCAGCGCTCCGTAAAGAAACGGAAATAGGAGATCCCCTTCTCCCGCCGGGCTTTTGCCAGCGAGGGCCAGAAGCCCCACACCGTGGAGGGGATGCCGATCACGATCAGGTACAGAGGCCCCAGCAGCAGCGACTGGATGGTGTGCCCATACTCATGCACCAGCAGCCGCTGCGCCAGCGCCTGCCGGGTCATCTGCCCCTCCACACGGGAATAGTAGGGCAGATCGTCGGTCACAAAAACGAACAGCCCCAGCGATACGCTGGCCTTGTTCCCCCACCGGGTGACCAGCGCGCCGTGGTACCAGAAATGGGGACAGCGCACATACACCAGAAAGTGCGCCAGCCCCAGCAGCGTTTGCAGTATGCCGAAGGTACACTGCCAGAAAACATACAGCAGCTTCTTCACGCTTCGCCCTCCCCAGCCAGCGACCAGCCGTGGTCGCCGTGGTAGACCATGAGGCGGGTCATGCCGCCATCGATGCAGATGTTTTCGCCGGTGATGAAGCCTGCCTTGTCCGAGCAGAGAAACAGCACCATATGCCCGATATCCCGGGGGTTGCCCACCCGCCCGGCCGGCTGCTGCACCGCATCCGGGCCGGTATAGACGGTGTAGGCGTTATCGATCCAGCCGGGGGAGATGGAGTTGACCCGAACCTTTCCTGCCAGGCTCACCGCCAGCGAATGGGTCAGCGCATGGATGCCGCCCTTGGCAGCGGTGTAGCTCTCCGACTGGGGCTGGCTCATCCGGTCCCGGCTGGAGGAGATGTTGACGATGCTTGCCCCCTCCGCAAAATAAGGCAGGAACAGCTTCGTCAGGTAATAGGGAGCGGTAACGCCCACACGCTGGGCATATTCGAACTCCTCGTAGGTGCATTCCCCAATGCCCTTGAAGAGCGGGGCGGCATTATTGATGAGGCAATCCACATGCCCCCAGTCGCCGATCACCTTTTCGGCAAACCGCTCCAAGGTCTGCTTGTCTGCCAGGTCGCCGGTAAAATAATCGTTCTCCTGCACATCGATCACGCAGACACGGGCGCCCTCTGCCCGGAACATATCGCAGATGCATTTGCCGATGCCCTGCACCCCGCCGGTGACCACCACCACTTTGTCTGTAAACATTTTCTTCTCCTCTCCGATACGTACACGGTACCCCGAATGCTTGCATTATAGCAAAACCCACCCCGGAATGCAATGAAACGCGCCCTGCTCTCGCAGGGAGAGCAGGGCGCAGCCTTCAGGTTACAGAATGCGGATCAGGCATTCTTCTCATTCTCCAGGAAGTTGTAAACGATGGCAGCCAGTGCAGCGCCAACGAAGGGGCCAACGATGAACACCCACAGGGCGCTGATGGGAGCGGTGTTGCCGGCGAACAGAGCCACCAGAGCGGGGCCGAAGCTGCGGGCGGGGTTGACGGAGGTGCCGGTGAGGCCGATGCCCAGGATGTGCACCAGAACCAGGGTCAGACCAATGATCAGGCCGCCAAAGGAGCCGTGACCGGCCTTCTTGGAGGTAACGCCCAGAATGGTCAGAACGAAGAAGAAGGTGAGAACGATCTCAACCAGCAGACCGGCAACAGCGTTGCCGCCCACACCGGCCAGACCGTTGGAGCCGAAGCCGCCGGTCATATCGGTAACGCCGCCCAGACCGAAGATGGCAGCCAGCAGACCGGCACCGGCCAGAGCGCCCAGGCACTGAGCGATCACATAGCCGACGAACTCCTTCACAGACATGCCCTTGCTCATGAGCACGCCCAGAGAAACAGCGGGGTTGATATGGCAGCCGGAGATGTTGCCAACGCAGTAAGCCATGCCAACGATCACCAGACCGAAGGCCAGAGCGGTGAGCAGGTAGCCGGAACCGGCAGCAGCGTTGCAGCCCACCAGCATGGCGGTGCCGCAGCCAAGGGTGACCAAAGTGAGGGTGCCGATAAACTCAGCAATGTACTTCTTGGTAGCGTTCATGATGATTCCTCCTGATTATTCAACTGTAGCCCGGCGCATCGCCGGTTCTTTCCACAGGAAAAGATACCACTTGCGGCAGCAAAAGTCAATATTCTTGCATAACAGACGTGATGCTGCAATGTAGCGCTACAATACATCTTGGACAGTAAGAGAAAAGAAAAGAAGGATTGGCTCATGTGGTATAGTTGAGTTGCGACACAAAACTGTACGAAAGGAGCCAAACCCTTCATGAAGAGCATAAC
>SVGN01000054.1 GCA_015056315.1 Clostridiales bacterium
CGTTTCGGTTGACGACTGCGGGTCGTTTTGCGCTTCGCGCAAGTGCCCACTGGGCACACACTTCCCTCCGTCTCCACACCCGGCAGGAAACTGAGTTTCCTGCACCTTCCCCTTTTTTGACAACCTGAAGGGGCTGTCTGCGGCAATGCACCGCAGGCAACCCCTGCTTTTTCAATTCGCCGAAACACACCTCCGGCAGCTCTTTCAGCGGGAACGCACCGTTTGCCCGGTAAGCAGCGGCTCCCCGGGCAGCAAACGTTCCGGCTGTCGGAGGGGCGAGCCCTCCGATCCCTCCCGAAGCCTGTCCGCCCTGTTTCCCGGGCTCTGCTTATGCAGCTGCCAAAGCGCAGCCGCAGACCATCCGCTTACCAGAGCACCTCCGCAGCGGCCTCCGCCGTGGCGAAGGGGCCGGGCAGCACCTCCATGCCGCGGTGGTTGCCGTTGTAGTCCCGATCGAAGGTGATGGCGGAGCCGTCGTTGTTCTCAAAGCGCTGCTCCGGCTCGAAGGCGCAGCCCAGAATGTCGGAATGAATCATCCCGCAGCGGAAGCCGCCGATCAGCTCCGGCAGGTCGGTGCGGAGGCGGTAGGAGCCGCCTTCCTCGATCAGCTCCACGATGGGCTTCTCTGCCTTGACCAGATTGTTCTTTTCGTGCTTCCAGGGCTTGGCGCCGTTCAGGTACACATTGCCCTCCACCCATACGGGCAGGTGGCTGCGGTGGTACTTCTCCAGCTTGCCCATATCCGGGCGGGCCACATCCAGATCGAACCAGGAGATCCACTCGTCGTAGGTGGGGTACTCGTCGAAGCACCAGGTGCCCACCAGCCGCTCATGCTCCGCAGGGCCGCCCCGCTTGACCGGCTCATCGGCAGGGTGATCCTGCACGAAGATGTTGTTGTAGAAGCGGTCATCGCCGTGGAGGATGGTCATGAAGCCCGCCACCTCCGTGCGGTGACGGATGTGGTAGGGGGTGTAACGGTCGCCGGTGCCGCCACCTACAAAGGTGAGGGTGCCCATCATCAGGTTATGCACCATGGCAACGCCCTCGGTGGCAATGCGCAGGCTCACCTCGGAAAGCAGGATGTTGTTATCGATCAAAGTGGGGCCGTGGCCTACCTCCACAAACAGATCCTGGCTCTCCATGCCGCCCTCGGCCCAATCGCAATAAGCGGGGCGCTCGTTGTGGTGCAGCAGGTTCTGGGTGATGCGGGTGCCCTGGGGCTGCCAATCGCACCAGATGCCCATGGTGCAGTGGTGGATGTGGTTGCGGCGCATGGTCACATCGATGGCGGCATGCAGCTTGATGCCTGCGATCTCTGCGCCGCCCAGCTCCTGCATGTTGTTGATGTGGTGGATGTGGTTGTTCTCGATGAGGGAGAACACGCTGCCCATACGGCCCACGATGCCGGTCTGCTCGCAATGGTGGATGTGGTTGCGGCGAATGATGTGGCTGCCCACCTTCTCCTTGAGCCAGCCGTGGTACTGGCCGCGGCACACCGCATCCCGCTCCATCTGGGTGGGGCTCTTTACATGCTTGCGGGTAAAGTAATGGTCGTTCTCCGGGTCGTAATACTTGCCCAGGGAGATGCCGCAGCACTTGGCGTTGCAGATCTCGCAATCCTCAATGATCCAGCCCTTGCTCCAGTGGGGGCCCACCATGCCGTCCTGGAAGGCGGCGGGGGGTGCCCAGGTGGTGGCGGCCTTCTCTGCCTTGAAGCCGGAGAAGGTGATGTAGCCCCTGCCCGTCTCCTCGGGGAAGAAGCAGCGGCGGCGCACATTGATCTCGATCTTGCGGGTGTTGGGATCGATGTCGTGGAAGTTGCAGTAAAGCACGGTCTCGCCGCCCTCCTGCACGCTGATCCACTTGTAGATGGAGAAGTCCGGATCCCAGCTGGGCTTGTAGACCTGGCCCGCCTTCAGCTCCTCCATGGTAAGGGCTTCGTAGAGCATTTTGTCATCCATGTAGACGCAGCCCGCATGGCGCACGGTGGGCGCGAAGTACCAATCGCCGTAGACCTCCTCCACATAGGGGTTGAAGGTGCCGAAGATGCCGTTATCCACACGGTTCGTCCAGATGCCGCTGCCAAGGGGCTGCCAGCCGGTAAGCAGCTCTGCGCCGGTAATGACCGCGCCCAGCGGCACCTCGCTGCGGTAGGTGATGCGGGCTTCCTCGGTGCCGCCCAAGGCGGGGCTGACATACTCCCGGTAGATGCCCGGGGCCACGATGACCTCATCGCCGGGCCGGGCCAGCTTTGCCGCATCGCTGATCCAGCGGAAGGGGCGTGCCTTGGAGCCATCGCCCTCCCGGGCTGCGGACTGGTTGACGTAATAGATCATGCTGTTTTTTCCTCCCTTGATGAGCCTTCCCCTGCACACAGCGGCGGCGGATGGTGGAAAACAGGGGCCGGGGCGGGCGCAGCCCTGCACGGGGGGGGACGGCGCTGGGTTCGGTTGTGTGCAAGAGGCTCTTTTTGGTTATTATAGCAGGGAACGGCGGGGGCTGTCTATGCAGTTTTTGCGCGGGGATGGGACGGTTTTGCTTTTCTTGGGGGGGAGCTTTTTCGATGGCTTCCTCTTCAGAGGGAGCCCGGGCGGGGGCTGCCACCTGCGGCAACACACAAAAGGCAGCCTGCCCAGTAAGGTATATGCCAAGGATGAATTTATCCTTTGGTGACAAACGCACACAAATAAACAAGCACAAAGCCGCAGAGAAAGGCTCTGCATCTTCTCTGCGGCTTTCATATGCCTATGCTTGTGATCACGCCCGATGATTGTTCAACGGATTGGCAGCAATGATCTCCTGACGGATCTCTTCCTTGATGGCTCCAATAGGATCCGGTGCCGGGCGGCCGGTATAGTAGCCCTGAATCAAGTCTACGCCCAGATCAATGGCCATGCGCATCTCTTCGGAGGTTTCAACGCCTTCTGCCAGCACCATGATCTGGTTGAGACGGGCAAACTCAATCGTGCTGCGAACGAACATCTGCTTGTTGGGGTTTTTGTGGATTTCTTCGATCAGGTAGCGGTCGATCTTGATGACCTGCGGGGCATAGCGCATCAGATTGACGATGTTGGAGTGGCCCGTGCCGTAGTCGTCGATGGCAATGCTGCTGCCGGAGCTTTCGCCGCACAGCTCTTTGATGGCGCTGAGTTCCGCATCCGAAACGGTATCCTGTTCGGTCAGCTCAAATACTACCTTGCTCATCAGCCCGCCGTAGCGGTCTGCCAGCAGGTGGCGATCTTCATCGCTCAGGAAATGCCCGGGAATGGTGTTGATGAACACCTTGTGGCCACCGAATTGCTCCAGTTCACGGGCATAGCGATCCATGATATTGAACAGGGTGGCCTTTTCGATATCGTACAGCCTGTTGTACTGGCGGGCGGCATCCAGCACCTCCAAAGGATTCATGCCGATCAACTGATCCGTGCGCATCAGCGCTTCGTATGCGTAAATGTCGCCGGTTTTGGCATGAACGATGGGCTGGAAATGATAGTGGAACAGGTTCTTCTCCAGCAGGAGGCTGAAGGCCGTGTACTGCTTCTGGGGTGCGCTTTGGGCCTTGACGGCATTGCCTGCGCCGTGCTTGATCTGGTTCATGTACATTTCGCCGTAGGCAAACTTGATAAAGCTCTCCAAAGCGCCCGTCCACCCGGGATTGACCACCGTGCAGCCGCAGTTGACCTCCACGAAGTATTCCTTCTCGCTGCGGCTGTTATAGCTTTCGATCATGCTGAAAAACACGGAGGTGGCCTTGTTGATCACCTCGCCGATCTGGTTACCGTCTGCGTAGTAATTGATGACGGCAAAGGCATCTTCAGCGATCTGGGCAAGGTGACAGTCCTTGGGGTTGGCGGTTTTGAGGGCTTCCGCCACCACACGCAGGGCCTCTTCGGCGGCATCCACGCCGTAGTTTTCCAGAATGTAGCGGTACTTGGGCAGCCCGTACACCGAGAAGGTAAGGGACATCCGATGGTTTTCTTCCTGTTCAGAGAAAGTCTCAAACCACTGTACAGCACCCTTCATATTGGGCATGCCGGTAACGGCGCTCACATAGGCCGCCCGCTGGATGCGCAGGTTCATATTCTGCTGGCGGAAGTAGTTGACGGCAACCGTAAAGGCAATGTTCACCGCCTTGGTGACGCGCTTGATCTTGTGGGTGTTGCCCAGAATATCGTCTGTGTTCATGACAAAATAGCCGCAGACCTTTGCGCCCACATAAACCGCATTGATGATGCCGGTGGTGTCATCCCGGATCCACTTATCCAGATCCGGCACCATATCGCACAGGGACATTTTGCTGGCGATCCCGTTCGTATCAGGCGAATAGACAGAGGGGATCACAATCAATTCGTTGGAAAATGCGGCGGCAGGCTCGGCGGCACCTTCCATCATGGAGGCAACGAAATCGCTGTTCATGCATACGCAGGAGTTGCCCAGAATGCTGTTCTGGATGGTTGCGTACAGGGCGTTCATATCAACGATTTCCAGCATCCTGTCGATCCACGCGAAAACATAGTCCTCGTGGATCTGCATGGAGTCGATGGTGTTGAACAGATTGGTGGCGGATTCCCGGTACTGCTTGTAGTTGGTCTTCTTGCAGCCGCAGGACTCGGAAAACAAGGCCGTGTAGGTGTTGTTTTTCAAGCTGGGAACAGCGCCGGGCAGCATGGCTTCCTCCACCAGCTGGATGGTCAGCTGCGCCAGATACTCGTTATCCTCCCGGCAGGTGGTCAGCTGCGGCTGGAAATGCTCGCTGGCAGGCACGCCATCGAAGCCGGTGACCACCACATCTCCGGGAACGCTGTAGCCCTGGTGGGCCAACTCGTTAACGACAGTAAAGGCCATGTAGTCGTTGGCGCAGAAGATGGCCCGGGGCGGTCTCTGCCCATCGGCCACCAGCCGCTGGACGATCCTGCGGGTGGGGCTGTCCCAGAAATCGCCATAATCGACCCGGCTTTCCTCAAAAGGAATGCCCTGATGTTCCAGCGCCTTTTGATAGCAGGCGATGCGCATATCCGATTCGTCGTTGCCCCGGGGCCCGGCAATAAAGAAGGTATCCCGGATGCCGTGGGCAGTGATCACATGCTCCATCAAAGCGGTGTAGGTATCCGAATAATCCGGCATGATGGACCAGCAGCCGTCCATTTGCCCGTTGATCAGAATGACCGGTTTGTGGTGGGCGCGGGCATTGGCGATGATCCGGTCGGCAACAGCGTGGTTCACAAAGCTGTCATAGAGCACGACCACCCCATCGATCAGGTCGAAATTCATGAGGGAATAAACCGATGCCGCACCCTGATCCAGCGCATCCTGATTGTAGAAGTCGATAAAGCTGTTAAAGATGAGCAGCTTGCAGTTGTTTTCCTGCGCCAGATAATGCAGCTTCTGAATATATTCCGAGCGACCGGCATCGTGCAGTTTGGCCATGCATACAGCAATAACCTTTTTGTTTTGCAGCATAGGGGTACCCGTCCTTTATTTTTTTACTGAATCTGAAAATATTCTATACTGGACTGCATAGGCATGTCAATATATCTTGAAAATCATTGTTTCATAGAAAATTTGGCAAAAGCAATGAGTAAATAGAAATGTTTCTTCTCACTACCTCAAGAGGGCGCAATTATACGCACCGTTTCGGTGCATTGCGTTTATTGGGCGCATAAGCAAAGGAGCATCCAAACCGTCGGATGCTCCTTTGTTTGTTACCGGATCATTTGTTCCTTAAGAATACTCCCGCCATACGGCCTGCTGCCTTTTGTTGTTCTGCCTGTTTGCCTGCAGGGCGCTACCTGCACGCCAAATCAGGCTTCCGTATTCCGCTTCATCACTTTACCGATAATCCACTTGACCAGCAGGATGCCAACCGTCAGCACGGCCACCTTGACCAGCGAGACCGCCACGGTGGTCGCCAGCATGGGCAGCAGCTGCTCTTTGGGCATGGTGGTGTAGATGGTCAGCAGATCCTTCTTGATCCACATAAAGAGGATGAAGATCAGCGAGAGCACGCAGAGAACGATCCGCCAGGGCTCTCTTTTTCTTTTGGTCTCGTTTGTCATGGGCTTCTCCTTACACAGTTACTTCTTCCGGGCATCCAGCAGGGTCTTGATGCCCATGCCGATCAGCAGCCCGCCCAAAACGATGGAGACAGGCAGCGGAGGCTTTGCCCCCGCAAAAGCGATGATCAGCTCGCCGATGCCCATCAGCACCAGCAGCACAGCCAGCAGACGGTTCACAGGCTGACCCTCCTTGCACTCTCCGTTATTTCTTGCTCAATGCCTTGCCAAAGAAGCTGACGATGCCGAAGCCGAACAGCAGCGAGCCGAGGATCAGGAAGGCCAGCGGCATATCGCCCTTGTTGCGGATGTAGACCATCAGCAGCGCCATGCCTACGATGGCTGCCGCAAGCCCGGCCAGCGCACCCAGCCACCTGCTCTTCTTCTCTTCGGCAGCTTCTTTTTCCATATCGGCCTCCGAACGGGGCATGGCAGCCCCGGGCAGCGCCGCCGCAAAGGCGGTGAGGCCGTCGGCCAGGAAATCCAGGTTGATCTGGTCGCAGACTGTATCCTTGGCGGTGTGGATCTTATCCACATAATAACCCAGGGTCTTGCCCTTGTGGCAGGCGCATACGGCAATGCCGTGGCTGAACTGGGACTGGTCGGAGGGGTAAACGCTGCCCTCCGTGTTCTCCATCAGCAGATTGCGGCCGGTCTGGGCCTGCATGCTCTCCACCAGCAGGGCGTACTCGGGCAGCGCCCGGGTAGCCTTCTTGGTAAAGAAGAGGATGTTCTCGCCGTCGCCCACGCAATCCAGATTGATGAGCAGGCCGTTCTTCTTGAACTGCTTATGCTGGGCTGCATAGCCGGCGGAGCCCATCATGCCCTTTTCCTCGTTATCAAAGAGGATGAAGGCCACCTTTGCCCGCTGTTCTTCGGGCAGGCGGGCCATGATCTCCATCACGGAGGCCACGCCGGAGGTGTTGTCATTGGCGCAGTGCTTGTTGGCCGGGCCGAACATCATCAGGAAGAGAAACACATACATGGCTACGAAGCCCACCGGGAAGCCCACGTCGGCATTGCCGGTCACCAGGCCCGCCAGCACGCCCACCAGCACACCGGCACCCAGCACCGCCACCGTTACCACCAGCTGGTAGACGATGTAAAAGGGAATGCTCTTGGGGGTGATGAAGTTGGGCAGGGGCATGACCGGGGGCGTATCGTAGTGGGCGGTATAGGTAACGCGGGCGCTGTCCGGGTCGCCCACCACCAGATTGGTGCTGGCATAGCCCTTGGCCGTTTCTTCCTTGGCGGTGTAGCCCATGCGCTCCGCTTCTCCGATGAACCAGCTGCGGAAGGCCTCCTTCTGCTTCCTGGTCTTGCGGATGGGGTGCTCCTTAAGCAGGGTCTCGATGATGCTCATTGGTACCTTCACTCCTGTTCGTATCATTTCGTATCAAAAGCCGTTACGGCTGCATAACAAAGTCCAGCCAGAGATTGCCGCCCTCTTCGCCCACATAGTACAGGCAGATGGCGCAGGGGCCCTCCTCCCAGGTGCATTCGCCGCTTTCCTCGTAGGTGGGCAGGCCGTGGGCCTCCACCAGCAGCTCCCTGAGCCGCAGGAACAGGCTGCTCATTTTGCCGGTGCCGTATTCCGCCGCCTCCCGGTAGAGATGGGCCACCTCGGTGCAGCCATCGCCGGTGGAAAGGAGGGTGAGATATGCCTCCTGCCCATACACCTCTCTGGGCTGATAAAAGAACTGGCTGCGGCTGCCCTCGGCGGTCTCGAAATCGGGCACGAAGCCCTCCGCCTGCATTTTTTCGTTGAGCTGCTTGGGCGTCATGGAGGCATCCAGCCCATAGGGCAGGGAAAGCACCGGCTTGTGCCTGCCTGCGTACAATTGCCCGCAGACCACCGAGCAGACCAGCACCGCAAGCACCACCAGCACCAGCAGCAAAATCGGTCTTGCATTCAAGCTGCGTTTGCGCAGCGGGTAGCCGCAATGGATGCAACGGCCGGAAGCGTCGGAGATCTCTTTTCCGCACTCGGGGCAAAGGATCAGCGCCATGGATCTGCCTCCCCTGTTCAAAAATCCTGGATACAATGCGTATCCTATCACAGATGAGGCGGCAATGCAACCAAACACGCCCAAAACCGGCATACCGCCCGCTCAAAACCGCTCCGGGCCGTGCAGGCGCTGCTTTGGGTATGATACGAATGAGTTGATAAACAGTTGACATAGTTTTGTATAATAGAAAAGATGGGAGCTGCTGTTTTTTTGAGCGGCTTTCCCATCGAAAGGAGATATGCGCAATGGACGAACAAAGGCTCTGTGACGTGCCTCAGCCCAAGCCGTTCTACGGCCGCTTTGCACGCATCGCCCGTTGGACTCTGCGCTGCCTCTCCCGCCCCTACGAGGCGAAGGTGGAGGCTCCTGCTCAGCCCACGATCTATGTTTGCCGGCATTTGAACATGCACGGCCCCTATACCACCCTCAAATGGCTGCCGTTTCAGGTGCACCCCTTCTCGCTGAGCGTTTTCTTTGAGGATGAAAGCGCCATCCGCCACTACAGAGAGTACACCTTCGCTGCCCGCAAGGGCAAAAAAGCGCCCAAGTTCAACCTGTGGGCTTGGATCGCAGGCAAGGTGACGGTGCGTTTGCTCCACTCCTTCCAGGCGGCTCCCGTGTACCGGGACAGCCGCTCCATCAGCACCATCCGTCAGGCGCTGAAGTATCTGCTGCGGGGCGACAGCATGGTCATCTGGCCGGATAAGGAGTATACCGCAGGCTACGACAAGCCCTGCGAGATCTACAGCGGCTTTCTCTACCTGGGCGAACTGTACCGCATGAAGACCGGGCGTTCGCTGCCCCTGGTGCCCCTGTATGTGGATGATGAGCACCGCTGCATCCTTCAGCGGCCCGCCATCGTGATCGACTGCTACAAGGACGAAAAGGATGAGGTGGCTCTGCGTCTGGCCCGCGCCATCGACCGGCAGGGGGACGAAGAATGAAGAACAAAAAACTGCTGGGAGCGATCATCATCGCGGCGGTGCTGCTGCTGTCGGTATGGATCGTGTTCCGCAGCAACGACCCCCAGATGGTCTGGGATACCCTCCGCTCGCTGAAGCCCGGCTGGGTGGCAGCTGCCTTTGGCTGCTGGTTCGGCTTCATGCTGATGGATTCGGTGGGCTACTGGCTCTACTACCGCCGCCACGGGCACCCCATCGGGCTGCTGTACACCCTGTACGTTACCCTGCTGGGCGCTTTCTACAGCGGCCTCACCCCCGGCTCCAGCGGCGGGCAGCCCATGCAGGTCTATTACCTGAAAAAAGCGGGCGTGCCGGTGGGCGTGGGCACCTCCGGGCTGGCGGCGCGCTTTGCCCTTGGTCAGCTCAGCTCGGTGCTCATCGTGCCGGTGGTGTGGATCATCCACCGGGATTTCATCAACACCCAACTGGCAGGCATGCGCTTTCTGGTGTGGATCGGCTGGTGCATACACCTTTTGGGCGTGCTGCTCATTCTGGCGGCCACCTTTTTCCGCCCCTGGGTGCAGCGCCTGGCAGACAGGTTGGTAGCGCTGGGGGCAAAGCTGCGCCTGGTACGGGATCCCGCTGCCGCCGGAGACAAGCTGCGCTCTGTGCTGGATCACTACCACACCAACATGATCCAATGCCTGAAGCGCCCCGGGGAGCTGCTCACCCAGCTGCTGCTCTCCTCGCTGAGCGTGCTGTCGCTGATGCTGGTGGCGGTATGCGTGTACTATGCCTTCGGCCTCAGCGGCACCTCCTGGCAGCAGGTGCTGGCCATTGCCTACCTGCTGTACATGAGCGCCAGCTACAACCCCCTGCCCGGTGCCAGCGGTGCCCAGGAGGGCGGCTTTCTGGCCTTCTACCGGGGCATCTTCCCGCCGGGGCAGAACAGCCTTGCCATGCTGGTATGGCGCTTGTTCTCCTATTACATGAGCCTGTTGGCAGGCGCTGCGGCGCTGGCGGCGGGTGGTATGGCGGCCTCCCTGCGCAGGAAGGATGCGCCGGAGGAGGAGCCGTAGTATTTTTGAACGGCAGGCCGGTGACGGCTTGCCGTTTTTGTTGTGGAAGATGACTCCGGCGGCCAGAGGGCGAGGGGGATCCCGTACCGGGGCCGAAGGCTGCCCCGTCAGGGGCTGAGGGTGCCGGTAAAGGGCAAGCATAGGATGAGATAAACGCTGCTTGGCTATAACCGGAATCCCCCCCGGCGGCTGCGCCGCCACCCCCCTTTGGCAAGGGCGGGCTGCATCATTGGCGCTTGCCGCGAGTAGTCTGCACAGACCGGCGTGCCCGTGGTGTATTGTTGCGTGGCAACTGCCACCACAGCCAGTTCCCTCTTCAGTGGTAAACGCCTACAGAACGGTATCTTCCCCCCCACCCTCTGGATACAGGATTGTATTTGCATGGTTTTTCAGCCTCCACGGCTTGACAAGCCCTGCCCGTCGTGATAGGACAAGGACGATTCATCGTGCTAAAGCGATAAATCACCCAAACCAAAATAACAATGTGGAGGGTATAACCATGATGAAGAAGCTTCTGGCCATGCTGATGGCAATGATGATGATCCTTACCCTGACCGCCGTTGCCGAAGAGACCGACAAGGCCTATGTTGTCAACAAGGGCAAGCTGGTGGTGGGCATTACCGACTTTGCTCCCATGGACTACCGTGATGACAACGGCGATTGGATCGGCTTCGACGCCGACGTGGCCCGTGCCTTTGCCGCCGAGCTGGGTGTAGACATCGAGTTTGTAGAGATCGACTGGGACAACAAGATCCTGGAGCTGGACGGCAAGGCCGTTGACTGCATCTGGAACGGCATGACCCTGACCGAGCCCGTGCTGGCCGCCATGGAGTGCTCCGTGCCCTACATGAACAACGCTCAGGTAGTCGTCGTGCCCGCCGACAAGGCCGATGCTTACCAGACCGTTGAGAGCCTGGCCGAGCTGAGCTTTGCCGCCGAAGCCGGCAGCGCCGGTGAAGCCGTGCTCACCGAGCTGGCCCTGAACGTGACCCCCGTTACCGCCCAGGCCGATGCCCTGATGGAAGTTGCCGCCGGTACCTCCGATGCCGCCGTGATCGACTCCCTGATGGCCGCCGCCATGATCGGTGAAGGCACCAACTACGCCAACCTGACCTACACCATCGGCCTCAACAGCGAGGAGTACGGTGTTGGCTTCCGCAAGGGCTCCGATCTGGCTGCCGAGCTGAACGCCTTCCTGCTGAAGGCCTACGAGGACGGCTCCCTGCTCAAGATCGCCGAGACCTACGATGTACAGGTTGCTCTGATCGACCAGACCGCCGCTCAGGCTGCTCCCGCTGCCGACGAGGCTGCCGCCCAGTAACCTGACCCAACAAACAGACAGCAATTTTCCGGTAAAGGGGCACCATACCGCCCACCGGCCCGGAATCAAGCACGGGGCTGCTGCACGATGCAGCAGCCCCGTTTTGCAGCGTTTATCCCGACCCGTTCTTTTGGGTCTCTCCCCGATTTGCTTTCCGTACCGTTTCCGTGTAAGATAGAGGGGCTGTGCAGACCCGTTTACGGCAGCTGCCCGCTATCCCCCACCCCCTGAACCTCCTGCCAAAGAAAGTTGGTGCCCGTTATGCAACAGTTGTTCCAGCAGATGTCCGAGCAGATGCCCATCGTGCTTCAGGCGCTGAACGAAGGCTTTCTGCAGACCCTCAAGCTGTTTTTCGTCACCCTTGCCGGTGCGCTGCCGCTGGGTCTGATCATCTCCTTCGGCTCCATGAGCCGCTTTGCGCCCCTGCGCTGGCTCACCCGTATGTATGTGGGGCTCATCCGCGGTACGCCGCTGATGATCCAGCTGCTCATCTTCTACTACTTTCCCGGTCTGGTGCTGAAGCAGAACATCTGGGGCAGCGGCGAGGCCGGGCGCTTTACGGCGGCGGCCATCTCCTTCATCATCAACTATTCCGCCTATTTCTCCGAGATCTACCGCGGCGGCATCCAGGGCATTCCCGTGGGGCAGGAGGAGGCCGGTCTGGTGCTGGGCATGAAGCCCGGGCAGATCTTCTTCAAGGTGAAGCTGATGCAGATGATCAAGCGCATCGTGCCGCCTATCTCCAACGAGATCATCACCCTGGTGAAGGATACCTCCCTGGCCCGCATCATCGCCCTGCAGGAGATCATCTGGGCGGGGCAGGCCTTCATGAAGGGCCGCAGCGGCATCTCCGGCGCCATCTGGCCCCTGTTCTTTACCGGTATCTACTACCTGGTGTGGAACGGCCTGCTCAGCTGGCTGCTGGGACGGCTGGAAAAGCAGCTGGATTATTTCCGTTAAGGAGGCGAGAGCAGATGGCGATTCTTCAGGTAGAAAACCTCCAAAAGAGCTTCGGCAAGACCAAGGTGCTGGACGGCATCAGCTTTACGATGGAAAAAGGCGAGGTGCTTTCGCTGATCGGCTCCTCCGGCAGCGGCAAGACCACCCTGCTGCGCTGCCTCAACTTTCTGGAGACCCCCGGTGCCGGGCGCATCCTGATGGGCGATGAGGTGCTGTTCGATGCCGCCGACCGCCAGACCACCCGGCAGAGCGAGATACGCAAGAAGCGGCTGCACTTCGGGCTGGTGTTCCAGAACTTCAACCTGTTCCCCCAGTACACGGCGCTGGAAAACGTGATGCTGGCCCGGGAGTTGCTGGCCAAGGAGCAGCCGGATTGGAAGGATAACAAGCGGCAGATCCGGCAGGAGATCCGCACGGCGGCAGAGGAGCTGCTGTGCCAGATGGGCCTCAGCGACCGGATGAACAACTACCCCCACCAGCTTTCCGGCGGCCAGTGCCAGCGCGTAGCCATCGCCCGGGCGCTGAACCTGCACCCGGACATCCTCTGCTTTGACGAGCCCACCTCCGCCCTCGACCCGGAGCTGACCGGCGAGGTGCTCAGGGTCATCCGCTCGCTGGCAGACCAGAACACCACCATGATCATCGTTACCCACGAGATGGCCTTTGCCCGGGATGTGGCCAGCAAGGTGATCTTTATGGATGGCGGCAAGATCTGCGAAATGGGCACGCCGGAGCAGGTGTTCGGCAACCCGCAGATGGAGCGCACCAAGCAGTTTTTGGCCAATTATGCCCAGCAGGGGTAAGAGAAGTGGATAGAAAAAAAGCGGCTGTTGCAGGGATGCGGCAGCTGCTTTTTGGGTGAAGCGGGGGCTTGGGGTTGAGGGGCTTACCCTTAAGCCGCCGGAGGCATCCCCCGGCAGGGCAGCGGGCGGCACCCTCACCCGCCTTCGGCGGGAGCTCCCTCTGAAGAGGGAGCCTGGTGTGGGGTGGGCAGGCAACAGTTCCCGCTAAAGAAGGGAGCCCAGACTGTCGAAATACCCCAGAGGTATCGGAGGGCCGCAGCCCTCCGATTGCCAATCCGAAACCAGCGGCGTGTACGGTGGTTTCGGAACCCTTGCGTAGCAAGGGATTCCTATCACCGTTTGCCGCCCGGGGAGCCGTAGGCTCCTAGGCAAACGGTGCAAAAGTCGTCAAAAAAGTCGCCGTAGGCGAGTTTTTTGACGAGCTGAGCTCCCTCTAAAGAGGGAGCCTTGGGGGCTAACGGGAGCCTGTATAGGAGGGTGGGAACCCGGGTGGCAGGATGCCCACAGAAAAACCGCCTCCGGCGAACCGGAGGCGGTTGGGTATTCAGCTCAATGCATCAAGCCTGGCCGTTGCAGCCCAGAACGTTGACGATCTTGTGCTGTACCATCTCGCCCAGAGCCTTGCGGGCATCGGTGAGGTACTGGCGGGGATCGAAGTGATCGGGATGCTCCATCATGTGCTTGCGGATCATAGCGGTGAAGCTGATGCGCAGGTCGCTGTCGATGTTGATCTTGCAGACGGCCATGCTGGCAGCCTTGCGCAGCTGCTCCTCGGGGATGCCGACGGCGTCGGGCATCTTGCCGCCGTTTTCGTTGATGATCTTAACGAAATCCTGGGGCACAGAGGAAGCACCGTGCAGAACGATGGGGAAGCCGGGCAGGCGCTTGGAGACTTCCTCGAGGATGTCGAAGCGCAGGGGCGGGGGCACCAGGATGCCCTTCTCGTTGCGGGTGCACTGGGCAGCGGTGAACTTGTAAGCGCCGTGGCTGGTGCCGATGGCGATGGCCAGAGAGTCGCAGCCGGTGCGGGTGGCGAACTCTTCTACTTCTTCGGGGCGGGTATAGCTGGAATCTTCGGCGGAGACCTTAACATCGTCTTCTACGCCGGCCAGACGGCCCAGCTCGCCTTCGACGGTAACGCCGCGGTCGTGAGCGTAATCAACGACCTTCTTGGTGAGGGCGATGTTGTCTTCGAAGCTCAGGTGGCTGCCGTCGATCATAACGGAGGTGAAGCCGCCATCGATGCAGCTCTTGCAGGTCTCGAAATCGGGGCCGTGGTCCAGATGCAGAGCGATGGGCAGGCCGGTCTCCTGAACGGCAGCTTCCACCATCTTTACCAGATAGGTGTGGTTGGCGTAGGCGCGGGCGCCCTTGCTCACCTGCAGGATGACGGGAGCGTTCACAGCCTTGGCGGCCTCGGTGATGCCCTGCACGATCTCCATGTTGTTAACGTTGAAAGCACCGATGGCGTAGCCGCCTTCGTAGGCTTTCTTAAACATTTCCTTAGTGTTTACCAAAGGCATAGTTCAGGTTCCTCCTTATATGTGGGGTATCAGATGTATTATAGCACAGACTTGCAAATGTGAACAGGGGGATCGTTAAGAAAAAAACAGGTCAGACCGATCCTGAGCGGGTCAAATACCGCCCGCCGGGCATTTGAACGCCACTGAGCAAATGCCGAAAACCGCCTGTTTGCTGGCCTTTGGTGTGTTTTGCTTGCAATGGCGCGCAAAATAGGCTATTATGGTAATGATTCATTTTCTTTCATACGGGCATATCGCCCAAAACCGTTAAGGAGGGTTTTGCATGAACAATCCCTACGTATTCATGACCGACTCGGATTCCGACCTGCCCTACAGCTATGTGGATGAGCTGGATCTGACCATGGTCTACATGCCCTACATCGTGGATGGCAAGGAATATCTCGACGATCTGGGCCGCGCCGGCAAGCAGAAGGAATATTTCGACAATATGCGCGCCGGTGCAGTGCCTGTTACCTCCCTGCTGCCCCAGCCCGTGTACGAGGAGTACTTCGAGCCCATCCTGCAGGAGGGCAAGGACATCCTCTTCGTGGCCTTCTCCTCTCAGCTCAGCGGCACCATCCGCAACATCTATGCTGCCCGGGATGAGCTGCTGGAGAAGTACCCTGAGCGCAAGATCACCGTGGTGGATACGCTGAGCATCTCCGCGCCCCAGACCATCCTCATCCTGAAGGCTCACGCCCTGTACCGCGAGGGCAAGAGCATGGAGGAGGTAGCCCAGTGGCTGGAGGAGAACAAGCTGAAGGCGCAGGCCTGGTTCACCGTGGATGATCTGGTCTACCTGAAGCGTGGCGGTCGTGTAAGCGCCGTGGCGGCTGCGGTAGGCGGCCTGCTGGATCTCAAGCCCATCATCACCGAGACCAAGGAAGGCAAGCTGACCGCCGCCGAGAAGGTGCGCGGCCGCAAGGCTGCCCTGCGCACCCTGGTGGAAAAGGCCGTTGAGAACATCGACGACCCCGCCAATGCGGATGTGACCATCCTCCACGCCGATGCGCCCGAGGATGCCGCCCGCGTGGAGAGCAAGCTGAAGGAAAAGCTCCCCGGTCTGGGCGAGATCAAGACCCAGTATGTTGGCCCGGTCATCGGCGCCCATTGCGGCCCCGGCACCGTGGCGGTGTGCTTCTTTGGCAAGGAGCGCCCGGTCTGATCGGTCGGGAGACGGGGTTGCGAGACAAGCGCAACGATACGAGAAGCTGTCGCAAAGGATGCGGCAGCTTCTTTTTGTGGTTTGGCGGCGGGCGATGCCCTCACCCGGCTTGGCTGCCCCCCGGGATCCCCCCGGCTACTGCGCCGCGCCTCTGAAGAGGAGGGCTTGGGGGGAGCCCGCGTCCTACAGGCTCCCTCCTTGGAGGGAGCTGGCACCCGAAGGGTGACTGAGGGTGCCGGGGGGCGACCTGTTGCAGATCAAAAAGCACTGTCTTCTCTGTGTGGGTGGGCAGTGCTGCTTTATGTGGAAATTGGGGCTTGAGTGCGGGCGGCACCCTCAGTCGGCTGCGCCGACAGCTCCCTCTGAAGAGGGAGCCTTGTGTGGGGGGTGTTGCCGGGTGGGTGCTGCCGGTGGGGTCTGTCTTACCCAAGTTGGGTATGGCGCATTGCTGCGGGTGGTACTCAACTGCGCAGGCTCCCTCTTTAGAGGGAGCTGGCTGCCCTTCAGGGCAGACTGAGGGTGCCGATGCAGACCACACGAGGAGGATAAATGCGGCTTGACTGCTCCCGGAATCCCCCCGTCTCGCCTTCGGCGAGCCACCCCCCTTTGGCAAGGGGGGCTATGGAGTTGGCTGGCGTACAGCGTGGGACAGCCTATGGCATAGGCTTGCTTTTATGGCCGACCCGC
>SVGN01000055.1 GCA_015056315.1 Clostridiales bacterium
CAGCCGTCGCGCCAATTGGAAGCTGAGCCTGCCCGGCATCGTGGAATGCCCGCAGTGCCACGAAAAGAAGCTCGCCCACCGCGTGTGCAAGAATTGCGGTTACTATAACGGCGTGCAGGTCATCGATATGACCGAGAAGAAGGAGAACGAGTAATCGCCTCCTTCCCATACAGGGCTGCTTGTCTCATCAAGCAGCCTTGTGTATATCAACCCCGCAGAACAAGAGGAGTACGCAGTACCGCCGCCTCAGAGAGAAGCGCTCACCGGCTGAAAGGCGCTTTGGCAACAGCGGTTTGCGGAAGGTCGCTTGGGAGGGTACTCGGGTGAACTACGCAGTAGCCCGGTCGTGTGCGCACGTTACAGCGCAGAGAGGCAGCACGGTTCCGTGCTGCGAAAAAAGGTGGTACCACGGAGCTGTTCCGTCCTTTGCGGGCGGGGCAGCTCCGTTTTCTTTATCGGCTTTGTTTATTTACGAAGGGAGGCGATGCCATGAACTGGGATGAGATCTTTTCCCGGTTAAGTGTCACGGGGATCACGCTGCTGCTGTGCGGCAGCCTGCTGTGCCTGTATGCAGCAAGGCTGGCACGATTCATCTTCCGGGATGCGGGCGAGAGGCTGGTGCTGCCCATCCGGCTCATCGGTCTTGGCATCGCCGTATTCGGGACCCTCATATTGCTCGACTTTATACCCGGTCTGTAACTTCTGCAGACCAACCACCAACATAAACGGAGGAGAACAACAATGGCTGAGAACCAGGAATTCTCTATGGAGAAAGTGTATGCCCCTCAGGCGATCGAGGATAAGCTCTATAAAATGTGGGAAGAAAGCGGCGCCTTCATCGCCAAGCGGGAGGAGGGCAAGAAGCCCTTCACCATCGTGATGCCGCCCCCCAACATCACCGGCCAGCTGCACATGGGCCATGCGATGGACTGCCTTCTGCAGGATGCCCCCATCCGCTACCACCGCATGAAGGGCGACCCCACCCTGTGGCTGCCCGGCACCGACCATGCCGCCATCGCCACCGAGGTGAAGATCGTGCAGGCCATGGCCGAGGAAGGCCTCACCAAGGATAGCCTTGGCCGTGAAGGCTTCCTCAAGCGCGCCTGGGATTGGAAGAAGGAATACGGCGGCCGCATCGTAAACCAGCAGCGCCGCATGGGCATCAGCTGCGATTGGAGCCGCGAACGCTTCACCATGGATGAGGGCTGCTCCAAGGCCGTGCGCGAGACCTTCTGCCGCCTGTACGAAAAGGGCCTCATCTACCGCGGCAACCGCCTTGTCAACTGGTGCCCCGAGTGCCAGTCCGCCATTTCCGATGCGGAAGTGGAGCACAAGGAGATGGACGGTAACTTCTGGCACCTGCTCTACCCGGTCAAGGAGACCGGCGAGATGCTGGAGCTGGCCACCACCCGCCCCGAGACCATGCTGGGCGATACCGCTGTGGCCATCAACCCCGAAGACCCCCGCTATGCTCACCTGCACGGCTGCCACGTGGTGCTGCCCCTCATCAATAAGGAGATCCCCATCGTGTGCGACGAGCACGCCGATATGGAAAAGGGCACCGGCGTGGTAAAGATCACTCCTGCGCACGACCCCAACGACTATGAAGTGGGCCAGCGCCACGACCTGCCCCTGGTGCGCGTGTTCACCTACGACGGCCACATGACCGGCGCTGCCGACAAGGCCGCCTACGAAGAGCTGCTGGCCTCCGGTCAGGCCAGCAAGAACGAGCCTGAGGTGCTGGATTGCGGCAAGTATGCCGGCATGACCACCGCCGATGCCCGCAAGGCCATCGTGGCCGATCTTACCGAGCTGGGCCTGCTCAAGGCTGTGGAGCCCATCAAGCATGAGGTGGGCGTGTGCTACCGCCACTCCAAGACCGCCATCGAGCCCATGGTGTCCAAGCAGTGGTTCGTGGATATGAAGCCTCTGGCCAAGCCTGCCATCGAGGCCGTTACCAGCGGCAAGACCCAGTTCGTGCCCGAGCGCTTTACCAAGCAGTACATGAACTGGATGGAGAACATCCGCGACTGGTGCATCAGCCGTCAGCTGTGGTGGGGTCACCGCATCCCCGTGTGGTACTGCCAGGATTGCGGCGAGATGATGGTGCTCCGCGAGGATCCCACCTGCTGCGCAAAGTGCGGCAGCAAGAACATCCACCAGGATGAAGACGTGCTGGATACCTGGTTCTCTTCCGCCCTGTGGCCCTTCTCTACCCTGGGCTGGCCGGATCAGACCGAGGATCTGAAGTATTTCTACCCCACCGATGTGCTGGTGACCGGTTACGACATCATCACCTTCTGGGTAAGCCGTATGATCACCTGCGGCGTGGAGGAGATGGGCGAGACTCCCTTCAAGACCGTGCTCATCCACGGCCTGGTGCGCGACGAGCAGGGCCGCAAGATGTCCAAGAGCCTTGGCAACGGTGTGGATCCCCTGCAGGTGGTGGAAAAGTATGGCGCCGATGCGCTGCGCTTCTCCCTGGCCATGGGCGTCAGCCCCGGAAACGATACCCGCTACTCCGACGAGAAGGTGGAGAGCGCCCGTAATTTCGCCAACAAGATCTGGAATGCCAGCCGCTTCGTGCTCATGAACACCCAGACCCGCGAGAGCATCGATCCGGCCAAGCTGCAGCTGCCTGACAAGTGGATCCTCAGCCGCCTGAACAAGGTGGTCACCGAGGTGTCTGCCCACATGGAGGACGGCGACTTCGGCATCGCTGCCCAGAACATCTACGACTTTGCCTGGAACGAGTTCTGCGATTGGTACATCGAGCTGAGCAAGGGCCGCCTGATGGGCGAGGATGAGGAGCAGAAGAACAACGTGCGCGGCGTGCTCATCTACACGCTGGAGGGCATCCTCAAGCTGCTGCACCCCTTCATGCCCTTCCTTACCGAAGAAGTGTACCAGAACCTGCCCGCCCACGAAGGCATGCTCATTACCGCCAAGTGGCCCGAGGTGAAGGCCGAGTACGCCTTCGAGACCGAAGAGCGCCAGATGGAGGGTCTGATGGAGATCATCCGCGCCATCCGCAACCTGCGCGCCGAAATGAACGTGCAGGCCGGTAAGCGCACCCACGTGACCCTGATCCCCGAAGCCGGCTGGGAGGAGACCCTGGCCATGGCTGAGCCCTACCTGCAGCGCCTTGCCTACGTGAGCGATGCCGCCATCGGCGGTAAGGATGCTCTGGCAGGCGAAAAGGTGGTCAGCGCCGTGTGCGCCGCCGGCGAGCTGCGCATCCCCCTGGGCGACCTGGTGGATATCGGCAAGGAGATCGCCCGTCTGGAGAAGGAGCTGAAGAACCTGGAGGGCGAGATCGCCCGTGCCAAGGGCAAGCTGAACAACCAGGGCTTCCTTTCCAAGGCACCCGCCCAGCTGGTGGAGCAGGAGCGCGAGAAGCTCAAGACCAACGAAAGCATGCTGGAGTCTCTGGCAGCCCGCATCGCCGAGCTGAAGCAGGCGTAAGCATTTATCCAAAACGATGGCGGACGGGCCTTTGCCCGTTCGCCTCGTTCCGTACCTGCGGGGAGGTAAAAGAGAATGGCGATCCAAGTGCTCATCGGCACCACCAACCCCTCCAAGCTGCGCATGTTCAGGGAATGGCTGGGGGAGTACCCGGTGGAGCTGGTAACGCTTTTCGATCTGGGCATTACCGACGAGCCCACCGAGACCGGCAACACCCCCACCGAGAACGCCCGCCTCAAGGCGGAGTACTACGGCAGATTTGCCGATTACTGCATCTGTCAGGACAGCGGCCTCTATCTGGATGCCCTGCCGCTGGAGGATCCCCGCCAGCCGGGGCTGCATATTCGCACTCCCGAGGGCAGAAAGCTGGATGATGAAGAGATGATCACCTACTATTCCCGTCTGGCGGGTTCGCTGGGCGGCAGGGTGATGGCCTACTATCTGGACGGCTTTGCCGTTAAAACGCCCGAGGGCATCCAAACCTATATGAAGACCCGGGAGGAAGCCCGCTCCGGTGCCTTCTGGCTCACGGATACGCCCTCGGAAAAGCGCCGCCCCGGCTGGCCGCTGGATTCCATCTCCCTCATGCCGGACGGCAGCTATTTTCTGGATAACCGCTACAAGCTCAAGTCCAAACCCTGCAACGATACCAACACCAAAAAGGCATGGGTGCGCTTTTTGGCACAGGCCCTGGGCCTTTGAGGAGGAAACATGGAGAATACAGGTTTTCACCACATTCCCGTTCTGTTTGAGGAAGTAATGGAATGGATGGATCCCCGGCCCGACGGTGTGTATGCCGACGGTACCCTTGGCGGCGGCGGCCACAGCGAGGGCATCCTGCACCTTTCGGGCGGCACGGCCTCCCTTTACGGCATCGACCGGGATGAGGAAGCCATTGCCGCAGCCTCTGCCCGCCTGAAGGATTACCCCGGCTTCCGGGCCATCCACGGCAACTTCCACGATGCGCGGGAGCTGCTCACCGCAGCCGGTGCACCGCCCCTTACCGGTGCCCTGCTGGATCTGGGCGTTTCCAGCCACCAGCTGGATGTGGGGGAGCGGGGCTTCAGCTACCATGAGGATGCTCCGCTGGATATGCGGATGGATCGCTCCTCCGGCATTACTGCGGCCGAGTATCTGGCGCAGGTCTCCGAAGGGGAGTTCCGCCGCATCCTGACCGATTACGGCGAGGAAAAATGGGCGGCCCGTATTGCACAGATCTTTGTGGAGCGCCGGGCGCAGAAGCCTATCCTCACCACCGGCGATCTGGTAGCGGTGGTGGATGCGGCCATCCCCAAGGCGGTGCGCCGCAAGGATGACGGTCACCCGGCCCGCCGCACCTTTCAGGCGGTGCGCATCGCCGTGAACGATGAGCTGGCGCCTCTGGAAAAAGCCCTGGAGGACTTTGTCTCCCTGCTGGCTCCCGGCGGGCGGCTGCTGGTGATCACCTTCCATTCGCTGGAGGATCGCATCACCAAGAACACCTTCCGGCGGCTGCAGAACCCCTGCACCTGCCCGCCCAAGATGCCGGTGTGCGTCTGTGGTAAAAAGCCGCTGGGCAAAGCCCTGGCAGGCGGTGCCGTAAAGCCCTCCAAAACAGAGACCGACGATAATGCCCGCGCCCGCAGCGCCAAGCTGCGCGTGTTCGAGCGCAGATAAGGAAGGTAGCCTATGCCTACTTTGTATGTAGTAGCCACCCCCATCGGCAACCTTGGCGATATGAGCCCCCGCGCCATCGAGACCCTGAAAAGCGTGGGCCTGATCGCCGCCGAGGATACCCGCGTTACCCAGAAGCTGCTGAGCGTGTTCGATATCCATACGCCCCTTACCAGCTGCCATGAGCACAACGAGCGCCACAAGGGTGCCCAGATCGTGGAAAGAATGCTGGCGGAGGATCTGGATGTGGCGGTCACTACCGATGCGGGCACCCCCTGCATCAGCGATCCCGGCAGCCTGCTGGTGAAAGCGGCGGTGGAGGCGGGCATCACCGTGCTGGCGGTACCGGGGCCCACGGCAATGGCATCTGCACTGAGCGTAAGCGGTATGGAGATCAGCGAGTTCACCTTCTACGGCTTCCTGCCCCGGCAGAAAAACGAGCTGCGGGAGAAGCTGCTGGATATGGCGCGCCATTCCAGGATCGCCGTGATCCACGAATCGCCCCACCGTATCATCGACCTGATGACCGTGCTGGCAGATACCCTGCCCGGTACCTATGTCAGCGCCAGCTGCGACCTGACCAAGAAATTCGAACAGACCACCCGCGGCACGGCCACAGAGGTGCTGGCTTCTTTGAAAAACAACCCCAAGGCGGATAAGGGCGAGTACTGCATCGCCCTTCAGTGGGCCGAAGAGGAGATCCCGGAGCCGGAGCAGGCGGGGAGCGATCTTTCGCTGGAGGCGCAGCTGTTCGATGGCCTCATCCGGGGGCTCACCCTCCGGGAGAGCATGGAGGCCCTTGTTGCCGCAGGCGAGCGCAAGAATGCGGTCAAGGCGGCAGGCCTGCGGGTAAAGGGCATGCTGGCAGAGGAAGAATGACCCTGATAGCGGGCGGCTGGTTCCGTCCGCTTTTTCTGTAAAGGGAGGTATAGCAGATGGCGCAGCGGGAACAGGCAGAAGAGATCATCCGGGCGGTATTGACTGCCTCCGATCCGGCGCATGCGGTCAGCAGGGCGGTGGCTGCTCTGCCGCCCTGCAACGGGCGCACACTGCTGCTGGCGGTGGGCAAGGCGGCTCCCGTCATGGCTGCGGCAGCGCTGGCAGTGCCTGGTTTTGCCCCTGAACGCACACTTGTGATCACCAAATACGGACATTGTCGAACCGCCGGGGTATCGCAGCTGCCGGAGGGGAGGCAAAGCAGCTTCCGCATCCTTGAAGCGGGTCACCCGGTGCCCGATGCCAACAGCTATGCCGCCGCAGACGAGGCTGTTGCCATGCTGAGCGGCCTTGCCCCGGCAGACCGGGTGGTGCTGCTCCTGTCCGGCGGCGGCTCTGCGCTTCTGGAAAAGCCGCTGCTGCCCGAGGAGGAGATGGGGGAGATCAACCGGCAACTGCTTGCCTGCGGTGCGCCTATCGAAGAAGTCAATACCATCCGTAAACGTCTTTCGGCGGTGAAGGGCGGCCGTTTGGCGCAGCTGTGCGCCCCGGCGCAGATCCACACCATCGCCCTCAGCGATGTGCTGGGCGATGCGCCCCACAGCATCGCCTCCGGCCCTGCCGTGCCCGACCCCACCACCTGCGCGGATGCCCTTCGCATCGTTCGGGAGCGGGGCCTGCGGCTCTCCCCTGAGGCAAGGGCATTGCTGGCACGCGAAACACCGAAGAAACTGCTCAACGCACAGGTACAGGTAGTGGGCGGCATGAGCATCGCCCGCAGGGCGGCTGCCCGTGCCTGTGCCGCTCTTGGCTGCCGTACCCTGCTGTTTCTTCCTGCACTTACCGCAGAGGCCTCTGCGGTCGGGCGGTTCTTCGGCTGCCTGGCCCGAAAAGCCCGCCGGGAGGGGCGCAGGCTGGCACTGGCGGCAGGCGGCGAAACGGTGGTCACGCTTGGCAAAGCTCATGGGCTCGGCGGCAGGAACCAGGAGGCTGCATTGGCGGCAGCCACGGTTCTGGCTGGCATGACGGATGCCTGCTTTTTCTCTCTGGGCACCGATGGTACCGATGGCCCCACCGATGCGGCCGGCGGCTATGCCGATGGAAAGACCGCCCGCGCGATCGCGGCAGCCGGCCACACCACCGCCCGGGAGGCCCTGCGCGCCCATGATGCATACCCCGCCCTCCAAAGCTGCGGCGGGCTGCTGCATACCGGCCCTACCGGCACCAATGTGAATGATGTGTGCTGTCTCTTGGTCGGCACTGGTGATGGCTGTGACCGATAAGCGCAAACAAGGGAAAAACAAACCAAACCGCCTATTTTGCATTGACAAGGCGCTTTTCTCGGTGGTATCATTCCAACATCAACGCTGCAAGGTAAGGAGGTAAGGTTCCATGATGCGCAAGAGCACTCTCGTTCCTTCCTTTTATTACTTTAGCTTTGGCTTTGCTTTTACCGGCAAGGCTCTTTTGCGTTGTGCTGCCTGAGATGGAATGCTGAACAGCAACCCCCTGCGGCCAATGCCGCGGGGGGTTTTTCATTCGAAACTCCAACGGCGCCCCGTTTCCACCAGACGACAGCGATCCCAGGAATCTTCTCAACAACGAAGGAGGAAACCCACATGATCGTCATTCTTAAAAAGAACCCGGAAGAAAAACAGCTCAATAATCTGCTCGCATGGCTGGAGAGCCAGCAGATCACCATCCACACCTCTGCCGGTGAGATGCATACCATCCTCGGTCTGGTGGGCGACACCTCTCATCTGGATATTGACTTGCTCCGTGCGCTGGATATCGTAGAGGATGTAAAGCGCGTGCAGGAGCCCTACAAGAACGCCAACCGCAAGTTCCACGAGGATGATACTGTCATTCCCGTGGGCAACACCTCCATCGGCGGCGATATTTTCAGCGTGATCGCAGGCCCCTGCTCCATCGAGAGCGAGGAGCAGATCTGCGAAGTGGCGCAGGCCGTCAAGGCTGCGGGTGCCACCATGCTGCGCGGCGGTGCTTTCAAGCCCCGCACCTCTCCCTATGCATTCCAGGGCCTGCGCGGCGAGGGCCTCAACCTGCTGCTCAAGGCCAAGGCGCTCACCGGCCTGCCCGTGGTCACCGAGATCATGGACCTGAGCCAGCTGAACCTGTTCGATGATGTGGACGTGATCCAGGTGGGTGCCCGTAACATGCAGAACTTCGAGCTGCTCAAGGAGCTGGGCCGCACCGGCAAGCCCATTTTGCTCAAGCGCGGCCTTGCCAACACCCTGCAGGAGCTGCTCATGAGCGCTGAGTACATCATGGCAGGCGGCAACGAGAACGTCATCCTCTGTGAGCGCGGCATCCGTACCTTCGAGACCGCCACCCGCAACACGCTGGATCTCTCTGCCGTGCCCATGCTCAAGAAGCTGAGCCACCTGCCCGTGGTCATCGACCCCAGCCACGCCACCGGCATTTCCTGGATGGTCAAGCCCATGGCACTGGCTGCTACCGCTGTTGGTGCAGATGGTTTGATGATCGAGGTACACAACGATCCCAAGCGCGCCCTGTGCGACGGTGCCCAGAGCCTTACCCCCGCTGCCTTTGCCGATGTGATGCAGGCTGTGAACGCCGTTCTGCCGCATGCCTACAAGATGCCCAAGGGGGTCTGATGCATGAATATCGCCATCATCGGCCTGGGTCTGATCGGCGGCTCCATTGCCAAGACCCTCAAAAAGCATATGCCCCAGCACACCCTGCTGGGTTATGATACCAACGAGCAGACCATGTATAAGGCCCGTCTTTTGGATGCCATCGATGCCGACCTGACCGACGAGCGCCTGGGCATCTGCGATATGGTCATCGTAGCCACCTGGCCCCAAACCGCTGTGGACTACATCACCTCCCATGCTGCGCTCATCAGGAAGGGCGCACTGGTGATGGATGTGTGCGGCGTTAAGAAAGCGGTCTGCGAGCCCCTTTGGCAGGTGGCGGAGGAAAACGGCTTCCTGTTCGTGGGCGGCCACCCCATGGCGGGTATGGAGTATTCCGGCTTCGACCACGCCACCGCCTCCTTGTTCCGGAACGCTTCCATGATCCTTACGCCGCCGCCCGGCACCTCTATCCAGACGCTGGAATCGCTGAAGCACTTCTGGCGGGAGCTTGGCTTTGCCCGGGTGGTCATCACCACGCCGGAGAACCACGATAAAGTGATCGCCTACACCTCCCAGCTGGCGCATGTGACCTCCAGCGCCTACATCCGCAGCCCCTTTGCCATGGAGCATCACGGCTTTTCCGCCGGCAGCTTCCGGGATATGACCCGTGTGGCCCGCCTGGACGAGAATATGTGGACGGAGCTGTTCGATCTGAACCGGGAGCCGCTGCTGGCAGAACTGGATCACCTGATCGAGCACCTGACCCAGTACCGGGAGGCGCTGGCAAACGGCGATAACGAAACCATGCGTTCGCTGCTCCGGGAAGGGCGGGAGCGCAAGGAGATCACAGACAGAAAGGCGGATGCTCCGTGAGAACGGTGGAGGTTCGAACCGGTACCCCTTATCAGGTACGCATTGAGCGGGGTCTGCTGGATCGGCTGGGGCAGGAGCTGCTTGCACTGCTGGGTAAGCCCTGTACCGCCGTCATCCTGACCGACCGCACCGTGGATGGGCTCTACGGCAGCCGCGCCGCCGCCTCTCTGGAAAACAGCGGCTTCCGCACCCTGCGCTATGCCATCGAGCCCGGCGAGGCCCACAAGACCCTTGAGGATTGGCACGGCATGCTCACCTTCATGGCTCAGCAGCAGGTGACCCGTTCCGATTGCATCGTGGCGCTGGGCGGCGGCATCCCCGGCGATATGGCGGGCTTTGCCGCAGCCTGCTACCTGCGGGGCGTACGCTTCGTACAGGTGCCCACCACCCTCCTGGCCATGGTGGACAGCAGCGTTGGCGGCAAGACCGGCGTCAATCTGGAAAACGGCAAGAATCAGGTGGGCGCCTTTTACCAGCCCCGCTTGGTGCTCTGCGACCCGGATGTGCTTTCCACCCTGCCGCCGGAGACTCTGGCAGATGGCGTGAGCGAGAGCATCAAGTACGGCATGCTGGGCGAGACAGAAGTCTTTGAATGGTTTGAGAACGGCGATTGGAAGGCTCATACCGAAGAGCTGATCCAGCGCTGCGTACAGGCAAAGGCTAACCTTGTGGAGGCCGACGAGCGGGATACCGGCTGCCGCCAGTTTCTGAATCTGGGCCACACGATGGGCCATGCCATCGAAAAGAACAGCGATTACCGCATCACCCACGGCCACGCGGTGGCCATCGGTATGGTGCTGGCGGCCAAGCTGGCGATGCAGCTCGGGCTGTGCGCAGCCGAAACCACGGAGCGGCTCACTGCCACCCTTCGCCGCAACGATCTGCCCACCGAGACCGATCTGACCCCTGAGCAGCTTACCTCCGTTGCCTTTTCCGACAAGAAACGCAACGGCGGCACCCTTACCCTGGTGCTCCCGGAAACGGTGGGCCGCTGCAGGCTCCACCCGGTGGAGGTGGCACAGCTCGAAAAGCTGGTGGCACTTTCCCTTCAGGCTTAAGAGATCAAAGAGCGCATTTTGCGATAGTAAGGAGAGAATACCTATGAACATTGAGGAACTCCGTCAACAGATCAACGATATCGATGCCAAGCTCGTCAAGGATTTCGACGACCGCATGAAGGTGGCTCTGGAGATCGCCAAGTACAAGAAGGAAAATTCCATGCCCGTGCTGGATCCCGCCCGGGAGCGTGAGGTCATCAACCGCCAGGTCTCCTGTGTGGATGAGAGCATGGCGATGTATGTAAAGCTGCTCTACAACACCATCTTCGATATCAGCCGCAGCTATCAGCAGCGCTACCTGACCAGCCGCACCCAGCTGACCAACCACATTGCCAAGGCTGTGGAGAACACCCCCGAGCTGTTCCCCAAACAGGCAGTGGTGGCCTGCCAGGGCGTGGAGGGTGCCTATAGCCAGCAGGCTTGCGATAAGCTGTTCTCCCTGCCCAGCATCATGTATTTCAAGCGCTTCGAGGGCGTGCTGCAGGCGGTGGATTCCGGCCTGTGCCAGTACGGCATCCTGCCCATCGAGAACAGCTCCTACGGCTCCGTTACCGAAGTGTACGACCTGATGCGCAAGTACCGCTTCTCCATCGTGCGCAGCGTGCGCCTGAAGATCGATCACCGGCTGCTGGCGAAGCCCGGCGTCAAGCTGGAGGATATCCGCGAGGTGGTCAGCCATGAGCAGGCCATCGGCCAGTGCAGCGAGTTCCTCAAGACCCTGAAGAACGTCAAGATCACGGTCTGCGAGAACACCGCCGCCGCCGCCCAGATGGTGGCTGCCTCCGACCGCACCGATATCGCTGCCATTTCCTCTCCCTCCTGCGCCGGTCTGTACGGCTTAGGCGTGCTCAAGTCCGAGGTCAGCAACAGCGACAGCAACTTCACCCGCTTCATCTGCGTGGCCAAGAATCTGGAGATCTATCCCGGTGCCAACAAGATGAGCCTGATGCTCAACGTGCAGCACAAGCCCGGCGCTCTCTACAGCATGATCGCCAAGTTCTCCGCCCTGGGCCTGAACCTGACCAAGCTGGAGAGCCGCCCCATCGCCGGTACCGATTTCGAGTTCATGTTCTATTTCGATCTGGATGCCTCTGTCTACGACGAAGCAGCCCTGCAGCTGCTCAGCGAGCTGGATGCGGGCCCCGAGGTGTTCACCTATCTGGGCAGCTACAGCGAGATTTGAGGTGCGCAGTATGCAATACGGCCTGATCGGTGAAAAGCTGGGGCACAGCTATTCGGCCATCCTCCATGCGCTTTTGGCGGATTATGCCTACGAGCTTTGCCCCATGCCGCCGGAGGCGGTGGACGGCTTTATGCGCGAGGCGGCTTTTCAGGGCATCAATGTAACGATCCCCTATAAAAAGGTGGTCGTCCCATACCTGCAGGAGGTGGGCGAGACTGCCCGGCGCATCGGCAGCGTGAATACCGTAGTCAAGCGTCCGGACGGCACCCTTTTTGGCGATAACACCGATGCCTACGGCTTTGCCCGCATGGCAGAGAGCATCGGTGTGGATTTCCGTGGCCAAAAGGTGCTGGTGCTGGGCAGCGGCGGTACGTCCCTTACTGCTTGCGATGTGGTTCGCCAGGCAGGCGGTACCCCTGTGGTGGTCTCCCGCTCCGGCAACGTGACCTATGCGGATCTGCCTGCCCATACCGATGCCACCTATCTGATCAACACCACGCCGGTGGGGATGTACCCGGGTGTACATGCCGCCCCGGTGGATCTCAGTACCCTGCCGAACCTGAAGGGCGTGCTGGATGTGATCTACAATCCTCTTCGCACGCAGCTTCTGGAGCAGGCGGCCCAGCTGGGCATTCCCTGCACGGGTGGCCTGCGTATGCTGGTATACCAGGCAGTGCGTGCCTGTGAGCTGTTCACCGGGCAGCCGGTAGCGCCCGAAAGGGCACAGGCGGCGGAGGCGGCGCTGCGGGCAAAGTCGATGAACCTGGTGCTGATCGGCATGCCGGGCTGCGGCAAGACCACCATCGGTCAGGAGCTTGCAGCCCTTACCGGCAGAGAAGCCGTGGATACCGATCAGCTCATAGCCGACGAGGCCGGTATGAGCATACCGGAGATCTTCGAAAAAGAGGGGGAGGCCGGTTTCCGCGCCCGGGAGAAGGAGATCATCCACCGGGAGGCGCTCGTTGGCGGGCGCATCCTCATCACCGGCGGCGGTGCCATCAAGGATGCACAGAACCGTGCGGTGCTGCGCATGAATGGCTATGTGGCGCAGCTTACCCGTCCCCTCGAGCAGCTGGCCACCGGCGGCAGGCCCCTTTCTGCAGGCGGTCTGGAGGCGGTAGAGAAGCTGTACAGGGAGCGGGCACCGCTCTATGCAGCCTGCGCAGATGCTGTTTTCAGCAACGAGACCACACCGGCACAGTGTGCCGAAGCCATCCGGGAGGGATTTGATGAAGCTCTTCGTGCTTAACGGCCCCAATCTGAATATGCTGGGCATTCGCGAGCCCGCCATCTACGGCGCACAGACCTATGCCGATCTGGAGGATTACGTTCGCCAGGTATGCCGGCGGGAGAATATCGAGGTAGAGGTGTACCAGTCCAACCATGAGGGAGTGCTGGTGGATATCATCCAAAGCGCCTACGGCAAAGCGGATGGTATCGTCATCAACCCTGCTGCGTACACCCATACCAGTGTTGCTATTCTGGATGCCCTCAAGGCGGTGGCGCTGCCTGCCGTGGAGGTGCACCTGAGCGATGTGAGTCAGCGGGAGAGCTTCCGCCACATCAGCTACCCTGCCATGGCCTGCCTTGAGCAGATCAAGGGCTTGGGCTTTCAGGGCTATGAGAAAGCCATCCTTCTGCTGAAGGAACACCTGAGTAAATAAGGCCGCGTATGCGCAAACCACCCGCGCCGGGAGATGACCGGTGCGGGTGGTTTGCTTTTTTACGATCATTACAAAGCATATGGGAAGAAATACCGCTCCTCATACGTATGATCTGTTGAAAAGCTCTGCCCTGCTCTTTGCTCGGGAGAGCGAAATTGTGAAGGTGATGCTATGAAGCAGTTTGTATTGATCGTGCTGGCACTGTGCCTTGTAGCCGTACTGGCGGTCGCTGCCTGCAATATGTGGATGATCCATTCCGCCACCCCCGCCATCCATACGCTGGAGGAGGCGGAGGAACTCAGCGGCGATTGCATCCTGGTGCTGGGCTGCGGCCTGCGCCGGGACGGATACCCCAGCCAGATGCTCTGCGACCGCCTGGATGTTGCCATCGAGGCCTACCGCATGGGCCTCGCCCCCAAACTGCTGATGAGTGGCGACCATGGCCAGGACCACTACGACGAGGTGAATGCCATGAAGGATTATGCCATGGCAAAAGGCATCCCCTCGGAGGATATCTTTATGGATCATGCGGGCTTTTCCACCTACGAAAGCATGTACCGTGCCAAAGCCATCTTCCATTGCGACCGGGTGATCGTTGTTACCCAGAGGTACCATCTGTACCGTGCCATTGCCGATGCCCGCGCCATGGGCATGGAAGCCGCCGGCATCTCCTCCGATGCGCGCAGCTATGCCCGCCAATGGTATTTCGACATCCGTGAGGTGGCCGCCCGGGCAAAGGATACGCTGTATTGCCTGGTAAAGCCCAGGCCCACCTATCTGGGGCAGAGCATACCCATCTTTGGCAACGGCGATGCTACCAACGATCGCTGAAAACAGAGCGCAGGAAGCCGCCAAACGGTTGAAGTATCACTGTTTGGCGGCTCCTCCAAAAAATATTTGAAAAACTTGAAATTTGTTGTTGACAAAAACGAACGACCGTAATATAATATCAAATGTTCCGCTAAGGAACGCCGAGATATCTGGGTGTAGCGCAGTTTGGTAGCGTGCTTGAATGGGGTTCAAGAGGCCGGAGGTTCGAATCCTCTCACCCAGACCATAAAAGGACTGAAACTTTGATACAAGGTTTCAGTCCTTTTCTTTTTGTTCTTGCAGAATCCTAATGCAAAACGGCAAATGCACCCGGATTTTTGCAGTTTTGCATGCCGCTTCTGTCGCTGCCATTTTCGATACTGAAATCTGCTCAAAATCCGCTAACAGAAATAGCACCCACTTTCCCCGGTGGGTGCATAACAAAACAAAAGGTAAGCTATTATTTTGTTATTAGGGCTTTCGTTTGAACAATAGCCCTTTCATTTTGTTATTGGGTGCAAAAGGCTTATTCCTGACAGAATTTTCTTATTTTATCGATGTAGAGCTTGAAGTGATCAATGAGAGCCGCAGGATATTGTGCCCCCAGCGCTTCTGGCATACTTTCGATTTCTTCATTTGGAATAGACAAAAATCGGGAACATATATCATCCAGAGCAGCGTCAAAATATGCCTTATCACATACCTGCTGAGCAAGCTGAAGGCTGCCGGTCTCATGGCTCCCGACGCTGCCGAGTGAGGTGACGCTCCATGCTCCTCTCTGTCGAAGAAGTGTACATCTATGAAAATGGAGACTGTGAAGAACTGTTTGAAAGATAACGCCATTCCTCAATCCAAAGACAAAAGCCACAGTTTTGTTTTGAACTGTGGCTTTGCTCAATTGTTTTGCAGCTTTCTTACACGATTCCCATGCCCATCTCCACCAGCAGCGCCACAATTACAACCAGCGCAGAAATGATGAAACCGTGGATCATGGGGCGGATGCCAGCCTTCTTCATGCTGGCGAAGGAGGTATTCAATCCGATGGCAGCCAGTGCGCAGACCATCAGGAACTTGCTGGTAGTCTTGGTGCCGCTCACCAACTGCGCAGGGATAGGAAGGATGCTCGCCGCGATGGACATGGCCAGAAAACCCAGAATGAACCAGGGGAAGATCTTCTTGATGGAGAACTCAGCTTTAAGCGCACTGCCGTCCTGCTGGAGAGACATGGCTTCCTTACGCTTCAGGTTCAGCTGCACAAGGGCGAACACGATCACCGTGGGGATGATCGCCAGCGTGCGGGTCAGCTTGACCATGGTGGCGAAATCGCCCGCCGCCT
>SVGN01000056.1 GCA_015056315.1 Clostridiales bacterium
GGGTGGGGCTCCGCGCCCCACACCGCGGTTCCTCTTTTGACGCAAAAGAGGAACCAGAAAACAGCGACACGCTCTCTTTGGTCAAATCCCCAATAATTGCCCTTTTTCGTGGCGGCGGTCGCAATCAGGGTCACTCCGCAGCGGCAGGTCAGCTTACTCGCTGCTTGGGCAGCGCACTGCTCCCTTTACCCGCCCCGAAAAACGGCAGGGGGATTTGACGTCGTTCGCTACCGTCGCGTGCGGGGAGCCGCTTGGCTGTGCTCCGTTTTCGCTGCAACCCGAACCCCGAGTTGGCGGGGCGGGTCGGCTGGGGAAAGCAAGCTCTTTCCCATAGGCTGTCCCGCGTTACACGCCAACGAAGAAACCAACCCCTTACCCAGACTCCCGCCCCCCCACACAGGCCCCCATCCCCCCAAGGCTCCCTCTTCAGAGGGAGCTGTCGGCGAAGCCGACTGAGGGTGCCGGGAGCCCCCACCCCCTCTTCCCCCCCTCGCCCTCCCTTTCATCACTCACCAAAGGAGCTATCCGAATGTACATGCAAGGCAATCCCGGAGACGGTTTCAACGGCGGCGAACAGGACGCTGCGTGGAGCACGCGCCCGCCCCGTATGGAGCCCTCCGGCAACCAGCGGCGCAGAAGAAGCAAGAGCGCCAAACCCGCCGAGCCTGCCATGGATGCTCAGACCGTAAATGCGGCAGAGCAGGCGGCAAGGCCTGCCCATGCACCCGCAGGGGCACAGCAGACCCGTTCGCCCTTCGCCCGCCCCGCGGAACAGCCCGGCTACAGCGGCGGCGGTTACGCCCCCCGGAACGGCTATGGGGCTTACCCGCAGAACGGCTATGCGCCCGATGCTTACGCCGATCAGAACGCATACCCCCAGCAGGGCGGTTACGCCCAGCGCAAGCCCTTTAGCGATCAGCCCGGCTATGCCGACCCGAATGGCTATGCCGATCCCACCGGCTATCCCCGGCAGGGTGTGTACCCCGATCAGGGCGGCTACGCCCCGCAGCCCGGTTACGCAAACCAGCCCGGCTATGCCGAGCCCAATACCTATGCCCCCCAGAACGGCTATGCGAACCAGCCCGGCTACGCTGATCCCACCGGCTATGCCCCGCAGAACGGCTATGCCGATCCGACCGGATACACGCAGCGCAATGCCTATGCGGATCAAAGCGGCTATGCCCCGCAGAACGGCTATGCCGACCCGACCGGATACACGCAGCGCAATGCCTACACCGATCAGGGCGGCTACCCCCCGCAGGGTGCCTACGCCGATCAAAGCGCCTATCCTCCGCAAAACGGCTACGCCGACCCCAATGCCTACCCGGATCAGGGCGGCTATTCCGACCCCAACAGCTACAACGACGAGCCCGCCTACGACCCCGCCGCCTACCCGGCCTCGCAGGCGCATTACAATACAAGCACCTACCGCAGCGGCTACGTGCCCCCCGCCGGGGACAACTACGGCATGCCCTCCGATGACGAATATCTGGACTCCCCCTCCGACAAGGTGGATGCCCTGAAGGATTTCCTGCGCAAGAATGCGGCGCAGGCCATCATGCTGCTGCTGTTTTTGGGCGCTCTGGCGGCCTGGGCAGCCTTCGGCAACGGCGGGAGCAACACCCCGCCCGTCAACGACCGGCCGGGGGCCAGCACCACCGCCCAGCCTGCCGCCCAGACGGGCAGCAACACCGGCAAGGGCAACGCCAGCGCCTATGTGGGGCTGTTCCTGCCCAATGTGTATGTGGACGGCATCTGCCTGGCCGATATGACCTACGAGGAGGGCAGCAACGCCGTCTGGGCGCAGGTGAACCAGAAGCAGAACAGCTGGTACGTGCGCCTGAAGAACGAGAACGGCTCCACCAAGGATATCACCGCCTCCATGCTGGGCATCAGCTTCGACCCCTCCCAGGCGCTGCAGCAGGCATGGGCCATCGGCCACCCCCTCACCGCCGATGGCAAGGTGGATCAAAAGGCTCTGCAGCAGGCGGTGTCCGATGCCCTTGCCACCGAGTATCACTTCACCTCTGCCCAGCAGAGCGCCGATACCACCCCCATCGATACCATCCTTGCCACGCTGCAGACCAACGCCTACCGCGCCCCGCAGGATGCGGTCATCCTCTCCTTCAACCCGGATGATTTCGTCAACCCCTTCACCTTCCAGGAGGAAAGCTGGGGCCAGTGGCTGGATGTATCCGCCGTGAAGGAGCAGATCCTGGAGCTGGTCTCCACCATGCAGAGCGGCGAGGTGCTGCTGCAGACCACGCCCATCGCCCCCAATGTGACCGTCAGCGATCTGCAAAAGACCGTCACCCTGCGCTGCCGTGCGGTAACGCCCATATCCTCCAGCTCCACCGAGGATCGTACCAACAACATCCGTGTGGCGATGGCCAAGATCAACGGCAAGAGCCTTGCCCACGGCGACCGGTTCTCCTTTAACAAGCTGGTGGGCCGCCGCACCATCGAAAACGGCTTCTTTGAGGCCATCGAGTACGCTTACGGCGAGGAAGTGATGGGCGTTGGCGGCGGCGTCTGCCAGGCCAGTACCACCGTCTATCTGGCCGCTGTGCAGAGCGGCATGACCATCACCAGCCGCGATGCCCACTCCAACCCGGTCAACTACACCAGTCTGGGCATGGATGCCACCGTCAGCGACACCAGAGGCCGCGAGGTGGATTTCGCCTTCAAGAACGAGAGCGGCGGGCGCATCTTCATCGCTGCCCATGTGGTGGAGAGCGGCTCCAACGGCCGCAGCCTGCTGTGCGAGGTGCGCATCTACGGCCCCTCGCTGGAGAATGTATACTACAAGCTGGAAAGCGAGACCGTGGAGATCATTCCCAAGCCGGAGCTGCCCAAGCTGAAGGATGACAAGACCGGCGAGCGCGCCTACTACACCGACGAGACCAAGCTGGCCTCCAAGGGCCGCGAGGGCTATGTGGTGGATACCTATCTCTGCACCTATCAGGATGATGTGCTCATCGGCCGGGATAAGATCAGTACGGATACTTACCCCGCCCGTGAGGATGTGTACTGGGTGGGGATCCATAGCCGCTGACGCACGCCCGCCCCGACCGGCGGGAGGGGCGGGCGGGCGTCAGCCCACCCACCCGCTTCCGCCGGTCGGGGCGTTCGCGCCGGAACGGGTCAGCAGTTCCGCGGCTAACGTGGCAGGGTCCCTCCCCTGCCACCGCCGCTTGCTTGGATGCACGTTCGACCCGCCCGTTGGCGGGTCGCTCGCGCTAGGGGCGGGTTAGCAGTTCCGCGGCTAACGTGGCAGGGTCCCTCCCCTGCCACCGCCGCTTGCTTGAGGGCCCGTCCTCGCCGGTGGTCTCCCTTCCGCCCGCCCGCAAGCGGTCGGTCGGCGGTCGCCCCCGGCTGCGTTGCGGGCCCCGTGCGGTTGGGGTCGGCTGCTGACCCGCGCTAATGCGCCGAACCATCGGGTAAGCAGCCCCCTTCCGGCAACACCCACCTCTGCAGCCCGCCCTTGCCAAAGGGGGGTGGCGGCGTAGCCGCCGGGGGGATTCCGGCTGCAGCCAACACAGAGAAAAGCAGACCCTTCCCGGCAGCACCCCCCTCCGCAGGCTCCCTCTTCAGTGGGCACCGGAGGGAAGCGCGTGCGCAGTGCGCCGGGCGCCGAAGGCGTTAGCGACCCGCAGGTGGGGAGTGAAACGAGTACAGACCACGGCAGTGGGCTGTACGACGATTGAACGACCGGGGTGTAGCCTGCCCCGAAGGGGCTGAGGGTGCCAGTCGCTGCCCAACACCCGGTGGGTGCTGCATTCCCCCTTTGGCAACACAGCCCCCTTTCGCCATCACCCGCCCCCAAGGCTCCCTCTTCAGAGGGAGCTGTCTGCCCTTTCGGGCAGACTGAGGGTGCCGTCAAAGTCCACCCCCATCCCCCTCCAAAGGAGGCCGCCCCTATGAAAGTGACCCTCGGCTCCATCCGCCGTGCGGACGAGCATTTCGGCATGATCCAGCCCGGCGACCGCATCGGCATCGGTGTCAGCGGCGGCAAGGACAGCCTTCTGCTGCTTCATGCCCTGGCCCTGTACCGCCATGTGCGCCACTGGGATTTCTCCATCCACGCCATCATGCTCACCACCGGCAAGGAAAAGCCCGATACCAGCGCCATCGAGGCCCTGTGCGAAAAACTGGATGTGCCCATCACCGTCCGCCACACCGATCTGTACGAGATCCTGTTCGAGATCCGCAAGGATAAGCACCCCTGCGCCCTCTGCGCCAAGATGCGCCGCGCCATGCTCTGCGATATGTGCAACGATCTGGGCCTGAACAAGCTGGCGCTGGGCCATCACCGGGAGGATGCGCTGGAGACCTTCCTCTTGAGCCTTGTGTACGAAGGGCGGCTGCACCTCTTCCACCCCAACAGTTACCTGAGCCGCTCCAACCTGTGGGTCATCCGTCCGATGATCTTTCTGCCGGAGAAGCATGTGCTGCACATGCAGAAGCAGCTGGAGATGCCTATCCTCAAGAACCCCTGCCCCGCCAACGGCTACACCAAGCGGGAGGAGATGAAGGAGCTTCTGGCCGAGCTGACCAAGCGCTACCCCACCCTGAAGGACAGCATGCTCTCCGCCCTCAAGAACGAGGCCCAGTACAGCCTGTGGAACATGGCCCCCATCCCGGCGGCTAACCCGCTGCCCGGCGCAAAGCAGCCAGCCCCGGCGGCGGAGGATGATCTCTGATCGCCACCGGCGCAGCCCCTCCCCTGAAGGCTCCCTCTTCAGAGGGAACTGTCGGCGAAGCCCCTCCCCTAAAGGCTCCCTCTTCAGAGGGAACTGTCACCCGAAGGGTGACTGAGGGTGCCGGGCCGCCCATCCCCGCCATGTAATAAACCTTTCACGATCCGTGCAGATATTGCTTGAAATTTTGCCGGATCAATAGTATAGTGCATGTGTAACCTTTTCTGTAAACTTACAAGAAATCATTGCGCAAATGCAAGGAGGATCTCCCATATGGCAGCATGGAAGAACATGGATACCCTCACCTCTTACCAGGAGCTTATGAATACCAAGCCCGTGGCGCTGGCTGCGGCCATGAGCGGCGAGAACGGCGCTCAGCGCGTAAAGAGCTACACCGTGCCCATGGGCGCGGAGCTGGACTTCAACTACGCCGCCCGCCCCGTGGATGACGATATCCTGGCCGCTCTGGCCAAGTTCGCCAAGGAAGCCGAGCTCTCCGAGAAGTTTGCCGAGCTGTACAACGGCGCGGTCATCAACACCGGCGAAAACCGCATGGTGCTCCATCACCTGACCCGCGGCCAGCTGGGCAACGATGTGGTGGCCGACGGCGTCAACAAGCGCGCCTTCTATCTGGAGCAGCAGCAGAAGATCGCCGAGCTGGCGAACAAGGTGCATGCGGGCGAGATCACCAACGCCGCAGGCGAGAAGTTCACCACCGTGGTGCAGATCGGCATCGGCGGCAGCGACCTGGGCCCCCGCGCCATGTACCTGGCGCTGGAGAACTGGGCCAAGGTGAACGATACCTTCAAGATGAAGGCCGAGTTCATCAGCAATGTTGACCCCGACGACGCTGCCGGTGTGCTCAGCAAGATCGATGTGGCCCACTCCATCTTCGTGCTGGTGTCCAAGAGCGGCACCACGCTGGAGACCCTGACCAACGAATCCTTCGTGAAGGATGCTCTCGTCAAGGCCGGTCTCAACCCCTCCGATCACATGATCGCCGTTACCAGCGAGACCTCCCCCCTGGCCAAGAGCGCCGATTATCTGGCTGCCTTCTTTATGGATGATTACATCGGCGGCCGCTACTCCTCCACCTCCGGCGTGGGCGGCGCTGTGCTGTCTCTGGCCTTCGGCCCCGAAGTGTTCGACCGCTTCCTCAAGGGCGCTGCCGAGGCTGATGCCCTGGCCAAGAACGAGGATCTGCTCAAGAACCCCGCCATGCTGGATGCCATGATCGGCGTCTACGAGCGCAATGTGCTGGGCTACCCCACCACCGCCGTGCTGCCCTACTCCCAGGCCATGAGCCGCTTCCCCGCTCACCTGCAGCAGCTGGATATGGAATCCAACGGCAAGTCTGTCAACCGTTACGGCGAGCCCGTCAACTACCTGACCGGCCCCGTCATCTTCGGCGAGCCCGGCACCAACGGTCAGCACTCCTTCTACCAGCTGCTGCACCAGGGCACCGATATCATCCCCCTGCAGTTCGTGGGCTTCAAGAGCAGCCAGATGGCTACCGATGTGGTCATTCAGGGCAGCACCAGCCAGCAGAAGCTGTGCGCCAACGTTGCCGCCCAGATCATCGCCTTTGCCTGCGGCAAGCAGGATGAGAACCGCAACAAGTACTTTGCCGGCGGCCGCCCCAGCAGCATCATCATCGGCAAGCAGCTTACCCCCGAAGCCCTGGGCGCTCTGCTGGCCCACTTCGAGAACAAGGTGATGTTCCAGGGCTTTGCCTGGAACCTGAACAGCTTCGACCAGGAGGGCGTGCAGCTGGGCAAGGTGCTGGCTACCCGCGTGCTCAAGGGCGAGACCGACGGTGCCCTCAAGGCCTACAGCGATCTGCTGGGCATCTGATGCGATACCCCCCGGGCGTTGCCAACAGGCTGCGGCCCGAGCCGCCAAAGGGCGCTGCCCTTTGGAAACCCGCTCAAGGGCCTGAGGCCCTTAAGAATCCCGCTTTCTGCACCTGCTGCGCAGGCGCAGGGGGCGGGGTCTTTTTTGTGGGGCGTGGAGGCGGGGGAGGGGTCTGCGGACGGCACCCTCAGTCGGCTTCGCCGACAGCTCCCTCTGAAGAGGGAGCCTTGTGTGGGGGTGGGCAGCCCCTCTGAAGAGGGAGCCTTGTGTGAGGGCGGGAGCCTGGGTATGGGTTACTTTCTTCGTTGGCGTGTAACGCGGGATAGCCTATGGGAAAGAGCTTGCTTTCCCCCGCCGACCCGCCCTGACAACCCGGAGCTCGGGTTGCAGCGAAAGCGAAGCACAGCCAAGAGGCTCCCCGCACGCGACGGTAGCGAACGACGTCAAATCCCCCTGCCGTTTTTCGGGGCGGGTGAAGGGAGCAGTTTGCTGTGCAAGTGGCGAGTAAGCTAACCTGTATCTGCGGAGTGACCTTGATTGCGACCGCCGCCCCGAAAAAGGGCAATTAAGAGGGATTTGACCAAAGAGAGCGTGTCGCTGTTTTCTGGTTCCTCTTTTGCGTCAAAAGAGGAACCGCGGTGTGGGGCGCGGAGCCCCACCCTGTTCCTCGCAGCGGTACTGCGAGGTAAACAAAGCTATGAGCAGCTTGGGCGGAACGACGCTTGCCGACCGCTGCCCACCTCCCGGTGGGTGCTGCATTCGCCGCACCCCGGGCACCGCAGACCAGCCCTCGCCAAAGGGCACACACTTCCCGCAGAGACCCCCTGCAGAGGGGGCCGTCGCTTCCATGCATCGGCAAAAACCAAAAGCACATAAAGAGAAAAAGAACTGTTATTTTGCCGATAATGTGGTATAATAGTGGCAGGAAAACATTCGGGAGGGAACGATGGAATATCTGTCTGTAGCAAAAATGGCTGAAAAATGGGGGCTTTCTGAACGAAGTGTGCGTAACTACTGCGCCAACGGCAGAATTCCCGATGCCAAGCTGGTCGGCAAAACTTGGTACATTCCGGAAACCGCCCAGAAACCGGAGCGTGTCAACAAAAAGAAAGACATCCCTTCCTTGCTGCAGATCCTGCGGGAGCAGAAGGCAGCAAAGCTGCCCGGGGGCATCTATCATAAGATCCAGATCGACCTGACCTATAACTCTAACCATATGGAGGGCAGCCGCCTTACCCACGATCAGACCCGGTATATTTTTGAAACCAATACCATCGGCTTTGAGAATGGATCTGTGAATGTGGATGATGTGATCGAAACCTCCAACCACTTCCGCTGCATCGACATGGTGATCGATCAGGCAGGCTCTGCGCTGACAGAGAAGTTCATCAAAGAGCTGCACTATGTATTGAAGACCGGCACCAGCGACAGTCGCAAGGATTGGTTCGCTGTGGGCGATTACAAGAAGCTGCCAAATGAGGTGGGCGGCAAGGGCACCACACTTCCCGAAAACGTTGCCGGTGAGATGCGCAAGCTGCTGGCAGCCTACAACGCATTGCCCTCTAAGACTTTTGAGGATGTTGTAACCTTTCATGTGGCCTTTGAACGCATCCATCCCTTCCAGGACGGAAACGGCCGCGTGGGCCGCCTGCTCCTCTTCAAAGAGTGCCTGAAGAATCATATCGTTCCCTTCATTATCGAGGATGATCTGAAACTGTTCTACTACCGCGGCCTCAAAGAATGGAACCGCGAAAAAGGCTTCCTGATGGACACCTGCCTCACCGCCCAGGATCGCTTTAAGGTTTATTTGGATTACTTCAGAATACAGTATTGATCCTTACAGGATCCCGTTCCCTGCATTGAACGATTACTCCTTCGAGGATGATACCGACGAATGAACCCCCGGAACAGACGGCGATCACACCGCTCTGCTCCGGGGGGCTTGCTGTTGTTAGGCGTGGTAAAGGAGAGGGCGTGGTTTCCCGTGGCACCCTCAGCCCCTGGCGGGGCAGCTCCCTCTAAAGAGGGAGCCTGTGCGGGGGTGGGCAGCCCCTCTGAAGAAGGAGCCTGCGGAGGTGGCTGCCACCCGGGGCAATGCGCTAAACCCAAGTCGGGGTAGCTGACCAATAGCGGCAACAGCCAACAACAGAAGGCTCTCCTCTTTAGAGGGAGCTGTCACCCGAAGGGTGATTGAGGGTGCCGGCCGCTGCCCAACTTCCGATCGGTGCTGCATTCGCCGCACCCTGGGCACCGCAGACCAACAGCGGCAACAGCCAACAACAGAAGGCTCTCCTCTTTAGAGGGAGCTGTCACCCGAAGGGTGACTGAGGGTGCCGGCCGCTGCCCAACCCCCACATCCTCCGAGCGACCGTTCATAAGCGAACGACCACCTTCCCCTGCTTCAACGCCAGCTGTTCAAACTGATACGCTCCACCCCATGAATGCTTCACGCAGGTGATCACATACGTTGAATGCCGAAGCATCCAGCGGTTGCGCCAGGAGATGGCATACCGCTTCGGCACCCGTTCGATGCCATTCGGAAACAATGTGTTTTACCACACTTCCCCCTGCCGGGGCGCTGCGGTCAAATAGGCCAGCACGATGCTGTAACGGATCTGCGGTTGGCTTTCGGCCAGCTCTTTGAGGATCCCGGCGGCCATCCGGTCAAAGGCTCCCTGATGGCCGATGTAGAATTCCGTCACGCCCCGTTCCCGGATCATCGACAGGATCTCCTTGCGCAATGCGGGCCTGATAGTGGATGGGCAATCGTGATGTCCAAAAAACGTGCAGGCTGACAAAACCGGTTACCTCGCATATTACCTGTATTCGGGTAATATACTACCGTTATGAATTGTTCTGTGTCAACCCGTATTCGGGTAATATCCTCATTCCCTCTTGCTATCATCATGATGACCCGAAATCGGGTAACGGCAGCACAGAAGGAGGGGGAGCGCATGGAGTACGCCAGCCTGTATATCGACAGGATCCGTTCCCTGTGCAAAAAGCGGGGCATCTCCATCAATAAGCTGGCAACCATGAGCGGCTTGAAGCAATCCACGCTGGATAACATCGTGCGTGGGCAGACGAAGAATCCCCGGGTCAAAACGCTGCATAAGCTGGCCATCGGCCTGAATATGACGCTGGCAGAGCTGCTGGATTTCCCTGCATTGAACGATTACTCCTTCGAGGATGATACCGACGAATGAACCCCCGGAACAGACGGCGATCACATCGCTCTGCTCCGGGGGTCTTGCTGTTTTTTGGTGTGGTAAAGGAGAGGGCGTGGTTTCCCGTGGCACCCTTAGTCTGCCCTGAAGGGCAGCCCAGCTCCCTCCAAAGAGGGAGCCTGCGGAGGTGGCTGCCACCCGGGGCAATGCGCCAAACCCAAGTAGGGTTAGCTGACCAACAGCGGCAACAGCCAACAATAAAAGGCTCTCCCCTTTAGAGGGAGCCTGTGGAGGTGGCTGCCACACGGTGCAATGCGCCAAACCCAAGTAGGGTTAGCAGACCAACACCGGCAACAGCCAACAACAAAAAGGCTCTCCTCTTTAGAGGGAGCCTGCGGAGGTGGGTGCTGCCGGGAAGGGTCTGCTTTTCTCTGTGTTGGCTGCAGCCGGAATCCCCCCGGCGGCTACGCCGCCACCCCCCTTTGGCAAGGGCGGGCTGCAGAGGTGGGTGTTGCCGGAAGGGGGCTGCTTACCCGATGGTTCGGCGCATTAGTGCGGGTCGGCAGCCACCCCCAACCGCACGGGGCCCGCAACGCAGCCGGGGGGCGACCGCCGACCGCCGACAGGCGGGCGGAAGGGAGACCACCGGCGAGGACGGGCCCTCACGCAAGCGGCGGTGGCAGGGGAGGGACCCTGCCACGTTAGCCGCGGAACCGCTGACCCGCCGCTAGCGCGAACGCCCTGCCTGTGGGGGCAAGGGTGGGAGAGCGCGCAGCGCAATACCACCCGGCCCCCACAGGCAGGGCGGACGTGCGTTGCGTTGTTTATCCTGTGTACCCCCACCGTGCAAACATTGCATCCACCCGTCAATTATAGTATAATATCCTTGTTGAGACTCACCGCCATCCCGGCGGCACCCCTCAACATATTTGGAAAGGATGGTTGAAGAATGATGAAGAAAATGCTTTCTCTGATTCTTTGCATTGCCATGCTGCTGAGCGTATGCCTCACCGCCACTGCGGAGCAGGAAGCCCTGAAGGTGGGCCTGTGCATCGCCGAGACGCTGGGCGATAAGGGCTTCTACGACAGCGCCAACGAAGGTCTGCAGCGCCTGGTGGATACCTACGGCGTGGTAGGCAGCGTTGTGGAGTGCAAGAGCGATGCCAGCGCCTATACCGATGCGCTGGTCGGCTCCGCCGAGCAGAACGATATCGTCGTGGCCGTGGGTTGGCAGTTCTGGGATGCTCTGGTGGAGGTCGTTCCCCAGATGCCCGAGACCAAGTTCATCTTTATCGATAACGCCATGGACGAGATCCCCGAGAACATGCTCTGCATCACCTATAAGGAGAACGAGGGCAGCTTCCTGGCCGGTTACATCGCCATGAAGATCTCCAAGACCGGCGTGGTCGGCGTGGTCGGCGGCGAAGACAGCGCCACCATCAACAACTTTATCGTGGGCTATCAGCAGGGTGCGCTCTACGCCAACCCCGAAGGCACCGTGCTGGCTCCCATCTACACCAACACCTACGAGGATCCCGCCAAGGGCAAGGAAGCCGCTCTGGGTCTGTACGATCAGCAGGCCGACGTGGTCTTCGCCTGCGCCGGCAAGAGCGGCCTGGGCGTGTTCGAGGCCGGTGCCGAGAAGAAAGCCTACGCCATCGGCGTGGATAGCGACCAGAAGGCCGAAGCCCCCGATGTTATCGCCTGCTCCATGATGAAGCTCATCGGCGACAGCATCTTCACCGTAGTTGAAAAGTACATCCAGAACGGCGAGTTCGCCGGCGGCACCGTTTGGGATGCCGACCTGTCCACCGGCCTGATCGCCATCGGCTACGGCGATGAGACCATGCCCCAGTTCGTATCCGCAGAGCTGCTGGCCGAGGTGGATGCTCTGGCTGAAAAGATCATCTCCGGCGAGATCGTTGTGGAATCCACCCGCTGATCTGCCGCACACATGCACCCATTGGGGCTGACGCGCTTTTTGGCGCGCCAGCCCTTTGTGGCATTTTTTCGGAGAAAGGAAGGGCTTGGAAATATGAGACAGAAGACCGTTGCGCTGCTGATGGCGCTGGTGCTTTGCATCACCGGCATTTCCGGCGCTCTGGCAGAGGCTGCGCCCGCATCCGTGCCGGAGAACTGGTACCTGACCGAGGCCAAGAACCTGGCCGCCGCCATGGGCGCTCTGGCCGATAACGAGGCCTATGTGGAGCTGTTTATCGGCATGGGCGAGGATACCGAAGGCTTTGCCGATACCATGGCCAAGGTGGCGGGCCTGCAGCCGGATCAGGTGCTCACCTACCGGTACCGCACCGATGCGCTGCAAAGCCTTGCCGCCTCCTACCAAATGGACGAGGTGACCACCAAGCTGGCAGGCCCCGCCATGGATGCGGTCAACCGCCGCATGAATATGGCGCTGGGCTCCCTGCTCAACGGCCATGTGGGCGGCAGCCTGTGGCTGGCGGTGGCCAGTGCGCTGGCTTACACCGAGACCTACCGGATGCCTGCGGGCTTTGTGCCCTGCGCCCTGTTCCTGTGCTATGAGGGGCAGGAGGCGGCGGTGCTGGTCAACTTCAGCCAGACCGGCGAGGATACCGTCACCGGCTCCGCCACCTACGTGCGCTCCGGCGTTTGGGAGGATGAGGTGGGCAAGACCTACCTTGACCTGATGTGGGAGCCCATGGAGTAAACCGCTCCCGGTGATCAGGCTGCGCCGCCCGGCGTTTGTTTGCCGGGCAGCCAGCCCTTTGCAGACGGCTGCTGCCAAAAGGAGCCGCCTGCAAAGGGCTGACACGCATTTCGGGTGCCATGCCCTGTATTTCTGCCCCTTGCTGCCCGTTGCTTTTTTACAGGAGGGATACAGACATGAAGAAGAAAAAATGGCTCATCGCACTGCTGGTGGTGGTGCTGCTGGTAGCCGGGCTCGGCGTTTACGGAGCCGCCCGGCTGGGGTACTTCGGCGTACCCGACGAGTGGCAGACCTTTCTGCTCATCGGCACCGATACCCGCAAGGACGAGCCGGATGCAGGCCGCTCCGATACCATGATCGTCTGCGCCGTCAATCTGGCAAAGACCGAGGTCAAGCTGATCTCGCTGGCCCGGGATATGTGGGTGGATATCGCAGGCGATACCTACGGCCACAACAAGCTCAATGCCGCCCACCGCTACGGCGGCCCCCGGCTTTTGATGGATACCCTCAACGAGACCTTCGGCCTGGAGCTGAAGGAGTATGTATCCATCAATTTCTATGGCCTGATCGATATCGTGGATGCGCTGGGCGGTGTGGATGTGGAGATCAGCAAAGCGGAGGCCTCCACCATCAACAAGAACGTGGGCATCGACTTCCCCAATGCCGAAGCGCCCAGGGTGAGCGCAGGCGTGGCGCACCTGAACGGTGTGCAGGCGCTCACGTTTTCCCGCATCCGCAAGCTGGATAACGATTTTGGCCGCACCAGCCGCCAGCGGGCGGTGCTCAGCGCCATGCTGCAAAAGGTGAAGAGCTGCTCCCCCGGTGAACTGTACAAGCTGGCAGGCACCTGCATGGAGCATGTTTCCACCAACATCAGTCTGGATCGGATGCTCTCCCTGGGCGGCCCCCTGCTGCGCCGCGGCCTGGAGGAGTTTACGGATCTGTCGCTGCCCTCCAAGGGCAACTACCGCAACGTGACCCGGGACGGCACCTCCCGCATGGAGTTCGATGCCCAGCAGGTGGCCCAGGAGCTGCACGATTTTATCTACGGCGAGTAATGCGGGATGCCTCCGGCGGCTGCCCCTCGGCACCCTCAGTCTGCCCTTCGGGCAGCCAGCTCCCTCTAAAGAGGGAGCCGCCCTCGAAGCTCCCACCCAGGCTCCCACCCCCCCCAGGCTCCCTCTTCAGAGGGAGCTGTCGGCGAAGCCGACTGAGGGTGCCGCCCTCGAAGCCCCCACCCCCACAGGCTCCCCCCCCACCAAGGCTCCCTCTTCAGAGGGAGCTGCCCCGAAGGGGCTGAGGGTGCCGCCCGCAGACCCCACCCGGCAGGGGTCATACCCCCAACCCAGGTAAACCTCGCCCGCCCCGGGCGGCAGCCAATCCCTAAGCCTCCCTTGTGTAAAGGGAGGTGGCTCGCCTTTAGGCGAGACGGAAGGATTGTACCTAGCTTGAGTGCCCAAGCCACTCATAGCTTTGTTTACCTCGCAGTACCGCTGCGAGCAACAGGGTGGGGCTCCGCGCCCCACACCTGCGGTTCCTCTTTTGACGCAAAAGAGGAACCAGAAAACAGCGACACGCTCTCTTTGGTCAAATCCCTTTGATTGCC
>SVGN01000057.1 GCA_015056315.1 Clostridiales bacterium
GTATGGCGCATTGCTGCGGTTGGCTGCCAACTGCGCAGGCTCCCTTGCTAAAGGGAGCTGTCGGCGTAGCCGACTGAGGGATTCAACTCCCAAACGCAGTTACCTTTCACCGCCATGGCGGGGTACTTTGCCCCGGGTGGCTGCCGACCACACAAGGCTCCCTCTTCAGAGGGAGCTGGCTGCCCTTCAGGGCAGACTGAGGGTGCCACAGAAGACCCGCTGCGAATAGCAACCCCCCCGCCTTACACACAAAACCGGCTCCCTTTCCGCATGGAAGGGGAGCCGGTTCATGATTCGGTTTTGCACCTCGGGCGGGGATCAATCCTCGTCGTCGGTATTCGCTTCCTGGCCGGGCTCGGTGTAGACGGAGACGCGGTTGCCGCCGCTGCGCTTGCTCACGTACATGGCCTGGTCGGCGTGGTCGAAGAAATCCATGGGCTTTTCGTGGGCCGGGGGCACGCCCAGATGCACGCCCACGCTCACCGTGACCACCGAGGCCACCGGGCTGTATTCGTGGGTGATCTTCAGATTCATCACCTTCTGGCGCAGGTTCTCCGCAATGGCAAGGGTGCGGCTGGCGGCGGTGCCGGAGAGCAGCAGCACGAATTCCTCGCCGCCGAAACGGTAGGCAACGATGCCCTCATCGGTATACTCGCCGATGGCATGGCCGATCTCGCTCAGGCAGCGGTCGCCCTCCAGATGACCGTAGTAGTCGTTGAAGAGCTTGAACTTGTCGATATCGATCATGATGACGCTGAAGCGGTGCTTCTTCGACTGGCAATCGTGGAAGAGGCTGTAGTAATCGCTCTGGAAGCTGCGGTGGTTGAACAGGCCGGTGAGCTGGTCGGTCAGGCTGGTCTGCTGCAAGGTCTCGGTAAGGGTGCGGCTCTTCTGGTTGGCGAAGGCCTGCGCCGCACGGGTGCGGCCGATGTGCCAGCCCATCAGGGTGGAAATGGCCAGCACCATGCCGATGGCCAGCAGCTCCTCATGCAGGGCCTGGCCGCTGAGCTGCCCGGCGATGCCGAACATATACACCGCCGCCCAGATGAGGCTGAGCACGAAGAACAGCACAGGCGGCAGCACGAACGCCACCGGCGTTAATGCCATAACGATGTAGAAAAGCACATCCGGCAGGCCGAAGTTGAAGAACCTGTCCGCAATGGTGATGGCGTAGAGGAAGCAGATGTAGACGATCGTTGCCGTATTGCCCAGCACCGGGGAATAGCGGAAGACCATCATTTCGCTCATGTAGAGGAAGGCCAGGAAGATGATCAGCGCCGCCAGATGGAAAATGAACTGGGTGGAGCTGGGGTTGTTGCCCACGGTGTAGAGCAGCACGCCCGTAGATACGCAGCTGAGCAACATGGACAGGCGGGAGACCATTTCCTGATTGGTCATGCAGTTGTCGTCTTCGAAAATACCGAAAAACGTTTTTTTGTAGCTGCCGGTGTGATTGATATCCAAAAAAGCCCACTGATAGAACAGTTCGCGCAGCTTTTTCATGGACTCGATCACCTCAACTTTACGGTGTATATTTGCAGTATATCGCCAAAAAACGACATAGACACGACAAGTTATTATACCAAACCTGTATACAATTTACAAGACGAATCTTGCAAAGGAACTTTCTTCCATTTACGGTTACATTACGATTACATATTATATCATTCCGGCATAATTGTCAATCTCATGGCAGGGTAGGCTGCCGCAGTGCCAAAAGCGTCCCGCTGCAAGGTCGTAGGGTGCTGCTTTGCCTCTGCCGCACATACACCGAGTACATCACAATGCATGTTTTGGAGCTTTGTTACAAGTTTCGACACGGTCTGCACGGAGAGCTCCGCCGGGATGGTGATCAACGCACCCTCCCGGGTCACATGGGTCACCTTCGCCTGCTGCCGGAGGGTGAGCAGCAGCCGGGTCTCCTCTGCGGTCAGCATGCCGGTGACCCGGCCATCCCCCACCGCGGCGCAACCGATGTACTCCACCGGGTTGCCGCCCTGACGGGGCAGATCGCCTGCCGACAGGGCGGGAGGCAGATCATCCCCCGGGGAGGGCTCGCCGATGGCGATGCCGTCGTTTCGGCTGAAGGCGGGGTGGGCTGCATCGCCCGGCTGGGTGAGGCTTGCCGTGCTGCCGGGCAGATCGCCCGCCGACAGGGCGGGAGGCAGATCATCCCCCGGGGAGGGCTCGCCGATGGCGATGCCGTCGGTCTGCCCGAAGGCGGGCTCCGCTTCCGCTCCCTGCTGCCCGCCGCCCGGCTGCGGGCCGGTTTGGCTGCCGCTGCCCTCCTGCCGCTGCCCGGCCATCTGGCCGTTCAGGGCGCACAGCCCCAGCAGCGGGTCGCCGTAGCCGCTATCCAGCATATGCAGCACATCCTGCAAAGTCTCCTCCGGGGTGAGCCGCTCCTGCCGCAGCCGGGCCAGCAGCTGATCCAGATAGGTGCTCAGCCGCACGCCCAGATCCGGCTTTTGCGCCGCCATCACCTCTGCGGCGTTGCCCATCACCGCAAAGACCGCCGCTTCCGGGCTGATGGTGTGCAGCCCGGCTACCGGCTCCAGCAGCGGGCGCAGCGCACCCTCCGTGGCCGGTGACCAGCCCACCAGGCACAGCCGCAGCTGCCCGAAATGCAGCGGATAGGGCATCGATGCCCCCAGGATCTCCAGCGCCTGGGCGAAGCTGTCCCCCGCAGCGGTAAAGACCGCATACCCGCCGTCCTCTGCCATGCTGCTCACCTGCACCGCCAACTGCAAACGCCCGTCGGCGAGGCGATCCAGGCTCATGCAGATGGGGAAGATCTGCTTCTCCCCCGAGCGGACGGAGCAGGCGGTGAGCAGGGGCAGCAGGAGGGAAAGGAGGATGAGGGGGAGGATGGGGATGCGGGTGGATGGGGAGATGGATGGGCGGGTGGGGGTGTTGATGAATGGTCGGGTGGACATGGGCGGGGCGGCTCCTTTCTGTGGACGGGGTGGGTGGGGATGGGCGGCGAGGGGGAGTGTTGCATGAGGTGGGTGTGGTGGCGGTGTTTTCATAGGGAGTTCTCCCTCGGCACCCTCAGTCTGCCCTTCGGGCAGCCAGCTCCCTCTGAAGAGGGAGCCTTGTGGGGTTGGCAGACACCCGGGGCAAACGAGCGATACCCAAGCCGGGGTAACCGGTGCTTTACGGCAATGCCCACCAATGCAGGCTCTCCTCTTTAGAGGGAGCCTTGTGAGCTTGGCAGCCGCCCGGAGCAAGCGAGCTTTGCCCACGCTGGGTGCAGCAGACCCGCAGCAGCAACGCCCACCAACGCAGGCTCTCCTCTTTAGAGGGAGCTCCCGCCGCAGGCGGGTGAGGGTGCCGTTCACAGCCAAGCCCCTTTTCCACACAAAAGCAACACTTCCCACCCAACATGGGGTAAGCAATGTTGTTTGCTATTCGTTACAGTTCTCCCTCGGCACCCTCAGTCTGCCCTTCGGGCAGCCAGCTCCCTCTGAAGAGGGAGCCTTGTGTGGGGGTGGGCAGCCCCGCTGAAGAGGGAGCCTTGTGGGGTTGGCAGCCACCCGGGGCAATGCGCTGAACCCAAGTTGGGGTAGCTGACCATTAACGGCAACACCCAACAACATAAAGGCTCTCCTCTTTAGTGGGCACCGGAGGGAAGCGCGTGCCCAGTGGAGACGGAGGGAAGCGCGTGCCCAGTGGGCACAACGCCGAAGGCGTTAGCGACCCGCAGTCGTCAACCGAAGCAAGTGCAGACCACGGTCAGTGGGCTGCACGCCGACTGAGGTTGCGGAACACAACGCCGAAGGCGTTAGCGACCCGCAGGTGGGGAGTGAAACGAGTACAGACCACGGCAGTGGGCTGTACGACGATTGAACGACCGGGGCGTAGCCTCCCGCCGCAGGCGGGTGAGGGTGCCGTTCACAGCCAAGCCCCTTTTCCGCAAAGAATCAGCGCTGCCACCCAACATGGGGTAAGCATTGTTGTTTGCTATTCGTTACAGTTCTCCCCCGGCACCCTCAGTCTGCCCTTCGGGCAGCCAGCTCCCTCTGAAGAGGGAGCCTTATGTGGGGGTGGGCACCGGAGGGAGCTTTGTGCGGCGGGGCGGGAGCTTTGGGGGGAGTCATCCCCCTGCTTCATTTTTTCCTCCCCATCCCCCACAGCGCAGCCGCCAGCGTTGGCAGCATGCGCCAGGGCAGCAGCGCCGTCAGCCACTGGGGCAGCGCCTCGGGCCAGAGCCACAGCGCAGCGGCGGTGACCACTCCGGCCAGGGCTGCCGCCCAGCCGCCGGGGAGCTTCGGGCAGGCCTGCACCAGTACCCGGCGGGTCAGGTGGAGGGCCACGCAGTACCCCAGCATCAGCAGCAGCACCCAGAAGCCTGCGCCCAGCCCGCTCACCGTGATGCTGCCGCTGCTGCGCCCCAGCCACAACAGCCTTTCGCCCATGGGGGCATCCGTGCCCGCCTGCCAGGGGGCGGCGCAGCACAGCGCCAGCCCCATGCCCGCCGCGCCCGCCAGCGGCCACAGGGTATGGGCCAGCCCCGCCGGGCGGCGATCCGGCGCAGGGGGCGAAAGGGCGAACAGCGCAGCGATGGGCCACAGCGCCCCCAGCCCGCCGGATGCGGTTCGGAGCGTATGCCAAACGCCCTCCCCAAGGATGGGGAAGAGCCTGTCTGTGCCGCGGGCGGCGACGGTCAGCCAGATCAGCACCGCCGGAGGGATCACCAGCAGCCGCCGCCACAGGGCAGTGCCGTAGGCCGCCCCGTTGGCCCGGCCCAGCAGGGTGCCCCCGATCAGCAGCAGGGGGATGACCACCCGGAGGATGCCCGGCGGGTAGGAGGGCATCAGCCGGGTCAGCAGGGAAAGCAGGGCAGACAGCAGTGTGATCCCGTCCAAAAGGAGGCAGGGGAGCAGCAGCAGGCCTTCCTGCCCGGCTCCCCTGCCGCTCCATGCGGTTTTCGAAAGCATCCACAGCCCAAGCCCGGGCAGCCACAGCAGTGCCGCCGCCTGCCAGAGGGTGCGCCCCTGAGGCCCCGCCGCCCGGTGCAGCCACAGCAGCAGCTGCGCCGCCAACAGCAGCGATACCGCGCCCCGGTAGGCGTTGGCGGCTCCCCTTTGGCGGCTGATCAGGCGGCACAGCTCCGGGTCATCACTGGCGGATGCCCGGCTGCCGGAGCGCCGCAGGGCATCCATCAGCCCGGCGAAGGGATGCCGCAGCAGGTTTTGCCGTACCGGAACAGCCGCAGCTGCGGCTCCGCTGTACAGCCCGGTTCCGTGACCGGCAGCCGGGCTGCATTGATCGCCCCCGCCAACGGATGACCGGCTGCCGGAGCGACCTGCAGCCGACCTGTCCTTCCGTCTGCCGGTCAGCCTGCCGAAAAACCGTTTCAGCCCTTGCAGCATAAGCCTTTTTCCCGCCTTTCCCAATGATTTTTCCTCATTTGTCACGTTTCACGTGAAACGCCAGATAGCCCCGCAGCCCCTGCCGCCGGATGGGGGCGCGCAGCACCAGATCCGGGTTATGAATGCGGCCCGGGGCGGTGGGCGCAAGGTAGGGCGCGCCCAGACTCTCCATGCCGCCCACCCAGCAGCACAGCAGCACCAGCGCCCCGCACAGCCCGCCGATGCCCAGCAGCCCCGCCACCGGCACCAGCAGCAGCTGCGCCATGCGGAAGGCGAAAGCCAGCGAATAATCCGGCAGGGCAAAGCTGCCAACACCGCTGAGGGCAACGGTGATCAGCAGCAGCGGGCTGACGATGCGGGCCTCCACCGCCGCTGTGCCGAGGATCAGCGTGCTCACCAGCCCCAGGGAGGAGCCCATCAGCTCCGGGGCCCGGGTGCCGCCCTCGTTGATCAGGTCGAAGATCAATAATAGGAAGAAAGCCTCCGCATACAGGCTGATGGGCAGCACCGTACGGCTTTGCAGGATGCTGGTGAGCAGCGTCATGGGCAGCAGAGAGGGGTGAAAGGTGTACACGCACACCAGCAGCGCCGGAGCCAGCAGTGCAGCCACCGCACCCGCCAGCCTGAGCAGCCGCATGGCCGTGCCGTACTGCCAGCGCATGCTGGTATCATCCGGCGCATGGCACAGGTGCCACAGGCTGATGGGCATCACCAGCGCCCGGGGGCTGCCATCCAGCAGCACCAGCGCCTGCCCCTCCTGCAAAAAGCTCACCGCCCGGTCCGGCCGTTCCGTCAGCACCGCCTGGGGCAGCGGCGCAAAGGGATCATCCTCCAGTAGCTGCTGCAGCACCCCGATGGAATCCACCGCATCCTGCCCGATGGCATCGAGGCGGTGCTCCAGCTCCCTGAGGGTGCGCTCCGGGCAGGCCCCCTCCAGCCAGCACAGCGCCAGCTGGGTCTTGACCTGCCTGCCCGCCTGATGCATCCGGCACATGAGCTTTTCGGTGGGCAGCTTGCGGTGGAGCAGGGTCAGGTTATCCCGCAGCACCTCGTTGAAGGCCTCGTGGGGCCCGATGACCACCCGCTCGTTGACGGGCCGCCCGATGCTGCGGTGCACGAACCCCCGCATATCGATGATGACCGCCTCCCGGCAGCCATCCAGCAGCAGCAGGCACTGCCCCCGCAGCAGCTCGGTGACCGCCTTCTCCGGCGAGGGCTCCTGTTTCACCTCCGGCGCGGTAAGGCATCTGGTGACCGCATACCGGGCAAGGGCGGCACCGGGGATGGGCGGCGCATCCGCCGCAAGCAGCGGCCGGAGGATGTGTTGGGCCACCTCATCGCCGGAAGCCATGCCGTCGATGTAGAAAAGCGCACAATCCGCCCCCAGCGCATGGAAGGGGCGGGTGATCAGGTCGTTGTTTTTCTCGGGCTGGAGGCAGGCGTGCAGCATGGCGGTGTTGCGCCGGAGGGCGTGGGAAAAGGCGGCGGGGAGGGCTTGGGTGGGCATGGGCGGCCTCCTTTTTTGGGGGTAGGTGCATGGGGGTGGATCGAGTGGGTTTTGGCGGGAGGGGGGGCTTTTTGGGCACCCTCAGTCGGCGTAGCCGACTGAGGGATTCAACCCCCAACCGCAGTTACCTCCCACCGCCGTGGCGGGGTACTCTGCCCTACTTGGCTGCTGGCGGAATCCCCCCGGCGGCTACGCCGCCACCCCCCTTTAGCAAGGGCGGGCTGCAGGGGTGGGTCTTGCCGGTAGGGGTCTGCTATTCCCAAGTTGGGGGTAATGGTTTCTGCCGGGAGGGGGCTTTTTTGGCACCCTCAGTCGGCTTCGCCGACAGCTCCCTCTGAAGAGGGAGCCTTGTGGGGGGGTGGCTCATTCTTTTGAGGAATCCTTTTCAAAGAAACCTTTGCGCCCGTGTAACGGGCGCAATACCGGGATCCCTAAGGGACGAAGTTCCTTAGGCGGGGTGCAGGGGCAGCGCCCCTGCGTCCGTCCCTTCATTCTCCCCCGCATCCGTCCCCCTGCGTTCCCTCACCCCCTGGTGCGCACGGGGGCCATTTGCTGGCGCATGTGCTCCAGGGCGTTTTTTTCCAGGCGGCTTACCTGGGCCTGAGAGATGCCGATCTCCCCTGCCACCTCCATCTGGGTACGGCCCTGGAAGAAGCGCAGCTTGAGGATGTGCTGCTCCCGCTGGGTAAGGCGGTTCATGGCCTCCTTGACCCCGATATGATCCAGCCAGTGGTTATCCGGCTTACGGTCATCGGTGATCTGATCCATGATGTACAGGGCATCGCCGCCATCGTTATACACCGGCTCGAACAGGCTGATGGGATCCTGGATGGCCTCCAGGGCAAAGACCACATCCTCCCGGGGCACGTGCAGCTCCTGGGCCAGCTCGGTCACATCCGGCTCCCGGCCCAGCCTGTCCGCCAGCACATCGCGCATCTTCAGCGCCTTATAGGCGATATCCCGCAGGCTGCGGCTGACCCGGATGGCGTTGTTATCCCGCAGGTAGCGGCGTATCTCGCCGATGATCATCGGCACGGCGTAGGTGGAAAAGCGCACGTTCTGGGTAACATCAAAGTTATCCAGCGCCTTGATCAGCCCGATGCAGCCCACCTGAAACAGGTCATCCACATTCTCGCCCCGGCCGCCGAAGCGCTGGATCACGCTGAGCACCAGCCGCAGATTGCCCCGGATGAATTCCTCCCGCGCGGCCCGGTCGCCGCCGTGCACCAGCGGAAACAGCTCCCGCATGCGCTCGTTGGTGAGCACGGGCAGGGTGGACGTATCCACACCGCAGATCTCAACCTTGTTCAGAGCCATGAACCATCCCTCCCGGTTTGCTTGTAATGGGAGTATGGTCGCAGCCCGGCCCTTTGATGCAGCCCCCGCCCGGATGCAACAAACCTTCCGAAAAGGCGACAGGAAAACAGGAATTGTGATGGCTATAAGCGAATGATTGTAACAGACACCGCACATCCGGCACCGCCCGGGAGCGCCTGTGGGCAGCCGCCCTCCGGCCCCGGCGGTCAAGGGCTTTCCGGCCCGCGGCGCACCTGCGCCGAAGCGGCCCCGTGCCGGGTGTGACGGGTACACATGGAGGCTTATAAGATGGATGGCATCAAACAGCTGGGGGACTGGATCCGGCAGGCGGAGAGCATCGTTTTCTTCGGCGGGGCCGGGGTGAGCACCGCCTCCGGCATACCGGATTTCCGCTCCGCCCACGGTATCTATGCAGGGCCTCACGGCAGGACCTACGAGGAGATGCTGCATGTGGACTACATGCTGCGCTACCCGGAGCCCTTCTGGGATTTTTACCGCTCCGTGATGCTCTACCCGACTGCCGCCCCCAACCGGGCGCATCATGCCCTGCGGGCGCTGGAGGAGGGCGGGAAGCTGACCGCCGTCATCACCCAGAACATAGACGGGCTGCACCAGGCAGCGGGCAGCCAAAACGTGCTGGAGCTGCACGGCAGCGTGCACCGCAACTACTGCATGGGCTGCGGGGCCAGGTATTCGCTGGAGGAGATCCTGCCCATGGCCACCGTGCCCCGCTGCCCGGTTTGCGGCGGCAGCATCCGCCCGGATGTGGTGCTCTACGGCGAGCCGCTGGATGACCGCATCACCCAGGCGGCGCTCAGCGCCATCCGCACCTGCGACCTGCTGATCGTGGGCGGAACATCGCTTGTGGTGTACCCAGCCGCCGGGATGATCGAGTACCGCCGCGCCCGGTGCAACATGGTGCTCATCAACCGGGATGCCACCGGGTACGACCGCCAGGCCGAGCTGGTGCTCCACGAGGATATCGGCACCGTGCTGGAGGCGGCCATGGCGGGGGTGTGAATGCGGGGTTTTGGGGGGGGGACGGCGCAGGGGCAGCGCCCCTGCACCCCGCCTAAGGGCCGAAGTCCCTTAGGGATCCCGGTTTTGCGCCCGTTACACGGGCGCAAGGGTGGGGTATTTTTGAGTGATGTGCATTGCTCCGGAGGGGGGCGTGGTTGGCTGTGCCTGCAGCGGGCGAGGGTTGCCCATGTTGGGTAAAGCTGACCCCACACGGCAGTGCTCACCTCTGCAGCCCCCCTTGCTAAAGGGGGGTGGCGGCGTAGCCGCCGGGGGGATTCCGCCAGCAGCCAAGCCGGGCTGATCTATCCCCTCAACATCACCTTACAGCTGTACCCGCCAACACCACCCATCCCCGGCATTTTTCTTCCCGAATGAACTATTCCTTCATATCCCGAAAGGAGTCTTTTTTCCATGACCCGCACCGTGAGACCCCAGAACGCCATTACCGAGGGTGTGATCTGGAAGCAGCTGCTTTCCTTCTTCTTCCCCATCCTGCTGGGCACGTTCTTCCAGCAGCTCTACAACACCGCCGATGCCATCATCGTGGGCAAGTTCGTGGGCAAGGAGGCGCTGGCGGCGGTGGGCGGCGCTACCGCTACGCTGGCCAACCTGCTGGTGGGCTTCTTTGTGGGCCTTTCCTCCGGTGCTACGGTCATCATCAGCCAGCACTACGGCGCCCGCCGGTTCGATGAGGTGAGCCGCACCGTACATACCGCCGCTGCCCTCACCCTGACGGGCGGTGTGTGCATCATGGTGGTGGGCATCGTCTTCTGCCCCGCCATCCTGCGCCTGATGGGCACCCCCGAGGATGTGCTGCCCGGGGCCATCACCTACCTGCGCATCTACTTCTGCGGCATGGTGCCCTCGCTGGTGTACAACATCGGCACCGGCATCCTCCGCGCCGTGGGCGACAGCCGCCGACCCCTGTATTTCCTCATCTGCGCCTGCATGGTCAACATCCTGCTGGATGTGCTCATGGTGGTGGGCCTGGAGATGGGCGTGGCGGGCGCTGCGCTGGCTACCATCCTGAGCCAGCTGGTCAGCGGGGTGCTGATCACCCTTTCGCTGCTCAAGACCCACGATGCCTACCGCCTCCAGCCCAAGAAGATCCGCTTCCACGGCGATCTGCTGGGCCGGATCGTGCGCATCGGCCTGCCTGCGGGCATGCAATCGGTCATGTACTCCCTCTCCAACCTGATCATACAGACCGCCATCAACGGCTTCGGCACCGATGTGATGGCCGCCTGGACCGCCTACGGCAAGATGGACGGCCTGTTCTGGATGACCATACAGGCCTTTGGCGTGGCCATTACCACCTTTGTGGGCCAGAACTTCGGTGCGGGCCGGTACGACCGGATGCGCCGCAGCGTGAAGGTCTGCTTCGGCATGGCAACGCTGGCCACCTTCGCCCTCAGCGGCGTGCTGCTGCTCTTCGGCGGCGTGCTGCTGCGCCTCTTCACCGGCGATGCGGCGGTGGTGGAGCACGGCCTCCAGATCATCCACACGCTGGTGCCGCTGTACTTTACCTACATCACCATAGAGATCCTCTCCGGCGCGGTGCGCGGCACCGGCGATACCCTCATCCCCACCCTGCTGACGCTGACCGGCGTATGCCTTTTGCGGGTGGTGTGGATCAGCTTCGTGGTGCCCCTGTACCCCCAGCTGGAAACGGTGCTGTACAGCTACCCCATCACCTGGACGATCACCTCGGTGATGTATGTGGTGTATTACCTGCGCGGCGGGTGGATGAAGCGCGCCGGGCGGGTGATGGGTAAGGAGCCTGCGGGGGGAGAGGAGGCGTGAGCGGCAAGGGGGATGTGTTCGCCGCGGTCTGCCGTGCTGATAGGGTTTTCGCATATGCGCTCCCGGAGGGATCGTGGGTCGATCCCCCGGGGGCGGGATGCTTTGTGCATGTGAGATGGGATATGGGATCGGAAGTCCTGCTCTTGGGAGCGGGGCTTCTTTTTTGTTGTTGGCGGGAGGGCGGGGATGGGGAGCTGGCGGCGGGGCGTGTCGGCGGGCAAATCGGGTGCGGGAGGTGGGCATGGAGCGTGACAGTGAAGCGGAGCGGGGGGAGGTCTGGCGGCGGGGCGTGATGATTGGCGAAGCGGGGTGGGAGACGGACGTGACCGCGGGCATTGCCGGGCGGCGCACGCGGGAGCGGGCGGGCGCATACAGTGGAAGTGCGCCGATGCTCTCCCGGCATCCTCCGCTGAGTCGGCTGGCGGGCGGGGCAGGCGGCGCAGCAACTGCGAACACAAACCGACAATGCATGATAAAGGTGGAATGATGATGGATCGTTATCCTCAGAGCTGGGGCGGCAGGAAGGCCGATGCCCCCTGCGGCTGGCAGCGGCCCGGGGAGCGGCGCTGCCGTTGTACGAATGATGCGCCCGGTATCCCTGTGAACGGAGGCGGTTTGATCGGTGCGCCCGGTGTGCCTGCGGGCGGATGCGGCGGCTTCGGTACGCCCGGTTCTCCTGTGGGCGGATGCGGCGGCTTCGGTGCGCCCGGTGTGCCTGCGGGCGGATGCGGCGGCTTCGGTACGCCCAGTTCTCCTGCGGGCGGATGCGGCGGCTTCGGTGCGCCGGGTTCTCCTGCGGGCGGATGCGGTGGCTTCGGTACGCCCGGTTCTCCTGCGGGCGGATGCGGCGGCTTTGGTACGCCCGGTTCTCCTGCGGGCGGATGGGATGCGCCGGAGCAGGGGCGGCGGCCATGGAGTGCTTGCCCTCCCTGCCCCGGATGCGTGCTGGATCCGCTTTGCCGGGTAGGCCCTGCCGGGCCTCAGGGGCCTGTGGGGCCTCAGGGTGCGCAGGGGCCTCAGGGGCCTGTAGGCCCTGCCGGTGCGCAAGGCCCCATGGGCCCTCAGGGGCCGCAGGGAGAGACCGGTGCAACGGGTGAGGCCGGTGCGGTCGGGCCTGCCGGTGCGGTCGGGCCTGCGGGCCCCGCTGGCCCTGTAGGTCCTCAAGGCCCGCAGGGACTTCAGGGTATCCAGGGTGAAGTGGGCCCGGCTGGCCCTGTGGGGCCTCAGGGTATTCAGGGCGAAGTCGGCCCGGCTGGCCCTGTTGGGCCGCAGGGTATCCAGGGTGAGGTGGGCCCGGCTGGCCCTGTTGGGCCGCAGGGTATCCAGGGTGAAGTGGGCCCGGCTGGCCCTGTGGGGCCTCAGGGTATCCAGGGTGAGGTGGGCCCCGCTGGCCCTGTGGGGCCGCAGGGTATCCAGGGTGAAGTCGGCCCCGCTGGCCCGCAAGGTATTCAGGGTGAGGTCGGCCCCGCCGGTGGTGTGCTGGGCTATGCCGACTTCTACGCCCTGATGCCCGGTGACAACGCCGCCACCGTTGCGCCCGGCACGGATGTGAGCTTCCCTCAGGACGGCCCCAACAGCGGCACGGGCATCGCCCGCAGCGGCGCGGACAGCTTCACGCTGGGCGAGATCGGCGTCTATCAGGTGCTGTTCCAGGTGAGCGTGACGGAGGCCGGTCAGCTGATCCTGACGCTGAACGGCGAGGATCTGGCCTACACCGTCGCCGGACGGGCGGCGGGCACCAGTCAGATCGTGGGCATGGCGCTGGTGGAGACCACCACCGCCGATTCCGTGCTGACGGTGCGCAACCCCGAGGGCACCGCCGCCGCGCTGACCATCACCCCGCTGGCCGGCGGCACAAGGCCTGTATCCGCCCATCTGGTGATCACCCGGATCGGCTGATGGCGGCTGTACAGATGATGCACAGGTAACAGCCGGTGCGGGGCATCGGCGGCTCCCTTCTCCGCTTCGGCGGGGAGGGGAGCTTTTTTGGGGGGTGGAGCGAGTTCACGGGAAGGGGGAGCGGGCGGCACCCTCAGTCGGCTGCGCCGACAGCTCCCTCTTTAGAGGAGAGCCTTTTGGGGGTGGGGGCTGCCGGGTGGGGTCTGTCTTACCCTAGTTGGGTGTGGCGCATTGCTGCGGGTGGCAGCCACTTGCGCAGGCTCCCTCTTTAGAGGGAGCTGGCTGCCCTTCAGGGCAGACTGAGGGTGCCGATGCAGACCACACGAGGAGGATAAATGCGGCTTGACTGCTCCCGGAATCCCTCCGTCTCGCCTTCGGCGAGCCACCCCCCTTTGGCAAGGGGGGCTATGGAGTTGGCTGGCGTACAGCGTGGGACAGCCTATGGGAAAGAGCTTGCTTTCCCCCGCCGACCCGCCCCGACAACTCGGGGTTCGGGAGGCAAAGGATACAGCCCGCAGCCAAGCGGCTTCTGCGGCTTTGCCGGGAAAGGCCGCTTCAACCTTGCCGACCCGCCACGCCAACCCGGAGTTCGGGTTGCAGCGAAAACGGAGCACAGCCAAGCGGCTCCCCGCACGCGACGGTAGCGAACGACGTCAAATCCCCCTGCCGTTTTTCGGGGCGG
>SVGN01000058.1 GCA_015056315.1 Clostridiales bacterium
ACGCCCAGATCCGCGCCGCCAAGGCCCGCCGCCCGGATATCCCAGGCCGCCCGGCGGCACGGCTTCGGCGCATCCGGCTGCGGCAGGGCAAAAGGCTGGGCACCCCCGGGCTGAAGGGCGCGGGCTTCCCGGAGAAGCGCCGCCCCCTGCGCCGCGCTGCCGCCGTGCTGCTGGGGCTGTTCGGCATCGCCTGCGGGGTGGGCTTCTATGTGCTGGATGTGCCCAACTGGCAGCCGCTGAACATCGCCCGCATCACCGCCGCGCCCCAGACCGGGCGCATGCTGGACCGGGAGGGGCAGCAGATCGCCACCATCCGGGGCAGCCAGAACCGGGTGGTCATCCCGCTGGAGGAGATCCCCCGGCAGATCCGGGATGTGTTCATCGCGGCGGAGGATTTGCGCTTCTACCAGCACCGGGGCGTGGATGTGGTGCGCCTGTTCGGTGCGCTGGCAGCCAACATCCGTCAGGGCGGGTACGCTCAGGGCGGCAGCACCATCACCATGCAGCTGATCCGCCAGAGCCACCTGAGCACCCGCAAGACCATCTCCCGTAAGGCGGAGGAGATCGCCCTGGCGCTGGTGCTGGAGAGCCGCATGAGCAAGGATGAGATTTTGGCCATGTACCTGAACTACATCTATTTCGGCAACGGGGCTTACGGCATCCAGGCGGCGGCCCGCACCTATTTCGGCGTGGATGCCCGGGAGCTTTCACTGGCGCAGGCGGCCTCGCTGGCGGCGGCCATCAAAGCGCCCAGCTACTACGCGCCCCATGCGGATGCGGAGAACAACCTGAACCGGCGGGATTACATCCTGCGCACCATGCTGGAGGAGGGCATGATCACCGAGACGGTGTATGCCAAGGCCAAGGCCGAGCCGCTGGTGCTGGCGGAGCAGCCGCCGGAGGAGCTTACCTACGGCTGGTTCGTGGATGCGGCGCTGGATGAGGCGGAGGAGCTGCTGGGCCTGAGCAGCGATCAGGTGCTCACCGGGGGCTTCACCATCCATACCACGCTGAGCCGTACCCATCAGGATACGCTGGATCTGCAATTCACCAAGGATCTGTTCCCCGCCGATGCTGCGGATGGTACGCCTGTGCAGGGGGCAGCCGCCTGTGTGGATGTGCGCACCGGGCAGGTGCTGGCGGTGGTGGGCGGCAGGAGCTATCAGGTACGCCGGGGGCTGAACCGTGCCACCGACCTGCGCCGCCAGCCCGGCTCCGCCCTCAAGCCGCTGGTGGCCTATGCCCCCGCCATCGATCAGTTCGGCTACATGACCGCCAGCGTGCTCCGGGATGAGCCTACCGATTTCGGGGGCTACAAGCCCCGCAACGCCAGCTATACCTACTACGGCAACGTGAGCATGCGCACCGCCCTCAAAAACAGCCTGAATGTATCCACCGTTGCGCTGATGGCGCAGATCGGCGTGCCTGCGGGCCGGGCCTATCTGGAGAAGGTGGGCATCCCGCTGGACAGCCGGGACAGCAACCTGGCCCTGGCCCTTGGGGCCATGACCTACGGCGTATCCCCGGTGCAGCTGGCGGCGGCCTATGCGCCCTTTGCCAACGGCGGCAGCTTCCATGCGCCCCATATGATCACCAGGATCACCGGGCCGGGCGGGCAGGTGCTCTACCAGCACCGGGCGGCGGGCGAGCGGGTGCTGAAGACCACCTCCGCTTACCTGATGACCAGCCTGCTCCAATCCGTCACCTCCGGGGGCACGGGTGCCAAGCTCAGCGGTGCGGGCACACCGGTGGCGGGCAAGACCGGCACCGTCAACATGACCGGCGGCGGCAACCGGGATATCTGGATGGCCTGCTACAACAGCGAGATCGCCTGTGCCTTCTGGATGGGCTTTGATGAGCCGGATGCCAGCCACAAGCTGGCGGGCTGGGTCTCCGGCGGCGACAACACCGCCGCCATGGCCCGGGATTACTTCCGGGCGCTGTACAAAAACCGGGATAAGCCCCAGTTCACCCGCCCCGGCGGCATCGTGGCGCTGGAGATCGATACCCAGGCCATCAAATGGCGGGGCGAGCCCATGCTGGCCGCCGAGCTGACCCCGAAGAGGTACCGCTACACCGAGTTTTTCACCGAGGATAACCGCCCCACCAAGGTGAGCGATGTGTGGACGCCGCCCCGCTCCCCCAACCGTTTCGTGGTGGGCCACAGCGACAGCGGCTATCCGCTGCTGATCATCCAGCCTGCGGATGAGGCGGTTTACCGGGTGCAGCGGGATGCCTACGGCGAGAGCTTCGTGCTCACCGAGCTGTACGGCACCCCCGGCGAGACCCTGTACTATACCGATACCGCCGCCAAGCCGGGCGTGCTGTACACCTACCGGGTCATCCCGGTGCATGCGGAGCTTCTGAACAACGGCATCCTGCTGGAGGGCGTGCAGGCGGTGCAGGTGGCCCAGTCGAAGCACAGCGCCTCGGTTGGCCTGTGGGACAGCCTCCGGGATCTGTTCGGCTCCCGCCGCCGGGATGACGACGATGATGATGACGATGTGGTGGAGAGCATGACCGAAAATCAGGTGTCGATTTTCTGGGGAGAGTGAGAGGACGTGGGGGAGGCTCCCGCCACCCCAATCAGGCTCCCGCCACCCCCATCAGGCTCCCGCCACCCCCATTAGGCTCCCTCTTCAGAGGGAGCTGTCTGCGAAGCCACCCCCCCAAGGCTCCCTCTTCAGAGGGAGCTGTCGGCGAAGCCACCCCCCCAAGGCTCCCTCTTCAGAGGGAGCTGGCTGCCCGAAGGGCAGACTGAGGGTGCCGACAACAGCCACGCCGGGCCGTAGTTGCACAATTGCACATGACCGCAAACATTCTCAAACGAACGCTGCTTCTGTGGCTTGGCGCTGAACGGCACCCTCAGTCGGCTGCGCCGACAGCTCCCTCAAATGAGGGAGCCAATATGGTTGCCCACCTCTCACAAATGAGGGAGCCAATGCGGCTGGCCTCCCCCCACACAAAAAGGGCACGGAGTTCCCCTCCGTGCCCGCAGACTGTTGATAAACCCATACTTATCGATCGGAGCCGCACATCTTGCAGGAAAACGCTGCGGCGCAGGGCTTGTGGGCTCTGCCCACACCCGGCAGGGGGGATGATCCCCCCTGCTCTTTTTCAGCATACGACCTTACAGCTGCGGCTGCGCGAATTTGTCGTGCACCTGCTGGATCTGCTGCTGCTGTGCCTGCTGCATGGGGTACCAGCCCTGCTGGGACATCTGGCTGTAGATCTGGTTCTGCATGCACAGGCTCTGGCTCAGGGCATCATCAAAGGTGCTGTGCACATTCTGCGTGGAGGATTCGATCACGCCGTGCATGTACAGGTCGCAGACACCCTTGGTGGTCTGCAGCAGGTTTTCCATGATCTCCTTGTCGTTCATTGCTCGGCCTCCTTTTTACACCAGCTGGTACAGCTTCTGGAACAGCTGGGCGTGGTTCTGCGCCATCTGCTGGGCGCAGCTTTTCAGCTGAGGGTTCTGCAGCGCCTGCGCCGCCTGCTGAAACTGGCTCTGCAAAAACTGCTCATGGTTCAGGGCATCCTCAATGTACATCAGTTCCTTGGGACTCATCGAGTCATCACCTCCGCAGGATAGGATGCCCGTTTCTGGCAGAATGATGCATTCTGGCGGTATGGGCAAAGCAAAACCGCCCGTCCGCAGAATACACGGACGGGCGGTTCGGATTCAGCCTTCGGCGGGCATATCGCTGCTGCCCAGCTTTTCAAGGCAGGTATTGAGAAAAATAATGTGGCTGACCGCCGTAACGGCGCTGCGCAGCATCTCTTTTTCGATGGTGCTGGTGGAGCCGATCTCCTCCATGGCATCCTTCAGGCCCAGGCGGTACTGGAGCACGTTTTCCAGCTCCATGCAGAAATAGTCGTAGGCGGTCTGGGCGGTGTAGACCCGCTTCTGCCTGTCGAACAGGATGGAGATATGCTCCAGCGGGATCACCTGCTTGAGCAGGGTGAGCGCTGTGATGTAGGCGATATGCCGGGCATAGTACTGCTTCTTGACCGGGTTATCGATCAGCCCCATTTTGACATAGTTGCGCACCATCGAGCCGGTGATCTCCACACACCCCAGCGGTGCGAAGTGTTGGTTGACGTATTTCACCGTTTGCTCCAGATAGAGCCCCATGTCGGGCAGCCGGTCGTACCGGGGCAGGGAGAATTCCTTCAGGGTTTCGGCCATGAGCCGCTGCATCATCTGTTTCATAAGGTTTATTATAATCCGGTTTTGATCTGCTGTCAATCTTTCAGAGGTTTTTAAATAACCTGTGAACGATTATCTCTCTCCCTTGACAGTGGGTGGGGAAGTTGGTATAGTAAGGCTGTACTAAAGCCGTTTTTTTGAAAGGATATCGTGTATGAATACCAAGAAGATCAAGCTGGTGGCCGATTCCTCCATTAACCTGCAGACCTACGAGGGCTTCGATTTTTCTGCCGTGCCCATGAAGGTGATCGCCGGCGATACCGAATATGTAGACGATCCCGCGCTGGATCTGCCCGGCATGCTCAAGGGCCTCAGGGAATACAAGGGGAAGTCCGGCACCGCCTGCCCCAGCGTGGGCGACTGGCTCAACGCCTTTGGCGATGCGGATGTGGTGCTGGGCGTTACCATCACCAGCGGCCTGAGCGGCTGCTACAACGCCTCTCAGGTAGCCACCCGCGAGTACCTGAAGAAGCACCCGGATGCCAAGGTCTTCGTGCTGGACAGCCTCTCCACCGGCCCCGAAATGCACCTGATCATGGATAAGTACGCCGAGCTGATCCGTCAGGGCCTGTCCTTTGAGGAGATCGTGGAGGCCATCAAGCAGTATTCCAAAAAGACCCACCTGATATTCTCTCTGGCCAGCCTTTCCAACTTTGCCAAGAACGGCCGCATCAGCCCGGCCGTGGCGGCTGCGGTGGGCCTTTTGAACATCCGCATCGTGGGCAAGGCCAGCGACGAGGGCACCTTGGAGCCCATGCACAAGTGCCGGGGTGAGAAGCGCGCCATGGCGCAGCTGCTGCAGAGCATGGAAAAGATGGGCTTCCGCGGCGGCCCGGTGCATCTGTGCCACACCTACAACCCGGAGATGGCCGATAAGTTCGCTGCCATGCTCCGCGAGAAGTACGAGAACGTCAAGCTGACCATCCGTCAGAACCTGGGCCTGTGCAGCTACTACGCCGAGGAAGGCGCACTGCTGGTAGGCTTCGAGGGCTGATGGGGGAGAGGATAACGCCAAAAAGCCGCCGCAGGGATGCGACGGCTTTTTTCTGTTGATGGCTGCCGTTCCGGGGCGATCTTCGGCACCCTCACCCGCTTCGCGGGAGCTCCCTCTGAAGAGGGAGCCTGGGAGTGGGGCTGCCGAGCTCTCCTCTTCAGAGGGAGCCTGAGGGGTGGGGCTGCGCCGATAGCTCCCTCTTCAGAGGGAGCCTTAGGGATCGGCTGCCACCCGGAGCAAGCGAGTTGCACCCAGCTTGGATTTCGCTGACTATTCCCGGCCACACACACCCCCAAAAGGCTCTCCTCTTTAGAGGGAGCTGTCAGGCGAAGCCTGACTGAGGGTGCCGCCCGCCGCCCAACTCCCGGCACCCTCACCCGCTTCGCGGGAGCTCCCTCTGAAGAGGGAGCCTGGGGGGTGGGGCTGCCTATCTCCCTCTTCAGAGGGAGCCTTAGGGATCGGCTGCCACCCGGAGCAAGCGAGTTGCACCCAGCTTGGATTTCGCTGACTACTCCCGGCCACGCACACCCCCAAAAGGCTCTCCTCTTTAGAGGGAGCTGTCAGGCGAAGCCTGACTGAGGGTGCCGCCCGCCGCCCAACTCCCGGCCCCCCTCCCCCACACACCAAAAACACCCCGCATGGGCTGTACCAACCGACCCAGCCCATACAGGGGTGTTTTTCCATCTCAAAAACCGATCATTCCCCGGTCTCCGCCATCTCCTGCCGGAGCCACCGCAGCTCGCCGCCGCACTCTGCCGCAAACGCCTGCTCGAAGGCGCTTTGCAGCATGGCCCGCTGCTGCCGGGGTAGCGCCTCATCCCCGGCCATGGCACGGAGCATCTGCGCCGCAGGCTTTGCCAGCGCCTTGGATGCATCCCGCTCCAGCCGGAAGCCCAGCAGCCGGGGCATGTACTCGCTGGAGCCCATCAAAAACACCTGGATGAACTCCCGGCACAGCCTGAGCAGATACCTCGCCAGCCAGGCCTGCTCATCCTCCGCAAGGCGCAGGCAGCGCTCCAGCTGGGGATCCTCAAACAGCTCCCGGCGCATATCGGCGGCCCGGGCTGCCGAAAAATCCTCCGGGGTCAGGTACAGCTGGAGAAGGTAACACTTGATGCGGGAGAGATCTAGCGCATCCCGGGCGGTGGTGGGCAGCTTACCCTGAAACAGCCATTCCTCCTCGATGGGCAGGCAGTCCGGGTACTGCTGCCGTGCCTCTGCGAGCAGCTGCAGCTTCTTTTTGTTGCTCTGCTGGCTGGCTGCTTTGGCAAGCAGCGCTTCCGCGCCGGGCGGCAGCACGCCCTCCTCCCGGGCAAGGGCTGCGCCGCAGAAGGGACAGAACGCCGCAGCAGCTTCTGTGATCTCCCGCCCGCAGCGGGCACAGGTCTTTTTCATGATGGATCCGCTCCCTTCGATGGCAGTCGTTGTATGCTCTGCCACAAAGGGTATCACAGCGGCGGGGAGGCTGTCAATGCGGCCCGGATCCCTGCAAAATATGACAAAACCATGGCGCATCGGCAACAATTTTGCATTTTCTCTCCCGCCTTCTTGAACGGAGGAGCTTTTGGTGCTATACTGTTTTTACCACCGATCCCCCCGAATGAGGGGGCAACGGACAATCAAAAAGGAGGAAACATCCATTATGAAGAAGTTTCTTGCTACTCTTCTGGCTCTGGTAATGGTTTTCGCCTGCACCGCCAGCTTCGCCGAAGCTGCTGTGGATCCTGAGACCATTCCCGACGAGTGCGAAGCCGTCAACGGCGTGTTCGAGCTCGCTTTTGTTACCGACGTTGGTCAGCTGAAGGACAAGTCCTTCAACCAGGGCACCTGGAACGGCGTTAAGGCTTACGCCGCCGCCAACAACCTCACCTACAAGTACTACCAGCCCGCCAACGGCGACCAGGCCACCGACGACGACCGCTACGACGCCATGAAGGCTGCCTGCGAAGGCGGTGCCAAGGTGGTTGTGTGCGCCGGCTTCATGCAGGCTGCCGCTCTGGAAAAGGCCGCTAAGGAATTCACCGATGTTAAGTTCGTGTTCATCGACGGTTGGCCCATGGGTCTGGACAACGTCGCTCCCATCGCCTTCATGGAAGAGCAGAGCGGCTACCTGGCCGGCTATGCCATCGTGAAGGAAGGCTTCACCAAGCTGGGCTTCATGGGTGGCGGCGGCGGCACCAACCCCGCTTGCTGCCGTTACGGCTACGGCTTCGCGCAGGGCGCCAACGCTGCTGCTGCCGAGCTGGGCGTGAATGTTGAGCTGAAGTACTCCTGGCAGTACGGCGCTTCCTTCAGCGCTTCCCCCGAGCTGGAAGCCATGGCCAAGGGCTGGTACGAGAACGGCACCGAAGTGATCTTCGCTTGCGGCGGCTCCATGTTCTCCTCCATCGTTTCTGCTGCTTCCGCCAACGACCTGTTCGTTATCGGCGTTGACGTTGACCAGAGCTACGAATCCGAGACTGTTGTCACCTCCGCTCTCAAGGGTCTGGTTTCCGCCACCGAGTGGGCCATCGCCAAGTTCTACGCCGGCGAGTGGGAGACCATCGGCAACGTAGCCAACAACCTGGGCGCTACCGACAACGCTGTTGGCCTGCCCACCGATACCTGGTCCCTGGAAAAGTGGACCGTTGCTGAGTACGAGACCCTGCTGGCTTCCATCAAGGAAGGCACCCTCGTGATCGACAACACCGTGCTGGAAGCTGACGCCATCACCGGCGCCGGTCTGGCCAACCTGACTGTGATCTACGAATAATAGTACACATCCAACCCGCCCTGCGTAAGCAGGGCGGGTTGTTTGCGTTTGTGGCGGGTCTGCGGTTCCGCGGCTTAAAGGGGAAGGGTCCCTCCCCTTCCCCACGCCGCTTGCTTGGACGCACGTTCGACCCGCCTGTTGGCGGGTCGCTCGCGCTTGTGGCGGGTCTGCGGTTCCGCGGCTAACGTGGCAGGGTCCCTCCCCTGCCACCGCCGCTTGCTTGAGGGCCCGTACTCGCAGGTGGCTGCTCGCTTCACCCGCCCGCAAGCGGTCGGGCGGCTCGCTGCCCCCTGCTCCGTGCGGGCCCCGTGCGGTTGCGGCTTGGCTGCTTACCCATAAGGTTCTCTCTGTAGAGCGGCTTGCTGCCGCCCTACAGGCTCCCGTCCCCCCACAGGCTCCTGCCCCCCACAGGCTCCCTCGTCAGAGGGGCTGCCCACCCCTCACATGGCTCCCTCGTCAGAGGGGCTGCCCACCCCCCACACGGCTCCCTCTTCAGAGGGAGCTGTCGGCGAAGCCGACTGAGGGTGCCAACCGCAGACCCCTCCCGGCAGGGGTCATTCCGCCCAAGCTGCTCATAGCTTTATCTACCTCGCAGTACCGCTGCGAGGAACAGGGTGGGGCTGCCCACCCCCCACAAGGCTCCCTCTTCAGAGGGAGCTGTCGGCGAAGCCGACTGAGGGTGCCGCCCGCAGACCCCTCCCGGCAGGCGTCGTTTCACCCAAGCCACTCATAGCTTTATCTACCTCGCAGTACCGCTGCGAGGAACAGGGTGGGGCTCCGCGCCCCACACCTGCGGTTCCTCTTTTGACGCAAAAGAGGAACCAGAAAACAGCGACACGCTCTCTTTGGTCAAATCCCCAATAATTGCCCTTTTTCGTGGCGGCGGTCGCAATCAAGGTCACTCCGCAGTTAGTAGTTAGCTTACTCGCCACTTGCACAGCACACTGCTCCCTTTACCCGCCCCGAAAAACGGCAGGGGGATTTGACGTCGTTCGCTACCGTCGCGTGCGGGGAGCCGCTTGGCTGTGCTTCGTTTTCGCTGCAACCCGAACCCCGAGTTGCCGTGGCGGTTCGGCAAGGGAAAGCAAGCTCTTTCCCATAGGCTGTCCCACGTTACACGCCAACGAAGAAAACAATCCATTACCCCGGCTGCCGCCCCCCACCAAGGCTCCCGTCTCCCCACAGGCTCCCTCTTCAGTGGGCTGCCCACCCCCCACAAGGCTCCCTCTTCAGAGGGAGCTGTCGGCGAAGCCGACTGAGGGTGCCGCCCGCACCCCCGCCCCCCACAACAAAAGCCGCATGGCGCAAAACGCACCATGCGGCTTTCTTATCCAATTCCACAGACTCATCCCACCCTGTGCCCATGCAATGGGCACAGAACCGGGATTCTTAAGGGGCATTGCCCCTTAAGCGGGGTGCAGGGGCAGCGCCCCTGCTATCCACCAAGGGCAGACACGCCGCTCATGGGCAGCGCCCCTGCCAACACACCCCCGCTTCACTCCACATCCATCACAGACACATACCCGGCCTGGCGTACGCATTTCTGCCCGCTTTCGCCCACCAGCCAGCTGGCAAAGGCCTCGGCCTGAGCATCGCCCTTGCGGTAGACCGCATAGTAGCAGGTGGTGAAGGGGTACGCCCCGGAGCGCAGGTTTTCCTCCGTGGGGGCGATGCCGTCCACCGCCAGCACCTTTACATCGCCGGATTTATACATGCCATCCACATAGTACAGATAGGAGTAGCCCAGCGAGGTGGGGCCGTTGTCGTAATCACCCACAATGGCGATCAGCTCGCTCATGCCGTCGGCGATGTAGCCGTCCTCTGCGCCGGAGAGGGGCACGCCCTTCATGACCAGGTTCTCCATGGCGGTCTGGCTGCCGCTGTTGGAGGGGCGCTGATAGGCCCGGATCAGCTTGCCTTCCTCGCCGCCCACCTGGCTCCACAAAAGAAGGCTGCCCGCATAGATCTGCTGGATCTGCTGCACGCTGAGGTTCTCCACCGGGTTCTGGCCGTTGACCAGAAACACGAAGGCATCGTAGCAGAAGGGCACCTTCACCAGCTCCACCCCGGCCTCGGCAGCGATGGCCAGCTCCTCATCGGAGGGCTCGGTGCCAAGGAACAGGCTGACCGGGGCCTCCGGATCCATCACGGCGTTTTGGGAGGTGATGGCCACCATAGGGTTGGGCTGGCTGCCGATGAGGCGCAGATAGGCGTTGTGGGTGGTGGAGAAGGTAACGAAGCCGGGCAGATCCTCCTCACTGATGCCCAGATGCTGCCGTGCCAGCTCCATGCCCAGCGGCACGCAGACGGTGCTGCCGTCGATGGAGGGGTAGGTGCCCCAATCCAGCACGGTATACTCCGGGTAGCCCTCCATGGGCACGCCGCTGCCAAGGGCGAACAGGCTGTTTTCCACATAGCGCTGCCAGTTTTCCGGTCGCTCCATGCTCTGGTTGATCTGCGCCCAGCTGCCGGAGGGGGTCTGGGCCCCGGTCTCCGCCGCCATGGCGCTGCCAAAGAGCAAAAGGGCTGCCAACAGGATGCTTACCAGATGCTTCATCATTGTGATCACCTCATTCTCGTATTGTTGTGCTGTGCCGGTCGGGTCACTCATCCGCTTCCGGCTCCACGGGCACGATGCGGACGAATTTCTTCATGACCCAGCCCTCCTGAAAATCGATGCACACCCGGTACCAGTCGCCCTGCTCCTCCAGGATCTCCAGCTGGGTGCCGCTGAAATACTTGCCCAGGCTCGGGCTGCTCCTGTCCGGCGCTGTTCGCAGGTTGAGCCGGTTCCGGGGGTCATCCGAGATGACCATGCCGTAGGTCTTGCCGTCGTGGGTGTCGTTGCGGGTCAGGAGCAGATCGGAGGGGGTAAAATAGGCGTACCAGAACCCGTTACCATCATAGTAGCCGCTGCGGAACAGCTGCCCCACCGGCTCGGCCCTGCTGTTCGTCAGGGTGTCTGAGTACGGATACCTCTCGCTTGTGTCGGGCAGGAACGTGCTGTCATCGCTTCTATAGTAGGTGACCAGTCTTTTATAGTAGGTGACCCGTTCGTTGATGGGGGCAGCCGATACGATGCTGTACAGCGGCTCCCAGGTACGGGCCACATGCAGATGCGCTGTGGGTATGTAGCCGGTGCCGTTGTACCAGCTGACCCAATACCGCCCCTCCGACAGGCCGTTCACCTGCACGGTATAGCCGCAGGGCAGGGAGGCTTTCACGCTGTGACCGGTGGCAGAGGTGTATACATCCACCATGTCATAGGCGTTTTCCGGGTCAACGATGCCGTAGAGTGGCGTTGTGGCATCGGTCAGCCCGGCTTCCTTCTGGGCATCGGTGAAGGGCACCGGTTCCTCATCATCGAGCGCCTCTCCGGTCGCCTGCTGCGGGGTCTTCATCCAGCAATCCTTCAGCAGGGTGGTGTTCTCGAACACTTTGTTACCGGGAATGGGCTGGCCCTCGTCCACCGCCACGGCCTGCCGGGGCACGTTGATCCTTTCCAGCAGAACGCAGTTTTGGAAAGCCCCCAGCTCCAGCTCCCGGAGGGTGGGCGGCAGCGTGACCGCCTCCAGATATACGCAGTCGCTGAAGGCAAATGCGCCGATGCGCTCCAGCCCGAAGGGCAGGGTGATGCTCTTCAGCGACCAATCAGAGCAAAAGACCAGCGGGCCGATCTCCCTCACCCCGGCGGGCACATCCACATGCTGCATATGCCGCCCGGGCGGATAGGCGACCAGCGTGGCCTTATCCTTGGTATAGAGCACGCCGTCCACCGAGGTGTAGAAGGGGTTGTCCGGGGAGACGTCGATGGTCTCCACGCTGGAATCGATGAAAGCCCCCGGCTCCACCAGCCGCACGGTGGAGGGCAGGGATACCCGCTTGATGCCGCTGTTTTCCAAAGCGAAGCTCAGCACCGTCTCCACGCCCTCGGGCAGGATCAGCTCCTCGATGCAATAAGCGTAGTAGAAAGCGTCGCTGCCCACCAGCTTGAGGGTGGATGGCAGCTGCAGCTTGCTGGGGGGTGCAGACAGACCTTCCGCTTCGTAGTCGAAGCTCATGCATTCCAGCACCCGGGCTACATCCAGGTTGACCATATCCTCGTAAATCGTTTCGTCTGATGAATAAACATAGCCGAGAGACTCTACGCCCTCTTCCACACAGAGGGTATCGCCCTGTACCTCCCAGTGCTGATAGAACGGGTCTTCTGCCTCCTCCTCCCCGGCGGCGGCACAGGTGAGCAGCAGCGCCCATGTGCACAGCAGCAGAAGCCCCCGGCGCAGCCCAGCGCCCAGGCCCTGGCTCCCGGCTTGATAGCGGTATGGTTTCATGGCCATGATCCCCCTTTGGTGGTGTAGCGTTGGTTCATATTGCGATTCGCGGCGGTTTGCGGTGCTGCGCCACAGCGGCGTTCCATATCGTAGGTTTTCTATCCATACAACGGGTTTTCCTGCCGTTTTCTTCCATGAAGGGCGGGGTTTTGTGGGGGAGTCTGCTGCCCACCCCTCCACAAGGCTCCCTCTTCAGAGGGAGCTGTCACCCGAAGGGTGACTGAGGGTGCTGCCCGCAGCCCCCTCCCGGCAGGAGCCATTCCACCCAAGCCGCTCATAGCTTTGTTTACCTCGCAGTACCGCTGCGAGGAACAGGGTGGGGCTCCGCGCCCCACACCGCGGTTCCTCTTTTGACGCAAAAGAGGAACCAGAAAACAGCGACACGCTCTCTTTGGTCAAATCCCCAATGATTGCCCTTTTTCGTGGCGGCGGTCGCAATCAAGGTCACTCCGCAGCCACGGGTCAGCTTACTCGCTGCTTGTACAGCTAACTGCTCCCTTAACCCGCCCCGAAAAACGGCAGGGGGATTTGACGTCGTTCGCTACCGTCGCGTGCGGGAAGCCTCTTGGCTGTGCTTCGTTTTCGCTGCAACCCGAACCCCGAGTTATTGCGGCGGGTCGGCAAGATAGGAGCAGCTATCATCCGGCAAAGCAACAGGAGCGACTTGGCTGCGAAGAACTGCCCTTGCCTCCCGAACCCCGAGTTATTGCGGCGGGTCGGCGGGGGAAAGCAAGCTCTTTCCCATACTCATAGGCTGCCCCGCGCTGCACACCAGCCAACTCCATAGCCCCCCTTGCCAAAGGGGGGTGGCTCGCCGAAGGCGAGACGGGGGGATTCCGGGAGCAGCCAAGCCGCGTTTATCCTCATCGTGTGGTCTGCATCGGCACCCTCAGTCTGCCCTAAAGGGCAGCCAGCTCCCTCTAAAGAGGGAGCCTCCGCAGTTGAGTACCACCCGCAGCAATGCGCCACACCCAACTTGGGTAAGACAGACCCCACCCGGCAGCAGCCACCCCCACAAGGCTCCCTCTTCAGTGGGCACCGGAGGGAAGCGCGTGCCCAGTGGGCACAACGCCGAAGGCGTTAGCGACCCGCAGGTGGGGAGTGAAACGAGTACAGACCACGGCAGTGGGCTGTACGACGATTG
>SVGN01000059.1 GCA_015056315.1 Clostridiales bacterium
TTGACCAAAGAGAGCGTGTCGCTGTTTTCTGGTTCCTCTTTTGCGTCAAAAGAGGAACCGCAGGTGTGGGGCGCGGAGCCCCACCCTGTTCCTCGCAGCGGTACTGCGAGGTTAATAAAGCTATGAGCAGCTTGGGTGGAATGGCTCCTGCCGGGAGGGGTGTGCGGGCGGCACCCTCAGTCAGGCTTCGCCTGACAGCTCCCTCTGAAGAGGGAGCCTTGTGTGGGGGGCGGGCAGCCCCTCTGAAGAGGGAGCCTTGTGGGGGGTGGGCAGCCCCTCTGAAGAGGGAGCCTTGTGGGGGGTGGGCAGCCCCTCTGAAGAGGGAGCCAAGTGAGCGGGCAGCCCCCTCTGAAGCGGGATAGCCATGAAGGGGCGGCAGCCCCCTTCATAACACTCATTGTACTCGCTTTGTATAGAAACCTTATTTCCTAACCGCAACAAAACCAAAGGTCACCCCTTGCCCCCGTTGACAAACAGCTTACAAATTAAGTTTTTTTGCGCACATTTGCGCTCGGAAATTAAGTTTCAAAATGAAGTTACCGATTGACAATCGCAACAATCAACTGTAAAATAGCAACAGATGACCGAAAACAGGCAGTTTTCGGTCATTTCCGGGCTGAATTGACCCCGCTGTGCAACACGGGTTCAAGAGATATGAAATTACGGGAGGAAACTAACAATGAGCAATCGCTTCACCAAACTGGTCGCTCTGCTGATGGCTCTCGTCATGGTGCTGGGCATGGTGCCCGCCGTGGCCGAGGAAGCCGCTGCCGCAGAAGCCGCCACCGCGTACATCATGTATGCCAACGCCGACTGGTCTGCCCAGTACTGGTACGATGGCAACGAGTATGCCGGTGTTACCCCCACCACCGTGGATGTTACCGCCGAGGGCGACTACACCGTGGGCCTCACCTTCGAGAACCCCTCCAACGGCCTGGCCTTCATGGCTCTGGGCCTGAAGAACGGCGAGAAGCTGTTCCCCAAGCACTACCTGAAGATCAACGCCATCCGCGTCAACGGCGCTGAGATCGCCTTCGACAAGGGCTACACCTCCTCCGACGACCAGATCGAGACCCGTATGAACATCTACAATGAGTGGGTCTCCGAGCTGCCCGCCGATGCCCGCTCCTTCGACGGTAACGTTGAGGATGCCAACTGGATCATCGTGGACAAGGCCGCCTTCGAGGGCGTTACCGCCGTTGAGATCGACTTCACCCTGATGAAGAACGGCATCGATACCGCTTACATCATGTTCGCCGACGGCACCTGGGAGCGCCAGTACTGGCTGGACGGCAACGATTACGGCGGCGTTACCGTGAAGAACGCCACCATCACCGGTGCCGGCGACTACTCCGTGGGTCTGGACTTCACCACCACCGAGTACGGCAAGGCCGTGGGCATTGCCTTCGCTGCCCTGGGCATCAAGAAGGGCGAGAACACCTTCCCCGGCATGATGATCAAGATCAACGATTTCCGCATCAACGGCGAGTCTGTTGAGGTAGCCAAGGGCTACACCAGCTCCGACGACCAGATCGAGACCCGCATGAACATCTACAACGAGTGGGTCGCCGAAGTGCCCACCGATGCCACCGTCCGCTCCTGGGACGGCACCACCGAAGGCGCTGCCCCCATCATTGTTGCCAAGGAAGCCTTTGCCGAGGTCAAGACCATCGACATCGACTTCTCCCTCATCCCCGTTACCGATACCGCCTACATCATGTTCGCCGACAGCGCCTGGGCCGTGCAGTACTGGCTGGATGGCAACGAGTATGCCGGTGTTACCGCCAACAACGCCACCGTTGAGGGCCCCGGCACCTACACCGCCGGCCTCACCTTCGAGACCCCCGCTACCGGCGTGGCCTTCGCCGCTCTGGGCATCAAGACCGGTGAAAAGACCTTCCCCGGCCACCTGATCAACATCAAGGAAGTCAAGATCAACGGCGAGGCTGTTGAGGTAGCCAAGGGCTACACCAGCTCCGACGACCAGATCGAGACCCGCATGAACCTCTACAACGAGTGGGTCACCGAGCTGCCCACCGACCTGTCCGTGCGCAGCTGGGATGGCACCACCGAGGGCGCTGCTCCCATCATCATCGCCAAGGAAGCTTTCGCTGAGGTCAAGAGCATCGAGATCACCTTCGACTACATCTACGGCGAGCCCGCTGTTGCCGAAGGCCCCGTGCCCATGACCGAGGATGAGATCGCTGCCGCCAAGGCTGCCGATTACAACGCCTACTTCGGCTTCCAGACCGAGAACTACATCTTCCGCAATGCCTGGGACGATGCTTCCTACGGCAAGGACATCGAAGGCGGCCTGTACTTTGGCCAGATGACCGGCTGGGATGCTGACAACAACGCTGTCAACTACGGCGGCACCTACACCGATGCTGCTGTTACCGCCAACGGCACCTACAGCGTATCCCTCACCTGCGGCGATATGGCTTACGGCCCCGACACCTTCTTCCGTATGCTGTACGTCTCCACCGACATCCCCTCCGCTGCTGTGGAGCAGGGCGTTGTCACCATCAGCGACATCACTGTCAAGTTCGGCGAAGGCAAGACCCAGAGTGCTTCCTACGTGAACACCTCCGGCGACTATGCCAAGATCTCCCTGATCGACGAATACGACAGCAAGGCTCCCGCTGATCTGGCATACACCATGCCCGCTGCCGGTGAGACCATCACCATCAGCTTCACCGTTTCCGGTCTGGCTGACTAACCGGTTCTTTCGCTCCGGCGCCCCCTGCTTTGCGGGGAGCGCCGGAGTCCTGTTCTACCAAAGTGCAAGGCATGCCGATCCTACGCTTCAGCGCTGCCCGGCCGCAGCGCTGAAGCGTAGCATTGGCAGCCGGCAAATGCCTACAGAATCGAGGAATGACCCAATGCAAGCAAATGCCGTTTTGCCCGCCGGGCGCACCGTGGTAAAGGAAAAGCCCAACCACATCCTGCGCCTCTGCCGTCTGCTCATTCTCATCACCGGGCTGATGATCTTCTTCCCCCAGGTGAACCCGGGGCGCATCATGCTCAAGATCAACGAGAATGCTTCCCTGTTCACCACTGCCATCTCCTACGATACCCTTACCAACAGCGTAGGCCGTCCGCTGCGCATGGAGTGGATCATGCCCTGGCATTTCCACCTGCTGATGGCGGGCGCTGCCATCGTGCTGGTGGGCGTGCTGCTGTGCTGCGTTGGCGGCTGCATGAGCCTTGGCAACAACCGTATGAAGCGCACCGGCCTCCTGCTGCCCCTGATCGGCAGCGTGGTGATGGGCGGCGGCCTTCTGGTGATCAACCATGTGTATACCCTGGTAAGCGCGCTGGAAAAGGCCGATAAGCTGGACCCCGCCTTCCCCATGGGCATCTGGGTGTTCGCCGCTGCCGCCGGGCTGATCCTGCTCACCGCCCTCCTTTCTCTGCTCACGCTGCCCAAGGCGGTGGAGGAGCGCATGGAGATGGATGAGAAGTTCCGCCTGTTCCTGATGTTCCTGCCGGTGCTGCTGCTCACCTTCGTGTTCTGCTACCTGCCCATCTACGGCTGGCGCTTCGCCTTCTTCGATTACAAGATCGGCGATGCCCTCTCTGCCGAAAACTTTGTGGGCTTCAAGTGGTTCACCTACCTGTTCGAGAACGCCGCCACCCGCAGCGACCTGCTGCGCGTGATGCGCAACACGCTCATCATGTCCGGTCTGGGCATTCTTACCAGCTGGCTGCCCATCGCCTTTGCGGTGCTGCTGGCTGAGGTGCGCTCCACCAAGTTCCAGCGCATCGTGCAGACGCTGACCACCATCCCCAACTTTATCAGCTGGGTGCTGGTGTACGCCATCGCCTTTGCCATCTTCTCCACCGACGGCTTCATCAACGGCTTTTTGCGCAACGTATGCGGCATTGCCGGTGCCAATACCGACTATCTTGCCTCTGCCGACGGCATCTGGGTAAAGATGCTGCTGTGGGGCACCTGGAAGGGCCTGGGCTGGAGCGCCATCGTCTACATTGCGGGCATCGCCGGCATCGACCAGCAGCTCTACGAGGCTGCCAAGGTGGATGGCGCCAACCGCTACCAGTGCATCTGGAACATCACCATCCCCGGTCTGGTGCCCACCTACTGCGTCATGCTGCTGATGAGCATCGCAGGCATCCTTTCCAACGGCATGGATCAGTACCTGGTCTTCGAGAACGCCCTCAACAAGGACGTGATCGAGGTGCTGGATCTCTACGTGTACAACATCGGCATCAAGCAGGGCCTGATCCCCATCTCCACGGTGGTGGGCGTGTTCAAATCCGTCATCGGCGTAACGCTTCTCTTCGGCGCGAACGGCATCTCCAAGGCCATCCGCGGCGAGAGCATCATTTAAGGGAGGGCAATGGCTATGAGCAAGAAAGTGCAGAATCACATTGCCCGCAAGCCCAGCGACTACGTTTTCGACGGGCTCATCTACCTGTTCTTCGGGCTGTTTACGCTGCTTTGCGTTTTCCCCTTCTACTACCTGTTCATCAACACCATTTCGGATAACGACAAGGTAGTCTCCGGTCTGGTCAACTTCTACCCCATCGGCCTGCATGTGAACAACTACATCGCCCTGAAGGATGTGGCCGACCTGGGCTCCTCCGTGATCGTTACGGTGGCCCGCACCATCATCGGCACCGCCCTGATGGTGATCGTCTCCGCCTGGGCGGGCTATATGGTCACCAAGCAGAAGATGTGGAAGCGCAGCCTGTGGTACCGTGCGCTGGTCATTACCATGTACTTTAACGCAGGCCTCATTCCCTGGTACATGAACATGCTGATGCTGGGCCTGACCGATAACTTCCTGGCGTACATCCTGCCGGGCATGATCGCGCCCTACAACATCATTCTGGTAAAGACCTACATCGAGAGCATTCCCGGTTCGCTGGAGGAGAGCGCCGTCATCGACGGTGCCAACACGCCCACGGTGTTCCTCAAGATCATCCTGCCGCTGAGCGTGCCTATTCTGGCCACCATCTCCATCTTCGGCGCGGTGGGCAACTGGAACTCCTTCCAGGATTCCCTGCTGCTGATGAGCAACAACCCCAAACTCTACACCCTGCAGCACCGCCTGTACATCTACCTGAACCAGTCCTCCAACCTTTCCGCACTGGTCAGCGGCTCCGGCGGCCTTTCCACCCAGGCGGCCCAGAACATGCTCTCCAGCAAGGTGATCAAGTACACGGTATCCATGGTAACGATCATCCCCATCCTGCTGGTGTACCCCTTTATGCAGCGGTACTTCGTAAAGGGCATCATGCTGGGTGCCGTAAAGGGCTGAGCCCTCCCCCCTGTATCGATTGGAGCGAATATTCCATCACGATAAAAGTTCTGAAAGGAGATCTCACACATGAGCAAGCGCATCCTCTCTCTGGTGCTGGCGCTGATGCTGTCCCTGGGCTGCCTGAGCGCCCTGGCAGAAGAAGTGCCCTACTACTCCGTTACCAGCGACCTCTACGACTACTACCCCCTGGAGGATGAGACCATCACCCTCACCGCCTACAGCCAGCTGGCCAACTACAGCGGCATCCAGACCGGCTGGGGCGCCACCCTTCTGAAGGACATGTTCAACGTTGAGCTGAACATCGTGCCCGATATGGACGGCACCTACGAGACCCGCGTTGCCAACGGCAACCTGGGCGACCTGGTCATCTGGGGTGCCAACGGCGCTGACTACAAGAACGCCATCGACAAGGACCTGCTCCTGGACTGGGAGGAGGACGACCTGGGCCCCACCTACGCCCCCTACATCTTTGAAAACTACACCACCGCCCTCAACTCCAACCGGGATATTTCCGGCACCGGCAAGGTGTACGGCATCGGTATGGACGTGGCTCTGCAGGATGGCGCACACAAGTCCTTCATGTACAGCTGGGATCTGCGCTGGGATCTCTACAGCCAGCTGGGCTACCCGGAGATCAAGAACCTGGACGACCTGTACGAAGTGTTCGTCAAGATGAAGGAGCTCTGCCCCACCGATGAGCTGGGCAACGAGACCTACGCCGCCTCCCTCTGGCCCGACTGGGACGGCAACATGGTCATGTACGTAAAGGCTCTGGGCACCGCCTACTACGGCTATGACGAGCTGGGCATCGGCCACTACGACCCCACCACCGGCAAGTTTATCGATTGCCTTGCCGAGGACGACCCCGCCGTGGCCGGTGACAGCCCCTACATCGAGATGCTCAAGTTCTTCAACAAGCTCTACCGCGCCAAGCTGCTGGACCCCAACTCCATGACCCAGACCTACGACGAGATGGGCCAGAAGGTAAAGAACGGCGGCGTGTTCTGGGGCATCTTCAACTATGCCTCCTCCATGATCTACAACACCGCCGAGCACCTGGATGCCGGTAAGATGATGTACGCCCGCGTGCCCGATGAGGCCTGCCCCATCGTGTACGGCCTGAGCGGCCTGGGCGGCAACCGCGTGTGGACCGTCGGTGCCGACACCGAATACCCCGAGCTGTGCCTGGCCATTATGGACTTCCTGGCCACCCCCGAAGGCAGCCTGACCATGTGGTACGGCCCCCGCGGTCTCATGTGGGATTACAACGAGCAGGGCGGCCTGTACTTTACCGAGCTGGGCAAGACCTGCAACCAGGATTCCAAGCACGACCTGAGCGGCGTGGAATGGACTTCTCCCTACACCGGCAAGACCTACACCCTCTCCGGCAACTTCAACGATGGCTGCATCCAGATCAACAACACCACCCTGGCCCGCGATATGCTGGCTCCCGACTCCAAGCTGGGCGAGGCCTTCAACAAGGACACCTGGGTATCCGAGCAGGGCGCTACCGTGTACCCCATCCAGGAGGATTGGCGTAACTGGAGCGGCGTGAGCCTGGTGGATCCCTACTTTGAGAAGGTGAACAACTACACCGTAATGCCCGACCTGCCCTACTCCGAGAGCGTACGCGACGATACCCTGGAGGTAAAGTGGGGCCAGGTGACCAAGGCCATTACCACCAACAGCTGGCGTGCCATCTACGCCAAGGCCGATGCGGAGTTCGACATGCACATCCGCAACATGCGCACCCAGTGCGACAGCTACGGCTACGACGAGTGCGTGGCCTGGAGCGAGGGCGAGGCTGCTGTGAAGTGGCAGCTGCAGCAGGAGCAGGCCGCTCTGGCGAACTAAGCCTTGAAAGCGCCGTTTTCCGGCCGAACCTAACGTATCCTCACAGGGGGAAGGGCGAGTCCCTTCCCCCTGTTTTTGAACAACTACCAGCATTTTTCCGAACAACTGCCATTTGGGAGGGAACCGTATGAAGAACCTGATGCGCCTTTTGTGCCTTATGCTGGCGCTGTGCCTGCTGCCCGCCGCCTCGTTTGCCGATGTGGACAGCTTTGACGGTGTTGCGGTCAGAATGCCCCTGCGGGAGCTGACGGCGGCGGAGATCACCGCCGAGATGGGCACCGGCTGGAACCTGGGCAACACCATGGACGGCCACAGCGGCTTCGTGCCCAGCGAGACCTGCTGGCAGCCCACCATCACCACCCAGAAGCTGGTGACCGCCGTACACGATGCGGGCTTCAACACCATGCGCCTGCCCGTTACCTGGGGCGAGATGATCGACGATGAGAACGGCTACCGTATCAACGAGGAATGGCTGAGCCGTGTGCAGGATATTGCCGATTATGCCGTTAACGAGGGCATGTATGTGATCATCAACCTGCACCACGACGGTGCCGAGCAGACCGGCTGGCTGCGCATCGCCGCCACCGGCGATGCACTGGAGACCGTCAAAGAGAAGTATGCCGCCGTGTGGGAGCAGATCGCCATCCGCTTCCGGGATTATGATGAGCACATCATCTTTGAAAGCATGAACGAGGTCTGCGGCGACGACCCCTCCCAGGAGGGCTACCTGAAGGATTTCCGCACCATCGAGATGCTGAACCAGCTCTTTGTGGATACCGTGCGCCAGACCGGCGGCAACAACGCCCGCCGCTGGCTCTCCGTGCCCGCCCGCTACACCAACATCGTAAACACCCTGAAGCCCGAGTACGGCTTTACCATGCCCAACGACCCCTGCACGCCCCAGCGGCTGATGCTCTCTGTGCATGATTACGACTACTCCTTCGGCATCCAGGCCAACATGAACGCCACCCTGTGGAACCAGGACAAGGCCCTGAGCCTCTACAAGCACATGGAGAGCCTGAAGGCCGCCTATGTGGACAAGGGCATCCCGGTGGTGCTGGGCGAATACGGTGCCGTAAACAAGAACAACGACGGCAACCGGGCCTACTACTACGAGGCCATGAACCGGATGTGCGTGATGTGCGGCATCATTCCCTGTGCGTGGGATATCGGCTGGTACGACCGCACCCGGGACCCGGATTACACCTTTGCCCTCTTTGACCGTGCCACCGGCGAGAAGCTGTTCCCCGGCGTGATCAGCTCCATCATGCGCGGCTTCCGCAACCCGCTGAGCACCAACCTGAGAGGCAATATGCTCAAGATCACCAAGCCGGAAAGCCCCTCCGTGGCTCCCGTGCTGCCCGCCTTTGAGACGGTCGCCTTCCCCCAGAAGCAGATCTTCGCCGCCTCCGGCGAGACCGTGGTGCTTGCCCCCACCGCCGCCCCCGAGGGCCGCACCGATTCGCTGGTGTACGCCTCCTCCAACCCGGCGGTGGCCACCGTGTACAACGGTGTGCTCCACGCCAAGGCCCCCGGCTCTGCGCAGATCACCGCATCCTCCGAGGCCGGTGAGGCCAGCGATACCATGATCGTGGTGGTGCGGGCCGCTCAGGTGGAGAAGCCCATCACCGCCTTCAACGCAGCCAATTCCGTAGGCATGCTGGCAGACAGCAGCGTAACCCTGGAGGTGCTGGCCGCCCCCGCCGACCACACCGATACCGTGTACTTCACCTCTGCCGACCCCCGGGTGGCCACCGTCAACGGTCTTGGCAAGCTGGTAGCCGTAAGCGCCGGTGAGACCACCGTTACCGTGCAGAGCGCCTCCGGCCTCAGCCACACCATGACCGTTACCGTGGTGGGCCCCAAGGCGGAAGAAGCCCCCGTGGAGGGCGTGCCGGTGGGCATCGGCCTGTACTACAACGACTCCGTACACGGCCACTACGCCACCGAGACCGGCGAGGTGGCGGGCATCAACGGCGACGGCACCTACACCCTCACCTTCGATGCCGCCAAGCATCTTTCCGACAAGGCCAAGGCTGCCGGTGTTACCGACATCACCGGCGTGGGTGCCATCTACCTGTACGACACCACCGGCAAGGCGGGTGTGCTCCAGAGCTGCGATATCCACTACGAGCGCATCGAGCTCAACGGCGCTGCCATCCCCCTCAACGACCACGAGCCCAAGAGCGCCCTCAAGGCCAACGGCAAGCTGGATACCAACGACCCCCTCAACGCATGGGACGGCTCCCTCTCCCCCATGGTGACCGCCAAGGATTATGTGCTCACCTTCCCCATCGACGAAGCGCCCATGACCATTTCCATTACCTTTACCATCAGCAATTTCGCTTATCGTGAGTGAGCGGGGGGCTGCGACCCGCTGAAACAGGGCAGGCATCCGGCGTTTGCCGGATGCCTCAGCTCGTTGAAAAAGTGCGGGGTGCAGGGGGATCATCTCCGCAACCTCAGTCGGCGTGCAGCCCACTGACCGTGGTCTGCACTTGCTTCGGTTGACGACTGCGGGTCGCTAACGCCTTCGGCGTTGTGCCCACTGGGCACGCGCTTCCCTCCGTCTCCCCTGCCGGGTGTGGGCAGAGCCCACAACCCTTACGCCGCAGCGTTTTCCCGCAAGCACAGCGAGCACCGAAGGTGCAAGATGTGCGGCTTTGATCGAAAGCATGGGTTTATCAACTGTCTGAGGCATCCGGCGTTTACCGGATGCCTGTTTTGGGCTACTGCCCCGGCACCTTTTATTCCTTTTCCCATGGGCGGCCATTTTCCCCTCTCCCTCTTGACATTCCGTCCCTGGTGCACCATACTGACAGTAACAAAAAACGAGATACCTCCCCATCCGGCACCCACAGCCGGACGGGGAGTAACTTCCGGTGTGAGGTGCGAACCATGAACATTCTGGAGCAATACACCCTTGGCGATATGCTGCTAAGCTACGTTGCCGACCCGCAGGGCCGGGTAGGCATGCAGCTGATCCCTGCAGAAAGGGCCGGGGACGTGCTGGAAAAGGAATGGGCTGCGGAGCCGCTGGTGCAGCTCCATGCCCACGGCGATCAGCTGCCCAACGGCTACGGCAACGGCCACACCCTTGCCACCACCCCCGCCACCGACCGCATGAAGCCGGAAGCCCGCTGCACTGAAGGGGATGCCATCATCACCCGCTTAACGGACGGCGCAGGCCGCACTGTATACCACAAGGTGCGCTGGCACGAGGGCACCAGGGCGCTGCGGGTCTCCACGGTGTTTGAGAACACCGGCAGCACGCCCGTCGTGCTGGATCTGCTCTCCAGTCTGAACCTGGGCAGCATCACCCCCTTTACGGAGGGGGATGCCTCCGGTGCCCTCCGGGTGCACCGTGCCCGCAGCGCCTGGAGCGCCGAGGGCAGGCTCCAGACCGATACGGTGGAGCATCTGCATCTGGAGCGCTCCTGGACGGGCCATGCCCTGCGGGTGGAGAAATTCGGTCAGCTGGGCTCCATGCCGGTTCGGGGCTGGTTCCCCTTTGCCGCCGTGGAGGATACCCACGCAGGCGTATGCTGGGCCATGCAGCTGGCCTGCCCCTCCTCCTGGCAGATGGAGCTGCGCCGCCGGGACGACGGCCTTTGCATGATGGCCTCCCTGTCGGATGAGGACTACGGCCACTGGTGCAAGACCATCCTGCCCGGCGAGCGCTTCGAGACCCCGGAGGCCTACCTGACCGTATGCTCCGGCGGCGTGGATGCAGCCTCCCAGCGGCTGCTCAGCCTGCACCGGGAAAACTGGGTGGGGCGGGAGAAGGAGCTGCCTGTGCTGTTCAACGAGTACTGCACCACCTGGGGCGACCCCTGCCATGCCAACATGGTGCACATTGCCGATACCCTCAAGGGCAAGGGCATCGATTATCTGGTGATGGATGCAGGCTGGTACGCCCGGGACGGCATCGGCTGGAGCGATGCGGGCGGCGACTGGATCCCCAATGAAACGACGCTGTTCCCCGAAGGCATCAAGGCCACGGCGGACTACATCAAGGCCGCAGGCATGAAGCCCGGCATCTGGTTCGAGGCGGAGACCTGCGCCGGTGCCTCCGATACCTTCCACCGGGAGGAGCTGCTGCTGAAGCGGGGCGGCAGGGTGATCGACACCGCCAACCGCCGCTTTCTGGATCTGCGCAAGGAGGAGGTACACGCCCATCTGGAGGAGCGGGTCATCTCGCTGCTGAACAGGGCTGGCTTCCGGTATGTGAAGATCGATTACAACTGCTGCATCGGCATGGGCTGCGACGACCCGGACAGCCTTGGCGAGGGCCTCAGGCAGAACATGCAGGGCGCGCTGCGCTTCTTCCGGCGTATGCGGGAGGCGGTGCCCGGGCTGGCCATAGAGAACTGCTCCTCCGGCGGCCACCGGCTGGAGCCCTCCCTGATGGCGGTCAGCGATATGGCCTCCTTCAGCGATGCCCACGAGTGCCCGGAGATCCCCATCATTGCAGCCAACCTGCACCGGCTCATCCTGCCGGGGCAGAGCCAGATCTGGGCGGTGCTCCGGGCAAGCGACAGCCTGCGCCGCCTCAACTACTCGCTGGTGAACACCTTCCTGGGCGTACTGTGCCTCTCCGGCGATGTGGACGGCCTCTCCCCTGCCCACTGGGCCAAGGTGGAGGAGGGCATCGCCTTCTTCAAGGCGGTGCGGCACATCATCCGGGATGGCGAGTCCGCCTTCCACGGCAAGGTATCCGAGGCCTGGCGCAAACCCGAGGGCTGGCAGGCCGTGTGCCGCAGCCTTGGCTGCGAGACCCTCAGCGTAATCCACACCTTCGGCGGTGAGCACCCGGGCCAGGTGCGGCTGCCGGTCAAGGGCAAGCGCATCCTGCGGGTGATGTGCAGCGAAGACAATGCTGTACATTTGGAGGATGGCGAGCTGGTGGTGGAGCTGAAGGCCCCCTTTGAGGCGGTTGCCGTGCTTACGGGGGAGTAAAACATAAAGGAGATAGACGACCATGAGGATCATCCTTGTGCGCCACGGACACCCGGATTATGCCAACGACTGCCTCACCCCGCTGGGCAGGCTGCACGCTGCTGCCGCAGCCCAGCGCCTGAAGGATGAGGGCATACAGAGGATCTATTCCTCCACCTGCGGGCGGGCCATGGAGACCGCTCAGCACACCGCCGATCTGCTGGGGCTGACCGTTACCGGCATGGATGGCTTCCGGGAGCTGAACTGGGGCTCTGCCGACGGCGAGCCTCTGCTGCTGAACGGCCACCCCTGGGATACCGCCGACCACATGGTGGCCAACGGCGAAAGCCTGCTGGATCCGGATTGGGCCGGGAAGCCGCCCTTTGACCGCAACAGCGTACAGGCCCATGTGCAGCGGGTAAAGGATACCGCCGACGAGTGGCTGCTGTCGCTGGGCTACCGGCGGGAGGGGCTGTACTACCGGGTGGAGAACCCCGTCTACCACACCGTTGCCCTCTTTGGCCACGGCGGCGAGACCGCCGCTTTGCTCAGCCACCTGTTCAATGTGCCCTTCCCCTTCTTCTGCTCCGCCATGGGGCCGGATTATACCGGCATCGTGGTGCTCACCCTGCCGGACAAGGCCGATGGTCTCGTGCCCGTGCGCATGGCGCTGGTGAACGACGTGAAGCACATCGAAGGGCTGCGGGTGGATAATGTGTTCGACAAGTAAAAAGCCGGAGGCGGTGTGCTTGCGCATACGCTGCCCGCTGACGCGGAAGCCCCCGGAGCCGCTGCGGAGCGGAAGCCATGCCCCGCACGCACACCCGCAGCACGAATACCCGAACCACATAGCAAGACCCGCCGTACCCAAGGGCAGAAGCCCCGGTGCGGCGGGTCTCAGATTGTCAAAGAAGCCCCAGAGGTATCGGAGGGCCGCAGCCCTCCGATTGCCAATCCGAAACCAGCGGCATGTATTGCGGCCCAAACCCAACCTTCGGTTGGTTTCGGGCTTCGGCTCTGCGGAGTGCTTCGCACTGT
>SVGN01000060.1 GCA_015056315.1 Clostridiales bacterium
AACTCTTATGTTTAATTTCTGAATCGCTCTCGATCGTTTTTCCATCGAGTACGAATTTCACTCAAAATTCTTGACTGTCGTTCTTGCGTTTCTTTACTCTGTATCGTTTTCAAGGTTCGGTGCTCTCAAGCGAGCTTGTTTATAATATCACCGACCGGTTCGAATGTCAACACTTTTTTTCAAGTTTTTTCGCCTTTTTTGAAAGAATTTTTGTATCCCGGACGTTTCTTCCAGCTTCTTTCAGAAACGATTCAGCATCATCGAACGATCAGTCGTAACAATTCTGTAATCGTTCGTCTTTTGACCCGTTTCATGTCTCCCCACATATACGCCGATGAGCAAAAATCTCCCCTCGGGAGTTGCTTACGCTCCTCCCGAGGGGAGATTTTTCTCTGAAATGCTGCTCTTACTTGCCGAGCAGTTCCTTATTCTTACGGATCAGCTCAATGCGCTGCTTAACGCAATCCACACTGCGCAGAGGATCGGCGGGGGTGGAGAACACATAGTCCTTGATCTTCTCTACGGTAGTGGAAGCCACATGCAGACGGGTATCACTGGAGGCATAATAGATGAAGAGGTCGCCGTTATCATCCACGATAGCGCCGTTGGTAAACACAACATTGCTCACATCGCCCACGCGCTCTTCTCCTTCGGGAGCGATCAGGTAACCGCTGGGCTCTGCGATCACTTCCCAAGGCTTTTCCAGATCGGTGGCAAAGGCATAGATCACGTAACGGAGACCGGCGGCAGTATTACGCACGCCGTGAGCGATATGCAGCCAGCCCTTATCGGTCTTGAAGGGAACTGCACCGGCACCGTTCTTGGCCTCAGTGATGGTATGATACTTACGGCGGCTGGTGATGATCTCCTCATCGATCACCGCATGGGTGATGTCATCGCACAGGCCAAAGCCCACACCGCCGCCGGAACCGGTCTCAATGAAGCCGTCCATGGGGCGGGTATAGAAAGCATACTTGCCGTTGACGAACTCCGGGTGCAGCAGCACGTTGCGCTGCTGGGGAGACTGCAGGGTAACAAGATTGGGCAGACGCTCCCAAATCTTCAGATCCTTGGTGCGAACGATACCGGCGGCAGCCACGGCAGCGCCAAGATCGCTGTTGTCGGGATCCTTGCTCTCGGAGCAGAACACGCCGTAGATCCAGCCATCCTCATGCTGGGTAAGGCGCATATCGTATACATTGGTCTCTTCGGGGCAGGTATCGGGCAGCAGGATGGGCTCGTCCCAGAAGCGGAAACCATCGATGCCGTTATCGCTCTCGGCAACAGCAAAGAAAGACTTGCGATCCCAGCCCTCCACACGAGCCACTACATAGTACTTACCATTCAGCTTGACGGCACCGGCATTGAACACAGCGTTGATGCCCAGGCGCTTCATAAAGAAGGGATTGGCATCCGCATCCAGATCGTACTGCCATTCCACGGGAGCATGAGCGGCGGTCAGCACGGGGTAGACCCAGCGGTCGAAGATACCGTTCTGCTCCGCTGCCTTTACGTTCTTACGGGTGATGAGCGCTTCCTGCGCAGCCTTTACGTTTGCATATTCGGGGTGCAGTCTCATGCTTCCAGCCTCCTGATCATTTCGATACACATTCTGCCGTTGTGGTAGGGGCACTTCCAGGGCTCCACGATCTCTCGGGTGGCATCCGGCTGACCGTTATCCTGCACAGCCCAGTACCACTCGCTGCCGGGGCGGGGATCGATGACTTTTTCTTTGATATAGCCCCACACCTCCTGAGAGGTCTTGAGGAAGTGGGTCTGTTCGGGGTTGCGCTGCCAGGCGTTCATAAAGCCCACGACCGTCTCGGCCTGTACCCACCAGATGCGTTTCTTGTCATCCACGCCGCGCTCGCATTCATTATAGAGGCCTGCGCCGTGGTATGCCTTCTCGTATACATTCTGGGCAAGGCTGGTCAGAAGGGGGATGATGCGGGCGTTCAGCTCCTCATCCTCCAGGAGAGAGCAGCCCCAATCCAGCAGCCAGGCGGTCTCGATATCGTGGCCGTAGGAGTGCAGGTCGATCAGGGTGTTGTATTCCCCATCGAAGAAGACCTCCTGACGGCGCAGCTCCGGGTTGTAGATCTTGCTTTCGAAGATCTCCAGCATCTCCCGGAGGCGAGCTGCCAGGCGCTCGTCCTTGGTGGCCTGGTAAAGACCGGAATAGCCCTCGAACACATGCAGCAGGGTATTCATGGTACGGGTAGCCATTACGCCGTTTTCGGAGAGCTTCTCGTTGCTGGCGGGCTTGAAATCGCGGGTATAGGCCTCCAGATAGCCATCCTGATCGCGGCACTTGCCCTCGATGATGTCGAAGATCTTCCAGGCCAGGTCGATGGGCTCCTGCTTGCCGGTGGCGCGGGCATAGGCGGCCAGCGCATAGATGGCAAACGCTTGATTGTAGGTATGCTTGGTATCATCGCAGATGCTGCCGTCGTAGTTGACAGACCAGTATACGCCGCCCAGCTCGCCATCCACACAATGGTCCAGCATAAAGCGGTAGGCATGCTCTGCGTTCTTGAGCAGCGCATCGTCGCCCAGACACATGGCTGCGCTGGAGAAGAACCAGAGAATACGGCTGTTGAGAATGCAGCCCTTTACTGCCTTTTTATCCAGCTTCAGATCAAAATCCAGCAGGCCGTAATAGCCGCCGAATTCCTCGTCCGTCAGGTTCTGCCAGAAGGGAATGATCCGCTGCTGAAGCTCTGCACGGAACTCGTTTTGCCATTCCTTCATAGGTATATCGCTCCTTATCCCGATGGTGATCCGCAGCCCTTGTGCCGTTCTTTACCTTACAGAAAAGCTAACAATCTGCGGTTTGTTAACCTGCGATGTGATTCTACCACGGAACTGGGAGAAACGCAACCATAAAGAACAAATTTTCGTTACCGGTCGATCCACTCCGCCAGCTGCTGCGCCAGCACCTGATAACGGTACCGATCTGCCTTGGGCGCATCGATGCCGCTTTCGCCTCTGCGCCAGCGTTCCACCTGCGACCGCAGATAGTCGGCCATACCTTCCACATCGCCGCCGGTAGCCGCCTCGGAGCAGAAGCCGATCTCCGTTTCCCGGATCAGCCGCGCCATATCGCTGCCCGGCTCGCTGCCCTGAACAGTGCAGACCACCGGCTTTTTCATGAGCATACATTCGTAGAGCTTGCCCGTCAGGATGCCCTTCTGCCCGGGGGTACACCAGGTGGCCACCATGAGCACATCGGCAGCACGCTGCAGGCTGAGGGAGCGCTCCCGGGAGACCACACCATGATCGGTGACACGTTCCTCCAGCCCGGCAGCGGCTGCCTGGCAGCGAAGGGCGGCACCCTCGTTGCCCGCGTAGACGATCTCCAGCTCATCGGCTGTGAGAGTGCCCTCGTCGATGAGCAGCCGCAGTGCCTGAAAGACCTCGGTCAGATCCCGGCTGCCCATGCCCTTGCGGTTCATGCTCAGCTGGCCGCAGTACGCAAGGGTGAAGCGCTCGTTCGGCTTCCACTCCCCCGCCTGCGCAGGCAGATCCTCGGTATCGTAGCCGTTATACAGTACACGGCCCTTCTCGGGGACAACGCCCATGGTATCCAGCGAGCCCTGGGAAACGCCGCTCTGCACATCCGCCTCCCGGTGGAGCATGCGCATGTACCAACGCATCCAGGGGCGCATCCAGAAGAAAGGCACGTTCACCTCGTCCCGGCAATCGGCGATCCAGCGGTCGGTGAGGCCCATGCGCTTGGCTTTTCGGGCCACCATATGCACGCTCAGGGGCGCAAAGCTGGAGAACACCGCATCGTAATGCCCGCTGAGCTTCTTCAGCTCCTTGCAGGCAAGGTACTGGAAGTGCCTGTCCGAAAGCACCACCAGATAGATATACACTTTGTTGGCCACCGCACGTATCAGGCGCTTTACCAGTGCCTTCGTGCCGGTGGATCGGGCCGCAGGCGCTGCGCCCGCCGGAGCCGCTGCCTGCCTGGTACGGGCCTTGCGCTCATACCGATCCCGCAGAGGGTTCCATTCCCGGAGCACATGCACATCAGTAAAGGCTTCCAGATCCTTCGCCAGGGTGGGGTCGTCCAGTCCCCGCTGCCCGTCGCCGCAGATCACCGTTACCTCATGCCCCTGGCGCAGCAGATACTTGGCCAGTTTGGTGGGGCGAACGGCACCGATCACGTTTTCCGGCGCAAAATAGTAGCTGATCAGCAGGATCCGTTTCTTCATTCCTTCATCCCCTCGGGAAGCATGGCTTCCAGCGATGCTTCGTTACGGTAATAACGGTACCAGCGGTCTGCGCAGGCCAGACGGCGCTGCATGGCAGCTTCTTCGTCTTCCTCTGCCAGCAGGTGCAGGCAGCGGCAAACGCCCTCCGGCCCTTCTTCGGGCTCGTAGAGCCAGCCGGTCTCCGGCGTCACCTGCTCCGGCAGGCCGCCCACCCGGGGCGCGATCACAGGGGTACCGCAGCGCATGGCCTCCATGATGGAGACGGGTACGCCCTCCATGCGGCTGGTGTTCAGGATCACATCGAACGCCCGGTTTTCATAAAGGGCGACCACTTCCTCCGCAGGCAGACCGCCCATCCAGCGCACGACCACGTTCTCCTTCAGATCCAGCAGTTCCTCGGCCAGCTTCTGCATATCGGCCAGCAGCTCACCATCGCCGATATGCGTCCAGTGCACAGGCATCCCCTCCCACTGGGCAAGCGCCCGGATCATCACTTCGATCTGCTTGATAGGCGCTACCCTGGAGCAGCTGACGATGCGCAGTACGCCATCCTGCAGCCTGGGCGGCGGCTGGATCTGCTCAAGCGCCTTGCCCGCAGAGCCGAAGGTGTGGATATGGAGCTTGCTTTCCTCCACCCGGCCTTGCATATAGCTCATGTACTGCTCCATGGCCCGCTTGCTGATGAGGTAGATCCCATCGGCGGCCTCAGCAATGGCTTGCTTCATATAATAGGGGTTCTGGGGGATGCGCTCCGCATCGATATCGAACAGATGCCCACGGGCTACCATGCGCATATGGGGGTACTTGCGCTTCATCAATGCGGCGGCATAGCCGTCGAAGCTGAGCCAGCAGGAGTACAGGGTGACGGGGCCGCTTGCAGCCTCCTTGGGCAGAAGCGCATCTGCCGCCATAAACATGCTGCGGCCACGGGCTGCAAAGCGCAGCACCTTGAGCAGGTTCACCAACGTCAGCTTACGATCCCGGAAGAGCCGCTTCCACTCTATGCGCACATCCTTGGAGAACAGCGCACCGAAGAGGGCCCGTACATCGCACAAAAAAGGTTTCCTGGGGCTGTGGTGCGCAGCGGTATCGCCGCTGAGCCAATCCGCCCCCTGATCGGCAGCCATCATGACCCGGTCGAAATGGGCGCAGAGCCACGGCTGCTCCATGACCATAAAGGCACCGCTCTGCCCGTTTTGGTAGATGGCGCAGTTATTAAAATAGATCAGCATCCTGTTTGGGCTCCTTTCGCCCCAAAGGGGCCATTGATCATTCTTCCTTCAGCAGCTGGCGGTAAAGGGCAGCCATCTGCTCCAGCACCGTGGGCAGGGTATATTGCTCCATGGCCATGCGGTTATAGCGGCCCATGCGGCTGCGCATGGCTTCATCACTGAGCAGATCGGTCACTGCGGCTGCCATGGCCTTGTGATCCATCGGCTCTACCAGGAAGCCGCCTTCCTCAGGCACGATCAGGTCGTTGCAGCCGCGCACATCGGAGGCAACGCAGGGCAGCCCGGCTGCCATGGCCTCCATCAGGGCAACGGGCAGGCCCTCATGGAGAGATGGGAACACATACACATCCGCTGCCCGGAGCACCACAGGCACATCGCTGCGAAAGCCCAGAAAAAACACCCGGTGTGCGATGCCCAGCTCTTCCGCCAGCGCCTTGAGGCTCTCCAGCCCCTCGCCCCAGCCGCAGAGCAGCACACGCACATGCTTCAAAAGCGCTGCTGCCCGCAGGATCGTCTCATGGTTCTTCCGCTTGCTGTGCTCGCCTACCGCTATGATCACCTTTGCATCCTGGGCAAGCCCCAGCATCTCCCGCACCTGTCTGCGGTTGGCAGGGGGATCGAAGCGGCTCAGATCCACGCCCACGCCGCCTACCAGCGCCACCTGCTTTGCGGCAAAACGACGTGCACGGGCTTCATCCTCCCGGTTGATGGTGATGAGCAGATCTGTCCAGTGGGACAGCAGCCATTCCGCCGGATAGTACAGGAGCCAGTTCTTCAGCGGAGCGCCGGTAAAGAAATGAAAGCCGTGAGCGGTGTAGATCACCTTGGTGCCCTGCTTACGGGCCTTGCGGGCACACAAGCGGGCCAGCATGCCGCCCACCGGCGTATGGCAATGCACGGCAGCGTAGCCATTCTCATCGATGATCTTCTTCAGGCGGCGGTACACATCCACATTGCCCCTGTGAAAGGGAGAACGCTCAAAGGGCAGGTCGTAGTAACGGTCGCAGTAAGGCACCTCCGGTGCCGCCTCGCCGGTATCGTTGCGGCAGGCCAGATGCACCTCATAGCCCTGCTGTTGGAACCAGCGCATATACGGCAAATGAAACACCAGCACATGGCCCCGGAGCACCGTGGCAACAAACAATACTTTTTTCTTCAATGCAGACCCTCCGTTTCCACAAGGGTGGCAGTAAACGCCGGTTCATCCTCCGGGCGGAGCGGATCGCTCATCCGCTGGTCGTAGGTAAGGCTGCCAAACACCTTGCCCACCAGCCCCACACGGTTTTCCAGCAGGCGCAGCAGCCAGCCAAAGCCCGGCAGTGCCCAAACCCGCTTGCTCCAACAGGCCGCAATACCCTTGACCAGCACTGTGGTGTTGACATACGCCCGGTTCTGGGGAAAATACAGCCCGCCCTCGCCGCTTTCCAGCAGCTTCTGCATAAAGCTGCACAGGGTGCCGACGTAGAGCATACTGCGCTCGTTTTTCACCTTTGGGAACACCGGCAGACTTTTGGCCAATGCAGACAGACGGGGATAGTTGCCCCGGCAGCCCCTGCCGTAGATCATGGGCGGGCGCAGCACAGCAATGCGGAAGTGATCATCCGCAAGGAGGGCAAGCCCCTGCTCAGCCTCCCACTTGCTCTGCCCGTAGGCCGTATTGGGAGCGGGCTGGGTAGCGGCGGTAATGTGTCCGGTGGTAAGGCCGTATACACTCATGCTGGAAAAAAACACAAATTGGCGAACCCCTGCCTCTTTGGCAGCGGCCGCCACTTCCAGCGCCAGATCCCGGTTCACGGCGGTATACAGCGCACGATTTTCATCTGTCTCTTTTTGGTGGGCAATGCCGGCCACATGCACAACGGCATCGAAGCCCCGGAGAAGCTCCTTCTCCCAGGGGCGGGATACATCCAGCTCTGCCACCCGGAAATTTTCATTTCTGGAAAGGTGCAGGCCGATATGCGTACCGATATAGCTGCCTGCACCGGTGATGCATACTCGAATCATGTTTATTCCTCCGCGGGGGGATCTCCGGCAGGCTTCTTGCCCTCGTCGCCGTCGCTGACGCCGCGCATGCCCAGCACATTGACCACCGTGAGCCACAGGCATTTCATATCAAAACCAAAGCTGATGTTACGGGCGTATTCCCCATCGTAGGCGGCCTTCCTGTCCTCCTGCAGGGAGAGGAAGTCTCTGCCGTTTACCTGTGCCCAGCCGCTGAGGCCCGGCAGTACATCGTTGGCACCGTAGCGATCCCGTAGTTCGATCAGCTCATACTGGTTCCACAGGGCGGGTCTGGGGCCGATGAAGCTCATATCGCCCTTGAGGATGTTTACCAGCTGGGGCAGCTCGTCCAGGCTGCTTTTGCGCAGAAAGCTGCCCAGTTTGGTAATGTAGCTGCCCGCACCGTGCAGATCGTTGGTGGGCACCTCGCTGGGCGCATCGGTGCGCATTGTGCGGAATTTATAGATGTTGAAATAGGTCTTGCCCTTGCCGATGCGCTTTTGGGTAAAGATAACGGGGCCTTTGCTGTCCAGCTTGATAAGGAGCGCGATCAGCGCCAGCAGGGGCGAGAGCACCACCAGCATTAGCGCAGAAAGCAGCAGATCCAGCCCCCGTTTGATCACTCGTTCGTACATAGAAGAGCCCTCCATAGGCTTCGGTGGTTTACTCGGCATGCTCCGCCTTCTGCTCCAGCAGGCGGTTGACGGCATTCAGGTAGGCCAGGCAGCTGGCCTCGATGATGTCTGTGGAAACACCCTTGCCCAGCATGATATCGTTGCCGTTGCGCACCCGGACGGTCACCTCGCCCAGGGCATCTTCACCTTCGGTAACGGCACGGAGCTGGTAGCTCTCCAGCGAGCAGCTGAGGCCTGTGATCTGATCCACCGCATGGAAGCAGGCTTCAACAGGGCCATCGCCACAATCGGCCCGGGTGATCACATCGCAGCCGTTGTTCAGGCTGACGGTGGCGGTGGAGGTCATCCGGTTGCCGCTGAAGATCTGGAAGGAATGCATGCGGTAGCGGCCCAGGGAGCCATGCATCTGCTCCCGGAGGATAGCCATCACATCCCGCTCGGTGATATCCTTCTTGCGGTCGGCCAGCTCCTTGAATTTTTCGAAAGCCCGGTTCAGCTCATGCTCGGTAAGGCAGATGCCCAGCTCGTTGGCATGCTCCCGGAGGGCGTGCCGGCCGCTGAGCTTGCCCAGCATGACGCTGCCCTGGGGAATGCCCAGTTCTTCAGGCTTCATGATCTCGTAGGTGGCGCGATCCCTGAGAACACCGTGCTGGTGCACGCCGCTCTGGTGGGCAAAGGCGTTGGCACCAACGATGGGCTTGTTGGGCTGCACCTCGATGCCGCTGATGCCCGCCGCCATACGGCTGATGCGGTAGATGCCCTTGGGGTGCAGGTTATCCTCCAGACCGTAGATATCCTTGCGGGTGCGGAGGTTCATCAGGATCTCCTCCAGCGGCGCATTGCCCGCGCGCTCGCCGAGGCCGTTGACGGTGCACTCCACCTGGCGGGCACCGTTGCGGATGGCCTCCAGCGTGGTGGCGGTGGCCAGGCCCAGATCGTTATGGCAATGGGCGGAAAGAATGATATCCTCCCTCTCGCCCACCACAAATCTCTTTACATCGGCGATCAGCTGGCCGTATTCCCGAACGGAGGAATAGCCCACCGTATCGGGGATGTTCAACGTGGTGGCACCCTCGGCCACCACAGCCCGGTAGACCTGATAGAGGAAATCCGTTTCGGTACGGGTGGCATCCTCACAGCTGAACTGTACATCCGCGCACAGGGAACGGGCCAGACGCACACTGCGCACAGCCGCCTCCAGCACCTGATCCCGGGTCATTTTCAGTTTGGCCTCCCGGTGCACGGGGCTGGTGGCGATAAACACATGGATGCGGGGCTTCTTGGCTGCCTTAAGGGCATCCGCACAGGCACGTATATCGCTTTCTACGCAGCGGGCCAGGGAGCACACGCCGGTGTTCACCGCGCCCGCAATAGCGCTTACGGCCTGGAAATCCCCGGGGCTGGAGCCTGCAAAGCCCGCCTCGATCATATCCACGCCCAGCGCCTCCAACGTTTTGGCGAATTCGATCTTTTCGTGCAGATGAAAGCTCACGCCCGGGGTCTGCTCCCCGTCGCGCAGCGTTGTATCCAAAAAGCGTACCGTCTTTTGCATGGGATGGCCTCCGTTAGTCCAGATTCAAATACGGGAGCAGCTTTTTCAGCGTTTTTTCGCCGATGCCCCGTACGCAGAGAAGGTCCTCCGGGTAATAGAACAGCCCGTTTTGCTGCCGCTCCTCAATGATGCTCTCCGCCACCGCCGGGCCAACGCCCGGCAGGGTGATCAGCTCGTCCACTCCGGCGGAGTTGACGGAGATGCTGCCACCCAGCGGCGCAGCAGTTGCCGTGGGCGCATCGGCAGCACCGCTGGGCTTCCTGATGAACCACACCGTTGTGCCCACCGGCGGGTCCAAATGGGCGAACATCAAGATAACAACCAAACAGCAGAGGGTAGCGATCAGGAGGCCGAGAACCAGCCGCCATCGCTTACAGAAGCTTTCGGGGAGGCGCATCACACGCCCTTGCGCACCTTCTGACCGGCGGCGGTATCCTCCAGAATGTAGCCCATGGCTTTGATCTGGTCGCGGAGCTCATCGCTGCGCTTCCAGTTCTTCTCCTTGCGGGCCTGGGCGCGCTCATCCACCAGTGCCTGAACATCGGCAGGCAGACCGTCTTCCTTCTTCATGAGCAGACCCAGTACATCGGTCATGCCCAGCAGCTTCTCCTTGCCGTAAGCCACAGCCTTGCGGCTCACATCGGTGGCGGTGAGCTTGTGTACCTCGCGCACCAGTTCGAAGATGGCACCCAGCGCATCGGCGGTGTTCAGGTCGTCATCCATCGCAGCGATGAAGCGGGCCTGTGCCTGATCGGCAAAGGCCATGAAGCTCTGCTCCAGCTCGTTGGGCTCGCGGTCCTTGGCGGCATTCTCCAGGAAGGCCAGCTGGTCGCGGGCGATGTAGAGGCGCTCCAGGCTGCTTTGAGCCTGGGCGATCTGCTCCCGGCTGAAGTTGAGGGGGCTGCGGTAGTGGGCAGACAGGGTGAACATGCGCACCGCTTCCAGATCGTACTCTTTGGCGATATCGCGCACGGTGAAGAAGTTGCCCTTGGACTTGGACATCTTCTCGTTATCGATGTTCAGGAAGCCGTTATGCATCCAGTAGTTGACGTAAGGCTTGCCGGTAGCGCCGCTGGTCTGGGCGATCTCGTTCTCGTGGTGCGGGAAGAGCAGATCCTTGCCGCCGGCATGGATGTCGAAGGTCTCGCCCAGATAGGTGGTGCTCATGGCAGAGCACTCGATGTGCCAGCCGGGGCGACCCATGCCCCAGGGGCTCTCCCAGGCGGGCTCGCCGGGCTTCTGTGCCTTCCAGAGGGCGAAATCCAGCGGATCCTCCTTCTGCTCATCCACACTGACGCGGGCACCGGAGGCCAGATCCTCCAGATTCTGGCCGCAGAGGCAGCCGTAATCCTTGAAGGCGCGTACACGGTAGTACACATCACCGTTGCTCTCATAGGCCAGGCCCTTGTTGACCAGCGTCTCGATCATGCCGATGATCTGGGGCATGTGCTCGGTGGCACGGGGGTGCACCGTGGCAGGACGAACACCCAGCGCCTTGGCATCCACAAAGTACTCGGCGATGTACTTCTCCGCAATGGCGGCAACGGTGGTATTCTCCTCGTTGGCACGGCGGATCATCTTATCGTCGATATCGGTAAAGTTCTGTACAAAGGTTACCTCGTAGCCCTTGTACTCAAAGTAGCGGCGCAGCACATCGAACACGATGAACGGGCGGGCGTTGCCGATGTGGAAATAGTTGTATACGGTGGGGCCGCAGGCGTAGATGCCCACCTTGCCCTCGTGGATGGGCTTGAACTCTTCCTTTTTCCGGGTCATGCTGTTGTAGATCTGCATATGCTTACACTCCTTATGAAATGCTTATTCCTTTTGTTCGTTGTTTTGCCCCGCAGCCTCCCGGCAGCGGGTACAATCGCCGCTGCAGCGCCGGGCGAGGGCTTCCTCGCCTGCGGCATCGGCTTCGGCGCAGCATTCGCTGCAGCCCAGCTGCTCCGCATGGCGCTTCAGGCAGCCTTCCAGCGCACTGAGCCTTGCTACCAGCGCCTCCATGCGCTCCAGCATGGGGTCAGGCAGGTTTACCTGATCCAGGTCGACACCCTGAGCGGGCTGCTTCTTCTTGACAATGCGGCCCGGGTTGCCGACCACGGTACAGTTATCCGGCACATCCTTGAGCACGATGGAGCCTGCACCGATCTTTACGTTGTTGCCGATGTTGATGGGCCCCAGCACCTTGGCGCCCGCACCGATGGTAACATTGTTGCCGATGGTGGGGTGGCGCTTGCCCACATCCTTGCCGGTACCGCCCAGGGTAACGCCCTGGTAGATGGTAACATCATCGCCGATGATGGTGGTCTCGCCGATGACCACACCGTCGCCATGGTCGATGAACACCCGGCGGCCAATCTCTGCACCGGGGTGGATCTCAATGCCGGTCTGGTGCCGGGCGTGCTGGCTCAAAAGACGGGCCAGCAGCACATGCCCCTTGCGGAAGAGTTCGTTGGCGCGGCGGTGCGCCTTCAGGGCCTTCAGGCCGGGGTAACAGAGGCGTACCTCCGCCATGGACTTGGCAGCGGGGTCTCGCTGCAGAACTGCCTCCCGGTCTTCCTTGACCAAAGCTTTCCAATGGGTCATGCTTCTTCTCCTTTGCCAAAAGTGCCGTCAAATACCGCTTCAACGTTTTTCAGCAGCACATCCTGCGCATCTACGGGCGGTGCTTCCTCCTCCAGAAGGGAGTAGGAGCTGTCGGGCAGGCGCACCCGGAGCTGCTGGTTATCGCTGAGCTGCAGACGCAGCAGATTTTCTACAGCCTGCTTGCAGGCTTCATCCTTGACGGGGAACATCAGCTCCACGCGTCTGTACAGGTTACGGCGCATCCAGTCGGCAGATGACAGATAAACCTCCGCATTACCGCCGTTTTCGAACCGGAAGGCACGGGCATGCTCCAGGTTGCGGCCCACCAGCGAGTAGACCTCCACATTCTCGCTCTCGCCGGGTATGCCGGGAACGAGGCAACAGATGCCGCGAACGATCAGCTGCACCTTTACACCGGCCCGGCCCGCCTCGCACAGCGCCTCCATGATGCTCTCATCGCACAGGGAATTCATCTTGGCAATGATGCCGCTGGGCAGACCCTTTTCGGCGTTCTCCTGCTCCCGGCGGATCAGTTTGAGGACGGTGGCTTGCAGCGTTTCGGGGCTGTGGAGCAGCTCCCGGAAGGCTGCCGGGTTCTGCTCAGCGATGTGGCGGGTGATCTCGGCTGCCTCCATGGGCTGGGCTTCCGCGCCCTCGGCAGGCTCCATCACCTCGTTGCACAGCTTGACGGTGGCTTTGTACCACTCAAAGAAAGAGGCTGCATCGGCGGTGAGGGTCTCGTCGGCGGTCAAAAGGCCGAAATCGGTGTAGAGCTTGG
>SVGN01000061.1 GCA_015056315.1 Clostridiales bacterium
GGCTCGGTGGTGGTCTCCGGCTCGGTGGTGGTCTCCGGGTCGGTGGTGGTCTCCGGCTCGGTGGTGGTCTCCGGCTCGGTAGTGGTCTCCGGGTCGGTAGTGGTCTCCGGGTCGGTGGTGGTCTCCGGGTCGGTAGTGGTCTCCGGGTCGGTAGTGTTCTCAGGCTCGGTAGTAGTCTCCGGCTCGGTGGTAGTCTCCGGCTCGGTAGTGGTCTCCGGCTCGGTAGTGGTCTCCGGGTCGGTGGTGGTCTCCGGGTCGGTGGTGGTTTCGGGGTCGGTGGTAGTTTCGGGTTCGGTGGTGGTCTCCGGCTCGGTGGTGGTCTCCGGCTCGGTGGTGGTCTCCGGCTCGGTGGTGGGGGCTGCGCCGTCCGGGTAGCAGGCGGCTGTATGCTCATGGGCCTCCAGTCCGCAGACGGTAACGATACTGTAGCAGGCCTCGCTGTGGGTATGAGCAACAGACGTGTTGACGGTGATCACACGGCAGGCTTCGCTGTGCTTATGCTCGCTGATCTCCTCCAGACCGCAGACAGCGACCGTCCGGCCGGTGGCATCGGTCTCGAAGCAGCTCTTTTCATGCTTGTGCAGGATGGTGCAGACCAGCTCCTCAGCGGCGGTGTAGCAGCCCTCGCCGTGAGCATGAGCGCCTTCGCCCTCCAGAATGCCGCAGATGACCGCATCCTGCGGGTAGCAGGCATCCTCATGGGTGTGGGCCCCTTCACCCTCGCTGAGGCCGCAGCCGTACTCGGTGGCAAAGCAACCCTCGCCGTGGGTGTGTGCGCCCTCGCCCTCGGCAAGGCCGCACAGATTGATTTCGGTAGTGGTGTAGCAGTTATCGCTGTGGGCATGGCCCTCGGTCTCTTCGGTCCGGCAGATCAGGGTCTGCTGCTGGGTGTAGCAGTGATCGCCGTGGACGTGGCCTTCGCTCTCCTCGGTCTGACAGGTCAGGGTCTGCTGCTGGGTGTAGCAGCTATCGCCGTGGGCGTGGCCTTCGCTCTCCTCCAGTTGGCACAGCAGGGGCTGCACCGGCTGGCCGCATTCCTCGGTGTGGAGGTGGCCTTCGCTCTCCTCCACTTCGCAGATGAGCAGGGCTTCTACGGTGTAGCATTCTTCGGTATGCTCGCAGTTTTCGTCGGTACAGATGAGCTGGGCTTCGGGGGCCAGGCATTCTTCGGTGTGCTCGTGGGCCTCGTCGCCGCAGAGGTACAGAGGCTGCTGGGCATAGCATTCTTCGGTGTGGGTATGGGCACCCTCGCCCTCGGCAAGGCCGCAGGGGTACACCGCTTCGCCGTAGCATTCGTCGGTATGGGCATGAGCGTCCTCGCCCTCAGGGATCTCACAGGTGAGCAGGCTTTCAGTGGTATAGCATTCCTCGGTGTGGGCATGAGCGCCTTCGCCCTCGGGGGTCTGGCAGGTGAGCAGGCTCTTGGCGGTGTAGCATTCCTCGCCGTGGCTGTGGGCAGGGGTCTCCTCGATGCCGCAGGTAAGGACGGTCTCGTTCTCAAAGCAGCCTTCGCCGTGGATGTGGCCCTGGTTCTCGGCAAGGGTGCATACGGTAACAGTCACCAGGCAGGCATCGCTGTGGGTATGGCCCTGGGTCTCCTCCAGGCCGCAAACAGGGGTATCGCCCTGACCGATGCAGGTATCATCGTGGATGTGGCCCTCGCTCTCGGGGGTCTGGCAGGTGAGGGTGCTCACCTCTTCGTAGCAGGCGCTGTAGTGGTAGTGGCGCTCGGTCTCGGTAAGGGAGCAGATGAGTTCGCCGTTCTGGTCGAAGCACAGGTCGCTATGGGTGTGGTAATATTTCTCGGCCTTGCCGCAGACCGGCTCACCGTTCTGATCCATACACTGGGCGGTATGCTCATGGGGTTGGAAAGAGCAGTTGAGGCTGACGGTCTCGGTAACGGTGCTGCCTTCCTCCAGGCCGCAGATCAGGCGGCTTTCGTAGCATACATCCGTATGGGTGTGCGCCTCCATACCGCAGAGCACATCATGCTCCATGGTGATGCCCGGCAGCATGAGCACATAGGTGGTGATGAGCGCAACAAGCACGCACAGCACCGCAACGATGCTGCCCAGCCGCTTTCTCTTTTTGCTTTGTCTGATGTACTGCTCAGCTTGCTGCATGGTTCCAGCTTTCACGGCAATCAGCCTCCCTTGTATCTGTCAAGGGCGCAGGTGCGCCCGGTTCTGCATTGGTGGTCATTCGATGGGGCCGAACACGCTCAGGGGCCAGACCCGGAGCAGCATCTTGCCCACGATCTGTTCCTCGGCTACGCAGCCGATGGCGGTGTTGCGGCTGTCGGCAGAGGTGGAGCGGTGGTCGCCCATCACGAAGATCTTGCCATCGGGCACCTGGTAGGGCAGCTCGATGTTCACATCGCCGTAGGCTTTATCGGCCAGGTAGGGCTCCTCCAGCTTCTGGCCGTTGACGAAAACATTGCCATCCGCATCCAGATCGACCCAATCGCCCGGAAAAGCGATGATGCGCTTGACCAGGATCTTGTTGTTATAGTAGAAGGAAATAACATCGCCCTGCTGAAAATCGCCCCGCTTGACGGTGACTACGATCTCGCCATCCTCCAGGCTGGGAGACATGGAGGAGCCGTAGATCTGCAATACCGGCATGAACAGCATGGCCACCAGAATGGCCACTGCCGCCACGCTGATGAGCGTGAACAGCGTGCTGCGCAGCACACGGTTGTAGTTGCGGCGGAAGCGCTCCCGGCGCAGCTCGTTTTCCAGCTGCTCCACGGTAGGCAGCTCGATGGGCTTTCCCTGCTTGGTCTTCTTCATGGTACCTTCCCTTTACGGTCAGCTGCGGCGGCCGAAAAGACCGCGGCGCTTTTTGGGCTCCTCCGCTTCGGCGGTGGGCAGCCCGGCCTCCTGCCGGGCACCGGCGATGATGGCATCGTACTCGATGCGGGCATCGGCCCGGGTCTGCTCGGCGGCGGCGTTGGCCTCGGCGGTGATACGCTCGGCCTCGGCGCGGGCGTTCTGCAAAATGCGGGCTACCTGATCGTTGGCAGATTCCATCATGGTGCGCACGCGCTTCTCTGCATCGCTCACCAGCTGGGCGGCGTGGGCCTGGGCATCGCTGAGGGCCTTGTCGGACTCCTGCTGCTGCTGATCCATCACGCGCTTCACGTTTTCGGTATACAGATCCACCGCGCGCTGGGCTGCGCCCATCACATCGTTCAGGCGGATGGCCGCATCGGCCAGGCTGCCGGATTCTTCGATGGCCAGCTCCCGGCCCCGGAGCATTTCTTCGGCGGCCTCCAGCTGCTGCTTGAGCCGATCCTGCTCCTTGCCCTGAGCGATGAGTATCTCCAACAGCTCCGTACGGCGGAGCTTGCGCAGTTCTTTATTGGTCATGGTCGTATTCCCTCCGGCGCAGCAGGTGCGCTGTTTTGCCTTATAACAAAAATGGGCAGAACTCTCCCGTATTATAAGGACACTTACACTATACACTTTTTTTGCCCGAAATGCAAGTAATCGTAAGCCTGCCAAAGACGCTCATGCTGGTGTACAATCGTTTTCCGTCGGTTACATAGCGCAAAATCGAAAAGCGCCCAGTGCAGTATGCAGGGCGCTGATAGGCGGCGTGAACCATCGGTGATGCAATGTTTTTTCGTCCCCTAATGGGTGGCTGCATGGCCGCTTAACAAAAAGGTTACACGCACAAGCTGGTAAACTCTGCCAGTGTTTGCGCTGGCAAAATTTACAATGCAAAACTGGCATTATTTTTATCAAGGGGGTCAGGTGCACTCCCGGCGGCAGATGTGCAGCAGATGGCCGGAGGCACCCAGCAGCTCCCGCTTCTCGCAGGTGGCGAAATGATAGCGGCAGAACAGCTCGAAGTGCTCATCGCTCATGCTGAAATCCAGCCGGTCTTCGGCCAGCTCCAGCATGCCGTTGGCGGCGGCGGTGGTCAGGTGGGTAACAGGCTTGCCGCGGAAGAGCTGCTCGAACTCCACCACATCGTAGCCGGTAAAGAGCTGCTGCTCAAAGTGGCGCACCTGCCAATCCGGCGTAAAGTTTTCCGCCAGCCCATCGGGCAGGGCGGGGGTAAGGTAGTTGTTGTGCAGCACCGCATACACCGACAGGAACGCCGTAAGCAGCACACCGCCGGGCCGGGTGACCCGGATGGCTTCATCCAGCGCCCGGTGCACATCGGCCCTTTCGTAGAGGTGGTACATGGGGCCCAGCAGCAGCACCAGATCGAAGGAGGCATCGGCGAAGCGGGAGAGATCCAGCGCATCGCCCTGCAGGGCGGTCAGGTTCGAAAGACCCCGGGCGTTCTGCCGCAGCACCTTCAGGTTGCCCTCCACCAGCTCCACCGCCGTTACCTGATAGCCCAGCTTTGCCAGCGCCACCGAGTAGCGGCCCGTGCCTGCGCCGATCTCCAGTACGCGGCAGCCGGGGACGGCGTAGCGGCTGATGTAGGCCATGGTGGTGCGGTACTCCAGCTGGCCGTGGCGGTTGCGCTCCAGGCGGGTCTCCTCGCCACCTTCGCCGTAAAAGGATGTGAGCATGCGCTGTCTCGAATCCATAGGTCATTTTCCTCCTTCTTGCAAAATGGGGATGCAGCTGTGCCGCCCTCTGCGGGCAGCACCGGGGAGAATAAAAAACGCAGCCCGGCCATACATGGGTACAGCCGAACTGCATTGAAGGCCCCATTGGGGCAAGGCTCCTTACATACGGGAGTAGTTGGGAGCTTCCTTGGTGATGGCGATGTCGTGGGGGTGGCTCTCCTGCAGACCGGCACCGGTGATGCGGATGAACTCGGCATCTCTGCGCAGGTCGTTGATGGAGGGGGTACCGCAGTAGCCCATGCTGGCTCTGAGGCCGCCGATGAGCTGATAGACGGTATCTGCCAGGGTGCCCTTGTAGGGTACACGGCCTTCCACGCCTTCGGGCACCAGCTTCTTATCCTTCTCCTGGAAGTAGCGGTCGCTGGAGCCCTGGGCCGCGCTCATGGCGCCCAGAGAGCCCATGCCGCGGTAAACCTTGAAGGAACGGCCCTGATAGATCTCCATTTCGCCGGGGCTCTCCTCAACGCCCGCCAGCAGGCTGCCCAGCATAACGGCGCTGGCACCTGCGCCGATGGCCTTGGGGATGTCGCCGGAGTACTTGATGCCGCCGTCTGCAATGACGGGGATGCCGTACTTGGCAGCTTCCTTGGCGCAATCGGCAACGGCGGTGAGCTGAGGTACGCCGATACCGGCCACCACGCGGGTGGTGCAGATGGAGCCGGGGCCGATGCCCACCTTGATGCAGTTGGCACCCGCCTCGATCAGGTCGCGGGCAGCGGCGGCGGTGGCCACGTTACCGGCGATGATGGGCAGGTCGGGGTAAGCGGCGCGGATCTCCCGCACCTTTTCGATAACGCCGTTGTTGTGGCCGTGGGCAGAATCCAGGGAGACGATATCCACCTTGGCCTTGACCAGGGCTTCCACACGCAGCAGCGCATCCTTGGTGATGCCGATGGCAGCGCCGCAGAGCAGGCGGCCGTTGGCATCCTTGGCGGAGTTGGGGTACTTGGTGCTCTTCTCGATATCTTTGATGGTGATGAGGCCGCAGAGCTCGAAATCCTCATTGACGATGGGCAGCTTCTCGATGCGGTGGGCGGCCAGAATCTCCTTGGCCTCCTCCAGCGTGGTGCCCACGGGGGCGGTGATCAGGTTCTCGCTGGTCATCACCTCGCCGATGCGGCGGTTCATATCGGTCTCGAAGCGCAGGTCGCGGTTGGTGAGGATGCCCACCAGCTTCTTGCCGCGGGTGATCGGCACACCACTGATGCGGTACTTGCCCATGAGCGCCTCGGCATCGCGGATGAGATGGTCGGGGGACAGGAAGAAGGGGTCGGTGATAACGCCATGCTCGGAGCGCTTTACCTTATCTACCTGATTTGCCTGCTCCTCGATGGTCATATTCTTGTGGATGATACCCAGACCGCCTTCGCGGGCCATGGCGATCGCCATGCGGGAGTCGGTTACGGTATCCATCGCAGCAGACAGCAGCGGTACGTTCAGCTTGATACCGGGGGCGATCACGGTGCTGGTATCCACATCGCGGGGCAGCACTTCGCTCTTGCGGGGCACAAGCAGTACATCATCGAATGTAAGACCGGTACGGAGATTCTCTTCCAGCATTTCCATCCATCCTTTCTGCTACCTGTATAAAGGTTTCAAACATTTTATCAGCCGGAGGGCGGGGATGTCAATATCGGTTCAGGGCGATTTTACGACAAAAGGCGCATCTTTTTTGTTTTTACCAACGACAAAAAAGCGTCCGGGCACGCCGAACGCCTTTTGTACAGGCTCCGCATATGGCTGAGGGATCAGCCGATGAACATCATAACAATGCTCAGCACGATGAAAGCACCGGCGCAGACCTTGGTGATCAGCTGCAGCTTGGCTTCCATACCCTTGGCCTTATTCTTGCCGAAGAAGGTTTCGGCAGCGCCGCTGACGGCACCCAGGCCGTTCTGCTTGCTTTCCTGCAGCAGCACGGTAACGATCAGAATGAGCGCGGAGATAACCAGCAGAATGCCAACGACAACAGTCATTTGGATTCCCTCCTTAGCGAGTATACATTTTATATTAGCATTTATAACTGAGAATTGCAAGGGGTTTGGGAAAATTATGCGGGGGGTGTGCCTCCGGCGGCCAGAGGGCGAGGGGGACGCCGTACCGGGCTACGCCCCGGTCGTTCAATCGTCGTACAGCCCACTGCCGTGGTCTGTACTCGTTTCACTCCCCGACTACGGGTCGTTTTGCGCTTCGCGCAAGTGCCCACTGGGCACACTCTTCCCTCCGTCGCCCCTCCGTCCTCTGGACTCCCGTACCCCCTTCCCACGCCGGGGAGACCCCGGGCCCCCAGAGCGGTTGGGGGTGGTCGCCAACCCCGCAGGCTCCCACTTTGGAGGGAACTGACTGCCGCTACCCCCCAAGGCTCCCTCTTTAGAGGGAGCTGGCAGGCGAAGCCTGACTGAGGGTGCCGACGCAGACAACGCAAGAGGAAAAACAGCTTGGCTGTTGCCGGAATCCCCCCGGCGGCTACGCCGCCACCCCCCTTTGGCAAGGGCGGGCTGTGGAGGCGGGTGCTGCCGTTTAGGGTCATCTGCTCCGGCTTGGGCATTGCGCATTGCTGCGGATGGTGAGCAACCGTGACGGCTCCCTCTTTAGAGGGAGCTGGCAGGCGAAGCCTGACTGAGGGTGCCGACGCAGACAACGCAAGAGGAAAAAGCAGCTTGGCTGTTGCCGGAATCCCCCCGGCGGCTACGCCGCCACCCCCCTTTGGCAAGGGCGGGCTGTGGGGGTGGGTGCCGCCGTTTAGGGTCAGCTGCTCCGGCTTGGGTATTGCGCATTGCTGCGGATGGTGGGCAACCGTGACGGCTCCCTCTTTAGAGGGAGCTGGCTGCCCGAAGGGCAGACTGAGGGTGCCAATAAGGGCTAAGTGACAGGGATACCGCCAAGCGGCTCCCGATGCTTTGGTGGGAAAGCTGTTCCTACCTTTCCGACCCGCCCCGACAACTCGGGGTTCGGGTTGCAGCGAAAACGGAGCACAGCCAAGCGGCTCCCCGCACGCGACGGTAGCGAACGACGTCAAATCCCCCTGCCGTTTTTCGGGGCGGGTTAAGGGAGCAGTTTGCTGTGCAAGTGGCGAGTAAGCTAACTACTAACTGCGGAGTGACCTTGATTGCGACCGCCGCCACGAAAAAGGGCAATTATTGGGGATTTGACCAAAGAGAGCGTGTCGCTGTTTTCTGGTTCCTCTTTTGCGTCAAAAGAGGAACCGCAGGTGTGGGGCGCGGAGCCCCACCCTGTTCCTCGCAGCGGTACTGCGAGGTAGATAAAGCTATGAGCAGCTTGGGTGGAACGACGCTTGCCGGGAGGGGACTGCGGGCGGCACCCTCAGTCGGCTGCGCCGACAGCTCCCTCTGAAGAGGGAGCCTTGTGTGGGGGTCGGGAGCCTGTGGGGGTCGGGAGCCTGTGGGGAGAGGGGACTGCGGGCGGCACCCTCAGCCCCTTCGGGGCAGGCTACGCCCCGGTCGTTCAATCGTCGTACAGTCCACTGCCGTGGTCTGTACTCGTTTCACTCCCCACCTGCGGGTCGCTAACGCCTTCGGCGTTGTGCCCACTGGGCACGCGCTTCCCTCCGGTGCCCACTGAAGAGGGAGCCTTGGTGGGGGTCGGGAGCCCTTTGCAGGCATCACCCGAACGACGCCTGCTCACCACTGCAAAAATGTTCGGTTTTTCCTGCCAAAAACCCTTTACAAACCGCTTGGGAAAGTGTATCATACGTTGTGTTGTAACACTCACCCACCCCATCCGGGCGAATCAAGTTTGGAGGTAACAAACCCATGAAGAAGCTCCTCAGCCTGCTCCTGGTCCTTTGCATGGTTCTTGGCCTGACCGCCGTGGCCGCCGCAGAAGGCGTTCCCGCCGATCAGATCAAGGTCGGTTTCATTTTCATCGGCGATGAAAACGAAGGCTACACCTACTCCCACTACAAGGCCGCTATGGAAATGAAGGAAGCCCTCGGCCTGACCGATGAGCAGGTGCTCATCAAGCGCAACATCCCCGAGACCGAAGAAGCCTACGAAGCCGCTGTCGACCTGGCTGAGTCCGGCTGCAGCATCATCTTCTCCAACTCCTTCGGCCACGAGAGCTACCTGTGGGATGCCGCTGCCGAGTACCCCGAAGTGCAGTTCTGCCACGCCACCGGCTCCAACGCTGCCAAGAGCGGCCTGAGCAATGCCCATAACTACTTCACCGCTATCCACGAAGCCCGCTACGTCAGCGGCGTTGTTGGCGGCATGAAGCTCCAGCAGCTCATCGACGAAGGCGTGATCACCGCTGATCAGGCCAAGGTCGGCTATGTGGGCGCTTTCCCCTTCGCTGAGGTCATCAGCGGCTACACCGCTTTCTATCTGGGCGTTCGCTCCCAGTGCCCCTCCGCCACCATGGAAGTTGTCTACACCAACGACTGGTCCAGCGCTTCTCTGGAGAAGGCCGCTGCCGAGAGCCTGATCGCCGACGGCTGCTACCTGATCGGCCAGCACGCCGATACCACCGGTGCCTCTCAGGCTTGCGAACCCGCTCAGCGCCACATCGTGGGCTACAACATCTCCATGATCCCCACCGCTGAGTACTACGCCCTCACCTCCGCCACCAACAACTGGACTCCCTACGTCACCTATGCTGTGCAGTGCGTCATCAACGGTGAGACCATCGTTACCGACTGGAGCCGCGGCTATGTGGACGGCGCTGTTGCCATCACCGAGCTGAACGAGAAGGCTGTTGCCCCCGGCACCGCCGAGAAGGTCGCCGAAGTGGTCGCCGGTCTGACCGACGGCACCCTGAAGGTCTTCGACGTTTCCACCTTCACTGTTCCCGCTTCCACCGACGGCAGCTACCAGATCGATGAGAACGGCCACCTGACCAGCGCCTTCTCTCAGGATACCAACGGTGACTGGGTATACGACACCGCCGAGATCATTGTGGACGGCGCTTACGCCGAAGGCAGCCTGATCTCCGCTCCCTGCTTCAACCTGATCATCGACGGCATCACCCTGAAGTAATTCGGTAAGCCGTATCCGCTGCGCCCTCCACACCGGGGGGCGCAGTTTGTTTATCCCGATCTCCCCAGCCCGAAAGGAGCGAACACCATGCAGCACAAAGGTACCGTTACCCTGACCACGCCCCGCCTCACCCTGCGCCCCTTCATCCCGGAGGATATCCCCGCCGCCTTCCGCAACTGGTGCAGCGACCCGGAGGTGACCCGCTTTCTGCGCTGGCCTGCCCACAGCAGCGAGCAGATCACCCGGATGGTGCTGGAGGGCTGGATCGCCGCTTATCACCAGCCGGATTTCTACCAGTGGGCCATCGTGCCCGGGGAGGTCGGCGAGCCGGTGGGCACCATCTCTGTGGTGGCCCATGAGGATGCCGCCCGTAAGCTGCACATCGGCTACTGTCTGGGCAGGCCGTGGCAGGGCAAGGGCTACATGACCGAGGCCTTCCGGGAGGTGATCCGCTTCCTGTTTGAGGAGGTGGGCGCAAACCGCATCGAGAGCCAGCATGACCCGGAGAATGCGGCCTCCGGCAAGGTGATGCTGCGCTGCGGGCTTGCCCGGGAGGGCATCCTGCGCAAAGCGGATTGGAGCAACCGGGGCATTGTGGATGCCTGCATGCACGCTCTGCTCCGGGAGGATTGGGAGCGGCAGCAGCGGGGGTGAGGCAGGGGAGGGGGTTGATGCTTTGCCCGCTGCCCCGATATGCCTGTGCCCCCGGGGCGCTGCTGCCTCTGCCGTCCCGGCCCCGCCCTTCGCCAGTAAGCGGCTCCCGGCCCCGATGCGTATTGCACAGCCGCCGGGGGCTGTACCGGTGCCCCCGGGGAGCTGCTGCCTCTGCCGTCCCGCCCCGCCCTTCGCCTGTAAGCGGCTCCCGGCACCGATGAGTATTGCACAGCCCCCGGGGGCTGTACCGATGCCGCCGGGGCGCTGCTGCATCCGCCGTCCCGGCCCCGCCCTTCGCCTGTAAGCGGCTCCCGGCACCGATGCGTATTGCACAGCAGCCGGGGCTGTACCGATGAAGCCGGGACTGCACCCTGCCCCCTGCCGGATCGCCGGTCTGCTGCATCCGCCCCTGCTGTTTCGCCTATGGACAAACCTGCTTTGGCTGCACTATAATAGTAGGAGCAGGCAGCCGGAAGCTGCCCCGGGCGTATGCTTTTTGCCCGACCCCGTCCCGTGCCGCCGTTTTTTGCGGCAGGGCGCAGCAACAAAGGAGAATTTGCCTATGAAGATCTCAATGCCCATTACCAAAAAGCGGATCGAGACCCATTTCCACTACCTGTGGTGGCTGTATGTGCTGGTGGCGGCGGTGGCGCTGCTGGGCTGGAACCTGGTGGGCACCGTTACCCGCTACCAGAGCCCGCCGGAGCTGAAGGTGGAATGGTACTACGGCGGCTACATGTACGACCAGGGCGAGGTAGCCGAAGCCCTGATGGCGCAGCTGAACGAGCAGCTGCTGCCGGATATGGAGGAGGTCACCTTCCGGCCCATCGTGATGGATGATGCCTACGGTGCCATGCAGCTGAGCACCTGGGCCTTTGCGGGCGAGGGCGACCTGTATACGCTGGATCGCACCAATTTCGGCAACATGGCCCGCAACGGCACCATGCTGAACCTGCAGCCCTATGTGGACAGCGGTGTGCTGAACCTGGACGGCATCGACCTGACCGGCTGCTATGCCACCATCACCGAGCTGGGCGAGGAGTGGCTGTGCGGCATCCCCATGGATGCGATGCCCGGTCTGCTGGCCTACAATCTGGCAGGCGAGGATCATGTGATGAGCGTGCTCATCAACGGCGGCAACAACGATAACACCATCAAGCTGCTGGCATGGATGCTGGAGAACTGCCGCGAGCCGGTGGAGCTGCCCCCGGCAGCCATGGAGCAGGAGCGGTAAGGCAAGTGCCCAAGGCTCCCTCTTCAGAGGGAGCTGTCGGCCCCCCCTCCCTTGGCTCCCTCTTTAGAGGGAGCTGTCGGCGCAGCCGACTGAGGGTGCCGGGCTCCCCCGCCCGCACCATCAACATACCATATGCGGCTCCCTTCCCCACATCGGGGCGGGGAGCCTTTCTTATACATCCCCCCGAAAGCTCTAACCCAATTCTCATTTTCTCTTCATGCCCCTCTTTTTGTATTGGGGCGGGATCGGTGCTATCCTATAACCACCGAAAGGGGAACCGCCCCTCCGGTACCACTGCAAAGAAGAAAGAGGAATGCTCCCTATGAAGAAGTCTCTGCTCGTTATCGCCATCATCGCTCTGGCGCTGCTGCTGTGCAGCTGCGGCACCATCGGCTATACCTATATCAACGGCAACCGCTACACCGCCGGTGAGACCACCATCCGCGACCGGGTGGATGAGCTGGATATCAACTGGCTGGAGGGCTCCGTTACCGTGGAGTACCACGACAGCAGCCGCATCGAGGTGACCGAGACCTCCGGGCGCAGCCTGAGCAGCGACAAGCAGCTGCACTGGTATCTGGAGGGCCGCACCCTGCACGTGCGCTATGCCAAGGCGGGCGTGCGCATGCTCAACGGCCTCGATAAGCACCTGACCATCAAGCTGCCCCGGGAGCTGGAGCTGGACAAGGTCAAGATCGCCGTTGCCAGCGCCGAGGTGGCTGCCGACGGCATCAACGCGGAGGATATCCTCATCCAGAGCGCCTCCGGCCGGGTAGCCCTGCGCCAGACCGGCAGCGCCGAGAGCATCAAGGTGGAGACCGCCTCCGGCGCTGTGGCCATTGCCGTGGCCGATGCGGAGCGCCTGAAGGTGAATTCTGCCTCCGGCGAGGTGGTGGTGGATGCCTACACCATGGATGAGCTGGGCATCGACACCGCCTCCGGCAAGATCACCGTGCAGCTGGCCACCGCCGCCGACCGGATCGATGTGAACTCCGTCAGCGGCAATGTGACGCTGTACTGGCCCGAGGGCGAGGGCTTCACCGCTGATGTGGATTCCCTCAGCGGCCGTGTGGGCGGCTCCCTGGCACTGAACAGCCGCGACAAGGGCGAATACAGCTATCTGGGCGGCGGCTGCGAGATCAAGGTGGATACCGTCAGCGGCAATGTGATGTTCGAGAAGAACGCCACCGCTGCCAAGGGGTGGTAAGCAGGCAGGCGTGGCAGCCCTCACCCTAAGGCTCCCTCTTCAGAGGGAGCTGTCGGCGCAGCCGACTGAGGGTGCCGCCCGCAGACCCCTCCAGGCAGGCTCCCGGCCCCCCTGCACAGGCTCCCTCTTCAGAGGGAGCTGCCCCGAAGGGGCTGAGGGTGCCACCCGCAGACCCCTCCCGGCAGGAGCCGTTCCACCCAAGCCACTCATAGCTTTATTAACCTCGCAGTACCGCTGCGAGGAACAGGGTGGGGCTCCGCGCCCCACACCTGCGGTTCCTCTTTTGACGCAAAAGAGGAACCAGAAAACAGCGACACGCTCTC
>SVGN01000062.1 GCA_015056315.1 Clostridiales bacterium
GTGTTCTTTCACAGGAAGGAATCATTCCGATTTCAAAGACGTTCGATAGCGCAGGCGCAATGGCACAAAATGTGAGCGATACCCTTAAACTGTATTCTGCCATGCGCGATGAGCCACTGCCTGAGATCACACAGACTCCTGCAGGAAAACTTCGGATCTCTGTAAATATCGCCAATGCCGATATGAACCCGCAGGAAAGAAGAAAATACCTTGATGGGGTAATCGAAACACTCAGGAATAACGGCGTTGTCATTTCGGAGGTTAATCAGCCGCCAACACCGGAGCTTCCCAGCATTATGAAACGGGAGTTCGGCACGGGGCTTGAGGCATATCTGATAAAGAGCGAGGCAAAGCTTAAGACTCTTAAGCAAATTGTTGAATACTATGAGGCACATCCGGATACAATGATGAAGTATGGGTGTGATTTGTTGCGTGGAGCACTGTACGATTCGTCACAGGAAGCCTATGTTGTGGAAGAATACCAAAAGGCCATGAAATCCCGTGCGAATGAGATGCAGAGGATTACGAAGGAAATCTCGGATTACGACGCTGTGCTGATCACCGGTCCGACATATGCCAATCATCTCTGCGGTCTGCCAACGATTACCGTCGCCGGGGGTACCCTTGACACAAACGGCGTAAGACAGGCAGTAATGCTGTACGGAACAGATGAGTTCAGACTTTACGCAGCAGCACTGACTGTGGAGCAATTGCTGAACTCCTAATGAACGCAGAGACAAATTCCAATATGTTGAACAAACCAAAACAGTTTTCCACCCTCTTAGAAGGGCGCAATTATACGCACTGTGCCAGTGCATTGCGTTTGTGGGGGCACATACGCAAATGAGCATCCGGGTTTTTCACCGGATGCTTATCTGCTTTTTCGCTGCTGGATAAATTGTTCCTTTAGAATCCCCCCGCCATGCGGACGGCCTTTTGGGGTTGGCAGGCAAGCCTGCCCCTATAACATTACTGAGCAACAAAGCCGCCCAGCATCACGCCGAAATCTTCGGCAGTGGTGTTGATCTCACCGGCATCGCTGCAATTGTAGGTGAAGATGTACATATCTTCACCAACGGGCACATAGGCCTGCGCTCCGTACATTTCCACACCGGCCAGGGTATAGTTGTACTCCAGCAGCATGGCCTTGCAGGTGGCCAGATCCATGATGGTGCCTTCGTTGATGAACTCGATGCCCTCCATCACCTTGGCCAGTTCGGCAGTAAAGCTGGGAGCCAGCAGCAGCAGCTGATCCTCATCGATGGAGAGGCCCACGGTCTGGCACACCACGTTCACGTTGGTCATGCCGGTCTCGCTGATGAACATGACCATATCGGTCTGCTTGATCTGGGGGCCGTACTGGGCGGCCAGCTGAGCCAGCTGCTCATCCTGGCTGTCGGTCATAGAGGTCATGATGGTCTCGATCATGTCGGCGTTGAGCACGGTCCAGGTCTTGGGGTAGAACAGGGAGTACTGATCGTTGGTGTGGGTATAGGTCTCGTAGTTGGCGAAGAAATCGTCGGTGGTCTCGGCAGCTTCTGCCATGGAGACGACGGGCAGCACCAGCAGCGCCAGAACCAGCAGTACGGAAAGGAACTTCTTCATCGGTACACATCTCCTTTGATCGTTTGGGTACAGGTTACATGTATACAATACCAGTTTTCTGCCGGTCTGTCAATTTTCCGCAAAAGCCCTTACCACAGCAGGTACATGAGCGTGCACAACAGGCCCAGGCAGAACAGCACCAGACCGTAGCTGACCGAGCGGGCCAGCTGCCGCCAATCGGCAGTCCACTCCTCCCAGAGGGCGGCCAGAGAGGTAACGAAGCTGCTCTTGGGCTCCTTGCCGCCGTGAAGGACTTTGGAGGCACCATCCAGCCAGCGGCCCAGGGTGTAGGTGAGGCGGTTGCCCACAGGCACCGTCTCCGCCTCATGCACGGGCTTCAGGGCGGTGCGGCCCACCAGTGCGGCAGCGGAATCCACAGCGCCGTCCATGGCGGCAGCAGCAGCGCCGCCGGTGCCCTTCAGGAAGGCGGTGAGCCAGTCCATCAGGCGGTCGCAGCAGGCGGCAAAGGCACCGCCCACAGCGATGAGCGCACCCATCAGGGGCCGGTAGACCATATCCTCCAGGTCGAAGTGCAGGGTCAGCTTCTTGCGCAGCCCCAGCTTACGGGCCAGCAACAGCAGGCCGAACAGGGCTGCGCCGATCCCGATGGAGATGGCAGCGCCCTTCAGGTTTTCGCCGCTGAAGTAGTGGATGGGCAGATGGTGGGGCGCAGCGCCCTGCATAAAGCTGCGGGAGACCTCGCCAAAGCGGCTCATGGTCTCGCCGGGCAGCAGACCGAACACCGGCACCAGCAGAGCAGCGGCACCCAGCGCGATGCGGGCGGGCAGGCTCAGGTAGCTGCCCTTCTCATCGTACTGGGGCTGGTAGGTATCGTTCTTCATCCAGAACAGGCACAGGTAGAGCTTGAGCATGTAGCACAGCGTCATGCCGCCTGCGATCAGGAACAGCCACTCGGAGAGGCGGTAGATGCCCGCAGCGTGGCCGTGGCCCTCCAGATGGGCGATCAGCTCCACGATGCCCTCATGCAGCAGCGATTTGCTGGCAAAGCCGCTCAGGCCGGGGAAACCGGCGATGCCCGCAGCGCCCAGCAGGAAGCACAGGTGCAGGAAGGGCTTGTTGCGGCCGTAGCCCTGCACATCCTTTAGGTCGAGGCGGTGGGTATTCATGGCCACCACACCGGCGCACAGGAACAGCACCAGCTTGAACAGGCTGTGGTTGACCATGTGCTCCACGGTGCCGTAGAGCGCCAGACCGTTTTCCTCGCCCAGCAGGTTGCAAAGCCCTGCGCCGATCATGATAAAGCCGATCTGGCTCAGGGAGGAGCAGGCCAGCGTGCGCTTCAGGTTCAGGGAGAAGATGGCCAGCACCGCACCCAGCAGCATGGTGACCACGCCCAGGCGGAAGATCAGATCGCCGAAGCCGGAGACCTGACGCATCACCAGCGTGGAAAGGATCAGGATGCCGAACACGCCCGCCTTGGTCAGCAGACCGCTCAGCAGGGCGCTGGCAGGGGCAGGAGCCACCGGGTGCGCCTTGGGCAGCCAGATGTGCAGCGGGAAAGCGCCCGCCTTGGCTCCGAAGCCCACCAGCATCAGGATGGCGGGCAGCCACAGGCTCTGCCCGGCGCACAGCTCCGGCAGCGCGGCAAGGGAGGCAGCCGCCACACCGGCGGGCAAGAGGAAGATGCCCATCAGCATGGTCAGGCCGCCGATCACGGCAATGTACAGGTAGGTCTCCCCCGCCCGCATGGCGGCAGGATCCTCCTCGTGGGCTACCCAGGGGTAGCTGGCCAGCGACATGATCTCAAAGAAGATAAAGATGGAGAACAGGCTGTCGGAGAAGAACATGCCCACAACAGCCCCCAGGGTCACCAGCGTAAAGAAGCAATAGCGGGCGGCAGCGTGCTCATGGGCCAGATAATCCCGGCTGAAGATGCCGCTGCACAGCCACATAACACAGGCCACCAGCGCATACAGGCTGCGGAAGCCGTCCGCCTGCATCCTGAGCCCCTGGCCGCAGAAGCCGGGCAGCTCAAAGCTGACCGCGCTGCCGCCAAAGGCCTGCAGGGCAACGATCAAAACAAGCACAGCCTCCAGCCCGCAGCCCAGCGCCATAGCAGGCAGGGAGCGCTGATCCTTCCGGCGGCCCAGCGCCCATACAGCCGGTGCCAGCGCCATAGGGAGCAGCGCAGCCAGCGGCAAAAGCCAATTTCCGTTCATGACCGGACCACTCCTTTCTTAACAGGCACCCGCCGCCACCTCCGCAAGGAAGCGGGCAAGGGGACGGGAAGCAAAGCTCAGCACCACAACGGCCAGAAGCACCACACATACGGCGGTCTTGATCCTCCAGCCGGGGTCGCAGTTCTCAGCGGGCACATCGCCGCTGAGGGGCAGCGCATAGGCAGACAGGGCAGGCACCAGCACATACACCGCCGTGAGCACGGCAGAGATCAGCAGCACCGCAGCGCCCGCAACGCCCATCCAGTTACCGGCAGCCACACCGGCGGTGGCCAGCGCCCACTTGCTGGAGAAGCCCAGCAGCGGCGGTACGCCCACCAGCGCAGCCGAGCAGACCAGGAACACCGCCGAGGTAACAGGCATCACCTTGGCCAGACCGCGCATCTGGCGGATGTCGCTGCGGCCGGTGTAGATCATGATGGCACCCACGCAGCAGAACAGGGCGATCTTCATCAGGCCGTGGTAGACCATATGGGTCAGACCGGCTGCCAGACCGGCGGGGGTCATCAGCAGCACGCCGAAGAGCACATAGCTCAGGTTGCTCATGGTGGAGTAGGCCAGGCGGCGCTTCATGTGCTGCTCGCGCACTGCCATGCAGCTGCCAAAGAGGATGCTGGCAAGGGCCACGCACAGGCACAGGGTCTGGGCCCAGGTGCCCCGGAGCAGTTCTGCGCCGAAGCTGTAGTAGGTGAGCCGGGCCACGGCGAACACGCCCGCCTTGACCACCGCCACCGCATGCAGCAGGGCGGTGACCGGCGTGGGCGCAACACCCGCATCCGGCAGCCAGCGGTGGAAGGGCAGCACAGCCGCCTTTACGCCGAAGCCGAAGAAGCCCAGCACATACATGGCCAGCACCGTGCCCTCAGGGGCTGCGACCAGCGCGGCGATGCCGCCCGGGGTGAAGTTGCCGGCACCGCTGTAGTGGATCACCGTAACGAGGGCCATAAAGCCCATGGCAGCGCCACCCAGGCAGTAGTAGGCATAGGTGCGGCCCGCATGCACGTTCTTGGCCTTCATGCCGTGCATCACCAGGGGCAGGGTGGCGAGGGTGAGCAGCTCGTAGAACACGTAGAGGCTCATCAGATCCTCGCTGAAGGCAATGCCAAGCGTTACCGCATAGCTGATCAGGTAAAAGCCGAAGAAATGGTTCTCGCCGCCCTCGTGCTTCATGTACTCCAGGCCATAAAGGCTGGCCAGCGGCCACAGAAAGGCCACCAGACCGGCGAACACACGGCCCAGATCATCCAGCCGGAAGCTGACGGTGAGCAGGTCGGAGAGGCGAAGCAGCACCATGGCATGGTCGCCGGGGGTAAAGAGACACCATGCCGCGCAGCCGGAGGTGAGCAGGCTCGCCGCCATTACGATGGCGTTGCGCAGCTTTGCATTGGCGGGGCGGAGCAGAAACAGCAGCGCCGCACCCACCAGCGGGATCAGGATCGATACCAGAAGCATCTGCCCGCCTCCTTACATCAGCAGGGCCGCCAGCGAATGCGCCGCATCCGCCAGCAGACCGGGGAACATGCCCATGAGCACCGTAAGCACCGTGAGCACCACCAGCGGCACAGCCATCACAGCACCCACCTCACAGCGGACCGCCTCGGGGGCTTCCTCACCGTGGGCATGGCCGGGGAAGAACGCATCGATGCTGATGGGCAGCAGGTAGCCGGCGGTCAGCAGCGCAGAGATGAGCAGCACCACCGGGCCCAGCCAGCTGAACACCGCAATGCCGCTGGAGAGAGAGCCCTGCGCCAGCTCCCACTTGCTGAAGAAGCCGGAGAGCGGCGGTACGCCCACCAGACCCAGACCGGCAATGGTGAAGCACCACATGGTAAGGGGCATCTGCTTGCCCATGCCCCGGAGCTGGGAGACCTCGGTGCGCCCGGTCTTGAGAATGACCGCACCGGCGCAGAGGAACAGGGCGTTCTTCATAACGCTGTGGAAGTACATATGCTCCACCGCGCCTGCGAAGGCCTGGGGAGTCATCAAAAAGAGGCCGAAAAGGATGTAGCTGACCTGAGACACGGTGGAGTAGGCCAGCCGCTTCTTGAAGCCGGTGGTGCGGAAAGCCATCATGGAGCCCATGAACACCGTGCACAGCGCAAGGATGAGCAGGGTGGTCTGCACAAAGGTGCCCCGCAGGTTCCCGGCACCCACCACATAGAACAGCACACGCACCACACACAGCACACCCATTTTGGTGATCACACCGCTGAGCACAGCGCTGGCAGGGGCAGGAGCGATGGGGTGGGCCGTGGGCAGCCAGCCATGCATGGGGAACATGCCCGCCTTGGTGGCAAAGCCGATGATGGTGATGAGCGTAGCCCACAGGATGAGGGAGCCGTTCTCCATGGCACCGGCGCCCAGTGCGCCGCCGGGAGCGAAGAAGGGGGTCTCCATGGCGCCGGAGAACACGAAGATGCCGAACAGGCCCATCATAGCGCCCGCAATGGAGTACAGCAGGTACTTGATGCCCGCGGCCACGGCCTCCCGGGTCATGGAATGCACTACCAGCGCCATAGAGAGCAGGGTCATCAGCTCAAAGAACAGGTACATGGTCACCGGGGTGGCGCTGAGGCAGATGGCGTTGATGGCGGCAATGGAGAGCAGGTAGAACACGAAGTAGCGCTGCTCGTTGCCCTCATGGGGCAGGTAGCCGAAGGAGAACACGCCGGAGTTGAGCCACATGCCGCCGCAGAGCAGCAGGAACAGCCGCCCCAGCAGATCGGAGCGGAGGGCGATGGGCAGGTTTTCGCCCAGCCAGAAGAGGGTCACCTCATGATCGCCCAGGAACATGAGCCACAGACACAGTGCGAAGTTGACCGCCAGCGCAGCCGCAGCGGCCAGATGGGTGCCCCGGCTGTTGTGCTTCAGGGGCAGAAGGCCCAGCACCAGCGCCGCCAGTGCGGGGAAAAGCGGTATGAGCCACAAAAGGATGGTTTGCATCGTTGGCATCCTCCCTTACAGAAACAGTTGAAATCCGTTGGTGATGATCTCCAGAATGGGCTGCGACAGTACGCCCAGAAGCACGTTGAGCACCACGAAGCCCAGCATGGCGCAGACCGCCGAGGCTGCGGGCTTTTCTGCCGCAAGCGTGCTGCCCTCCCGGGCCGGGCGGTAGAGGGTGATGACGGTCTTCATCAGGTAGAGCACATTGAGCAGGGTGCTCACCGCCAGCGCCAGCAGCATGACCCACATGTGCACGCCGCCGTAGCCGAAGGCCGCCTCGCTGAACACCAGCTTGCTGATGAAGCCGCCCAGCACGGGCACGCCCACCAGGCTCATGGCGCTTACCGTAAAGCACACGCCCGCCACCGGGCTGCGCTTGCCTGCGCCCCTCAGGTCGCTGAAGCGCTTGCTGCCGCCGGAAGCATCCGCCAGCACGGAGGAGGAGATGAACAGGCTGCTCTTGGCAGCGGAGTGGACCATCACATGGTACAGGGCAGCGATAAAGCCCGCCTCGATGCCCAGGCCCATGCCTGCATAGATGTAGCCGATCTGGGCCACCGAGCTGTAGGCCACCATGCGCCGCAGGTCGTGGCTGTGTATGGCGCTCAGACTGCCCATCACCATGGCGATAACACCAAAGGCGAAGAACAGGTCGTTCAGATGCAGACCCCGCACCACATCCATGCCGATCATACGCACGAAGATCTTCATCAGCAACAGGATGTAGGCCTTGCTCACGATGCTGCTCAGCACCGCAGAGGCAGCCGGGGTGGAGTAGCCGTAGGCATCCGCCAGCCAGGTGTGGAAGGGGAACAGGGCGCTCTTGATGCCCAGGCCCACAAAGAACAGGCCGATGGTCACCGTAAGGGGCGTGCGGTACTCGCCGCTGGCGTAGAGGGCGGTGACCGCCTCGCGGATGTTCTCGATGAGCAGATGGCCGGTAAGGGTATAGGTGAGCATGATGCCCATCAGCGTCATGCCGGAGCCCAGCAGGCTCATGATCATGTACCGCATGGCGCTGACCATGGTGCGGCCGTTCTGGCGGCACATGATGAGCGCACAGGAGGCCAGTGTCATGATCTCGATGAACACATAGCCGGTAAACAGGTCGTTGGTGTAGAGCATGGAAAGGGTACCGGCCAGTACCAGATCCAGCATAACGCAGACGGTGTTTTCCTTATTGGGGTCGATCTGGAGCTTCAGCTTCTCCATGCCGCCCAGCGTGCTGAGCATGAGCACGATGCTGAACAGGGCGCACAGCAGCGCCTCCAGCGGGCCCGCCCGCAACTCGTTGCCCCAGGGGGCGGGGAAGTGGCCCATCAGGTAATGGTAGTTTTCGCCGGCTGCCACCAGATGCACCAGCAACGCAATGTTCAGCGAGGCCACCACCGCAGACAGCAGCACCGTCACCTTCCGAGCCAGCTTGCCCGGCAGCATGGCGGAGGAGACGCCGCAGATCATGCTGAGCATGATGCAGAAGAAGGGAAAGTTTCGGATCAGCGGCATCAGTCGTCCTCTCCCTTCATCAGCATGGTGATACGGTCAATGTTCAGGGTGTGGTAGCGGCGGTAGAGGCGCACGGTGAGGGACAGCATCAGCGCCGTAACGCTGACGGAGACCACGATGCCCGTAAGCACTAGACCGCTGGGGATGGGGTTGATGTAGTGGGCGGCATCGGTGATGCCATCCGCCATGATGGGGGCGGTGCGCCCCTCCACATAGCCCACAGAGGTAAACATGAGGTAAATGGCGGTATCCATAATGTTGAGCCCGATGATCTTCTTGATCAGGTTCTTGTTGAGCAGCAGGGTGGAAAACCCGATGCCGAACAGGAGCACCGCAGCCACCTCTTCGATATGGGTGGAAAACAGCTCCATGCTCACATACCTCCCTTTCTGAACAGGGTATAGAACACATACATGGTGCACATAACGATGAGGCCCACGCAGATATTCAGCGGCAGAATGAGGCCGGAGGAAAGGATGGCACCGGGGGTGCCCAGCGGGATGCCGCTTTTCAGATGGTTGGCACCGCAGAAGAAGGAGTAGCTCTTGAGCAGCGCATAGGTCATCAGCGCAATGAAGGTGACCCAGCGGAAGGTCTTGTAGGTGAAGAAACGGCCTGTCTTTTCAAAGCCGAAGGCATTCAGGTAGAGAATGAGGCCTGCGCCCATCACTGCGCCGCCGCTGAAGCCGCCGCCCGGGCCAAGGTGGCCCGCCAGCACGATGTACATGCCGAACAACAGGATCACCGGCACCAGCAGCTTGGCTGCCAATTGCAAAATGGCATCATTCTTGGGCTCGTGGTGGCGGTCATCCCACTCGGCCTCCCGCATGGCGGGGGTCACCTCGCCGCTCTTGTGGTCGCCCAGCTTGAGCAGCAGAAGAACGCTGCATGCCGCCACGAACAGCACCGTGCTTTCGCCGAAGGTATCAAAGGCGCGGTAGTCCAGGATCATACCGGCCACCATGTTCACAGCGCCGGTCTCCTCCAGGCCTTTTTCCAGATAGCGCCGGGCCACCTCGTTGTTGGTGGGGTTCTCCGCCGCGCCAAGGGGCGGCAGCCGGAGCACCGTGGACATCAGGAACACGATCAGCGCGATGCAGAACAGTACGCAGGTAAAGTTGTAGGCCATCCGGCCCCATTTCTTGCCCTTGCGGTCCACCCAGGCGTGCAGGTGGGTGGCCTGCAAACGCTCGGCGATGTACAGCTCCTCCCGCTTTTCCTCCTGCTGGATCTCGGCAAAGGCGAAATCGAAGGGGGATTTTTCCCGGAGCACGCTTTCCGGCTCATCGGCGGCAGAGGCCATCAGCTGTTCATCCAGCGGGTTCTCGCGGGATACCTCATCCAGCTTGATGAGCTGCTGCCAGAAGGATTCATTTTTCTTCATGATGATCCTCCTCCTCATCGCCCCGGATGGCGTGGATCTTTTTCAGCGTAATAAAGAACAGAAGGCTGGTAACGCCTGCGCCCACGGCGGCCTCGGTAACCGCCAGGTCGGGGCTTTCCAGCACCATCCACATCAGGCACATGAGCACGCTGTAGGCCATGTAGATGACCACGCTGGCAAGCAGGCTCCTGGTAACAGCGGTAGCAATGGCGCAGACCACCAGAAAACCAAGGATCATGATCACAAACAGATTCATTTCTCGATCATCTCCATCTCTTGCTGATACTGGCTGTCGGTGGCGATCTCCAACCGGGCGATCAGGTGCCCGGCGGTGGGGCTGGTGAGCCAAACAAAGAGCACCACCAGCAGGTACTTGGCAATGAGCCAGCCATCCGAGGTGCTCAGGCACAGGGAGAGCAGCACCAGGCCAAGGCCCAGGGAATCGCCCATGGAGGCGGCGTGCATACGGTTGAGCACGTATTGGAACCGATACTGGCCGATAACGGCGCTGAGCATCAAAAACAGGCCGCACACCAGCAGCAGCACGGAGACAGCAAACAGGATCCACTCACCCATTTTTCTTCTCCTCCCTCTCCTTCTTTTCCAGCGCGATGCCCATGAACACCTTGCACAGCACCACCACTGCCAAAAAGCCAAGCAGCGCATAGATCAGCGCCACGTCGGCCAGGTAGCCCTCCCCCAACACCCGGGTAAGGATGGCGATCATGGCCAGGGAGATGGTGGAGATCATGTTGATGGAAACGATACGGTCCGCAATGCGGGGGCCGATGATGGAACGGATCAGGCAGGCCAGCGTGAGCAGCGCCAGCACCACCAGTGCGCCCGTCCAGAGCCATTGATAGGCCTGTGTTACCTGCATTACCGGCTGCCTCCCTTCTTTTCGGCGGTCTCTTCGATCTTTTGCAGCTGCTTCTGGAAATCCAGCTCCTCGATGCCCTCGGCCATCGCCGCATCCAGGCAGTGCACGGTCAGCTTGTCGCCCTCCTGCATGGCGGTGATGGTGCCGGGGGTAAGCGTGATGGAGTTGGAGAGCACGTTACGGCCAAGGCCGGTCTTCAGCGGCGTGGAAAACGTGACCAGCTGCGGCTTCAGCTCCTTTTTTCTGCCGTATATATAGGAAAGCAGCGTCAGGTTGGACTTGACGATCTCCTTGATGAGCAGCCACAGGTACCCCAGCGCCCCGGGAAGGATGCGCAGTGCCGTAAGCTCCACCCCCGGCGAGTAGCCGAGAAACTTCCAGCTGAACCAGGTAAGTGCAGAGCTGAGCACCAGGCCGAAGAGGAACACCTCCAGCGTGAGCCGCCCGTTGAATACGATCCATAATGCCAGCAAAACCAACAGCATATTTCCGCTTCCTTTCCTTGGGTGCATTTCTTCTTCCCCCCTTTTTTAATAGGAAAGAAGAACGAACACCGCAGCATTTTACTCCTGATAAAATAGAATGTCAATTCCTGTTGAAACTCTTTTACCGTTCCTTAGCAGGGGCTTGTTTTTCTTTGGGTTTCCGAGCTTTGGTCATATCCCGCCCGGGGCGTGCATACCCTACCACCAAAGCGAGCAAAAGGAGCGGAAGCCGATATGGAAATGAGACAGGAAACCTTGGACAAGATGCCCGGAGCCGGTGAAAGGGATGCTGCCATCCTCTACGAAGACATTGCCATGTGCCGCTATCTGGGCAGCAGCGCCCGGCAGGCGGTGGTGGAGGGCGAGGTGGCCCTGCCCGGCGGTCTCAGGGAGGAAACGGTGATCCTTTCCGCCCAGGCCATGGCGGTGGCCGAAAAGACCGCCGTACAGACCGGGCGGGCCGATGTGGACGGCAAGGTGATCTTTCATGTGCTCTACACCCAGGGCGACCCCACCCGCATCAACACCCTGGAGGCAGCCGCCGATTTCAGCCAGGTCATTGAGCTGGGCGGCGCACGGCCGGGCATGAACGTGCCCGTCAGCCTGACGGTGGAGCATGTGGAGGCCACCGCCCAGGGCGGGCGGCTGAAGCTGATGGCCATTCTGAAGGTATTTGCCCGGCTCTTCACCGAGGAGCCCGCACGGGTGGTGAGCGGTCTGCGCCCCGCCCCGGAGCTGATGCAGAAGACCGAGACCCTCACCACCTGCCGCACCGTGGCCCTTGGCAGGCAGGATGTACTGATCCGGGACGAATGCGAGCTGAGCGAAGGGCTGCAGATCACCGATACGCTCTACGCCACCGCCAGCGCCACCGTGCAGGAGGTGATGGGCGGCGAGGAGCGGGCCACCGTCAGCGGAGCCATCGAGCTGGAGGTCTACCATTTGAGCGCCCTGCCCACCCGGCCCCTGGTGGTGACCCGGCACTCCATCCCCTTTGAGGAAACGCTGCCCCTCAGCGGCGAAAACGGCGATCTGCTCACCGCGGATGCGGTGATCAAGGATGTGGCTGTGCTCTCCCAGGAGGGGCAGGAGGAAGGGCAGCGCACCCTGCGGGCGGAGGTGCTCATCGCCTTCAGCGCCCAAATGACCTGCCGCCGGGACGTATGCCTGCTGCTGGATGCCTACACCACCGGCGGCGACCTGCTGCTGCCCACCGTGCAGCCCACCCGGCGGGTGCTGGCCCACCGGCAGGTGCACACCGCCGAAAGCGGCAAGATGACTTTGCTTTTGGATGGGCAGCCCCCTGCCCGCACGCCCCTCAGCGCCACCCTGCGCCCCATCCTGACCGATGTGAGCCGCCAGGGCGGCAAGCTGGCCGTGGAGGGCATGATGGAGGTGTGCCTCCTGTACATGACCGACGATACCGCCGCGCCCCAGAGCTACCGCACCGAGGAGCCCTTCCGCGTCAGCTTTGCCTGCGATCTGTGCCAGGAGGAAGCGCTCACCCTGCAGGTGACCGGTGCGGAGGCTGCCTGCATCACCAGCGACCGGGTGGAGATCAAGTACATCCTGCACCTGCATTGCGCCGATGTGGCCCTGGGGCAGGAGCCGCTGATCTGCGACATGACCCGGGAGCCTGCCCCCGGCGAGGCGGGCGGCATCCTGATTTACTTCAGCCAGCCCGGGGAGAGGGTGTGGGACATCGCCAAGCGCTACCGGGTCAGCTGCGACAGCCTGCGCCGGATGAACCCGGCCCTGGAGGGGGCGGAGGTAACGGAGGGTGAGCGGGTCATTTTGTGGAGGAAGTGAGGGGGCGCCAACCGAAAACGCCCCCATGCAGGGCATACTGTGGACAGTATCCCAATTGTCAGACAGAAAAAAGAAAAGACCTGAAGTAGAATAAGAACAGTTTACGCGGCCTTGCTCCTGATTTCAATAGGAGTAAGGCCGTTTTTGAGCGAAATACGCTCAAAA
>SVGN01000063.1 GCA_015056315.1 Clostridiales bacterium
GGGGTGGCGGCATAGCCGCCGGGGGGATTCCGGGGGGTAGCCAAGCCGGAGAACACACCCTCCCCGGTGGTCACCCCCGGCACCCTCAGTCACCCTTCGGGTGACAGCCCCTCTAAAGAGGGAGCCTGAGCAGTTGGCTACCGACCGCAGCAATGCGCCACCCCAACTTGGGAATAGCAGGCCCCCTCGGCAGCCCCCCACAGGCTCCCTCTTCAGAGGGAGCTGTCGGCGAAGCCGACTGAGGGTGCCACCCGCTGACACCCCACCATCCACCCCACCCACCCCATCAACACCACAAGGAGTGTACCACCATCATGCTTACCAAAAACCAACTGCTTACCACAGAGTGCCTGCGCCTCGGCAGCGAGCTGGAGGGCGTATGCGATGCGGGCGGGATGCCCCTGTTCGTGCCCGGTGCGCTGCCCGGCGAGACGGTGGAGGCGCTGGTGGTGAAGGCCCAGCCCCGCTACGGCTTCGGGCGGCTGATGAAGATCGTCACCCCCTCGGCGGATCGGGTGGAGCCGCTCTGCCCGGTGTACAAGCACTGCGGCGGCTGCTCCGGGCAGCACATGAGCTACGAGGCCACCCTACGGGCCAAGCGTGCGCAGGTGCTGGATTGCCTCAACCGCATCGGCGGTCTGGGGCTTTCCGAGGCGCAGGTGCCCCCGGTGCTGGGGGCGGAGGATCCCTGGCGGTTCCGCAACAAGACGGCCCTGCCGGTGCAGGGCACGGCGCAGGAGCCCCAGATCGGCTTCTACCGCCGCCGGAGCCATCAGATCGTGCCGGTGGAGGATTGCCCCATCACCATGGGCCCCCTTTCGGAGGTACTGGCCACCGTGCGCATCTGGATGCGGGAGAGCCGTGTGCAGCCCTACAACGAGGAGAACGGCAAGGGGCTTCTGCGTCATGTGGTGGTGCGCACCACCCGCGCCGGGCAGCTGATGGTGCTGCTGGTGGCCACCCGTCCCACCCTGCCGGGGGAGGATCGGCTGGCAGAGCTGCTGGGGCGGATCCCCGGCTTCCACACGCTGGTGGTGAACATCAACAAGGCCCGCAACAACGTGATCCTGGGCCGCGAATGCCGCACCGTCTGCGGCGACGGCATCATTTTCGAGACCCTGCTGGGCCTCACCTTTGAGATCTCGCCCCTTTCGTTCTTCCAGGTCAACCCGCCCCAGACCGAGCGCCTCTACCGCACCGCCATCGATTTTGCGGGCCTGACCGGCTCGGAGCTGGTGGTGGATGCCTACGCCGGAGCGGGCACCATCGCCCTGTGCATGGCGGGCAGCGCCAGCCGGGTCATCGGCATCGAGATCGTGGCCCCGGCAGTGGACAGCGCCCGCCGCAACGCGGAGCGCAACGGCATCGCCAATGCGGAGTTCCACGCCGCCGCCGTGGAGGATCTTTTGCCCACCCTGGTAGCCGACGGCCTCCGCCCGGATGTGATCATGCTGGATCCCCCCCGCAAGGGTGTGGAGCCCCAGGTGATCGAGGCCGTGCTCAAGGCCGCCCCCCGCAAAGTGGTCTATGTGAGCTGCCACGTGCCCACCCAGGCGCGGGATCTGCAGCTGCTGGCCCAGGGCGGGTATGTGTTTGAAAAGTGCCAGCCCGTGGATATGTTCTGCTATGCCGGCGGGGTGGAGAATGTGGTGAGTATGGTCAAAGCATAAAACCCGAATAACCAAAAATCCATCCCCCGGCACGGGCATTTCCGCTCCCGCCGGGGGATGATCTTTTGTCTTCTGCCGTTCAGGCTCCCCCCAAAGCGTGCGCTGTCGCTTCCGTCGCAGTTTTCGCTCAGAGATAGCCGTCCCCCCACAAGGCTCCCTCATCAGAGGGAACGGCAGCCGCCTCGCACAGGCTCCCTCATCAGAGGGAACGGCAGCCTCCTCGCACGGGCTCCCTCTTCAGAGGGAGCTGCCCACCCCCCCACAAGGCTCCCTCTTCAGAGGGAGCTGTCGGCGAAGCCGACTGAGGGTGCCGCCCGCAGACCCCTTCCGGCAGGAGGCGTTCCACCCATGCTGGGTGATGCCTCCCGCCCCGGGCGGCAGCCAATCCCTAAGCCTCCCTTGTGTAAAGGGAGGTGGCTCGCCTTTAGGCGAGACGGAAGGATTGTACCTAGCTTGAGTGCCCAAGCCACTCATAGCTTTTTCTCGCAGTACCGCTGCGAGGAACAGGGTGGGGCTCCGCGCCCCACACCGCGGTTCCTCTTTTGACGCAAAAGAGGAACCAGAAAACAGCGACACGCTCTCTTTGGTCAAATCCCTTTGATTGCCCTTTTTCGTGGCGGCGGTCGCAATCAGGGTCACTCCGCAGATACAAGTCAGCTTACTCGCTGCTTGTACAGCGCACTGCTCCCTTAACCCGCCCCGAAAAACGGCAGGGGGATTTGACGTCGTTCGCTACCGTCGCGTGCGGGGAGCCTCTTGGCTGTGCTCCGTTTTCGCTGCAACCCGAACCCCGAGTTATTGTGGCGGGACATCCCCATCCGCAGCAATATACTACACCCAAGTTGGGGAAGCAGACCCCTCCCGGCAACACCCATTTCCACAGCCCGCCCTTGCCAAAGGGGGGTGGCGGCGTAGCCGCCGGGGGGATTCCGGCAGCAGCCAAGCAGGGGCAGGACATCCCCGCCATGGCGGTGAGAGGTAACTGCGGTTGGGAGTTGAATCCCTCAGCCCCTAACGGGGCAGGCTACGCCCCGGTCGTTCAATCATCGTACAGCCCACTGCCGTGGTCTGTACTCGTTTCACTCCCCACCTGCGGGTCGCTAACGCCTTCGGCGTTGTGCCCACTGGGCACGCGCTTCCCTCCGGTGCCCATTGGCAAGGGAGCCTTAGGAGTCGGCTGCCATCCGCAGCAATATACTACACCCAAGTTGGGGAAGCAGACCCCTCCCGGCAACACCCACCCCCACAGCCCGCCCTTGCCAAAGGGGGGTGGCGGCGTAGCCGCCGGGGGGATTCCGGCAACAGCCAAGCCGGGGAGCATCCCCTCCCGGTGATCGCCCCTTGGCACCCTCAATCTGCCCATCGGGCAGCCAGCTCCCTCTTCAGAGGGAGCTGTCGGCGAAGCCGACTGAGGGTGCCGCCCGCTGCCCTCCCACCACACCGCCTTACCCGCTCGCATTCAAAAAAAGAGCATCCATCGCCGGATGCTCTTTTGCTCATTACGGGGTCAACATGGCACAGACCGACCCCCTGCTGTCACTTTTCAAAGAACGCCACTGCCACAGCGCCGGGGCCTGCGTGGGTGCCGATCACGCTGCCGATGATGGTGGTGTTCAGTGCGCTGCGGCTGGCTGCCCAGAGGGCTTCGCTGTCCCGGATGTACTTGTGCAGCAGTGCATCCGACAGGCCGCTGTAGCCCAGCAGCACGGGCATGGCAAAATCAACGCCGCCCGCTTTGTCGATCTCCTGCACCAGCAGGTTGTTGCCCTGCTTGGAGCCGCGGGCTTTGCCCAGCACCTTGATCTCGCCGCCCTCCACCGCCAGCACCGGCTTCAGGTTCAGCAGACCGCCCGCAAAGGCTGCGGCACCGGAGATGCGGCCGCCTTTCTTCAGGTACTCCAGCGTATCCAGCATGGCGATCACATGGATGCGCTCCTTTACCTGCTCCAGCTGCAGGGTGATGCTGCCCGCATCCAGCCCCTCCTCGCAGAGGCGCAGGGCGTGCTCGGCCAGAATGCCTGCGCCGATGGTGACGGAGCCGCTGTCCACCACGAAGATGTTGTCGTATTCCTGGGCGGCGATGCAAGCACTCTGGTACGTGCCGCTCAGCTTGGCGGACAGGGTGATCACCACCGCCTGCTCGCCCTCCTGCTTGACCTGACGGAACACGCGGTCGAAGGCCTCCGGCGTGGCCTGGCTGGTGTGGGGCAGCACATCGGTCTCCACCAGCTTTTCGTAAAACTGCTGATGGGTGATGGTGATGCCGTCCACGAACTCCTCATCGCCAAAGGTGACGGTGAGCGGCACCACAGTGGTGCGGGCGCGAAGCGCGGGGATCATATCTGCGGTGGAATCGATGATGATCCGGGTCTGCATGGTTGGTTCCTCCCTTACGGATGGGCATGGCTGCCCGGTGATATTGGGTCGTTTGTGTGTGGCGCGGGGCAGGGCGAATGGGTGCTTCCCGGCGGGCGGTTCTGTGGGCACGACCCTCTGTTGTGAACAGGCTGCGCGGCTCCCCTCATGGGATCGTGCTGTTCCCTTGGATCGGGCTGCGCGGCTCCATCGGGCAGGCTGCGCCGCTGATCGTGCGGCTCCCCTTCGGGCCGGACTTCGCTGCCCCCTCGGGCGCAATGCACCGCCCTCCTTGGATCGGGCTGCGCCGCTCCTTCGGGCAGGCTGCGCCGCTGATCGTGCCGCTCCCCTTCGGGCATACAGCCTGCTCCTCGCCGAACACCCCCGCCTCCCCCTCACTCCTGCGGGATGCCCTCCCGGCTCAGCCTTCGCAGATTCTGGGTGATGCTCTCCAGCGAGCGGTAGAGATCCTCCCGCCGGGCGTCGGTCAGGTCGCTGCCGGCGGCTTCCACGGCAAGGCTGGCACGGCGGCACACATGCTCCGCTGCCTCCAGGCCCCGGTCGGTCAGCAGCATGCGGCCCCGGTAGCGGCTGCCGCCGGAGGTCTGCTTGCTCACCAGCCCTTTTTCCTCCAGTATGGCCAGCATGCGGGAGGCATCGGATTTATCCTTGCCGCATTCCTCGCACAATTCCGGCACGGTAATGCCCTCCCGGTGGCGGTACATGGCGGTCAGGTAGGTGGCGTGGGCAGCCTTCAGGCCATAGGGGGCCAGCTCCTCGGCGGCCAGCTTGTGCCAGTAACGGTTGATCTCTGAGATGGCCAGCGAGAACTTTTCAAAACGATCCAGCACAGGGATGCCTCCTTTTGAAAGTTGTGTTTTCAACTTCGCAATCATAACACAGTAAAGTTGAAGTGTCAACTTTTTCGCGGAAAACGCCGCAGCAAAGCACCGCAGGCTTTCCCGGATGGCTTGCGGAATCGGGATGTGCCGCATACGCATACCCGACAGCAAGAATTACAATATTTGCCTAATTCATTGGTTTATGATACAATTTCAGGAGAATACGGTACAGATCACAGGGCAGGCGGCAGCCCCGCTCCCGGATGCCGTTCCACCGCTGGCCCTCTCATCATCCCGCTGCCCCAACGGGTACCGGCCCCGGCGGCCATCCCCCCAAAAAACGACCACACCCCCAAAGCAAGGAGGTCACCCCACATGAAGATCGGCGTTGCCTACTACCCGGAGCACTGGGATCGCTCCCTCTGGGAAAAAGATGCGGACAGGATGCTGGCCACCGGCGTAAAGCTGGTTCGTCTGGCGGAGTTTGCCTGGTGCCGCCTGGAGCCCCGGGAGGGCGAGTTCGATTTTACCTGGCTGGATGAGGCCATCGCCCTCTTTGCCGCCCGCGGCATGGAGGTGGTGCTGTGCACCCCCACCAGCTGCCCGCCCATGTGGCTGTATGAAAAGCACCCGGAGATCGTCCATGTGGAGAAGGACGGCACCCCCACCCGGCTGGGCATCCGCAGCCACCGCTGCGTGTCGAACCCGGTGTTTTTGCGCTATGCGGACCGCATCACCAAGAAAATGGCCCTGCACTATGCCAACGAGCCCGCCGTGGTGGGCTGGCAGATCGATAACGAGCTGGAGGCCTACCAGTGCTACTGCGGGCATTGCATCGCCGGGTACCGGGAGTGGCTCAAAGCGAAATACGGCACGGTGGAAAACCTGAACCGGGCATACGGCAACGTGGTGTGGAGCGGCGAGTACACGAGCTGGACGCAGATCACGCCGCCCTACGGCTCCCTGCCCCACGCCTGGCAGAACCCGGCCTATATGCTGGACTTCTACCGCTTCTGTTCCGATAACGTGGTCGCCTTCAGCAACCGGCAGGCCGCCCAGCTGCGCCGCCTCTGCCCCGGCCGCCCGGTGACCACCAATGTGTGGTTCTGCGGCCATATGCCCGATTTCTACCGGCAGTTTGCCGATCTGGACTTTATCTCCTACGACAACTACCCCGCCACCCGCCTGCCCCAGGATGGGGAGAGCTGCTACAGCCATGCCTTCCATCTGGATATGATGCGGGGCGTAAAGCGCAAGCCCTTCTGGATCATGGAGCAGCTCAGCGGCGGCAAGGGCTGCTGGATGCCCATGGAGAAGCCGCCCCAGCCGGGCATGATCAAGGGCTACGCCCTGCAGGCCTTTGCCCACGGTGCGGATACGGTGGTGCATTTCCGCTGGCGCACCGCCGCCATCGGCGCAGAGATGCACTGGCATGGCCTGCTGGATCACTCCGATGTGCCGGGCAGACGCTTTGAGGAGTTCGCCGACCTGTGCAGGACTGCCCAAACCCTCAGCGATGTGCAGGGCGCAGACATCCGTTCGGATGTGGCCATCCTCTTCGGCTTTGAGAACGAGTATGCTTTTCAGATCCAGCCCCAGACCGAGGGCTACTACTACCTGGAGCAGCTGCAGCGGCTGCACCGGGCTTTTACCGCCCTTGGCCTCAACGTGGATGTGATCGGTCAGCACGAGCCGCTGGAGGGCTACCGCATCGTGTGCGCTCCGGAGATGTATGTGGCATCGCCGGGCGTTTCGGAGCGGCTCACCGCCTTTGCGGATCAGGGCGGCACGGTGATCCTCACCGCCCGCAGCGGCGTGAAGGACGCCCATAACAACGCCTGCATGAGCCAACTGCCCGGGGTCTACCGGCAGCTGGCGGGCGTGCACGCGGTGGAGTACGTGCCCATCGGCTGGGACAGCATCCCCCTGCAATTCGAGGATGGCACCCGGCTTGATGCCAGGCAGTGGTGCGATGTGTTGGAGCCGGATACCGCCCAGGTGCTGGCCCGCTACGCCGGGGATTATTTCGCCGGTGCGGCAGCGGTAACGAAGAACCGCTATGGCAAAGGCACGGTGTACTACATCGGTACCGTGGGCACCCAGCCCGTGTACGACCGCATCGCCGCCGGTGCGGCAGAGGAGGCGGCGCTGCCGATGATCCCCGGCCTGCCGGAGCGGGTGGAGCTTTGCACCCGCACCAAGGGCGAAAGCACCGTCCGCTTCCTGTTCAACAACGATCAACAGCCCAAGCGCTTCACCCTGGAGGGGCAGGAGATGACCCTTGCGCCCTTTGAGATGAAGATCCTCCGCGGCTGAGAGATGATCCCCCCCGGTTCCCTACGAAAAACACAAGGAGTGAACCCCGCCATGAGAAAACTTGCTATGCTGCTGGCCCTGCTTCTGTGCCTTACCCTGCTGCCCACCGCCTCCCTTGCGCTGGGCGAGAACGGCAAGACCAAGGATGATTACGTCTCTCTGGATTCCCTTGCCCGTGAGCACGGCTTTCTGATGGGTGCCAGCTTCAACTACAAGCAGTGCACCACCAACCCCGCCTACATGGAGCTGGTCAAGACCCACTTCTCCTCCCTTACCTGCACCAACGAGACCAAGGCCTACTCCCTGCTCAACCAGACCGCCAGCCGGGTGGCCAAGGACGGTATGCCCGTGATGAACTACTACCAGGCGGATAAGATGGTGGAATGGGCCCAGCAGAACGGCATGAAGGTGCGCGGCCATGTGCTGGTGTGGGATGCCTATATGTGCGACTGGTTCTTCCGCGAGGGCTACGATAGCAGCAAGCCCTACGCCGATCCAGAGACCATCCGTGCCCGTACCAGGTACTACATCGAGCAGGTGATCACCCACTTTGAAGAAAAGTTCCCCGGCGTCATCTACTGCTGGGATGTGGTCAACGAGGCCATCGGCGATGGCAACGGCGAGTACGACCCCGCCGACCCCCGCCACCTGCGCACCACCCGCAGCGGTGCGGATAACCTGTTCAAGACCTGCCTGGGCGACGATTATGTGGAGTTCTCCTTCCTCTGCGCCAAGGATACCGTGGAGAAGCTGGGCGCGGACATCAAGCTGTTCTACAACGACTACAACATGTTCTTCGACGGCAAGCGCGCCGCCGCCATCCAGCTGGCCCGCTCCATCAACTCCTACGCCAAGGATGCGGAGGGCAACTACCGCAAGCTGATCGACGGTATGGGCATGCAGGGCTACATCGGCGGCTACGGCAAGCAGCAGGATTGCCTGAATGATAACCACATCACCCGCATCGAGACCTCCATCCGCCTCTATGCCAAGGAGGGGCTGGAGGTGCACATCACCGAAATGGCGGTGCGCAACTTCCAGGATGATCAGCCCACCATCGACCTGCACGCCGATTTCTACGGCAGGCTCTTTGAGATGTTCAAGAAGGTGAACAGCGGCGAGGAAAAGCCCCTCACCTGCGTGGCCATCTGGGGCGTTACCGACAACCCCACCGCCACCGGCTACAACTACAACCTGCTCAGCCCCTACGGCGGTCTGGTCACCGAGAAGTACCAGATCAAGCATGCGTTCGACAGGGTGCATGCTGTGCTGGGCGGGGAGTAACAGCAAACATACCAACATATGGTCTGTGACCACCATTGACAAGATGCACCCATTGGGTGTATCTTGTTTTTTGAGGTGATGACCGTGACCATTCGAGAGATGAGGGTATCCCTGGGCAACACGCAGGGGGAATTTGCCGCCCGCTACAACATCCCGTTCCGTACGATCCAGAATTGGGAGGCCGGGGTGCGGAAGCCGCCGGAATATATGATGGATCTGCTGGAGAGCCGTGTCCGGGCCGATCTGGTCAATCGCAGAACAGCAGCTTTGCCGATGTACGATCCCGATAAGCCGGACCTGCCCAAGCGGCGGGATCATGTGGGCGCAATGGCGTGGCTGAAGGCGGTTCGGGAGCAGCTTGGCGAGAGTGTTGTTTTTGCTTTGGATGAAGCGTTGATGTGTCAGGGTTATTTCGGAGGCCGAAGCGACGAATACCTGGTCTGGGTGTACGGCGATGATGCCCTTGCCCGGTACAACGGCGTGGTGGTTTTGGGCAATCAGGTAAGCCCCCGCAGCATCAGAGAACGGTGCGGTCTGCTGTACACAGACTTCAGCAGGACGCTGGCCGATGCGCTGGCAAACGAAGCCCTTCTGGATATGCAGGGCACCACCGAAGCGCTGAGCAAGTATTATTATCGCAACGGCGAAAGTTTCGACGGGTTGGCCGTTGCCCCTGAGTACCAGGCAAGGTTTGACAGGCTGGCCGAAGAAGCCATCGATCATTATGAAAGCTGAGGGGCGGTATGCAGAGAGCTTGGCGGTTTTCATGGTTTTCTGCACCGGCGTGAGGAGCTGGAACATTCCTATGATAAGTTCCGCTTTGCCGGTGATGTGGCCAAGCCATCCTTTGCGGATGTATACCACACTGTAAGAGCGTATATCAAAGCAGTGCTTCCCAAGGAATGAAGCATGGTGCACGAACATCGGGCTCATCTTTCTTGAAATCGTTGAACAGAATAAAACGCAGGAGCCGTTCGCACGCTGCCTGCGTTCAAACATACGACCACCGCCCGGCTACCCGCCGGGCGGTGCTCCATTTTCATTTTCCTTTTTCACTCGCTCAGTAATGCGTGCGCTTCACCGCGGCGTAGAACCGCTGGAAGTAGCTGTCCGCATACGAATCCCTGGGCACCAGCACCTCCTGGAGGGGGCAGCCCTCAAAGGTGTTCATGAACATATCGATGCTGCTGAGACTGCGGGGCAGCACCAGTCGGCGTAGGGCCGTGCAGCCCCGGAACACCCGGTTGCCCAGTGTATGGAGGCCCTCCGGCAGCATGATCTCTTCCAGCGCGGTGCAGCCTTCAAAGGCACCGTACTCCAGCTGCTTCACCGTGCCCGGCAGCACCACCCGGCGCAGGGCGGTGCACCCGGCATAGGCATTGCGGCTCACGCCCCTTATGCCCTCGGGCAGCACCGCTGCCTCCAGCATGGTGCAGCCGTTGAATGCTCCCTGACCGATGCGGCTCAGGCTGGCGGGCAGCTCCGGCGCGGCAAGGGCGGTGCAATCGCTGAAGGCACCGTTCTCGATGGTCTCCAGTCCATCCGGCAGGATGACCTGCCGCAGCGCTTCGCAATGGCTGAACGCCTCCACCCCGATGATGCGGATGTACTCGGGCACCGTGTAGCGGCTCTCCCGGCGGGCGGCGGGGTACACGATCAGGCGGCTGTGCTCCAGCCCGATCAGCGCCCCATCGTGGATGAGGAAATGGGGGTTCCCCTCCCGCAGGATGATCTGCTCCAGCCCGTGGCAGCCGCCGAAGGGCATACCGTTGGCCACGCGGCTGCCGGGGATCACGCTCTCCAGCGTGGCGGGCAGCACCACCCGGCGCAGGGCTGTGCAGCCGGTAAAAGCGTACTGGGCGATGGTGGTGAGCCCCTCGGGCAGCTCCAGCGCCTCCAGCGCCGTGCAGCCCCGGAAGGCCTCATAATCGATCATACGGATGGTGGAGCTGCCCTCCGGCCCGGTAAGGAAGGTGACCCGGCGCAGGCCGGTACACCCGGCAAAGCAGCGGCCCGGTACAGCGCTCAGCCCTGCGGGCAGCGTGACGGCCCCCAGCGCCGTGCAGCCCCGGAGGGCATGGTCGCCAAGGGTGGTAAGGGCGCTGTCCTCCGCAAGGGAGAGGCCCAGCAGGGCGGTGCACTCCAGAAAGGCGCTGTCGCCGATGCGGCTGACCCGCCTGGGCACACGCACCCATGGCAGGGCCGTGCAGTGCATCAGGCAGCCGTTTTCCATGCTTTGCAGACTCTCCGGCAGGGAGATGTATTCCAGCTGCCCGCAGCCTGCCACGGCGTACCGCTCCAGGCGCTCCAGCCCCTCCGGCAGCAGCAGGCAGCGCAGCTCCCGGCAGCCCGCCAGACCGTTTTCCCCGATGCTGCGGGTGCCCTCCGGCACCATCAGCAGGCTGCCGGGGCGGCGGGGCGGGCAGCGCACCAGCCGGGCCTCCTGCCGGTGGTAGAGGATGCCGTCCACCGCTTTGAACACAGGGTTGTCCGGCGCTACCTCGATGTGCTCCAGCCTGCTCATCCACTCCAGCGCATCCGGCTGGATGCGCCGCAGGCCGGCAGGCAGCGAAAGCCCGGTGATCACCGGCGGCTGGCCCTCGCCTTCGGCCCATTCCTCCTCGGGCATGAAATCCTCCAGAGCGGTGAGGGGGTAGCCGTCGATCTGCTCCGGCAGCACCAGCGTGCATACGGATCGCCCGTTTGCATCCTCTCCGGCAATGAGGGGCAGCTCGCAGACGATGGCCTCGTCGTAGTGGGCATCATCCTCCTCAGGCAGGCAGGTGAGCATGGCCTCGGGCCGCTCCTCACATTCGCCGGGGATCAGCTTGTAGAAAAACAGGAACATCGGTTTCACCTCGCATTGGTCGGGTGGGAACAAAACGCAGATGTTGTGTTGCAGATGGGGCAGACCGCCCCTCATGACTGCGCCCTCCTGCCGGGAGGACGGCTTCTGCCTGTATCATATCACAAACATGGCAGGGTTTTCCACATTTACAGGGGAAGAATGCAGGGTTTTACGGCTGTGACGGAGGCCGGGGGCTGAATGACCGCGCGGCGGGGAGCGGTCGGGCGGATCGTGCGCTTCTGCGAGGTCTGTGGCCGGTGCGGCGCAGCGTGCGCCGGTGGCGCTCCTGCCCCCCAATGCCGCGCCTGCAGCAATGCAAGCAATGGGCTGCGCAAATTGCGCCATATTCCCGCCCTTGATGCCGCCGCCCTGCGTTCCCGCCCGGCGGCATGCGCCTCACAGGCCCGCTCGTCTGCACACTTCCCCGCCGCCCTGCGTTCCCGCCCGGCGGCATGCGCCCCACAGGCCCGCTCATCTGCACACTTCCCCGCCGCCCTGCGTTCCCGCCCGGCGGCATGCGCCCCACAGGCCTGCTCATCTGCACACTTCCCCGCCGCTGCGGGCATACTATCCCCATCCATGATGCGGGAGGCGGGAACCATGATCCATATGGAAAACATCTCCAAGAGCTACCCGGGGCGGCGGGGCGAGCCGCTGCTGAGGGTGCTGGATAATGTGGAGCTGCACGTGGCCCGGGGCGATTATGCGGCCATCGTAGGCCCCAGCGGCAGCGGCAAAAGCACCCTCATGCACCTGATCGGCTGCCTGGATGCGCCCACCTCCGGCCACTACCGGCTGGAGGGGCAGGATGTGGCGGGCTTCACCGCCGGGGAGCTGTGCCGGGTGCGGCAGGAGAAGATCGGCTTCGTGTTTCAGGGCTATCAGCTGCTGAAGAAGCTGAATGCGCTGGAGAATGTGGCGTTTCCCCTGCTGCTGCGGGGCGTGCCTCTGCGCCGTCGGGAGCAGCTGGCCATGGAGGCGCTGGAGAAGGTGGGGCTGTGCGCCCGGGCCCGGCACTTGCCCAGCCAGCTCAGCGGCGGCCAGCAGCAGCGGGTGGCCATGGCCCGTGCGCTGTGCTACTCCCCCTCGCTGCTGCTGTGCGATGAGCCCACCGGCGCGCTGGATCAGACCAGCCGGGATGAGCTGCTGGAGCTGCTGGGGGAGCTGCACGAAAAGGGGCATACCATCGTGGTCATCACTCACGACCCCTGTGTGGCCGCCCATGCGGTAAAGCGCTACCGGGTGGAAGGGGGACGGGTGTGGAAGGCGTGAAGGGGGCGTAGCCTCCCGCCCCCCCACCAAGGCTCCCTCTTCAGAGGGAGCTGTCGGCGAAGCCGACTGAGGGTGCCGCCCGCAGTCCCCTCCCGGCAGGAGTCGTTCCACCCAAGCCGCTCATAGCGTTTTTCTCGCAGTACCGCTGCGAGGAACAGGGTGGGGCTCCGCGCCCCACACCTGCGGTTCCTCTTTTGACGCAAAAGAGGAACCAGAAAACAGCGACACGCTCTCTTTGGTCAAATCCCCAATAATTGCCC